>JBKHJO010000071.1:0-10222 GCA_046538105.1 Anaerolineales bacterium | reverse complement strand
CGACGTCTCCGACGTGTTTGAAGAGATCGGACAGACGGGCGGTGGCTTTTTCGAAGCCATGAAGAACAACGTCACCATCGACGACAAACAGTGGGGCGTCCCGTTCCACCAGGAGCCCCAATATCTGTACTATCGGGGCGATATTTTTGGCGAGGCGGGCTATGAGCCCCCCTTTGACGACCTTACGGACGATTGGCTGGAAGCCATGCAGGCAGTGACCAATCCGGCAGATAGAGTCTGGGGCTTTGGTAACCCCTTTACCGACTGTCCCGATGGCAACAACTTTATGTGGCAGATGGTCTTTGCCTTTGGCGGTAGCATCCAGGACGAGGAGGGTAACATAGTAGTCAACAGCCCCGAGGCCCTGGAGGCTATCACCTTCTACTGCGATCTACTGACCGAACATGAGGTGATGCCCCCTGGCGTGACGGGCTGGGACGACACGGGGAACAACAAGGCCTACCTGAGCGGACAATGTGCGTGCGTGTACAACTCGGGCAGCATCATCTATAATATGCGTCAGGACGATCCGGGATTTTTCGAGGACACCGTCGTCGCTCCCCTACCAGGTCCGGCACAACCCGTGTGCATGGGAGGGACCAACGTTATATCGATCCCCACCTCCTGCGAGCATCCCGACCTGGCCGCAGAGGTGATCAAGGGCGTGTTGGCCCCCGAGAGGTATCCCGACAACCTGGAAGCCGCCGGGTCCATGTTCTTCCCCGTCCTGAAGGACTATCGCGAGATGGAGTTCTTTACCGAGGATCGGATCAACAGCCAGGTCATAGGCTTTTTGGAGAACTTGCGCTTTGATTTCGAACCTGGCGATCCTTCCCCCTGGATCGGCGAGATCGGCGATCAATGGCTATGGTCGGAGATGACCAGCCGCATCGCCGTCGAGGAATGGGATCCTCAGGAAGCCCTGGACGATTTCGAAGAACAGGTGATCGAGATCAAAGAAAAGTACGAGGAACAAGAATAGCGGCAATGAAATCGGGAACGGGAGATACCAGGATCTCCCGTTCCCGACTGTATATGGGATTGAAAGCGAACAGGGGGAATGCGAGCGTGACGAAATTCGCAAGATCGGTGCAACAATGGTATTTGGTTCACGAGGAGACTGTTATAGGATACCTCTTTCTGTTGCCAGTTGCCACGATTTTGTTGGTGCTGGTCGGTTATCCAGGCATCGTTGGTATATGGTACAGTCTCACCAACAAGATGATCGGCTATACGAACCCCAGTTTCATAGGCTTGAGAAACTATATCGAACTCATAAGCGACCCAAGATTGATCGAGGCGATCATAAGAAGCCTCTGGTTCTCCTTTGCGGCCATGGTCCTCAAACTGGTGTTCGGGCTCTTGGTGGCTTTGCTCATCAACCAGCGCTTTCTGGGTAGAGGGTTCGTGCGAGGCGCCGTGCTCCTGCCCTGGGCCATGCCCTCCATCGCCGCCATTCTCATCTGGGCCTGGATGTACAACGACCTGTTCGGAGTCTTTAACTTTTTGCTTATGGAAACGGGCATCGTCAATGTGCCCATCAACTTTTTGGGGGACCGGAGATGGGTCATGCCCTCTATCATCCTGTTGAACCTGTGGCGTGGATTTCCCTTCTTTACCATCAACCTACTGGCCGGCCTGCAGGCCATCCCGGAGGAACTCTATGAGGTAGCCCGCATCGACGGCGCGTCGGCCTTCCAGAGCTTTTTGCACATCACCCTACCCAGCCTGCGAACCGTGATCCTGATCGTATGTCTCCTCTCCTTTATCTGGAACGCCAATATATTTACAGATGTCTGGGTGCTCACCCGAGGCGGACCGGGAAAAGCGAGCGAGGTTTTTTCCATCCTGACCTTCAAACTCGCCTTCCAGGGCCTGGAGTTGGGCAAAGCGGCGGCTGTGCCCGTGCTGTTGATTCCCTTTTTCTCCATACTGATCGTGTTTCTGAACAAAGCGGTATCCGGAGAGGAGGTGTAACGATGGGCTACAAGTTGAGAACACAGGTTTATAGGGGGCTGAGTTTCCTGCTTTTGGCGCTCATTCTGATACTGGTGCTTTTTCCCATCTACTGGATGCTCGTCACGGCGTTCAAACCAAAGGCAGAACTCTACAGGCCCGACCCCACCTTGTGGCCCCTGAATCCCACGTTTGAGGCTTCCCTTCACTTGTTCCAGCGCACGCCGTTTTTCGTACAATTGCGTAACAGTGTGGTAGTATCGGGGCTTGTCACCACCATCGCCATTGTGGGCTCCTCGCTGGCGGGATACAGTATATCCCGCCTGCATTTTCCGGGGCGCGATTTCATGGCCAGTTCCATTTTTTTCACCTACCTCATCCCAGGTACCATGACGTTGATCCCCCTTTACGTGTTCATGAGCCAACTGGGATTACTCAACAGCCTGACCTGCCTAGTGCTCAGTTTCCTGAGTTTCACCGTCCCCTACTCCACCTGGATGTTAAAGGGCTACTTTACCAGCATCCCTATGGAACTGGAAGAGGCGGCCATGATCGACGGCTGCACGCGACTGGGCGCACTGGCAAAAGTGGTCTTTCCTCTGGCGGCACCGGGCGTGGCCGCTGTCGGCGTCTATACCTTTACCATGTCCTGGAACCAATATCTGCTGCCAATGCTGTTCAACAACAAAGAGGAACTGTGGACCATGCCCGTGGCGCTGGCAGGATGGATCTATGGTGATGTCTTTATGTGGGGCGAGATCATGAGTGGGGCCCTCATCATGAGTCTTCCCGTCCTCCTCCTCTACTTTTTGGGGCAGCGCTTCCTGGTGGCGGGCCTCACGGCCGGCGCCGTAAAGGGCTAATAGTCGACGTTCATTCAATCATAGCGAGTTGCAAAAAGGCGCGGAGGATTCCTCCCCCGCGCCTTTATCAGTCTCGGAACGATCGATTTCAAGCCCCGATTATCTATATCAGCTAAAGATTATCCTCCGCTCTATCAAAGGACGTGGGCATGGGATTCTGAGCCCAATCGTCCACATCCATCTCCACCAATTGCCCCGTCATGGAGAAGATCACCCGTTCACAGATATTGGTCACCCTATCCGCCCCTCGCTCCAGGTTGTGGGCGACCCAGAGAAGATGGGAAGCCTGGTTCATCCTTCGAGGGCGCGCGACGATGACGCCAAGAAGATCCTCATACACTTTGTTATACAGGGCATCCACGACATCATCCTCTCGAGGAATGGCCCTCGCAAGCTCAAGGTCCTTGTACACAAAGGCATCCAACGCCCTGTGCAGCATGTCCCGTGTCTTTTCCGCCATGCGCGGAATTTCGACGGGAAAGTGATCCACGGGCTCCGCGTCCATCATGAGGGTGATGCGCCCGATACCCTTTGCATAGTCTCCTATACGCTCCAGTTGCCGGACAATCTCCAGAACGGCTGCCAACGTGCGGAGGTCGCTGGCCATGGGTTGCTGCGTGGCGATGAGATAAAGACAGTCATCCTCGATGGCAAAGCGTCTGTCATTCACCTGCCGATTATCGGCGATGAGTTGCCGGGCCCCCTCCCGATCTTGACGCTTAAGGACCTTTATCGACGCGAAAAGAAAAGTCTCCACCATACTTCCCAGTGCTAACACATCGTCTTGTAGGTACCGCAGGTTTCGATCAAAGGCCCCCCGGAGCATCGGCCCTTTCTCCCTAGATCTCTTCTTCCTCCTCCTGCAGGTAGTCAAAGACCTTCTCACGGAGCCCGTCGCGCACGCGGCAAAAGACCTGCATGCGCTCCGCGTCGCTGCCTTTGGCAGCCGCCGGATCCGGGAAACCGGCATGCACCACGCTGCCCGATCCCAGCCACAAAGGGCAATTCTCAGCCGCCTGATCGCAGACGGTGATCACGAGGTCAAAGTCTTTTTCCCTGAACTGCTCCACGGACTTGGAATGCTGATCGGAGATGTCGATGCCCTGTTTGGCCATGACCCTGATGGCCAGAGGATGCACATAGCCAGCAGGCGCCGTCCCCGCCGAAAATGCCTCCCAGCGATCGCCCAGAAAATGATTGACAAGACCCTGCGCCATCTGACTGCGGGCGGAATTCCCCGTGCATAGAAAAAGCACGTGTCTCTTAGCCATGAGCCCCCCTATTCCTCTCCTCCAACCAGTCCAGAATATGTCGCTCTATCTGATCCCGCGCCTGGCGAAACTTTTTTATTTTCTCCCCCTCTGGCCCCTCAAAGGCCACGGGGTCCTCTACCGGCCAATAATGCCTCTCCCCAAGACCGGGGAACGTGGGGCACCGGGCCTCGGCCTTGCTACATACGGTGATGAGGATGCCAAAATACATCTCATTGAGGAATTCCTTGACCCCCTTGGAATAGTGGCCTTCCAGATCCAGCCCTACCTCCTCCATCACGCGATAGGCATAAGGGTGGATGGCTTCCGGCTCCAGGCCCGCGCTGTATACCTCAAACTGGTCGCCGCCATATTTTCTCAGGAACGCCTCGGCCATCTGGCTGCGTGCCCTGTTTCCGACACAGAGAAAAAGGACTTTTGTTTTTTTCATCAAGTCTCCAGGGCAAGATTAACCGAATCTGCCGGTGATATAATCCTCGGTGACCTTTTTTTGCGGATTGGTAAAGAGGCCTTTCGTCGGCCCATACTCTACCAGATACCCGGCCCGGTCCTCGTCCATCATAAAGAAAGCCGTGTAATCGGAGACCCTCGCCGCCTGCTGCATGTTATGGGTCACGATGATGATAGTGTATTCCTCCTTGAGCGCCTGAATCAGATCCTCGATGCGCAGGGTGGCGATGGGATCGAGCGCCGAGGCTGGCTCGTCCATGAGGATGACGTCCGGCTCCACGGCGAGGGCCCGCGCTATGCACAACCTCTGCTGCTGACCACCAGAGAGGGAGAGGGCCGAGCGATTCAGATCATCCTTTACCTCGTCCCAGAGCGCTGCATCCCGCAGGCTCTTTTCCACAACCCCTGCAAGTTTGCTCCGATCCCGCAGCCCGTGAGCCACGGGCCCATAGGCCACATTGTCAAAGATCGACTTGGGAAACGGGTTCGGGTGCTGGAACACCATCCCCACGCGATGCCGCAGTTCCACGGCATCCATCTGAAAGACGTCTTGGTCGTCCAACAGGACTTTGCCATTCACACTCACACCGGCGATCAGATCGTTCATGCGGTTAAAGGTACGCAGAAAGGTGCTCTTTCCACATCCGGAGGGACCGATGATGGCCGTGATGTGATGGGCCAGAATCTCGAGGTTCACCTCGCGCAGGGCCTGAAAATCACCGTAAAACAGGCTATACTCCTCTGTCCTTAGTTTTACTTCTTCCATCTAATTCCCTTTCAGTTTAACCGTCAGGCGGCGTGAGATGATGTTAATCGTCAGATTGATCAATACGATGGTGGCAATCAGGATGGCTCCCGTGCCCATGGCCTTGTCAAAGGCGCGCGTCTCCATGGCCAGATAATAAACGTGAAGGGCCATAGAACGCCCCGGACTGCCAAGATCGAAGAGGCTTTCAGGTGCCCGGGTCGTGCCCCCAAACGTGACAAAGAACACCGCCGTCTCGCTTACCACGCGCCCCACGCTGAGCACGATGCCGGTCACGATGCCCGGCGCGGCGGCGGGAAGCACCACCTTACACACCGTCTGCCACTTGGTGGCCCCCAGAGCCAGGCTCCCCCGGCGATAGGAATCCGGGACGGCGCGGATGGCCTCCTCGCTGGCCCGGATGATCACGGGCAGAACGAGACAGGCGCCCGTCACGGCGGCGGACAGCAGGGAGAATCCCCACCCCATGGCCTGTGCCGAGACGAACAACGCATAGCCAAAGAGTCCAAAGATGATGGAGGGAACGCCCCCCAGCAACTCGACGGCAAAGCGAATGATCTGCACCAAGAAGGGAACCATCCCCACCCCTCCGCGCATCTCCTCCGCATATTCCACGAGAAATATGGCCGCCATCACACCCAGCGGCGCCGCGATGGCGATAACCCAGAAGACGAGATAGACCGTGGACACGATTGTCGTCGAGATCCCTCCCACGTCGGAGAGGCCCCCTTGGGGAGGGGTTGTCAAGAATTCGAGATCGACGACCCTGCCTCCCCGCAGGACGACGTACAGTATGATCGCCAGAACAACGCCCACAGCGGTGAATCCGGCCACCCAGAGAAGGCCAAAAGCCACCTTTTGGATAAGGTGGCGACGGGCGATGGAGGCCCTTGTCCCCGGCTCGAGCCCCCCGTCATCCACATCACGCCCCGAAGGACGGTTAAGGGGAATGACATACGACAATCCTCTATTATTGCTCATTCCCCCCCCTATGGATTACCGAGCGTGCCGAACTATTGACTAGCATGATGAGCACAAACAGTACGACCCCGGTAGCAAAGAGAGCATCCTCATGTAGGCCCGTAGCATACATGATCTCCACAGCGATGTTACCCGTCAGCGTCCGCGCCTGCCTGAGAACCAGCGTCAGGGGGTTATCAGTCAACGGACTGGGAAAGGATATCGAGTTTCCAATGACCATGATCATGGCCATGGTCTCCCCCAGTGCGCGGCCCACACCCAGGATGACGGCGGCGATGATGCCCGAGCGCGCCGCCGGGAGTATCACGCCGACGATCGTCTGCCAGTGCGTGGCCCCCAGCGCCAGGGCCCCCTCTTTGTACTCCCGAGGTACAGAGCGTATAGCATCCTCGGCGATATTGGTAATGGTGGGAAGGACCATGACCGCCAATACAATGGAGGCGGCCAACAGCCCAAATCCCGTATTGCCGGGGACGGGGATCCTGCGCACCAGGGGCACCAGTACCACCATCCCAAATAGGCCATAGATGACCGAGGGGATACCGGCCAGCAATTCTACCGCCGGACGCACCACCTCGCGCACCCCCGGGGGAGCCACCTCGGCCAAAAAGATCGCCCCTCCCAACGCCAGCGGAACTCCCAGTATCACAGCACCCAAGGTGACCAGAATCGAGCCTGTGATCATCGATAGGATACCAAATCTCTCCTGCTGAGGACGCCACACGATGTCTGTCAATAGCGGGCCCAGACCGATCTCTCGAAAGGCTGGCCAAGCCTCCCGCATTGTGAAAACAAAAATCAAAAAAACCACAAAGATGGATACCAGGGCACTGGCAAACAATATGCCCCAAACTGCCCTATCAACGATACGTCTCATCCGCATGTCTTCTTCCCTCTGTCATTCCCCTTTCTTGAACTGACCCTATACTAACTACCGTGAATGTCCAAATCTAGGGGGCACTCCGAATTACGCAAGTTCTATGTTCCATTATACTAAATGTTCGGGTTCCTGTTAAGATCCAACAAACTGTTCCACATTCCTGATAGTCAGAAGAGTTCATAATCCAGAACCAAGGATTCACCTGCCGGGCTCGATCATCTCCGGAAACGACACCCCATGTCCTAGATTAAATCTACTCCCCCGCGCCCGCCACAAGGGGAACAAGCGCCGGATCCAGATCCCCATCATACGCAATGTCCAAGAGTTCGGTAATGCGGGCCACATGCTGGTGATCATATCCCTCCCCATACTCTGCGAACGCTACCCGTGATGTCAGATCCAAAGAGAGGGGTGTCACAGAAACCATACCGTCCACCCTGATGGTGCGCACGTCAGAGCCTAACTCGGAGGCTTTAACTTTCCGGACACAACTATACGCAAAGTAACCATCTTCCCCGTGGCGCCCTGGATCCCTGGGCACCCAGTAACGCTGGCGCGATAGCCTGGCGAGACGCCACGGGGTCTCCGGTGTAGCCTCGTACGGTACGTTGATATTCAAGACGCCTACGTCCGCAGGCAAAACGCTGCCACCACACAGCTGTCTGGCAAATCTTCTCGTAAAAGCCCTGGCCGCCGTGTAATCGATTCCCCCATCGCCTGTCACATCCTGTGTTTGCGGTATGTCCAGCGAAACGGCCAGGGCAGGAATTTGGAATGCGGCTGCCTCAAGGGCCGCCCCCACGGTGCCAGAGATGGTCACCTCCACTCCCACGTTAAGACCGCGATTCACCCCCGACACAACAAGAGCCGGCCGCCGCCTGGCCAGCTTCAACATGGCACAGACCACCGCCAAAGCTGGACTGGCATCCAGAGCGTAGGCCTCGACCCTTTTGGAATCCACCTTTGGTTCCACGGCTTTGATATCCCCTGTGAGATCGGGTGGCATGGACCGCCCCCCACCGGACCATTCCCGGTCGGGAGCGGCCACCAAGATATCTCCCAAGGGCAAGACGGCCTCCACCACCGCCCACAAGCCCATGGAATCGATACCGTCGTCGTTCGTCACCAAGATCAATGGTTTATCTTCCATTCAACCGCCTCGATTTCTATCTAGCGAGCCCATCTATCGCTTGGATTGTCCATTGCTCCTCCAAAGAAACCGTTCTGCCCTGGACACCTCTCCCATCCCGTCCAACGCCCCTTCCAGGCCTGACAGTGAACGGCCACCCCTCCCTCTCAACCGCCCGTTGCGGCACGGGACATCGCGCCACCGCATCCTCGTAGCAAGCGAGCAAGCGCGATGCGCATGCGCTCTAGCCTCCCACGATGTAAAAGGCCACCATAGAGACTGACAGGCCAAGCAGGGCCCCGACCATGGTCTGGAACACAGAGTGGCGCCGCAGCCTTACCCGAGACCAAGCCACCAGGAAAAGCCCGAAAAGCAGCACGACAGGCTGGCCCCATAGAGCCCAAACGGTGATCGCGGCCCCGGCAGCCACAGCGCAGTGAATGCTGACCTTCCAGCGCAGTGTGATGGTGTAGATGGCGAGAGCCTGCACTAGAAAACTGGCTGCCACGGTGACCATGGGCAGGGGTGCCACACCGATAAGCAGGAGCACAAAGGCCAAAGCGGAGCACAGGGCAGTGAGTAACAAAGGCCGTGTCCGTTGCTCTCGCAGTCGCACATCGAGATCCGTCACCAACCCTCGACGTACCAGCACAACTAGATAGGAGAACGGCACCAAGACAGCGACCAGCAGGTAGACCATACCCCAAGTCCACGCTGATCCCCCAAACCTTGAGGCCAGGGCGACCATAATGGCCGACATCACTAGAGGGGGACTTGCAAGACGTGAAACCATACGCGCGACTGACACGTCCCAAGGTGTATCGGTCATCTCCGGGAGTGTGGCTTCCGTCACAGCGCTGGCAGTGGAGACGGTCAATCCCTCTTTTGACACTGTAGTCACAGTTCGATGGACTCCTTGTCCCATTCATTTACTATCAACAAGAATATCCTAATACCAGGCCTTTAAGGATTGTTTAACAGGACTTTAATAAGAGGTAAATACTATATGAAAATAAGGCAAGGAGCCTCTATCATACCAAAAGTACGACGTGCCCTTTAGGGGCACGTCGCGATATTGTTAGAAACGTGGCGCCAAAAGCTATTGCACCGGGATGTACTCCTCAGCCACCACTTCCTGACCCTCTTCGCTCATGATAAAGTCCAAGAAGCCCTTGACCGCACCCGTCGGCTCGCCGTCGGTCATCATGTTCAGTGGTCGTACCACCGGATACTCGCCGCTGTCTGCGTTCGCCACCGTGGCCTCGACCCCGTCTACTGCCAATGCCTTTACACTGTCGTCCAGGTAGCCAAAGGACAGAAAACCGATGGACTCGGGCGTCGTCGATACCGTCGTCTTGACCGCCCCATTCGAGGACTGCAGCAACGCCGCGTCCGCGATCACCGACTCGCCCATCACCATATCCTCAAAGGCTCCCCGCGTGCCGGATCCTTCCTCCCGCGCCACCACCGTGATGTTGGCATCCGATCCGCCGACCTCGCTCCAGTTCGTGATCTCGCCGGCAAAGATCTGACGTACCTCGTCCTTGCTCAATCCATCCACTGCCACATCCGGATGTGCCACGATGGCGATCCCGTCTCGCGCGATGGCATAGATCTTGAGATTGGGATACTCTTCCTTCTCCGAGTCCTTGACCTCTCGCGAGGCCTGACCGATATCCACCGTGCCCTCGCCCGCTGACTTGACACCCACGCTCGAGCCGCCACCCTGTATGTCGACCTGTACGTTCGGGTTCTCGGCCGCATATGCCTCGGCCAGGGATTCCGCCAGCGGCTGCACCGTCGTCGAGCCCGCGATGCTGATCTGAACCGCCTCTGCCTCTTCTTCCTCAGCCTCCTCGGACGCGCCGCTAACCGGGATGTACTCCTCAGCCACCACTTCCTGACCCTCTTCGCTCATGATAAAGT
>JBKHJO010000021.1:0-39329 GCA_046538105.1 Anaerolineales bacterium | reverse complement strand
ATCATGCCCTACTATTCGCCGCTTAGGTATCCTGGCGGCAAGAGAAGACTAGCGAATTTTATTAAGTTGATATACGCGGGCAACGGACTGTCTGATGGACATTACATTGAATTGTACGCGGGAGGGGCTGCTATCGCTTTGGAACTCTTGTTCGATGGCTTTGTTTCACATGCCCACATTAATGATCTTGATCGATCAATTTATGCTTTTTGGTACTCGGTCCTTCATGAAACAGATAGACTATGTGAGCAAATTAGAACCACCGAGGTTACGATAGATGAGTGGTATTATCAGAAAGAAATCCAGGAACAACGAGAGGCTGTTTCTTTGTTCAACCTGGGATTTTCGACATTCTTCCTTAATCGAACGAATAGATCTGGGATTATTGAGGGCGGAGTAATCGGGGGTAAGAATCAAGACGGAAAGTACAAAATACACGCAAGATTCAACAAAACCGATTTGATTCACCGTATTCGACATATAGGTCGCTATCAGAATCGAATCAGCATCTATAATGAAGACGCTGCCGATTTCATTGTAGAACTCTTACCACGGTTTCCTGTTGAGACTCTGGTTTATTTGGATCCTCCCTATTATGACAAAGGTGGGGAGCTGTATAAGAACTCTTATGAGCACAAAGACCATGAAAAGATTTCCCAATTGATTTCTACTGTGGATCACAAGTGGATTATAAGTTATGATAATACACCTGAAATAAGGGATATATATGCTGGAAGACCATTCTTGGTCTATGATCTACACTACAGCGCCGCTGATCGTTATGAGGGATCAGAGATAATATTCTTCTGTGACGATCGCGTGATTCCTGATGTTGATAATCCTGCCAAAGTTGATAAAGATATAGCAGAAAGATCGGACCAGGTCGCTTATACTCAGCCCAAGTTCAACGTCTTCGACAAGTAGACTAGTATCATGGACGAAGATAGCTTCCTTTGACTTTTTGAGTATTTACACGAGGAACCTAGCAGATATGGAGCTATTGTCCGTCACCTCTAGTTTATTTTGGGTATTGTCCATTGCATGATCGACTCAGATCTACCAGTAAGGCCTTACACACGACTCTAATAAGAACCCTTGTAGTAGAGATCCATGCAATATATCCGCTACATCTTTGCCAAGAGAGGCCCAACTATGACCCCCCTAAACATAGCACTCCTACAGATGACGGCCTCGGGCTATGACCAGGGGGCCAACCGACAAAAGGGCGAGCGCTTCTGCCGGCGGGCCAGCGAGATGGGTGCCGACATCGCCCTTTTTCCCGAGATGTGGAACGTGGGCTATACTTTCCCCGACGCGTCGGACCCCGGCGCCCGCGAGGCCTGGCTGGCACAGGCCATCGACCGGGAGGGCGATTTCGTCACCCACTTTCGGGCCCTGGCCAGAGAACTCGACATGGCCATCGCCCTGACCTACCTGGAGCACTGGCCGGGCGCGCCACGGTGCTCCCTCTCCCTCATCGACCGCCACGGCGAGATCGCCATGACCTACGCCAAGGTGCACACCTGCGAATGGGACAAGGAGGCCCTGCTCACGCCGGGGGAGGATTTTTACGTTTGCTCCCTGGATACGCGGCGGGGCGAGGTGCAGGTGGGGGCCATGATCTGCTTCGACCGCGAGTTCCCCGAGAGCGCCCGCATCCTCATGCTCAAGGGCGCGGAACTGATCCTCACCCCCAACGCCTGTGAACTGGAGGAGAACCGCCTGGGCCAGTTCAGGGCCCGGGCCTATGAGAATATGCTGGGGGTAGCCATGGCCAACTATGCCGCCCCACAACATAACGGGCATTCCGTGGCCTTTGACGGTATAGCCTTCGATCAAGCGGGGGCATCGAGGGACACCTGCCTCGTCGAGGCCGGCGAGGAGGAGGGGGTGTACATCGCCGCCTTTGACCTGGAGGCGCTCAGGGACTACCGCCGGCGGGAGGTGTGGGGCAACGCCTACCGCAAGCCGGGGCGCTATAGAGACCTGGTCACTTCCGACGTGGCGCCGCCCTTTGTCCGGAAGGACGCCAGACGCGACATCCAGGGCTGAACGATGGGCCGTCGAGTTGCTATGGCCTGCTTCCTGCTCTATGATAGGGACAAATCGACGATACGGTATATAAGGAGTTCTCCATGGCAGAGGAAAATGCGCGCAAGAATATCCTCCTCATCGTCACCGATCAGCAGCGCCGCGACACGTTGGGCTGTTACGGCGCCCCCACCTGTCGCACCCCCCACATTGACGGGTTGGCCGAGGGCGGCGTATGCTTTGACGCCGCCTATACGCCCACCAGCCCCTGTTCCCCGGCCCGGGCGGCCCTGTTCACGGGCCTCTATCCCCACAAGAATCATGTCCGTGTGAACGACGATATCCTGAACCCCGATGTCCCCAACCTGGCCACGGAACTGGGAGACGCCGGATACAATCTGGGCTATGCCGGCAAGTGGCACGTGGATGGGGCGAGGGTGCCCAGCGAGTATGGCTTTCAGGGCAAGGATTTCCCCGGTTACGGCTATCCTCCCACCGACGGGCTGGTCGAGGGACTGCGCTACATGCAGCGGGGCAGCCGGCCGCCCCACTATAAGGAATATCTGGCGGACCGCGGTCTCGAGCCTCCAAGAGTGCTGGAAGCATTTTATGGGGACAACCCGGGCAAGCAGCAGCAAGAGATGTACGCCCTGCAGTCGGGCAGCGTGGAGAGTTCCTTCGAGTATATGGCGAGCGAGTTCGCCATCGATCTCATGCGTCAGTTCAAGGACGACGACAGGCCCTTTTTTCTTTGGACCAACTTTTGGGGGCCGCACACGCCCTGTTTCGTGCCCGAGCCCTACTATTCCATGTACGATCCCGCCGACATTCCCCAGGAGCCCAGTTTCACCGAGACCTGGGAATGCAAACCCCGCGTGCAGGAACTTTACGAGCGTTACTGGGGCCTCTCCGGTGGCGGCTGGGAGGGCTGGCGCGAGATCGTGGCCCGCTACTGGGGCTATGTGACCATGATCGACGACCTGGTGGGGCGCATGCTGGACGCGCTGCGCGACCTGGGCCTCGAGGAGGACACCGTGGTCATATTCACCACCGACCACGGGGATATGATGGGCGCGCACCGCCTCATCGAAAAGGGACCCTTTACCTACGAGGAGTGCTACCATCTGCCCATGGTGGTGGCCCATCCCGACTGTGAGGCGCCGGGCAGCGTATGCGACGATTTCGTCTACCTGCACGATCTCTATCCCACCTTCCTGGAGATGGCAGGGGCGCCACCGCCGGACCTGCCCGACAGCCAGAGCATACTGGACAACGTCCTGGGGCGGGAGGTTTCCACGGGGCGTGATAGCATCTATACGGCGTTTCAGTCGCAGATCTTTCCCTTTCCCCAGCGCATGATACGCACCCGCACCCACAAACTGGTGTACAACGTCTCCGATATCGGGGAACTGTACGACATGGTGGGCGATCCCTGGGAGATGCGCAACCTCATCGATATGCCCGAGACCGAGGCGATACAGAACGAGCTTTTGGATCGCATGCGAGAGCACATGGTGCGCCTGGAGGACCCCATCCTGGGCCGCTTTGACGTCATTCGCCCCGTATATTGACGTTTATTTTATGAGGGCTTTATCCTTTAAGAACTTTGACATGGTATGATATAGTCGACGGTCAGCCTCGGCGATCATACGGTGTGAAGGGACATGGAAGAAAAAGAGTCCGTAGAGGAACTCTTGAGGCTCGGAGAGATGGGGGTGGAACTGGGCCACTGGCACCAGGCCCAGGGATACTTTGATCGAGCCCTGGACCAGGTGCCTGGCCATCCCCGTGCCCTGCTGGGCAAAGCCAAAGCCTGCCAGGATCCCCAGAAGGCCCTGCACCTGGTGCGTCGAGTATTAGAGGTGCATCCTGCAGATGGCGAGGCGAGGCGCATGCAGCGGGAACTCGAGGCCAGAGCGGAGACGTTACAGGACGGTTCTCCCGAGGCCGACCGTCCTCCCAGCCCCGAATATGAAGGGGAGAGGCCTTCCTCCTACCCCGCGTCCCCGATGGAAGCGGCAGTCGGGGGAGAAAACGATCGCCGTCCAGACCTTGCACAGCAGATGGGTCGGGCGGCAAAGAGGCTTTTGGCTGTAGGAGCGGATAAAGAGACACAGAGACGACAGATACTGGGCTATGTCGTCGCCGGTTTGATCGTGGGCGGGCTCATCATGGCTGTACTCTATCCCCGGATTCTCCCCCTGTTCGATGGAGAGGAGATCGTTGGAAATCTCCAGCGGCTTTCCGATGATAACCGCTCGGGCGTGGAGGTCGCTTTCCCCTCCCGAACCGCCGTGTCCAGCCCGCTTCGGCGGGCCGAACAGGCCACGGCATTGATCATCGTCCCCGATCCCGCCCTCTGGCATGTATCGCGCGGGTCGGGAAGTGTCATCTCCTCGGAGGGCCTGGTCATCACCAATTATCACCTGATGACCGAAAAGATGGGCGATGTCCCGGTCAACGAGGAGGGGTTGGCCTTTGTGGGGCTGGCAAAAGACGCCCACGAGCCGCCGTCCGCGTGGTATATCGCCTGTCTCCTGATCTCGGATGAGAAAAGGGATCTGGCGGTGCTGCAGATCCTGTGGGACAACGAGGGACAAAGCATCGAGGGATCGTCGTTCACCCCGATGCCCCTGGGAGACTCGGGCGCCCTCGAACTGGGGCAGCCTCTCATGGGACTGGGCTATCCGGCTCTGGGAGGGGAGACCCTCACCCTCACGCGGGGCTCCATGGCCGGCTTTTACCCTTTCCAGGACGATCTACATCTGGGGAAAACGGATTCGGAACTGCTTCCCGGGAGCAGCGGCGGCGCCGTGCTCGACGATACAGGGCGGCTCGTGGGCGTGATCACGGCGGCCCATACCGACCAGCGAACAAAGGGACGCCTCAGTTACTTTATTCTCCTCAACGAGGCCCAGGACATGATAAAAAAAGCCCGGACCGCATCCTGTCCCGATCCCGAAATTGACTGGATGGTGGATATATTCGGCGAGTTGACAAAATAGGGGAAAGAGATGTATCGCGGGTTGGTCGGGACGAAAAAAGCGCCCGAGAGGTCTCTTTCTCGGGCGCTTGTGGGGTAACGGCTAATCCTCTTCCTGCATGAGTTCGATGGCCAACCCGCCGGGCAGAGTGAACCAGTTGTGGCCCTGGGGCATCTCCTCTACGCCCCATTTGTAGACCTCCTCCAGGGCGGCGTCCAGATCCTCGGTCACGATGCCCAGGTGGGCTATGCGTCCCTCGGGCCCCTCAAAGTCCGGATCAGAGACCAACTGCACGCCCCCCACCGTCCATACCTGTTCGGGATCGTCCTCGGGGCCCTGTGCCCTATCCACGGGCATACCCAGGGCCTCCTCAAAGAAACGAATGTGCCACTTGATATCCTTCACATAGACTGCCGTGTGTTGCAGATAGGACTTTTTTTCATAGGCCATCACATTCTCTCCTTGTGCGCCAAAGGCGCTTCATATAGTTCTCAATGACTCCGATTATATACCCTCATGGCACCTGAGGTCAACGAAGTTTTTCCTAGACTGTGGGGTGCTCGATGCCCAGCAATCTGAGAGCGTTGCCCCCAAGGATCTGCCGTCTTTCCTCTTTTGAGAGATCGAGGGTGAGGATCGTCTGGGGCCAGACACCCTCACTGCCATAGAGCACTTTCTTTGCGCCCGCATGTCGCACCGCGTGGGAGATGAGTTCACCGGGCGAGATGTGGGGCAGCATACGGGGGCAGAAAAAGTGCAAAAATGCCGTATCCAGATAGACGTTCTCGTGCTTCTCTGCCAGGACGAGGGCCCTGTAATGAAAGTTGCCGCCCATATGGGCGATGCACAGGGGGAGACTGGGAAAATCAAAAGCCACCCGATCGATGGCCAGGGGATCCGTGTAGCGGGCGAGCATGGGCACGCCCAGTTCATATTTAAAGTCCAGGTTCACTATCCCCGCGTGCCACGTGCAGACGAGGCCCAATTCGGCACACACCTCATAGATGGGATAGATTCGCTCGTCATCGGGGAACCAGTGCTGGTCCATAGGCTGAAACTTGACGCCGCGTATCCCGTCCTCCTCAACGGCCCGGCGCAGGTGCTCGGGCTCATGGGTCAAATCGCGGGTATTGTCCACCCAATAAAAGGGTACGAACCGCTGTGGATGGTCGCGGGCCATCTCCACCGCTCTGGTCTGGCCCCCGGGTCCCACCGAGAGCAGGACGGACATGTCGATGCCCATCTCGCGATTTTTGTTGAGCAGGCCATCGTTGGGATGCTCGTGAAAGTTGACCACGAAATAGTCTTCTATCATCTTTCTCCTTTCGAGCCCTGAACATCCTTTTCTTCGAGGGATGAGAGAGCCCATACAAAACCAGTACTTTTTCGGGGTGCCAACGGGCGCTAAAAGCAAAAAGAGCGGGGACAGAAATTTGTCCCCGCTCTTTGATCTCCCCCTCAGGGGATGGCTATGGGCCCGATCTCTGCAGGCGGCCAATACCGCACCCACGCTCTACCGATGATGTCATCAAAGGCTACCACGCCAAAAGCCCGCGAATCGTTGCTCGCCCTCCGGTTATCTCCCATGACGAAAACGTGCTCCTCCGGGATGAGGATGGGATCGAGAGCACCCCACGTGGGTTGATTCAGATAGGGTTCGTCGGCCAACTCACCATCGACATATACCCGGCCATCATGAATCTCCAACGTCTCCCCGGGCAACCCAACCACGCGCTTGATCAAAGGTTCGCTGGACTGCTGAGGGGGGCGCAAAACGACGATGTCGCCCCGCTCGGGCGAACGGAAACGATAGCTCACCTTCTCTATAATCAACCGCTGATTGTCGTGCAGGTTGGGTTCCATGCTCTGTCCCTCTACTCGGGTCGCCTGGGCCAGAAAGACGTTGATCACCAGGACGATGATGAGGGCAGGCAGCACGGACTCTACGAGTTCACGCAACCATGATTTGACGGGTGGTTTGTTCTCTTCCATTACAGCATTCGCATTCCTGGATGGCTACATTGTATGTACGAGGGCCAGAGGCACCTCGCCTCTTCCGGATGGAAAGAGATCGCGTGCCTCTGGGATAATGTCCTTTTTATCTAGCGCCTTCTGCTACGACGGTCCCGGGAGCCGCTTCGCCGTTCTCCCGGCTCTTCGCTGAGGGTGCGATCGCGCCGGCGCGCTTCCTGCACCGTCCAGCCTTCAAGGACTGCCTGACGGGACAACTTGACCTTTCCGTCCCTAGCGATGTCGATGACCATGACCATCACCTCGTCTCCCACCTTCACCACGTCTTCGACGCTGGGCACGTGGTAATCGGCCAACTGGGAGATATGCACCAAGCCGTCCTGACCGGGCAGGAACTCTACAAAGGCTCCATAGGGCTCAACGCGTACGACGCGCCCGTTATAGATGCGGCCCATTTCCGCCTCGGCCGTCAGTTCTTCGATGCGCGCCAGGGCCTTTTCTGTGGCCTCTCCATCGCTGGAAGATATGTGCACCGTGCCATCATCGTCCACGTCGATGGCCACGCCAGTCTCATCTATGATGCTGCGAATCGTCTTGCCGCCCGGGCCGATGAGCTTGCCGATCTTTGCCTCGGAGATCTGCACCGTCTCGATGCGCGGCGCGTGGGGCGCAAGTTCCTCCCGAGGACGGGGAAGACAGGCGTTCATCACCTCCAGGATTTGGAGACGCGCCTTTCGCGCCCCTTCCAAAGCCTCGCGGATGATCTTCTGTGGCAATCCAGAGATCTTGATATCCACCTGGATGGCCGTGATCCCCTTCTTGGTCCCCGTGACCTTAAAGTCCATATCCCCATAAAAGTCCTCCAGGCCCTGGATGTCCGTCAGCACGGTATATCGATCGCCATCTGAGACCAACCCCATGGCGATCCCGGTCACGGCATCTTTCATGGGTACTCCCGCGTCAAAGAGCGCCAGGCTGCTGGCACAGGCGCTGGCCATGGAAGTGGATCCATTACTGGAGAGCACTTCCGAGACCGTGCGGATGGTATAGGGAAATTCCTCGCTGTCGGGCAGCAACGGCTCGATGGCCCGCTCCGCCAGCGTACCGTGCCCTATCTCGCGCCGCCCGGGGCCCCGCAGGGGCCACGTCTCGCCCGTCGAGTAGGGAGGAAAGTTGTAATGGTGCATGTACCGCTTGGATTCCTGGCCACTGAGTTCTCCGGGGATCCCGTCCAGCATCTGCTCGTCGGAGGCCGACCCCAGGGTAACCGCGCTGAGCACCTGTGTCTGGCCACGGGAAAAGAGCGCGGATCCGTGGGCGCGAGGCAAAAGCCCCGCCTCGGCGCTTAACGGTCGGATGGTATCCGCATCCCGTCCGTCGATGCGTTTTCCCGTCTCGAGCAGGTGTTCCCGCATAACGCCCTTGAGGATCTTATCAAAGATCTCTTCCACCGCATCCTCATCCACGTCCTCACCAAGGCGTTCCAATGCGCGATCGAGGATAGCGTCCTGTTCCTCACCGCGTTCCTTTCGAGAAAGACCACGCGCCACGAGATCGGCTAGGGGTTCTCTGACCAGATTTTCTACCTTTTCCAGGATTTCGGGATCCGGCCTGTCGTAGACGCCCTCGAACTTTTCCTGGCCGATCTCCTCGCCCATGCGCTCCTGCATAGCGATGACATCCTGCATCTCCCTTTGCGCCAGGGCGATGGCTTCGGCCATGAGTTCCTCCGAGACCTCATCCCCTCCGGCCTCGATCATGAGCACCGAGTCGGCCGTGCCCGCCACCAGGAGATCCAGGGAACTGACCTCCATCTGCTCCTCCGTGGGGTTTACCACCAACTCGCGCTCGACGCAGCCGATACGCACCGCACCGACAGGCCCAGGAAAGGGGATGTCGGATATGGTCAACGCGGCAGAAGCGCCGATGAGGGAGAGGATATCAAAGGGATGTTCCTCGTCCAAAGAGAGAGGGGTGACGATAATCTGCAGGTCATTGCGAAACTCGTCGGGAAAGAGCGCGCGCAGGGGGCGATCGATGGTGCGACACAGTACGATGCTCTGCGAAGAGGGCCGCCCCTCACGCTTGAAAAACCCTCCTGGAATCTCACCCACGGCGTAATCGCGCTCTTCCAGATCCACCCGCAGGGGAAAAAAGTCTACCCCCTCGCGGGGCTCGTCGGCGGTGGCCGTCACAAGGACCATGGTATCTCCCTGCCGTATCGTCACCGCTCCATTTGCCTGTTGAGCCAGTTTTCCCGTCTCTACCGTGATGTCGCCATCACCAAGTCTTGCCTTGTAACTATGTACTTTTGACATGTCCAAACCTTTCTCCGTCTATACTACTGAAACTATTATGTAGATGGAGAGGTAGGAACGGGCTTCTCAGGGACTGGGGAATACATCCCACCTCTTGGTGGTATACATTCCCCAATTCCTGCAAAAGCCCTTTCCGTGCCCTCCAAATCACCAAACCTAAAAATCACGCCTTACAGGCGGACAAAAGAAAAGGGCATATGCCCCTATCCGTCGCATGTGCCCTTTTCTTTTCTGCCCCCTGCCATCAATATCGTCTCTCAATGTGCCTAGCGGCGAAGGCCGAGTGTCGTGATGACTTCTCTATACTTTTGCTCGTCCTCTTCCAGGAGATAATTAAGATGACGACGCCTCTTTCCCACCAACTTTAGTAGACCTCGGCGAGAGTGCTGATCCTGCTTGTGCTCTCTTAGATGATCCGTCAGACGATTGATGCGCTTTGTCAGGAGAGCTATTTGAACTTCTGGTGAGCCCGTGTCAGATCCATGCCGCTGAAACTGATCCATCACCGCACTCTTTTCACCCTTGCTTAGCGCCATAGCCCCTCCAATCTCCCATCACTAACTGTAAATCCTCTGATAGGAACTATACCACAAAGTGACTATTTAAGCAAATTTACCCCTTATCTTTTGCGGCGCAAAAGTCCCACACACTCTACGTGATACGTCTGGGGAAACATGTCCACGGGTTGGACCTCGACCAGTTCGTATCCCAGATGGTCCAGGCGCAGGATATCTCGCGAGAAGGCAGAGGGATCGCAGGAGACATAGGCCATGCGGAGGGGTTCGCAGCGTATCAGGGCCTCCAGCGCCTCCTGCTCGCAGCCAGTACGGGGCGGATCGAGCACCAGCGCATCACACGAAACGTCGACATCCGTCAGGACCCCCGCCACGGTTCCCTGATAAAAGCCCACATGCTCCTCTACGGTGTTCGCCACAGCGTCTCCGAGGGACCAGGGGGAACTCTCGATGCCGGTAACTCGCGTTGCTCGATGCGCAAAAGAAAGGGCAAAGGTGCCCACCCCACAATAGGCGTCCAGCAGTTCCTCCTCCGGTTCAAGCGCTAGATACTCGCCCACCACATTGATGAGTCGCTCCGTCTGCAGGGTGTTCACCTGGAAAAAGGAGGGCCCAGAGACCTGAAAGGGCCGCCCGCGCAGTCCCTCCACATAATAACTCCTGCCGGCCAGCACCACAGGATCTCCCTGCTGGGGAATATAAAGGCAGGAGATGGGCATCTCCAACGTCAACTCGGGCGGCGTCTCGCCGCGCCCGCGCAACACGATCATGCGCTCACCCGTGTGGATGCCCGCGCGCAGCGACAGGTCCATCAGCCCCTCGAGTTCGATGTCCAGCATATCCCACATCTCGTCCAAGAGCGGGTGGGTGATAAAGCATCTATCGAGGGGTACCACATCGTGGGTGTATAGGGCATAATATCCCAGTTGTCCCCTTTTATCCACGCGAAGCCGTACCCGGTTGCGGTAGGCCCAGGGATTGTTCATGCCCACGGTGGGGAGCACGTGGGGATCGCGCTGTTCCCCCACATGCTCGAGTTGATCCCGGACGATCTGCCGTTTCAGGCGCAACTGCAGATCATAGTCCATATGCTGCCACTGGCAGCCGCCACACAGGCCAAAATAGTTGCAGGGGGGCGTGACGCGGTGTTCCGAGGGTTCTACGATCTCCAACAGCCTGCCCCGGGCGTATCGTCCGCGCTCCTCCACCAACTCAACGCGCACCGTTTCCCCCGGGATGGCCAGGGGGATAAACACGACTTTACCCTCATGTCTCCCCACGGCGTCTCCCCCATGGGCGACACTGGTCAACTTTAGCGTGATGGCAGTCACAGGTCCTTTTTCTCCACACAGACGGTATGCCCCTACCGTAGTACGCTCTGTGTAATATGTCAAAGGAAAAGATTCGCTCTACACATTGTTGACAGCATATCGTTTATGGTAGAAGATTATGGATGTGGGAAGTGTCCTCGATCCGCGCGCCGCGTGGATGGACAGAAGGGTTTTTCGCGATTATTGTGACTGGAATGTAAAGGATGAACCTGCTAAGGGATCTAAGGCGCTTCTGGGCAGACGAATCGGGCCCCGATCTGATCGAATGGGTGGTGGTGACCATTATCCTGACCCTGGCCATGTATGCCATTCTGCAGGCCCTGGGGCCAGAGATAGAGCACTTTTTGGAGACGGTGGGATTGAGGTGATGGAGGCTTTGCGGGGGTTCCGGTGAGGCGGAATTTACGGGCTGCAAGGCGCGTTGAATAAACATGGCAAGGCTGCTCCTCAAACTTTTTATCACGGCCTGGTTGGTAGCGGTGTCCGCCGTGGACCTTCTGTATCAACACATCTCGAACTGGCTGGTGGTGCCTGTCATGTTCGGTGGGCTCGTCTGGCAGATCTCCCGTTCCGAGAGGGGACATTCGTCATCGCTTCTTTTCATCGTCATCTTCTGGACGGTCATCTTTGTCATCTGGAGGGCGCATATCTTTGGTGGCGGGGACGCCAAGTTCCTCATGGCCCTTTTTGCCCTCTTTCCCGACGAACGGTTGCTCCTTTCGGTTTGCGTCGGGGTCATGCTCATAAGTATCCCTCTCCTTCTTGGGAGGATGGCAGGCGGTTTGCCCACGAGCCTGGACGGGGAGGGGCGAGACTCCCGGGCCGATTTGTTCCCGTGGAAGGCACGAATATCCTGGCCCAATCGAGAGAGACTGGAGAGCGAGGGGCAACCCTTTGTATGGATCTTGGCACTGCCGAGCGTGGTGTATGTGTGGTGGCTTTTATAGAAGGGCCAGGGATTGGATATATCCACGTGTAGAAACAGAATGTTGGCTTTCCTGAAAAAAGCAGTAAACGTTCAGTTGCGTCGCACTTTCGCGAGACCTTACAGTAGAAAAGCATACTCTGCATATAACAAGAGTAAACTGCTAGAGCACGTCAAGTGCGACGCAACTCATGGACCTTCTTTCAGTGGAGCCAATGTTCCTTTTGACGGAAACCCCTTTTTGCGTATACTAAGTTCAGCGGGGCGTGGCGCAGCCGGGAAGCGCGCGGCGTTTGGGACGCCGAGGTCGAAGGTTCAAATCCTTTCGCCCCGACTGGTTTATAGAGCAAGCGGGCGTAGCTCAGCTGGCAGAGCCCCTGCCTTCCAAGCAGGCTGTCGCGTGTTCGAATCACGTCGCCCGCTCCTGGAAAACCCCTAGGCCCGCACATTTTGTGTGGGCCTAGTTTATATGGTGTGTTCCTTAGTTAGTTTCGCCTTCCCTGGGAAAAACTTATACGTTATGACAAAGATAAAGTGCGTCCCCCAAATCGTGATCCTCTTTTCCCTCCTCACCCTCTGTGGCTGTGCGTCTCGTGGCAGTGTCGAAAGCGTCTCCATCTCCTACCTTTGGGACTATGCCACGGGGGACTATTTGCGGGGGACGGCATCGGTAGGCCATGGCTTGATCTATGTGGGGTCCGATGATAATGCGTTTCACGCCATCGACGCCCAGACCGGCGAGGGCCTGTGGCAGTATGAGACGGAGGATAACATCTCATCGCGCCCCGTACTCTTTGAGGATATGGTCTGCTTTGGCGCCTGGGATGGCGGCGTATACGGACTGGAGGCCGCCACGGGCGAACGTCTATGGCGTTATGAGACGGATGGGTGGATAACAGCCCCCCTTCTGTTGGATCGGGGCATCATCTATGTAGGTTCCCACGATGGCTATTTCTACGCCCTGGACGCCACAGAGGGGAATCTGCTGTGGCGCTACCGGACGGGCGGTTATATTCAGGGAGGTGCGGCGCTGACCGAGGATCTCGTGCTCTTTGGCTCCGCCGATAACTATTTCTATGCTCTTGACAGGAACGATGGTTCCCTGGTCTGGCGCCATGGTACGGGAGGGGACATCCTGTCCGCCCCCGTCGTCCACGATAACAGGGTGTATTTCGGTTCCTGTGACCGCACCCTGTACGCTCTGAATCTCGCCGAGGGCGAGCCGGCGTGGACCTTTGCCGCCGATTACGCTGTGGCCTGCACTCCCATCGTCCATGAGGGGACCCTGTATGTGGGGAGCAGCGGCGGGCAATTATATGCTCTGGATGGGCAAAAGGGAAAGTTCCTCTGGAGCCATGGGACGGAGGGTATGATACGCTCTGCACCGAGGGTGTGGAGCGATGTGATCTTGGTAGGCTCTGACGATGGCGCGCTGTATGCTCTGGATCGTATCTCGGGAGAAGAAGCGTGGTCGTATCAGACAGGCGGAGCCATAATCGCCGATGTCACCATAGATGATGACAGGTTGTACGTCGGATCGACGGACAGCAGACTTTACGCCTTTGAACTGGAGGGCGGGTCATGAGGGAAAGGATCAAGAACTTGATTCCGTCCTGGCGCAAAACGACTATTCTCCTTTCCCTGTTGATCCTTTTTGGCATCGTGGGAGGACTCTTATTTCTTCGCTTCGGGAATGTGCGCTCCGGGGCTTTTCTTTACGCTCGCTATCGGCACGCAGAGGGCCCGCACGCCGCCGGCCTTTCTCAGCGGCTGGGACGCAAACTCCCCGAGATCGAGGAATACGCTCAATTATGGTGGGCCAGGTCCATGATGCCGGATATAGAAGCCGTGGGTGCCTTGAAAGAGATCGTGGACTATCGCCCGCAAAGCCCGGCCGCTCGTGAGGCCCATATCACCCTGGCTCGCCACTATGCGGAACAGGAGGCCCCACAGGCGAAGGAGGCCTACCGCACCGCGCTGGAACTGTACGATACGGTGGCCCTGCGTCGGGAACTGGCCCATTATCTGGAGGAGATAGGAGACGACGAGGGGGCCTATGCCGAGTATCGTCGCATCCTGGGGGATCAATACGATGCCTTTGCCGATATGCGCCGCACGGGACACGATCCCGTCTCCGTAGCCAGGGATCTGAACGCTGCCCATTACTATCGAGACGCCGTGGAGACCCTGCGGGAGGTCGATGCTTTGGAGGCCTTTTCCGTGCGTGCTCAGGCCCTCGATAGTCTGCGACGCTATGAGGAGGCAGCGGAGAATTATCGAGATTGGCTAGAGAGGGTGCCCGACTCTGAGGAGGCACTCGCAGGTCTGGTGGAAACGTTGAAAGAGCTGGGGCGTGAGGATGAGGCGACGGCTCTGCTGGAAACCGAGTCCGACGAGGAAGAAGAGGAGATCTCCGAGGGGGACGATATCTTAGAGGAGCAGGAGTCCGACGAGGAAGAAGAGGAGATCTCCGAAGGGGACGATGTCTTAGAGGAGAAGGAGTCCGACGAGGAAGAAGCGGTGGACGAAGAAGATGATCCGCTGACTTCCCTGATCCAGTCCCCTTCTCCAGTCTCCTGGTGGAACGCCACCACCACGTTGGAGGAGGAGGGCCGGATCACCGAGACGGTGCCCATCTACGCGCAGGTGGCCCGCGCGGATACCTATCTGGCAGACGACGCGGCCTACCGCCTCCACGTACTCGGCCGTCGCCTGGGAGATGAGGAGGCACAGGCCGAGGCCGAACAGTTGCTGGAAGCGCAGGGTTTGAATTGGTTGAGCCTGAGGGCCTCTGGCCGTCAACCTCGCCTGCCCATCACGCCACCGCTGGACGCCGATGGCACAGAGATTTTAAAAAAGGCCGAGGCGCTGGAATCCATCGGGCGGGAGGATCTGGCCTATCTGGAGTTACTCCTGGCTGCCCGTTTTCGAGGCCGACCGGAATCCGATCTGGCTATGGCTCAGGCCCTCTCGGCCAGGGGCTACATCGTCGAGGCGCAATCCATCGCCGCCGAGTTCATTGAAAAAAGAGGAAAAGCCCCCCTCGCCTTCTGGCATTTGAACTATCCGCGCCCCTATGCGGAGGTGGTCGAGGCCGAGGCGGCCGAGTTCGACGTCGACCCCTTACTCATATGGGCCATCATGCGCCAGGAGAGCCGCTTCGACGAAAAGGCCAGGGGCTATGCCGGGGAGCGCGGCCTGATGCAGTTCATGCCCGCGACGCACCAATGGGCGGCCGAAGAGTTGGAAGAGACGAT
Source organism: Anaerolineales bacterium (assembly GCA_046538105.1). GTDB lineage: Bacteria > Chloroflexota > Anaerolineae > UBA1429 > UBA1429 > JAWLEV01. Next base: position 23,997 of record JBKHJO010000021.1, on the reverse strand, counting down.
CTCGCCGGGCGAAGGATACGTCGCCCGGAAGAACATTCGTATGAGCGCCTGGTTCCTGCGCTGGCTCCTGGACTACTATGATGAGGATGTAGAACTCGCCCTGCTGGCGTACAACGCCGGCCCCTCGAATTTAGATAGTTGGCTGGAGAACCCCCTGATCTCTGACCGGGATGATCTCCTGCGCTGGATCGGTTTTGGATCGACCCGGGAGTATCTGACAAAGGTGGGGCTGAACTATCAGATCTATCAGACCCTTTATGGCGACGATGGGTCGAGGGAATAAAGGGGAGTGCAGCCTCCGCGTTTGCCCCTGCTGGGGGCGTTAGTATGCCCAATTTACTGGAGGAATCGGAACAAGTTATGTCACGAGAAGCCACGACGATAAAGAATAGGTTCATTTTCCCCAGGGGCTACGATCTGCGCCAAAATCTGCGGGAGACGGAAAAGGCGATCAAGATGATCAAGGATCACTTTCAGGAAGGCCTGGCGCAGGCCCTGAACCTGAGCCGCGTCACGGCCCCCATACTGGTGCCCGGCGCCACGGGCATCAACGACCATCTGACGGGGGCGGAGAAACCCGTCAGTTTCCACGTCAAGGCCCTGGAGGGTGAGGCGGAGATCGTGCAGTCTCTGGCCAAGTGGAAGCGACTGGCCCTGGGAGAATATGGCTTTGAGCATGGGGAGGGGCTGTACACGGATATGAACGCCATCCGTCCCGATGAAGTGTTGGATAACCTGCATTCCATCTATGTGGATCAGTGGGACTGGGAGCGGGTTATCACAGCAAAGGAGAGGAATATTCCTTTCCTCAAGGAGATCGTGCGCGACATCTATGACGTCATTCTGGATACCGAGGCGTACATCTGCGACGCCTATCCGAGCCTTCCCTCCCCCTATCTTCCCGAGAAGATCACTTTTGTGCACAGCGAGGATCTGCGGGCATGCTATCCCGATCTTTCCCCCAGGGAGCGAGAGGACACCCTCTGTCAGGAGGAGGGCGCCGTATTCATCATCGGCATCGGTGCCGCCCTGGACGACGGCCGGCCCCATGATGAGCGGGCAGCGGACTATGACGATTGGTCCACCGAGACGGGGAATGACAGGCGGGGTCTGAATGGCGACTTGCTTGTTTGGTATCCCCTCCTCGAGTGTGCCATGGAGCTTTCATCCATGGGCATTCGTGTGAACAGAAAGTCGCTGCTGACCCAACTGGAAATCAAGGGGGAGACGGAAAAACTAGATCTCTATTTCCATCGCAAGTTGATGGCCGGCGAACTGCCCCTCACCATCGGCGGCGGTATCGGCCAGTCCCGTCTGTGTATGCTCTTTTTGCGCCGCGCCCACGTGGGCGAGGTGCAGGCCAGTCTCTGGCCCGAGGAGATGCTCGAGGCCTGTGAGGAGCACGGCATCTTTTTGCTGTAACGTTTTTCTGGCCTCGCTGCCACAATCTGCTCGTTGCGCTTCTTCGTCTTTGGTCTCACAGGTAAGAAGGAGGCGTATGCCCTTTGCCCATAATGGTAACGTCCACATCCACTATCAGGTAGAGGGCCAGGGGGCACCCCTGATCCTGCATCATGGGTATGCCAGCAGCGCCCAGACCTGGCGCCAGGCCGGCTATACCGAGGCTTTGAGGGAAGAGTATACGCTCATCCTCGTGGAGGCCCGGGGGCACGGGGCCAGCGGCAAGCCTCATACCATGAAGGATTACGCCCTACGGCTGAGGGTGGGCGATGTGGTCGCTGTGTTGGACGCCCTCGACATGCCTCGAGCCCACTTTTTCGGGTATTCCATGGGGGGCTGGATCGGCCTTGGCATGACCAAATATGCGCCTGGCCGCCTCTCCTCGCTGATTGTGGGTGGCTCCCATCCTTATGGGGAAGACTGTGACCCCTTTTGCGAGATCGAGGGACACGATCCCGTGGCTTTCCTCGTTGCTCTGGAGGCGGTCATCGGTGAGAGGCTGTCCGACAAGGCGAAACGCCTCATCCTGGCCAACGATCTGCGGGCCCTCGCCATGGCCGCGCATCCCCAGGTGTGCGAGGAGGCCGTCCCGCTGGATGTGTCCGTGCCCTGTCTCCTCTTTGCGGGCGAGGAGGATCCCCGTCATCCCCTCATCCAGGCCGCCGCCGGCAAGATGCCGCAGGCGATCTACTTTTCCCTGCCTGGCCTGGGTCATCTGCAGGCATTTATGGCTACCGGCCGGGTCGTGCCGCGCGTCAAGGCCTTTTTGGATAGGAGGGTGAACGGGCAACCGTGAGGGGGAAACGCGCCTGGGCTTTGACAGCGTGGAGATATGTGTGGAAAGGAAGGATTGGTCCCCGCATCCACTCGCCACGCTGCCCGTAGAGGCTATTCGCGAGCGAGTGTGGGCATTGGACCTGCATCCCCATTCGTTCAGCCTGCACCAGGATTACATTCACGATGACGATCTATTTGCCCTGACCAAAAAGGCTATCCGACTGACACCTGTCTTGGAACGCGTCTATTTGTGTTCGGTGGCGCCCGTAAACGGAGGGGTGACAAGGCCGAATGGAGTCGTATGGTAGAGCGCACGCGTGCCTTGACAGCCCTCGCAGAGGAGCACAACGTGATACTGGCCAGAGTTCGAGCCCGGATTCGTCGTGGGCACGATAAAAGAGTTATTGCAGTTGTTTGACCAGATCCCCTCGCCCAATCTGGCGGCCAACGTGGATCTGGGACACGCTTTCCTCTGCGATCCCCAGCCTTTTCAAGCCATCCGCGAACTTGGCGACAAGATCGTGCACTGTCACATCTCCAACATGCCCTTGGGGAAACACGATCACCTTATACCTCAGGAGGGAGACATGGATCTGGACGCCTACTTGCAGGCCCTGGCTGCAACAGGCTTTGATCGAGTGCTGGCCCTGGATCTCTACAAATACGACTATGAGACGGTAGCGAGCGCTCCATCGGCCATCTTTATGGACTGTTAGAGGAACTGGCGTGATCATAAACATGAGAACGGTTGCCCCATCCGGCGGAGCAATCTCGTCTCCCCTCGGGTATGGTGTTGCACGCCCCTATCTTGTTCCACACACCCAGTTGGTTGGTGGCTGGTTGCTGACGACATTTGCATATTCTCTGAAAGACTCTTCCGTTGACAACGCGGAGGATCGGGCATAGAATGGCTATATCAAATGACGGGGCACAAGCCCTTGAGGGAGATGGGTAGATGAGCAAGAAAAGTCGGTTTGTGGAAGACGATGAGGGAAATGGACTGGATAACAAAAGAGAAGAGGACCTAGGCGCTCCCATAGACCGTCGCGCTTTTGAAAAGGGGTTGGGCGAGATGGGGCGCCTGCTTGACGGGAAAGAGTTTGCCTCCCAGGAAGAGCTCGATGCATTCTTAAATGACTATTTGAGCAGTGGAGAACTGCCTGTGGATATCCCACCACTGACACCGTTACAGGAGGCTCAGGAGGTCATGTATGAAGCCTGGGAGGCCAGGGGGAGGAGACGTGCAGCCCTGGCGCACCAGGCGCTCCGCATCAGCAAGGACTGTGCCGATGCCTACGTGCTACTGGCGGAGGAGACGGCCGAGACCTGGGAGGAAGCCCGGGCCCTCTACGCTGAGGGCGTGGAGGCCGGGGAACGCGCCCTGGGCCCCGAGAGTTTTGCAGAGCATGAGGGTTACTTTTGGGGCGTCCTTGAGACGCGGCCCTATATGCGGGCCCGGGCAGGGCTCGCCGAATGCCTTTGGGAACTTGGCAAGCACGAGGAGGCCATCGCCCATTATCAGGATATGTTGCGGCTTAATCCGAACGACAATCAGGGTCTCCGCTATATCCTGGCCGACTGTCTGTTGATGCAGGGTGATGACAAGGCCCTGGAAGATCTACTGGATAAGTATCCCGACGACGTGGTCGCCGATTGGCCCTATACGCGGGCGCTGCTTACTTTTCGACAGCAGGGGCCAAGCCCTCAGGCCAACCGATACCTCCAGGAGGCATTGGATGTCAATCCCTTTGTTCCTGACTATATGTTGGGAAGGAAACGATTCCCTGACACTCTACCCGATTATGTGGGATTCGGCGACGAGAGCGAGGCGGTGGCCTATGTGTACAGGGCCCTGGAAAGCTGGTTTGAGACCAAAGGCGCCATGCTCTGGCTGGCGGAGCAAAGCGAGCAGCGATGAGCCTGTATGCCGTCCAGGGCCCACAGGCTCCTATATAGCGTTGGCCGAGGACTTTTTGTCCCCGGCCAACGCCTATTCCCTGTAGCCCTTCCAGAACCTCTCTCCCATAGAATCCTCCTCGTCGTCCAGGGCATCGCGCCACTGAAACAGCGCCTGGCGCAATCGCTTCAGATGCTCGGAATGAGCGGGGTCTTGGGCCAGATTGTGCAACTCCCACGGATCCTCGTGGATGTCGAACAACTGGGTCGTGCGCTCGCCCTCTACCACGTACTCGATCAGTTTATACCGCTCGTCGCGCACGCAACGCTGATATTCCTTGTAGGCGAAGAACATGGTCTCTCGGAGTCTGCTCTCCTCGCACATGGCCGGTACCAGACTCTGCCCCTCGACCGAATCGGGGACGGCCACGTCCAATAACTCACAGAGGGTGGGATAGATGTCCAGCAGGTAGCAGTGGGCGTCGCTACACTTGTCCCTGGGAATGCCGGGGCCGCTCATGATCAGGGGCACCCGCAGGCTGTGATCGTAGAGATTCTGCTTGCCCATCAGGCCGTGTTGCCCCAGGGCCAATCCGTTATCGCCGGCAAAGATGATGATGGTTTCCTCGGCGTGGCCAGTCTCCTCCAGTGCTTCCAGCACACGCCCCACCTCGGCGTCCAGGTGGCTGATCATGGCATAGTACTCGGCGATGTGCCGTCGAATCTCCTCCGGCGACCGCGGTGAGGGGGCCAGTAGTTCATCCCGCACGCACAACTCCCCGTTATCAAAGGGATGGCGGGGTTCAAAGTTCTCTGGCAGTTCGATTTCCTCGGGATCGTACATCTCCAGATATTTTCTGGGCATGGTTCGCGGATCGTGGGGGGCCATGAAGGAGAGATACATGAAAAAGGGCGTCTCTCCCTCATGGCGGCGCAGGAAATCGATGCCCGCGTCACAGAATAACTCGCTGGAGTGCTTGCCCGGCGTGATGTGGTCGCACTGGCGCTGCACCGTCTCGTTGGAGTAGAAAGGGTTTCGGACGGCGGGGTTGTATACGTCGTACTCGCCATTGGGATCGAAATCGCAGGCCGGCACATTCCAGTGATCTTCCATACCCCCGAAAAAGATCTCGGCTCCATCGGTAAAACTGCGGGCATAGGCATCGGAGCCGTTGTGCCATTTACCCGTGCCAAAGGTCTCATAGCCTTCTGTTCGCAATAGTTCGCCCAGCATCACGTGTTTTTGGGGGATACTCTGGCCCTGCCGGTAGAGGTGGAACAGGGTGCGCCCCGTCATCAGCATGGCCCGGCTGGGCATGCACACGGCGCCGGATGTGCCGCCCATGATGTGGGCGTGGGTAAAGGTTGTGCCCTCGCGCACCAGGGTATCCATGTTGGGAGTGTATACCTGTTCGTGCCCCAGGGCGCGGATGGTGTCAAAGCGCTGATCGTCGGTGAAAAAGAAGAGGATGTTAGGGCGTGTCTTCTCGTTTGCCTCGCTCATCTGTACCTCCTCGCGTCGCATCTGCCACTCCATATACTCTCGTTTACGCCGTCCAGTCAAACAGGACGCCCATATACTCATCCTTGTTGTTCCACAGACCCTCGTAGGCGCGGGCACATTCGGTGGGCGGCAGCACATGGGTAATCAGTTCCTCCACGTGCAGCCTGCCCTCGGCGATCAGCCCCATCAGGATCTCCACGTTTCGCGCGATGGAATGCTTGACGCGCCCGCTTTTGTCGCGCTCGGTGGGATAGCGCCATTCGTGGGCGCCCTTGTAGGTGATGCAGCCGTCACCCCAGAGGTGTATGCTGTTCAGCAGGGGGGTGATGTCCTCCACGCATTCACCCCGGGGAGAGCCAAGAAGGATGACCTCACCCAGGGGGCCGGCCAGTTCCCCCGCTCTGGCGCCCACGGCGGGCGCTCCGATGGCCTCCACCACGGTCTCACACATATGGCCGTCGGTCACCTTCTCTATGAACGCCCTCCTGTCCTCCTCGGCGGGGTTCACCGTGTATCGTACGCCACAGGCCTCGGCGATGCGGCAGCGCTCGGGGATCGGGTCGATGCCGATGACCTCACAGCCGGCCAGGGTGAAAAGTTGCGCGCAGAGGTTGCCCACCAGGCCCAAGCCGATAACGGCCACGTGGTCCCCCAGTTCCACCTCGCTGACCCGCAGGGCGGTGATGGAGACGGCGGCCATACGCGCAAAGCAGGCCTTGACGGTGTTCAGCCCAGGCGGCACGGGGGAGACGAGGACAGAGGAGGTGACCACGCTGGCGTGCTTGGTGTACGAAAAGACCGTGTCCCCCACCCCCATGTCCTCGACGTCATCGCCCACGGCGATGACCTCCCCGCAGCCGCCGTAACCGGGGACAAAGGGCAGCGGGGCCCAACTCTCCTCGCCACTGAGACAGGCCAGTTCTGTGCCCGGGCTGATGATGCTGTGTCTCGTCTCGATGGCCACCTGATCGGGCGGCAGGTCATCCAGATCGAAGGTGAAAGATTGCAGTTCTACCCTGTTGGGCTCTGGGAAAATCACGTGCTGTGCTTCCATGGTGTCCTCCTCTACAAGGATGCGCTCCCATCATAAAGGGTGATAGAATGCAGAATATCGGCATGCTCATTCGCTAGCCATTCTATATGAGGGGGAGACGCCTGTCCACCGATGACGCAAGGGGCGCGCTGGGGCCATGGTAAATTTCTGACACCCCTATTTTTGGGTATACTATACTAAAGGGTGCGGACAGATAATGCGGGATTATGCCTCTGCTTTTTCCGCGCGCTGAAAGGATAGGGCGCCATTCACGGTTACTTTGGAAGAATCAGAAATTTTGGTCACGACATCCACCTCTACCTGTTTGCCTCCGTGTGGATGGGGATCGCCGTCATACCTGGCATTCCGTCCGTGGTCCTCAACCTCTACTTGCTGCGCCTGGGATATGGCCCCGAGTTCATCGGTCTGTTCAATGGCATGAGCAGTCTGGGATTCGCTCTCTCCTGTCTACCCGCTGGCGCCCTTGGAGCGCGCCTGGGATCTCGTCGGGCCATGAGCACGGGACTGATCCTGACCATGCTGGGCTTCTTTCTTCTGCCCGTGGGCGAACTGTTGCCGCTTTTTCAGGGTGGCTGGCTGGTGGCCACGCGGTTGCTGGTTGGGTTTGGAGAGTCCCTCTTTTTCGTCAACGCACGACCTTTTGTCATGGCTCTGGCTCACCCGCGGATGCGAGGACATGTCTTTTCCATGCGGTCCGCTGTGCAGCCTCTGGGAGGCTTTGTAGGCAGCCTACTGGGTGGATTTCTGCCCGGGTTCTTTGCCCGGCTTTATCATATCCCCCTGGACCATCCGTTGCCCTATCGCCTGCCCCTTCTCCTTGCACCGATTTTGCTCTTGCCGGCCTTGCTGGCCATACGATGCACAAAGGACGCTTCCCCTCGACAAAGTCAGGGGCCGGAGCGCTCGAATGTAAACAGGGGCAAACTCCCGTTGGTCACCATCGCGCTGGTAGCCTTTTTCTCCCTCTTTCGAGGTGTGGGACGGGGGTCTACAAGTGCCTTTTTCAACGTCTACCTCGATACCACCCTTGATGTGCCCACTGCCACCATCGGCACCATCAATGCGGCGGGGCAGATCGTGAGCATAATTCTTGCGCTGTTCACGCCCCTTTTCATCGCCCATCTGGGCAATGCGCAGAGCTATCTCCTAGGATCTCTGGCCACAGCCCTGAGTCTGTTACTCATCGCCCTCGCGCCCCATTGGGCCGTCGCCGGCCTGGGCGGCGTGGGCGTCAATGCCATAGCCGGTATCACTATTCCCACATTCAGCGTCTATCAGATGGAGGCAGTGGGCATTCCCTGGCGCTCCATCATGTCCGGCTCCACCTCCATGGCCATCGGCGTCAGTCGTTCCCTCATCGCCCTGGGCGGAGGCTTTATCGTCGCCGCCATGGGATATCGGTCGCTCTTTAGCATGGGTGCGAGTCTTATGCTTGCGGGCGTGCTGCTCTTTTGGATATTTGGTATGCGCCTTTCTGGTGATCCGATGGAGGAATGAGGCCGTAGGAGGATCAGGGAGATTCATCCATAGGATGAATCTCATGGCCTCAGCCCACCGTGGAAGTGTCTGCTTTGTCGTGATGCTTTACATGACACAGGTTAGCGGAACAGACGCTCCACCCCACGACTCTTGGCAGTTTTGCCCGGGAAAACTGTCAAAGGAAGCCAACTTGAATCTTTGCCTCCCACGTGACGGCCCCATGCACAGAACTTGTCTCCATTTCCCGATCCATGTAATATGAGCACACGTTACGTACAAGGAGGAGTTTATGCAAGTCGAACTGGCCTATGGTCGCCGCGGACTCGACGTGGAAGTGCCGGACGATGCCACGGTGCTGCAACCCCAAAAAGTGCCCGGCCTCGCCGATGAAAGAGGCAGCCTACAGGCTGCCCTGCGGGACCCTATCGCCTCCGAGCCCCTGCGCGAGTGCGTCCGGCCCCAGGATCGCGTGGCGATCGTCTTCAGCGACATCACCCGGCCCATGCCCAACGACCGCGTGCTTCCCATCCTGTTGGAGGCGTTAGATCACGTGCCCCGGGAGAATATCCTTCTTCTGAACGCCCTGGGTACGCACCGTCCTCAGACGGAGGAGGAACTGGAAGAGATGCTGGGCCCCGAGATCGCGCAGGGCTACAATATCCTGCAGCATGATGCCTGGGACGATGAGGAACTGATGGATCTGGGCATGACGGCCTACGACCATCGTGCCCTCATCAGCCGTTATTATATGGACGCCACGTACAGGATACTCACCGGCTTTATCGAGCCCCACTTTTTCGCCGGATTCAGCGGTGGTCCCAAGGCCGTGATGCCGGGCATCGCCGGTTTCGAGTCCATCATGGACAACCACGGATACGAGATGCTGAAGCATCCCCTGGCCACCTGGGGTAGGCTGGAGGGCAACCCCGTGTACGAGGAGACACGCGAGGTGGCGGCCATGACCGAACCCGATTTCCTGCTCAACGTCACCCTGAATCGCCAGAGAGAGATCACAGGGGTGTTCGCTGGCGATCTGTGGCAGGCCCATGCGCGGGGCACCGACTTTGTGGCCCGTAACGCCATGGTCCCTGTGGAGGGACCCTACGATATCGTTCTCACTACCAACAGCGGGTATCCCCTGGACATCAACCTCTACCAGTCGGTCAAGGGCATGTCGGCCGCCATGCAGATCGTCAAGCCAGGGGGGAGCATCGTCATCGCCGCCGAGTGCCAGGACGGGGTGCCCGAATGGGGCGAGTATGGCGATCTGGTGCATGAGGCCGGATCTGTGCAGGATATCCTCGACATCATCAGTCAGCCCGGCTATCGTCGCCGCGATCAATGGGAGGCCCAGATCCAGGCCATCGTGCAGCAAAAGGCCGACGTCTACGTCTACAGCGACGGCCTGTCGGACGAGCAGACGCGGCGTATGCTTCTCAATCCCTGCCACGACATCGAGGATACCCTGGCCGACCTGCGGCGCGAGCACGGTCCGGGGGCGCGATTATGCGTGCTACCCGAGGGTCCTCAAACCATTCCATATCTGGTTGAAGAAATATAGCATTGGCGGCGGTTGCCTCATGCGGCGCCGTCCTGGATAGACGAGGAGGTTATCATATGGCCGGCAAAAGATTGCACGTCGTCCCCAAGCCGAAAAGGATCGAAGGGAGAGGAGGCACCTTCACGCTGGATGACGAGACGCAGATCGCCCTGCTACCCGGGACGGGCGGGGCGGAGGCCTTTGCCGCCCGCAGCCTCCAGAAGGAGATAGAGAAGGCCACGGGACTCGACCTGCCCCTGATCAAGATAAGTCAGCCCGTGCGCGAGGATAACTTTATTCTGCTGACCGCCAACGACACAGCGGCGGAGGATTATCTGGGGGAGCCCGTCCCCTGGGCCGAGGATATCGGTGGGGAAGCGGTCGATGAGGAGCAGGTCTACCATGTGAGCGTCTCTCCTCAGCGCGTCATCGCTGGCGGAGAGGGATCGCTGGCGCTGCACTATGCCACCCAGACGCTGCGCCAAGTGGCACGCACGGAACACGTCGGCTGGCCCGCCCTCTACATTCGCGATTGGCCCTCGCTGGTTTATCGGGGCGTGATGCTGGATATCTCCCGGGGCAAGGTGCCCACCCTGGAGACATTAAAGTTGTTGGTCGATCACCTCAGCCTATACAAGGTGAACGTGCTGCAACTCTATACGGAGCACACCTTCAAATCGCCCCATCATCCCCGCATCGGCGAGGACTGCGGCTCCCTGACCAACGAGGATATCCTGGCCCTGGACGATTACGCGCATCGGCGTCATGTGGAACTGATGCCCAACCTGCAGTCCTTTGGCCACCGCAGCCACACCCTGAACACGCCAGGGTATACTCACCTCGCCGAGTCCGAGGCGGCTCGCTGGTCCCTGTGTCCTGTGGATGAGGGCACCTACGATCTGCTGGAGGATCTTTACGACGATCTGTTGCCCGCCTTTCGCTCCAGGATATTCAACGTAGACTGTGACGAGACGTGGGACCTGGGCAAGGGGCGCTCGGCGGAAGCCGTGGCCGAGCGGGGTGTGGGTCGCGTCTACCTCGAGCATATCCTGCGGATATACGAACTGGCCGGACGTCATGGCTGCCGCATCCAAATGTGGGGAGATATTCTCCTCAACCACCCGGAACTGATATCCGAACTGCCAGAGGACGTCATATTGCTGGACTGGCACTATCAGTCCAGCGATGATTATCCCTCCGTGCGCACCTTTGCTGAAAGTGGACGCAACTTTTGGGTCTGTCCGGGAACTTCTTCCTGGAACACGCTGTTCCCCCGTATCGAGAACGCCAATGTCAACATTCGCACCCTGGCGCGCCTGGGAAAGGAGCATGGAGCCCAAGGACTGCTCAATACCGATTGGGGCGATCACGGCCACTATCAGCCCCTTGGGTTGTCGTGGTACGGCTATGCCTATGGGGCGGAACAGTCATGGACGGGCGGTGAGACGGAAGACACTGACTTTGAGACACGCTTTGCCCCCCTGTTTTTCGGCGCTGGCGGCGCCTCTGTGATAGAGAGCACACGGCGCCTCGCCGCCCTCAACACCCTGCCCGGCATGGATCGCAGGAATGCCAGCAACAGTATCTACGCCCTGCTCGATGAGCCCCTGGTGGGCGAGATGATGGAACACATTCCCTCAGAGACCCTGGAGGAGATCGTGGAGGTCTGTCGGGATACGCAGCAGGAACTGCGCGGTGCTCTATCCCAGAGCAACGCACCCCTGACCATCGAGGAGATGATTTACTCAGCGGACATGATGGCCTACGCCGCGCATAAAGTGCAAATCTCCCAGGCCATCCGCGAGGATCTGGCGGCCCTAGCCCAGGAGGAGGGAGACGGAAAAGAGCGCCTGCGAGACGCCATCTCCGCCCTACACGATCTGGACGCCGAACTGGTGCAGTTGAAGCAGGATTTTGAGTCCATCTGGCTACGGCGAGCGCGCCGTGCCGAGATATCCATCACCCTCGATCATTTTGCCGGGCTCCGGGAGTGCTACGCCCGGGCCGAGGCATGGCTCGCGGAGCGGCTGGAGCAGATTGAAGCGGGTCAGACGCCCTCCTATGATCTGAGCGCCTACGAGGAAGCGGCCCAGGAATACGAGATTCTGGGGCAGGGTTTTTGGCGACGCATGCGCGCGGCGGGAGTCTCCCTGGACTGAAAAATCAGTCCGGGGAGAAAAGCCGTCTCAGATTCTCCTGCACCAGGCGCACCTGGCGGGGCGGGAGAGGATGCTCCTGCTCATCCTCCCCGTCCAACCAGCGCCTAAATGTTCTCCGGTGTCGGCGCAGGCGCCGCTTCTCCTGCAGGGCGCGCTCCTTGTATCCCGCTTGGATCAGCGATTGGTACAGATAGTATCGCGCCAAAAGTTGCCGCACCTCGTTACGCAGCCCCATACGCAGCGCCCTGCTGAGGGCATCTATCGCTTCCTCCGACTCCCCATCCTGGGCCTGCGCCATACCCAGAGCAAATTGGGCCTGGGGCAGATGGGGGGCGATCTCCAGCGCCCGCTTCAGGGGGGGTATAGCCCGCCGTGGTTCGCCCTTTTTCAAAAGCGTCATGCCCAATTCGGCGTGACCATAGTACAGTTGTGGGCATAGGTCGATGAGGCGGCGGCACGCCTTCACGGCCTTTTCATAGTGCTCTCCCTGGCGGTGAACGACGGCGCGCAGATGGTACGTGGGGCAGAAATCGGGGTCCTCCTCTTCCACAGCGCGCAGCAGGGCCAGCGCTCTGCCATCCTCTCCCCGTTCGTAGGCCTTCTGTGCCCTGCGAAAGTCCAGCGAGGTGGTCTGCACGAGGCCCAGTCCCAGTATCACGGCTGCCAGGCCACAGAGGATGGCCAAGGCGGTATGGATCCACGGCTGAAGAAAGGGAATGGGCCAGAGGGAGAGAAAGAAGGCCAACAGCAGCAGGGCGATGACGCCCCCCACGCGGCGGAGCGGGGAGGTGCCATATCCCAGACCCCGCATGGTCCGACGATGCCGGTAAAAGGCCAGGGCGCCACCAACGAGGGCGACAAAAAGCCCCCCATAGATGATAAGGGGAATCCATCGCCGCCATGTCAGAGGGGTAATATCCGGGCTCATCCAGGCTATGGAGGCCACCAGGAGGCCTCCTATGATCATCAGCAGTTCCCAGGGGATGCGTCGCGTGGGGGGAAATTTATCTCTACTCATACGGCTCTCCATGGGGGCGCATGATCTGCGGATGCCTTGCAGCCGCTGTTGACCGAATAGAACATATGTTCTATAATCTCTGTAGGGGCACAGGCTCTTGCGCCCCTACTTTTTGCCTTCTCACAGCCGGAGCCCACGATGCGTGATGACGAGATAGAGACCTTGATAGCCTTTCTTCAACGCATACAGGAGGATCAGTACCTCAGCCTCAAGGGCCTGGCCCGCCGTCTGGGCTTTTCCGCCGGACACCTCTCCATGATCTATTCGGGCAAGAGGCGTCCCGGCATGCGCTTTGTGCGCGCCGTCTTTCGGCACTTTCCCGAGATCCGCGCCCATCTCTCGCCCCTCTCCCCACCAGAGGACGATGACTGATGTGGGCGGGGTTGTCCCGCAATTTCACCTTTCTCCCAAGACAAGCATGGCGGTGACCACAACGATCTTGAGAGCATCGGCGAGCACAAAGGGTGCCGCGCCCGCCTTCCAGGCGTTGGCCATCCCACCCACGAATCCACTGAGCCAGGCCATACCGCAGAGATAGATGACCGCCAGGGCGGCGACCCCCGCCGCCAGGCGCCGCAACGTGCTGAGGGATTTCTTTCCCGCGCCGATCCACCCGGCCAGGGCAGCCGCGGCCGGGAAGGCCAAAAGGTAGCCCGCTGTGGGCGAGACAAAGGCCGCCGGCCCTCCGATGCCCGCTGCCGTCAGCGGAGCACCCCACAGGATCGCCTGCAGATAAAGGAGTTGGGCTACAAGACCCCCACGCGCCCCTAGCACGAGGCCACTGGCGATCACCAGTAGCACCTGGAACGTCAGGGGAACGGGAGAAAAGGGCAAAAAGACCTTAATCTGCGCGCTCAGGGCGGTTGCCAAAGCGAACAGGAGCACGCCGAGAGCCTTCAACCAGGTGATCGTGCGGGGGCGCTCCAGGGTGAGGGAATGCATGCCATCCTCCAAATACGATTAACGATTAACAAAATGTGAACCCACTATAGGGAAAAGATTGGGGACTGTCAAAAACCGGCTCTAATATCCCTGGGGTCTCGCCCCAAGGCCTTACCCCCGGGTCTCTAAAAAGACGTGCAGGATGCGGTGGAGGGCCGTGGCTACCGTGCCCAGGGCCAGCAGCCAGAGGGCCGGGGCCGTCAAGCCCAGGATGAGGGCGACGACGAGGACGAGACTTCGTTCCACTCGCGTAAATAGGCCCACCTTGCATTCTACGCCGATGGCCTCGGCCCGAGCCCGCGTATAACTGACGAGAAGGGATCCAATGGCAGCGATGGAGGCCAGCATATCGTGGGGGCCTCCCTGTCCCCGGTACCACCAGCCCAGCCCCAGAAGGAGGCTGGCGTCCGCGATGCGGTCGAGGGAGGAATCGAGAAAGGCGCCAAACCTCGTGACCTCACCCGCGTGGCGGGCCACCGCCCCGTCGAGGGCGTCGGTGCCCATGGTGAACAGCAGGATGACCCCTCCCAGGCGCAGATATCCCTTGGCGAGGAGGATGCCCACGGACACCGCAATGACACAGCCTGCGATGGTGAGGCCGTTGGCCGAGATCCCCAGGCGCGCCAGGAACGCGGCCACGGGATCGATGATGCCCTTGAAGGCTTTTCTAAGCCAGGCCGTGAACACGATTCTCCTTCCTGATAGTTTTCGTCCTAGGATTGACAGTCCCTTATCACAGGGAGGAATGCAACAAGCGTCAGCGTCTGCGAGTAGCGCGATGGTGTGTTTCGCCACCGCGATCTATAGTATGCTTGAAATGAGCATGGATCACGTGGAGTAGGGTTAGCCCTGCAGGCTACTCTCCTGGGAGGTCGTCTCCGCTTGCATGGAAGCGCGATCATCCTCTGTGTCCTCATATATCGTGCATACCAGATCTCCACCCTGACTCTTGGCCAGGTAGAGGCCGTTGTCGGCTCGCGTGACGATCTCGTCGGCCGTTTCCTTTTTCTCCGGTTGCGACACGGCGACCCCTACGCTGACGGTGATATGCACCGTCTGACCGGCTACACTAAAGGGGTTCTCGCGGATCTTTTTGCAAAGACGCCTGGCCAGGGCGAGGGCGGCAGATCTGCCCGTGTGAGGCGCCAGGATGATGAATTCATCCCCCCCATAGCGGGCCACCACGTCCTCACGCCGCACCTTGTTGCGTAACAGGTTAGCCACGGCTCGAAGCAGGCTGTCTCCTGCCTGATGCCCATACGTGTCGTTGATGACCTTCAGACCGTTCTTGCTGTCGATATCCAGCATGATGATGGCCAGTTGCTGACCGTGTCGCGCGGTGCGGCTCTTTTCGCCTCGCAGAAGGTAAAAGAAATGTCCGTGATCGTACAGGCCCGTCAGGCTGTCCTGTGTGGCCAACTCTTGCATGCGGGCAAAGAGATAAGCGTTCTGCAGGGCAATGCTCCCCTGAGAGGCGAGGATGTCAAAAACCCGCATCTTCTCTGCATCGAATTCCTCGTCGCTGTGTTTTGCCAGGATAACCGTCGCCAGCACGTCGTTCTGGACGCTCAGGTGGCGTATTTTCCAGTTCTGCCAGGATCTATCGTTAGTCTCTTGCGATGGGACGGCAATCTGGTGGATCTGCAATTCATCCAGGCTGGAGTGTTGAAGGAAAGGGGCGCTGCTTGCCGCGAGGGTAAGCAGTTCATCCCGCGCCCTGAGAGAGAGGGGCTTTTTTCCTCCAGTGATGGCCAGAGGTGGCAGTGTCTCTTTTCTCGGCGCAAGCACAACGCCTACCCCATCACAGGGAAGGAGATTGAGAAACGCCTGCACCAATCCCTCCGCCATCTCTTGGAGATCCCTGATCCCTGCCAGGGCCTCGCCGATATTGCGTATATGCTCCAGTTGTTGCTGTCGACGCAAGCGAAGTTCGCGGTTGGCCTCGCGGAGATCCCTTATCAGTTGGGCGTTATCGCGGTGCAGGCGTTGTTTCTCCAGAGCGCGCCCGATAGTCAGGGGAATGATACGCAGATCGGAGAGGGGTTTCTCGAGATAGTCAAAGGCGCCCAATCTCAGTGCGTCGATGGCTGACTGCAGGTCGGCGTGTCCCGTGAGGATGATGATCTCTGCTTGAGGGGAGAGATCTTTGGCCCGCCGTAGAATCTCTATCCCGCCGGCACCGGGCAGTTTCAGATCCACGATGCCCACGTCGATGGCGTTCTCTTCCAGCACACGAAATGCGGTCTCTGTGTCTGGGGCATAGAGAACATCATAGTCCTCTATTTCGCAGAGCCTGCCCAACAGACGCCGTATATTTTCCTCATCATCAACGATCAGGATCTTTTCGCCAGCCACTTTTTACCTTTCTATGATTTCCATGCCCGAAGGCGAAGCGACAACGATCATGTGGGCCAGGCCGAGAAATAGACCGTTCTCCACAACTCCCGGGATGCCGTTCAGGGCCAATGACAGTTCCGTTGGGGAAGAAATCTCGTCGTAGCGGCAGTCTATGATATAGTTCCCCTCGTCGGTCACGTACGGGCCCTCCTCATGCAGGCGCAGTTCCGTCTCAGCGCCCGTGCGCTCCACGGCGGTCCGCGTACACTGCCAGCCAAAGCGAAGGATCTCTACGGGAACCGGCGCTTTGCTGCCCAGCGTGGGAACGAGTTTAGAATCGTCCACGACGATAATCTCTTGCTCCGTGACCGAGGCCACAATCTTTTCCCGCAGCAGGAAACCTCCCAGCCCCTTGATCAGATCGAGATGGGGATCCACCTCGTCGGCCCCGTCGATGGTCAGGTCGATGCGTGCCACTTTTTCCAGGGTGGTAAGAGGTATCCCTTTTTCTCTGGCCAGCCGGCCCGTCTGCTTGGAAGTGGGGATACCCATAATATCGTGAAGCGCTCCCTCGCGCAACCTTTGGGCGATGCGAAGCGTGGCATAACGCGCCGTCGTACCGCTTCCCAACCCCACCACCATTCCCGCCATGACAAAGTCAGCAGCGCGGTATCCCGCTGCCCGTTTAAGTTCTTCTATTTCCATATACTCCTCGTATGTGCAGATGCATTCTCGGAGAAAAGATATACGCCCATCCGCCTCCACTGTTCCGATTCGGCGATCAGCAGATATTGTTACCTTTATAATAGTATATTTCCATCAGGTCGCAAGAACGTTAACAAGGGCTAAATCAACGGTAAATCCCCGATAAAATGACGGTTATCGCCCAACGATTTGGGATATTTGGGATAAAACTTGGGATATCCCCTGTTCTGGATATCTCTGGGTTTGACCCATCGGGAATATGGCGCTAGCATGAGGTCGGAGCGTCGTAATCGATAGCGTGATTTCTGGAAGGAGATGATGTCATGTTGCGAATCGCCATATTGGGCGTCGGATGGGCGGGCACGCGCCAGGTGGAGGCCATCCGCGAGTTGGGAGAAAAGGTGACGGCGGCAGCCCTCGTGGACAACGATGGCGAATTCCTGGCAAAAAAGTCGATGGAACTGAAGGTTGAGAAGACCTATCTCGACTATCGTCAGGCCCTGGCCGACCCCGACATCGACGCCGTGTCCATCTGTCTGCCCCACCGTCTGCATGCTCCCGTGGCCATAGAGGCCGCCGAGGCGGGTAAAGATATCCTGTGCGAAAAGCCCATGAGCACCACAGTGGAGGAAGCCACGGATATGATGGAGGCCGCGGAGAGAGAGGGAGTCAGTCTCTATATCGCCGAGAACGCCGTTTATACTTCCATGGCGCGGACGCTGCAAAAGATGGTGACGGACGGCGAGCATATAGGCGAGCTGACCTTTGCCTCCACGGTGGCCGGCTTTCACGCCCCTGACTATGGATATCCGGGGCGCCGCAGTTGGCTCTCCACACCAGAGGCCGGTGGAAGCGGCGCATGGCTGCTCAACGGCATCCACACCGTGGCCAGGCTGCGCTATATCCTTGGCGAGGTGGAGACGGTCTACATGGGGGAACACAAGGCCGGTTCCTTCACCCGTGAGGATCTGGAAGGCACCATGTCCGGCCTGTTCAGCCTGGACAACGGGGTCCACGTTTCTGTGGTTCAGAGCCCTGAGACACGCCTGAAGGGGCAACTGCGCGGCTATCGGCTCCACGGCGATCAGGGAAGCGTACGCGCCTGGAGAGAAGGGTATCAGGTCTTTTCCCACGACCTGTCGGAACATAAAGTACCTCCCATACACGCCTATGAGGAGCAACATCTCTCCAGTTACGCCCTGGAACTGCAGGCCTTTGCCGATTATGTCGCAGGCACATCGGTGGGTCCCACCACAGCAGAGAGCGAGCGGCGCAGCCTGGCCATCGTGCAGGCCGGTTACGAATCGGCCGAGAGCGGCCAGCCCGTCAACCTGCAGGAGCGCTTTGGCGAACTCTAACGTCTGATGTTAATGGAATGTCCTTCGATATCTCGTGGGGCGAGGTGGCTGTGGGGGATTCCTTTTTCTGAGACGCCAGCCGACCAACAGACCGGTGACGAATCCACCGATATGGGCGAACCAGGCAACCCCACCCATCGTGGCCATCATGCCCAGGGAGGCAAGACCGTTGAATATCTGTAAAAGGAACCAGAGCCCCAGCACGATGATGGCCGGCAGTTCCACGAGCCGAATAAAGCGAAAGACGAAAATAAGGGTACGCACGCGGGCATGGGGGAACAGTATCAGGTAGGCGCCAAGCACCCCGGCCACGGCACCACTGGCGCCAATGGTGGGCACCGTCGATGTGGGATAGACGGCGATCTGAGCAAAGGCAGCAGCGATGCCTGCTACTAGATAAAAGAGCAAAAAGGCACCATCCCCCATCACATCCTCTATATTGTCGCCAAAGATCCACAGATAGAGCATGTTCCCCAACAGATGAAGCCAGCTTCCATGCATGAACATGGAGGTCAGCAAACTGGTAGCCTCTGACAGGCCGAGTCCGCTGCTCACCTCGTTGGGAATCATGCCCCCTTTCATGATCAATTCCACTGCCGCCTCCTGGGGCAGAGAGAATTGGTAAAGGAACACCAGTACGTTAATCGTGATGATGACCACATTCACGACGGGGAATCGTCGCCTTGGGTGCATGTCCCCAATGGGGATCATACTCTTGTCCCCTTTTCCATCATCTCGCAGATATGTTCCGTGGAGGAGGCCTTTGTCATGGGGCGAACGCCTCCGTCACCCTCCTGGCCATCTCTGCCCACTCCCACAGGCGCTGGGGCTGATAGCGCACCGTACTGATATCCTTCATGATCACTTCCACCACACAGCCCCGCGCCTTTTCCAGAACCTGGACCAGTTCCTCCCGCGCCTGCGCCGGGTTCCACGTGTCTCGGGCAAAGATGGCGGGATTGGGCTTACGAGAGAAGACGTAATCGTCCCCCACATTCTCCACTGCCAAATCCACATCGATCCAGGGGCTCATGGAAATCTTGCGCAGGTTGGGCACACTTCTCAACATATCGACCTTTGCGTGGAGGGGCTCGCAGCAGCCATAGTAGGTCAAGCCAAAGCGCCCCAGCCAGCGCTTTTCGTATTGTAGGGCGAACTCCCGATGCATCTTGGGGGACACGTCAGAGAATATCTGTGCTGTGGCACAGCCCCACAGATCCCGGAGGCGCACGTGGTGGGGATCGTAATCTGGCGAGGGAAGATCATCTGTATAACCATAGCCCCCGGAGCCGATGCGCACGTTCCCATCGTTTCGGGACAGCAATCCCTGTTCCTCGTACTGCTCAAGGCGCGAGAGATAGGCCCGTATCAGGCGTTCCATGGCCGCGTGGATCAGTTGGGGCCGCGTGACCATATCCACCATCGCCTCCTCCACACCCCACCAACGGATCAACTCATCCCAGGGGGCGAACCAGAACCCGGGCGCACCCCGCTTTTTCACAGACAGGATATCTCCCAGGAGGTCCTGCAGGAACTGATAGTTACGCTCCGTGGCCTCGGCGTCGTACTCGACGCGGGGCATCTCGATCTTTTTCAGATCCTCCTCATCCTGGATCTGTAGATGAAAGCGTCGGGAGATGATGGAACTGGCCGCGTCCGTCCTGGCAATATCCACGTCCTCGGTGATACCAAAGCCCGTATCATGTATCACAAGGGGACAGGGGAGCACGGGTTCCACCACCATGTCGCCGGGCATGTGTCTCCATTGATAGATCGTCTTGCGCAGGGCATATTCAACGGAGCAGCAGAGAGTATCGAACGTCTCGGCGGTGGGCTTTTCGGCGTCCGCCGCCCGATCTATGCCATACTCTCGCGCACGGGCGGCCTCGGTACCCGTGCGTAGCGTCAGTTCGTCGTTCACGTTCATCTCGTGCCAAGGGATCTCGTTGATCCACACCATGGGCTTGACTGCTTCCAGATCGTTCAGGCGACGCCACATCTCTGCCCGCTCCCTTTGGATGGGCAGGCTGGCAATCTCGGCCACCTCCTGGGCCAGATTTCGCAGAATATCTTTATCTTGATCGGATGCAGTCAAGGCATACCTCGTCCATCGTTCTCCTACGGCTCCATCTCCTCTATACGCGTCACCAGAATGCGTCTATCTCCATAATCCGATACGCCGTAATCCAGCATTCCCCAGATACGGATGACGGTTCCCGTGTCCCGATAGGCTTCGAGTTCCCGGGACAGGCGATTGATATCGGAGGCGATGCCATACTGGCCGCTGGTAGGCGATTGGGCAGAAAAGTAATCGCCATAGGTTGCTTCGGGAGGCAGCGAATGCACCGTACCGATCCAACCCTCCACCAGTTCGCTGTCGGGAGCAGGGGTGGGGGGCAGCGCTTCGGCCTCCAGACGTTCCACGCGGATGCGTACGTCGCCGTAATCCTCCACATCTCGCTGGAGCACACCCCATACCCTGATGATCCGTTCGCTATCGCGCCACTGTGCCAGTTCCTGTTTCAGTGCCACGTCAGCGGCCTCGATGCCGTATTGTCCCCCATCACCTCCCAGGCGCCGGAAATAGTCATCAAAGATGGCGTCCTCTGGCAGACTGTATAGTCTACCCCGCCATCCCTCCACGCCCTCGGGGGTTGGGGTGGACGTCGTCGTCGGAGTGTGTGTCGCCGTCGCCGGGAGTGTCGCAGTGGCCGTTGGGGTCGACGTCGCCCGCGGCGTTGCGGTAACCGTCGGGCGCTCGGGGGTGGCGGTAGGTATTGACGTGGCCGTGCGCGTTGCCGTGTGCGTGGGCGTGGCGACGGTAGAGGGGGTATCTTCCGGTGTCCGGGTTGGCAGGGGCATCCAGGTGGCCGGAGGCTCTTCTGGTTCGATAAAGGCCAGGCATCCACATAACATGGCGCATAATATGAGGCTCCAGGCTGCCACCAGCAACTGCCGTCTGTACACCTCAGTTCCCCCGTCGTCTCCCGATTCCCCCGTCGCGTCTTTCATTATATGTAAGCAGCAATGCCGTTACAAGGCCGGACGGCGTCGCTACCGGGCCCAGAGGGTCAGGCCGGGTAGCGGATTGTGCACCAATTCCTTGTGTTGGGGCGAGACGCGGACAGTATAGCCGTACATGCCACTCTGTCCGAAGGGGATAGTGGCCGTATAGATATAGTTCCCCTCCTCGTCGCGCTCCTGGTAGGTCATGGGCGTCGTCTTATAGTCAGTGATGCTATCCTGGCGGCTGATATTGCCATGGTAGACGCGCACCAGCACGTCATCCGGTGTCAGTGGCGCGAGTTGCAGACGCGCTGTGATGTCAATCCCGGCGCTGGCAGGCACGTCCCCCTTGGCATTGGATTCGACGGCCACGATGCCTACGGCCTGCCAGTTCTGGCGTACTTTTTTGCGCCAGGCAGCCAGTTCCTGCGCCTTGCGCGCGCCATCTGCAGCCAGGGTCTCATATTGCCGTTGAGCGGGTATATAGAGTTTCTCTATATAGTCCTGCACCATACGGTGGGTATTGAAAAAGGGCGCGATGTCGCGGATAGCATCCTTCATCTTTCTGATCCAGCCGTTGGGCAGATCGTCCGCGCCCACCTCGTAAAAGAGGGGCACGATCTCCTCCTCCAAGAGATCGTACAAAGCCTGGGCCTCGATCCTATCGCCATAATCTGGATCATCGTACGTTTCGCCCTTGCCGATGCGCCAGCCGTTCTGGGGCGTATACCCCTCAACCCACCAACCGTCCATGGTGCTCACGTGGAGGACGCCGTTGAGGACGGCCTTCATACCGCTGGTCCCGCTGGCTTCCATGCCCACCCGGGGTGTGTTCAGCCAGATATCCGATCCCTGCACCAGATAGCGCGCCAGTGAGATATCGTAATCCTCCAAAAAGATGATGTGTCTGCGAAGGTCCTCGCGCCGTGCCAGGTGGACGATCTCTCGAATATACTCTTTGGCCGGATCGTCGTGAGGGTGGGCTTTGCCGGCAAAGATGATCTGTACGGGCCTGTTGGGATTGGTGAGGATATCCGCCAGGCGTTCCACATCGTGGAACAGGAGGAGGGCCCGTTTATAGGTAGCGAATCGCCGCGCAAAGCCGATGGTCAGGGCATCGGGGGTGAGGAGATTCTCTGGGTCAAGACCCCGCTGGAGGCTGGTACCGCGTCGCTTCAACTGCTGGCCAAAGTGCTCGCGTGCGATGGTCACCAGGCGAGAGCGCCGCAGTTCGTGGGTGCGCCACAGTTCCCGTTCGGGGATGTCGTCTACCCTTTCCCACGCCGTGGGGTCCGCCGGATTTTCTTTCCACTGCACGCCGAGGTGGCGCGTAAAGAGCCTTTCCATATCACCAGAGATCCAGGAAAGATGGTGAATGCCGTTGGTTATGTCGATGATGGGCACCTCCTCGTCAAGCATGCCCGGCCAGACGTGCCGCCACATTCCGCGGGCGATCTCTCCGTGACGTTTGCTCACTCCATTGGTGTGCTCGGCCAGGCGAAGGGCCAACACGGCCATGGAGAACTGATCATTGGGGGAAGCGTTGGCGAGGCGCCCCAATTGTAGGGCCTGTCGGCGCGACAGATCCACCCTGTGGTAATGCTGGGAAAAGTACTTGTCGATAAGTTCGGGGGAGAAGCGGTCGATACCCGCGGGCACGGGAGTATGGGTAGTAAAGACGTTCCCCGAAGCCACCAGTTCGCGGGCGGCGTCAAAGGAGAGATCCTTTTCCCGCATCATCCTGCGGATGCGCTCCACCCCCAGGAACGCCGAGTGGCCCTCGTTCATGTGGCAGACTGTCGGCTTGATGCCCAGAGCGTCCAAGGCGCGCATGCCACCCACACCGAGCATCATCTCCTGGCGGATGCGCATATCCATGTGGCCCCCATAAAGCGTGCTCGTGATCTCGCGGCCCTCTGGGGAATTGGTCTCCAGGTTCGTATTCAACAGATACAGGGGGATGCGCCCCACTTGGGCACGCCACACCTGCGCTACCACGGGGCCACTGGGATAGTGGACGGTTACGGTCAGCGGATTCCCATTCTCGTCCTCCTCCATCTGGAGGGGCATGGTATGAAAGTCGTTAAGGGGATAGGACTCTTGCTGCCAGCCGTCGGCGTTCAGGTACTGATGGAAATAGCCGTTCTGGTACAAAAGTCCCACGCCGACGAGGGGAATGCCCAGGTTGCTCGCAGACTTGAGGTGATCGCCCGAGAGGACGCCCAGACCGCCCGAATAGTTGGGGATACATTCGGTGATGCCAAACTCCATGGAAAAATAAGCCACGCGCAGGCCAGACGCCTCATCGCCCACGTTGAGATTAAACCACGTGTCTCCCTTGGCCATATACTCGTCCAGATCTTGGCATATGCGGTTCATGTTCTCCAGAAACTCTTGATCCTGGGCCAGTTCTTCCAATCGCTGTTGGCGTATCTCTCCCAGCATCTGTACGGGATTTTGCCGCGTGCGTTCCCACAGATCCTGGTCAATGGATATAAAGAGAGAGCGCGCCTCAGAGTTCCACGTCCACCACAGATTGTAGACCAACCTACGCAAGGGGGTCAGTTCTTCCGGCAGGGAGGGAACCACCTTGAAGGTCTGGAAAGGACGCAGCATAAAGCCTCCTCTTCTCTGAATCGAGTTATAGGTGGATGACAGATCGAGTGCTTATTATAGGGCACTTGGCGGGCAAGGACAATTCACTCTCTCACTCCACCACGTGGACGCGCATCAGGTTCGTCGTACCGGGCTCGGAGCGGGC
>JBKHJO010000070.1:0-10237 GCA_046538105.1 Anaerolineales bacterium | reverse complement strand
GAATACGTGGTACGCTCCTATCAGACCCTCTACTTTCCCCCAGAGTAATTGACCGATCCAACCCGTGATGGAGCGATCATCCAACTTACATCTCCAGAACGCACCGCCTCTTCAGGGCGGTGCGCGGGGAAAACGCTAAGCATCTTCCCCGCTTGGCGGAGCGAACGAGAAACTGCGTCGCAGTTTCCTCAGCAGTTTGGCGGAGCCAAACTGCTTACTTGGCACGGATGCGGCCCACGTGTAGAGACGAAACACCGGCTCGGTCTCGCGAGTGGTCACGAAGCGGACGCTTCCCGCTACCTGGCTGCCGACACCTCTCAGCGGAGCAGATCGCGGGGCACCGTTCCCTGATTATGGGCGGGCATGCGCAATCCCAGGAGGTGACAGGCCAGGGGCGCCACGTCTATCTCCTGCATCAGACCCCAACGCCTCCAATCCCGCTCGTAACCGTCCTCTTTCACCTCCGGACCAGCGAGGATCATCATGCCCATGGTAGTAAACAGATCGGTTTCATAGGTAGGCAATTGGGACCCATGGATGGCTCCGTGGCTGGGCCCCACGCTTGCCTGCCCCTCCGTCATCTGCCGATAGGGCGAATATACGGCCCCCCAGCCCATGCCGTGATCGTAGACGCAGATCACGTCGCCGCTGTCGACCCCCCAATAGCCCACGATCTGGGCGTCCTGTAGTCTGAGGGCCAGGGCCATCACCCGCCGATCCGTCTGCGGGTCGCGCCAACTGTGCAGAGCGTCGATGACCTCGTCCTGCACGGCCTCATAATCCTCCGGGGGGACGATCCCCGTAGGCTCCCGGCCCTCGAGGTTGATGAACACCTCGGCCCCACGTCCGGGCCAGGTATAGGTCTTGGAGCGGCTGAAATCGATCCGCCGGGTGGCTGGATCAAAGGCCATGAGCCCGCACTCGGCCAGACGCGCGTTGATGTCCGCCCAGCGGTGCGCCGGGGGCATGGCATGGTCGGAGGCCACCATCACATAGGTCTCCTCATCTGCCAGTGACAAAAAGTCCGCCAGGACATCGTCGGCGATCTGATAGGCCCGTCGTTGGGCCTCCATATTCCAGGCCGCCACCTGGGGATCATAGTCCGGCCCCTCGGGGTCTATGTCGTTGACCGTGGGATGGTTGATGAAATCAAAGATGTGCCAGTGGCAGAAATGCACGTCCCACCCATAGCGTTCCTGCACCAGCTTGGCCACCCTCGCCTCCCAGACACCCTGATAGCGCACATCGTCCAAAAAGGCCTCCAACTCGGCATCGCCACGGGGCGTCAGTGTGTAATTAATGAAAAAGGGGCCCACCTCCTCCACTATCTCACCGGCAAGTCCCTGGGGATAGGCAAAGCCTTCGGTGGCATAGACCTGGGAGCGGCAGAGGCGCAGCGTCGGCCCCGTGGGAGAAGAGGCCAGCAGCCGAAAGCGCACACTTCCCTCCTCGTCACCAAAGGTGCGGATGGCAAAGGATGTCCACGCCCCCAATTCCAACTCCAGCATGGGCTGTGTGGCGTCCCTTTGGACATAGACGCCCACCTTCTCCAGATCCTCCCCCTGGGCCAGGATATAGAAGGTCTCCTCTCCTCCATCGTTGAGGGGAACGGACAACGTAGCTTCCCAGGCCTCGTCCTGGAGATTCTTCCATCCATCCGCTGGCTCCAGGCGCACGGGAATGCTTCCCGGAGGCGCGCCCCACTCCACCTCATCCACGCTGTGCACCCGTCCCTCAATCTCCTCTCTCTGTTCCTCACCCACGTCAGGCGAGAGAAAATACTCGCCGGCGTCGGCCAGAAGAAAAGGGGGATAGCGAAGCCCTGGCGCTACCACGTAGCCCTCTTCCACGGGGCTGGGCCAGGTGTCCACGGGGTAATGGGTGATGAGGCATCTCAGCCCTGCCTCTTCTGCCACGTCCCACACCGTCTCCACGGGCCACTCGCGGGATTCCCAGGATTGTATGGGAGGGGCATCCATGGGGTCCGTCTTGTGCCGCCTGGACCAACCCGCCAGGCCATGGCTCCCCGGATGGGCGCCCGTGATCTGAGCCGCCCAGTTGGTAGGGGTCCAGGCAGGGATAGATGGCATCAGTCGATTGATGGTACCCCGAGACACCAGTTGGGCAAAGTTGGGCAGACACCCCTCGTCCAGGAATTTGCGAAACAACGGATAGTTCATGCCATCCAAACCTATATGCAGCAGTTTCATCCCACGTATCCTTTCTCCAAATTGAAGGTCATCGTCAGAGAAGCAATCAAGCACCATCGCATCCTGCCTCGCCGTTTCCTATCATAGTCGTCTTTCTAACGTCATGTCAACACGCACGCTCAGGAGGATCGAATCGAAATAAATCCATCTGTGGATGACGCGCTTGCCCACACAGAGGACGTTGGGCAGAAAATGGGTTCGTTTCGTAAAAACAGGCTGGTTTCACGATAGTGTGGGGCAATTCCGAGACAGGTGATGGAAACGAATGACCATGATGCATATCCTCTCAGTCGATAATAGAACATATGTTCTATTATACTGCCATATCTACGGGCTGTCAAGAAGGAAATTTCAGCATGCATGGATTGGAAAGCCGTTCCGACCATGCCTGTGCCCTCGTCGTGAACTGGCGGTGCTGGTGGATGAGATTCCGCGAAGCCTGTGGTTAGGGGTAGCATCACACGCAACCTGCCTTCGGGTGCACGCAAATGTTGTAGATGACTCATCATTCACCGTCCGCGCAGGCGGACGATTGGCCGATAGGCCTCAGAAGCTGGCTTCAGACGGCGAAAGGTGGGAATGAACGTCCCGAACGTGCTCGGCCTGAAGCCCAGCGCTAAGGCGCCCAGCGCCGGGCGTCGACCTGCGTCGACGCGTCTGGGGAGCGCCCACGGGTGTGCTTACGTTACTTGTGCTCTGTCAGACTCCTCTTTCTGACAGGCACGATGATTCTAACAGGCTTTTCATGCACCTCCTGCCTTCAGCAGGTTTGGAGGCCATCGCAGATGGCCTTCGCAGCCTGTACACTTCTCTTCAACAGGCCCTGTCGGCGCATTATCCCAACGTCACTTCCATTTTGCACAAAGAGCGAGGTCACCACATAATAGACGATGTGACGAAAGAAGACCTGCTAAAAGGACATCCATGAAATACGAAACTCTGCTGGACGAGTTAGAACGACTGCTAAAGGAGACCTACTCCCTCTGGGACCCCGGCTGGGTCACCTTCAACTGGAGAGCCTACACCTACGATCATGTGCAGCGCGTGAGGGGCCTGGCCCTGAATATCTGCCACGAGGAGGGAGGCGACGCGCGCGTCGTGGAACTGGCCGCTCTCCTCCACGATATCACCAAACCCTACGATGGCGAGTACGTTACAGACGACGAGGGCGAGCGCCTCGTGGATGACCGTGGCTACTGGCAAAATCGCGTCCGCCAGCCGACGCGGCACAACATCGTCACCGACCTCTACGATGAATTGGAGCTGACAGACGAGCCGCACAACGAATCGGGGGCTGTGGTGGCCCGCCATCTCCTGCAATCCAGAGGACTGAGCCCCTCAACATGCAAGCGGGTGGCACGGACCATCCGCCATCACCTGCTCGCACCAGAAACTGCCCCCATAGAGAGCCGCTGCCTTTCTGACGCCGATACCATCGACGCCAACATCGGCCTACCCGCCTTTGTGCGCAACATCTATATCCACCTGCATTTCCACGACCTGCGCAAAGCGCCCGAGGAACCGTCGGTGGCCACCCTATTGCAGGAGAAACCGTCTGAATATCTAAAACCCTACATCATAGACAACCTCCCCCGCTGGGTAAGGGGCAAGCGACGCGATTTCGTACCCCGCCTGCGAACGGACGCAGCCAGAGAGATCGCCCTGGCGCGCCTGGAGCGTCTGGAGGGCATCTTTCAACGGCTGGAAAAGGAGGCCCGGATATTCCCCTCAAACGGCGACCACCAATATCTGGAGATCGTGCTGCACTATATGCACCACCGCGAGGACCCCAGCATCGCCGAGGAGACGGAGGCCCTGGCCGAGAACTGGCCGCCGCACCGCGCCCGGGGACGGGACTTGATCCGCTGGCTGCAGCGTGAGATGAACGGTCTGGAGTGACGGGCGATACGCGGTCTCAGACTGAGAACCATCGCCTCAGAGGCCGCCTCTACGATTCCCAGCCATAGATGCCCAGCACCTCGGCAAAGTAGATGGTGTGCTGCTCCTCCAAAGGGCGTTCGCGATGCTCTGGTGTCAGCAGTTTGTGAGGTGGCGCCATCCGCGTATAGACACGACACTCCAGGTTATAGGAACACTCTCGAATCGAGGGTGCCCTGACATGCACGCTGGCCACAGGAGTCAACCCTGTAGCCTCGAATTTATCCACATCTCGCCCCGATCTGGTGCCGCAAAAGAGGACTTCCTTCTCCAAACTAACATCCGCGACGGCGATCACGAATTCGGGCACCTCTTTCAGAAAACGCCAGGAATAGCGCAGGGGGGTGATGGCGATGCTCATGATGGGATGGCCGTGATAGCCGGTACCGATCTGGCCCCATCCCAGGGTGAGGACGTTTTGCTTCCCGCTTTCATCCACCACCGTACAAAGTACCCCGCCGTCGTCCAGGCGCGCCGCGAGAAGTCGAATGCAGTCCACCAATTCCAACTTCACACGTTCTCTCATTTTCCCTCCAAATCTATCAAATCTGTTTTCAATTATAATGTAAAAAAGAGTATAGTACATTCCTCGACAGCAGTCGATATAACGTATCAAGAAGCGATGAAAACTTGACATACACATGGCTTTATATACCATTTATTCATGCTGCACAAGGTGAAGAAGCTTTCATCCTTACTCCTGCCCTAGGAGTGCAGCGGCCAGTTCCATGAGTTCAGAACAGATATCTGTGATGGGCGAAACGAGAGGAGATAGGCAATGAAAGCTGAGATCGTAAGGCGAGAAGCGTTCGCCGTAGTGGGCCTCAAATACCGAGGGCAGAATGAAACAGGAGAGGACATTCCCCGCCTGTGGGAGGAACTAGCGGAGAGCCTGGAGGGGATTGAGAATCCCCTGAACCCCAAAGCGGCATGTGGCATTGTGGACAACTATGATGAGGAGACCACCGTGTTCGACTATGTGGCGGGGGTCGAGGTAGAAGAGCCTCATCATGTACCCCTGGGCATGACCAGGTGCGAGATCCCGGAGCAGACCTATGCCGTCTTCCGATGCACCTCAGATCAGCTCGACGAGACGTATCGAAAGATCTATGAGACGTGGCTTCCCCAATCCAGCTACGAACGGGCGGAGGGACCCGATCTGGAAGAATACGGTCCAGGCTTTCTTGGAGACGAGGAGAACGCAGAGGTGTCGATACATATCCCCATCGAAGAGGGCTGATCTATTTTTTCGGCATGCCCTTTCTATGTATAGCCAGCCACCCCTCTGTATATCAAGGTGCACAGTGGAGAGAAAAGAATGATCGCGGCCGTCTTTGATCTGGATGGCACCCTATATTCGGGACACATCTTTCCTGGCCTCGTACAATACCATCGAGAGCATCACATCCGGCGATTCCCCTTTTACGCTGCCCTGGCCGCCCAGATGGTCACCTGGCCCCTGTGGCGCGCGGGCGTCTTCCCCGAGACCAAGCTGCGCGAGATCTGCCTCGACACCATGGCCTGGATAACGTGGGGGTGGACGAAAGAGGAAGCCAACGAGGCATTTTCGTGGATAGCCCGCGAGTACGTAGCGCCCCGGATCTATCCGGAGATTCTGGACAGGTTGCGTCGTCACCAATCCGCCGGTCACCGCGTCATTCTCGTCTCGGGCACCTTTGACCCCCTATTGGCCGAGGTTGGGCACCAGTTGGACGTACCAGAGACCGTGGGCACCCCCCTCATCCCGCGCAACGGACATTATACGGGGCGTTGCGCGCATCCCTTATGTCAAAATGAGGGCAAATGGCTGCGACTACAGTCCCACATAGCGGATGAGACCGTGGATTGGCAGGCATCCTACGCCTATGCGGACAGCCACACCGACATCCCCCTGCTGGAAAAGGTGGGGCACCCCGTGGCCGTGGAGCCGAACCCCCAACTCGCCGCCCACGCCCGCGCCCATGACTGGGAGATCATGGCGCTTTCCGCCCAGACCTGAACCCCTGGACCAATCAGACAAAGCCCTGCGGGCTTGGGAAGATGCGTCAAGGCTCGAGAAGGTAGAGACGCAAAATTCTGCGTCTCTACCTCAGGGGGCAGACACGTTGCTGGATGGTCCCTCACCGGTCTTTTGGATAGCGCTCGTCACCCAATTCCCGCTGCAGGCGATGCAACTCATCTTTCAATTCTCGCACCACGTTGGCATAGTCCGGATCGTCGTACACGCTGTTCAACTCGTGGGGATCCTCTTTGAGATCGAACAGCTCCCACTCTGGATCATAGTTCTCGTCGATGGCCCCGGGCTGGCCCAGGGCGTCGTTGTAGTAATAGATCAGCTTGTGCCGCTTGGTTCTCAGACCATAGTGGGCATATACATTGTGATGGGCCTTGTGCATCCAGTAGCGATAGTACATTGACTGTCGCCAGTCCGACGGCGTCCGCCCACGCAGGAGAGGGCGAAAGCTACGCCCCTGAAAGGCCTCGGGCACGTCGAGGCCCGCAAAGTCGAGAAAGGTGGGCGCGAAATCCACGTTGAGCATGATATCGTCATTGATTGAGCCAGCCTCGATTTCCCGTGGATAACGTATGATAAAGGGCATGCGCAGGGATTCCTCGTACATGAAGCGCTTGTCGAACCATCCATGATCGCCAAGAAAGAATCCCTGATCCGAGGTGTAGATGACGAGGGTGTCCTCGACTATCTCCTCCTCCTCGAGATAGTCGAGCAGCCGGCCCACGTTGTCATCCACAGAGGCCACCACGCGCAGATAATCCTTTATGTAGCGTTGATACTTCCAGCGCTTTTCCTCTGCCTCTGTCAATCCCTCCGGAGGATCCCCTTTCAGGTCTCGCCGATTGAGATCGCGCGCCACGCGCATGGTGGCCGCCTCGGCGGCGCTGGCGCGGTTGGCATAGTCATCGTCAAAAGTCTGGGGCTCGGGGATCGTTACGTCGCGGTACATTTGCATATGTTTCGCGTCCGGCTCCCACGGACGGTGGGGCGCCTTGTGATGACACAGCAGACAGAAGGGGCGCGTCTGGTCGCGCGTGCGCAACCACTCCAGCGACATATCCGTGATGAGATCTGTCACATACCCCTGGAAGACCTGCCTGCCCTCCCTGTCGATCATCTCGGGATCGTGGTACAGTCCCTGTCCAGGCAACACACGCCAGAAATCAAAGCCCTTGGGCTCGTGCTTTGGCCCCTGGCCCAGGTGCCACTTGCCCACAAAAGCCGTCTGATAGCCGTGGGCCCGCAAAAGCCGGGGAAAGGTCAGGACGTCATTGTCCAGGGGTGTGGCCAGTGTGGTCGCCCCGTTGATGTGATTGTAGGTGCCCGTGAGGATGGTGGCCCGGCTGGGTGTACAGATAGAGTTGGTGCAGAAACAGTTGTCGAAACGCATGCCGCCTCGGGCGAGGCGGTCGAGCTGTGGCGTCTCGTTGATGACGCTGCCATAGCAGCCCATGGCATGGGCGGCGTGATCATCAGACATGATAAAGAGGATGTTGGGTCTTGTCTGGGCCATGGGTATTCCTTTCCGCGTGTCCTATTGTGATGAACGTGGAGCGTTGAATCCGTTGCGCTGGCAAACTCCAGATCCAGAGCCACCTTTTCAGGGTGGGCCAGTGGATTCTCATCCTCATAGTAATCCACAGCCGGGAATCTGTCCAACGACCTTGCCAACATCCCTCCCTCGCTATACACTGAGGCCAGATTTCTCAGATGACATTTCGATGGGAGGGCTGCATGCAGATTACGGATATCAAGATCACGCCACCCCTGGGGGCGGAGAACCGCAACTGGGTGTTGATGAAGGCATACACCGATGAGGGCATCGTGGGATTGGGCGAATGGCGCGCCAATGCCTCCAAGCGAACCCTCGAGGGCCTCAAGAACGTCCTGGTGGGCCAGGATCCCCTGCGCATCAACAAGCTCCATTACGATCACCTGTGGTCCATGGAGGGGCTGGGGGCGGGCGTGGAGATCGCCCTGTGGGATATCAAGGGCAAGTACCTGGATGAGCCCATGCACCAACTGTTGGGAGGCAAGATCCGCGACAAGGTGCGCATCTACTGCGACTGCCACGCGGGGGCCTTTTGGACCGCCGAGGACTATGGCCGGCGCTGGCAGGAGGTACGATCTTTGGGAGAACTCGATGCGGTCTATGAGCCCCAGGCCTATGTGGAGATGGCCGAGCGCATCACCGCGGAGGGCTTTACGGCCATAAAGTTCGACGTGGACGTGGCCAATCCCTGGAAGATGGACGTCTACGACCGCTCCATCAGCCGCCGGGAACACGAGCATATCATCACCGTGCTGGAGGAGGTGCGCCGGGCCATAGGCCCCTATGTGGACCTGGCCGTGGACCTGCATGGCTCCTTCAATCTGCCCGACGCCCTACGCATCTGCAAGGACGTGGAGCCCCTGGACCTCCTCTGGCTGGAGGATCCCGTGCGCTGGGAGTGGGGCAACGTGGACGCCATGGCCAAGATATGTATGCAGACGGAGACGCCCATCTGCACGGGTGAGATCCTCTATGGAGCCAACAGACATCGCGAACTGATCGAGAAGCAGGCCTGCGACATGCTGGAGCCCGACATCCCCCGCAGCGGCGGGGCCATCGAGATCCGCCGCATCGCCGAACTGGCCGAGATGTATTATATGTCCATCGCCCCCCACAACATGGCCAGCGCCATCACGGCCATAGCCGGCGTACACATCTGCTCCACCATCCCCAACTTTTTAGCGCTGGAATACCATTCCCACAACATCCCTCTGTGGGGCAGGATGCTCGACGTGGGGAATCCCATCGAGGAGGGCTATATCGCCGTGCCCGACGGCCCCGGTCTGGGCGTCGCGCTGAACGAGGAGGAGATCGCGGCGCATGTGCCAGAGGGGGAGCCACTGTGGAGGTGAGGACGTAACCACATGGCTACCGGGAACACCTACACATTAGTCTATGAGGAGGAAGCACAATGAAAATCACCGCACTGGAAACCCTCTGTCTCTCCCGGCTCCATGAGCGGGAGCAACAGTGGTTCACCAGCACCAGCCGCACCATCAAGGCCGACTGCGCCATCGTCATCATCCACACGGACGAAGGACTGCGGGGCATCGGCGAGGCCAGCGCCTACGGATGGCCCCTCATGATTCGACGCTGGGTGGATCGCCTGGCCCCCGAACTGGTGGGCAGGGATCCCCAGGATCCCGCCATCGTGCCCCATCCCAACGGCCTCTCCAGACCCCACGACGCGGCCGTGGCGGGCATCGACTGCGCCCTATGGGACCTCAGAGGCAAGATCGCCGGCAAACGCACCAGCGAACTCCTGACCGACGAGCCCCTGGATCGCGTGCGCCTCTATGCCTCCAGCGGCTGCCGCTACGATTGGCGCCGTGATCCCAGGCAGTTGATCGAGGAGGCCCTGGAATATATCGCCATGGGCTATACGGCCATGAAATTCCGCATCGGCACCCACTGGGAGTGGGACGGCGTCACCGTGGACCGCTTTTTGGGGCTGGTGCACGAACTGGTGGAGGCCGTGGATGGCCGCATGGAACTGATGCTGGAGGGCAACTGCCGCTTCACCGAGGAGCAGGCCACGCGCATCGCCAGGGAACTGGAGACGTTGAGATTCGCCTGGTTCGAGGAGCCCATGCCCCGGGAGCCGGTGGAGCGCTATGCCCGCCTCTGTGCCACGACGGAGACCCCCATCTCTGGCGGAGAGGGATTCACCACGCTGGAAGAGTTCGTGCCCTATCTGGAACAAGAAGGCTATGACATCGTCCAGCCCGACGCGGGGATCTGCGGCATCACGGAGGCCATGCGCATCGGACAGGCGGCTCATGGCCACGGCGTCGACCTGGTGCCCCACAGCTGGCACAACGGGCTCATGTGTATGGCCAACGCCCATCTGGTGGCCGCCCTGCCCAATCCCCGCTTTGTGGAGTTATGCATGATCCAGGGGCCCCTGCAATGGGCCATCCTGAAGGAGAAGCCCACCATCGAGGACGGCTGGCTGGTACTGCCCGACAAACCCGGACTGGGCGTGGAACTGGCCGAGGATCTGGAGGAACGCTTCCCCTATAT
>JBKHJO010000069.1:0-10312 GCA_046538105.1 Anaerolineales bacterium | reverse complement strand
ACGCGGAGTGCCCGCTCCCTGGCCACAGTCTCTGTGTAAACGCAAATTGCCAGCCCAAAAAGCGCACCCTATCTCTCTCCATCATTGGTCGAGAAATGTAGATACTCCCCCCTACATTCAACATGGATACTATATATTGGGTATTTATACTTGTCAAAATGATCCGCGCCGCATCCTTTCGTGTCTTGAAAGTCGGC
The DNA here is from genome assembly GCA_046538105.1 of Anaerolineales bacterium. Taxonomy (GTDB): domain Bacteria; phylum Chloroflexota; class Anaerolineae; order UBA1429; family UBA1429; genus JAWLEV01. The sequence continues at coordinate 10,115 of JBKHJO010000069.1, read as the reverse complement.
TAACCATCATTACATACCCCCTTGACAGCCCCCCAACCCCCAATCTATACTCGCAGACGTCAAGTCAATTCAACCCCATCAGCAAAAAGGAGCAAGGAATGCGACGAAACGTAGTGCGCGAGCTATTGGATGCGGACAAACCGAGCCTGGGCACCCATGTACTGACCCCTTGGCCGGGCATGATCGAGATCGTGGGACACAGCGCCATGTTCGACTATGTGGAGTATGTGGGCGAGTATTCTTCGTTTAGCCTGGAACTGCTGGACAATATCGGGCGGGCCGTGGACCTCTTTCCCGAGATGTCGGCCATGATGAAGGTGGAGGAGCAGACGCGCGGATTTATCGCCCAGCGGGCCATCGACGCCGGCATCCAGAACGTCCTCTTTACCGACTGCCGCTCCGCCGAGGATGTGGAACAGTGCGTGCGCTATGTGCGCTCGGAACGCCCCGCGTCGGGCGGCGTGCACGGGGCCGCCATGCGTCGTAACGTGGGCTATCTTCTGGAAGGGGGTTCAGAGGCCTGGGCCGATGCCCTGGATGATACCGTCATCGCCATCATGATCGAGAAAAAGGGGGCCATGGAGGATCTGGACGAGATCATGGCCGTGGAGGGGGTGGATATGCTCCAGTTCGGCCCCAGCGACTATTCCATCAGCGTGGGCATGACGGGCCAGGGCGGGAGCGAGCCGATACAGGAAGCCCAGAGGGAGATGATCCGCCGCGCCCTGGATGCCGGCGTACACCCTCGGGTGGAGATCGGCAGTTACGAACAGGCCAAGCCCTATCTGGACATGGGCGTGCGCCACTTTTGCATCGGCTGGGACCTGGGTACCCTCTTTGGCTGGTGCAGGGAGCAGGGCGAGGCCATGAAGGATATCCTGGAGTCGGCCTAGCGCTTGATAGACTTCCAAAATCCGTGTCAGTGACCTTTTCTCATCGATACCTCCTTGGGATCGAGCAGAAAGGCGTTGACATGGACATAAAGACTTTGGAAGTCTCACTTTTCCAAAACCACACCGTAATGTTACCCATTGGAGGCACCTGGGAAAAGGAGGACGAGATGACAGAGGATACGTTTCGCCTGGTGCTCATCGGCGCGGGGGGCATCGCCCGCCGCCACATCGAGGCCATGGAAGACCTGAGGAATCGCGGGTTGGACGATTTTACGCTGACGGCGGTGTGTGACATCGACGAGGAGGCGGCCAGAGAGAGGGGGACGCAGGCCGAGGAGGTCTTTGGACAGCGCCCAGTTATCTACACCGACTATCAGCAACTCTTGGACCAGGAAGAGGCCCACGGTGCGGATCTCTGCCTGCCCCATGGGCTGCACCACGAGGTGAGCATCGACTGTATGGAGGCCGGCCTCCACGTGCTCTGCGAAAAGCCCCTGGGCGTCACCATCAAGGCCTCCCGCCTGATGGCCAAAAAGGCCGACGAGACGGGCCTCGTGCTGTCCACCGCCGTTCCTTACCGACGGCTGCCCGGCCACCGCAAGGCGGCGTGGGTGCTGAACGAATCGGGCCTGGTGGGGCGGCCCCTCAGTTTCTTCCACTACTATGCCCGACCGCGGCAACGGCGACCGGACGATGAGCCCGTACCCCAGAGCGTCGTCTGGCGTCAGGATCGTCTCATGTCCGGCGGGGGCATGGTCATGGACAGCGGCTTTCATTACTGCGACGGCATGCGCCACCTGTTGGGCGAGGTGGATACGGTCTTTGCCGAGACGCGACAGATGGCCTCCGGCCGCCCCCTCCCCCTGGAGGAGGCCCGCGAGGATACCGTCTTTGTGACCTTTACCTTTGAGAACGGCGCGGTGGGCTCCTGGACCTGGAGCCTGGCAGCGCCGGGCAATCCGGTGCAGGAACTCATCTTTTACGGTAGCGAGGGTTCCCTCCGCGACACGACGGATAACGCCTATACCAACTTTCACCTCTTTTTCGAGACGGGCGAGGTGGTACAGGCCGACGGGACGCGCCATATCCTGGCCGACCTGGAGGCCGACTATCGCGCCTCCCTCACGGACCGGGAGTGGGAGCGTTACTATCCCCACGGCGTCGACGACGGCTTTGCCTACGAAATCTGGGAGTTCATAGAGGCGGCGCGGGGCAATCGAGAAGGAGTAGAGGTGAACGGCTGGGAGGGCCTGCGCTCCCTGGCCGTCTGTGAGGCCATCTACGAATCCGCCCTGACAGGGGAACCCATCGCCGTGGAGGACGTGGTCTCGGGGGAGCGCGACCGATATCAGCAATCCATCGATGCCCATTGGGGGCTGTAGGGAGGAGTAGATTATCGTCAAGACCCTAAAGGTTTGTTTGGGGTGATCCCGATTACCCTAGATTCAATGTACATTGGGCGAGTAAGAACAAGTTCGGCTTTCTTGTGAAACCTTTAGGGTCTATTTTTGCTAGATGACAGGAGGTAACAGACATGCGTATAGGCTTTATCGTACCCAAAGATATGCGACAATTACCCTTTGAACAGGCGGCCGAATGGGGAAGCGAGAACGGTTTCGCCGCCATCGACTCCGCCCTGGAAGATGCCGACGCCTGTGAGGAGGCGGGCATCGCCGTGGGCGCCACCCACCTGCCCGCCGATGTCCTCACTCTGGACGAGGCGGAGCGCGAGCGGGCCCAGGAGGAGGCCTTCCGTTTCATCGACCGGGCCGTGGAGAGGGGCATCACTCGGGCCATGATCGGCCACGCCCGCCATGCGGCCCTGAACGCCGAGGAGAACGTGGAACTGTTTCGGGAGGGCTATGCTCCCGTCGCCGAGTATGCGGAGCAGTACAATTTCAAGCTGGTGATGGAGATCTATCACGCCCACGGCAACTGGCTGGCCATCACCCCCGAATTGATCCGTGCCCTGTTCGCGGCGGTGCCCTCCAAGAGCCTGGGCATCTGCCTCGACCCCTCGCACCTGGTGGTGCAGGGCATCGACTATATCAGGGCCACCCGGGAATTCGGCGAGCGCATCTTTTACGCCCACGCCAAGGATACCGAGATACTGGAGGAAGAACTTTATGAATATGGCCTCCTCGGTCAGGCGCTGGGCACCGATCGTCCCTTTTCCGGGTGGTGGCGCTACCGCCTGCCCGGCCGCGGCGAGATCGACTGGGGCCGCTTTATGGGGACGCTGGCCGAGGTGGGCTATGACGATGTCATAGCCGTCGAGCACGAGGACGCCATCTGGTATGGCGACGTGGAACGCAACAAACGCGGCCTGCTGCTCGCTAAAAAATATCTGGATCCCTACATCGTTTAGAAAACCCAGGTGCCAGGCACTCCAGAAGTGGCTGGCACCGGCATGGAAAGGAGTCGTACATGAGACTGGGCGTCGACGTATACAGCATCCGCTCGCAGGAGTGGGATGCCTTTGAATACCTGGACTATTGCGCAGAGATCGGCCTGGACGTGGTGCACTTTTCAGATCTGGGGCCCTTTGACAGCACCGAGGAGAGCTACCTGAAGGAGGTCAGGGCGCGGGCCGAGGAACTAGATCTCGACATCGAGGCCGGCATGGGCTCCATCTGCCCCACATCGACCAGTTACCGCGCCCAGGAGGGCGAGAGCGTCGTCGATCGCGTGAAGGAGATGCTGCACGTGGCCAAAGCCCTGGGATCGCCCGTGCTGCGCTGCCTACTGGGCTCCAACGCCGACCGCCACACCGACACGCCCCTGAAAACCCACATCGCGTCCACCATCGCCACCTGCCAGGCCGTGCGCGACCTGGCCCTGGATCTGGAAGTCAAACTGGCAGTGGAGAACCACGCCGGCGACCTGCAGGGTTGGGAACTGCGGGACCTGATCGAGGAGGCGGGCCCCGAATACGTGGGCGCCTGTATCGATACAGGCAATCCCATCTGGGTACACGAGGATCCCATGGTGACGTTGGAGCATCTGGCTCCCTATGTCCTCACCAGCCACATCCGCGACAGCGTGGTCTGGTCCCATCCCAAAGGCGCGGCCTTTCAGTGGGTGGCCATGGGCGACGGCAACGTGGGCATTGCCGAGTGGGCCAAGCGGTACAAGAGCCTCTGTCCCGAGATCCCCTTCACCCTGGAGATCATCACCGGTCGGCCACCCCAGGTGCTCAACTATATGGAGGAGGACTATTGGGAGGCCTATCCCGACGCCAGAGCCAGCGAGTTCGCCCGTTTCGAGCGCCTGGTACGCCAAGGAAAGCCCTTTATGGGCACCATGGTCATGCTGGGCGATGCGGAGGAGATGCCCCCGGAATACGAGGTCGCCCGCGCCGCCCAGGAGCGCTACGACCTGGAACGCAGCGTGGCCTACTGCAAAGAGGTTCTGGAGGTGGGGGAACGGGAGTAGGTGAATCCAGAGGCCCTAAAGGTTTGGTCCAAAGTGCACTTTTGCTTTGACCGGCCGAGCACAGATCGCAACGGGGGCTGCGTTCCGGCCAAGACCTTTAGGGTCTAAAAAGTGCGACAATTGATACTGAAACAGGAGGTGCGGCATGGACAATGCCCTGAACATCATCTGGATCCTCATCCTGCTCCAGGCCTTTATCCCCTTCTTGCAAAAGCGCATCCTGGAGGCCCGACGCAAGTGGACCCTGCGAAGGATCGAGCAGGAGCGGGATTCCCGCGCCATCACCCTCATCCATCGCCAGGAAGCCATGATGTTGCTGGGCTTCCCCTTTGCCCGCTACATCGATATCGAGGATTCGGAACAGGTGCTGCGGGCCATTCGCCTCACCCCATCCGAGATGCCCATCAACCTCATCCTGCACACACCCGGGGGATTGGTGCTGGCCTCGGAGCAGATCGCCTGCGCCCTCAAGCGACATCGGGGAGAGGTGACCGTCTTTGTGCCCCACTATGCCATGTCCGGCGGCACGTTGGTGGCTTTGGCCGCCGATCAGATCGTCATGGACTCGGATGCCGTGCTGGGGCCCGTGGATCCCCAGATGGGCAGCCAGATGGGTGGCCAGGTCCCGGCCGCTTCGGTGCTCAAGGCCCTGGAACAGCCCAACCCCAACCGGGAAGATCAGACCCTCATCCTCGGCGACGTGGCCCGCAAGGCCATCACCCAGGTTCACGACCTGGTGTACTCCTTAATCGAGGACAAGATGCCCGAGGAGGAGGCCGAAGAACTGGCCCAGGCCCTGAGCCAGGGGCGCTGGACCCACGACTATCCCATCAGTTTCGAGCAGAGCAGGAAACTGGGACTGCCCGTCTCCGACGAGATGCCCGAGCACGTCTATACCCTGATGAACCTCTATCCCCAGACCTCGCAGCGCCGCCCCTCGGTGGAGTTCATCCCCATGCCCTACCGCACGCCGGACCAGGGTAGGAATAACGGCTGAAACCCATGCATCGAAAGGAGGAGAAGATGAAAGAGCGATACGCCCTGGTGGGGGTCGGCAATCGGGGATTCGGCATGTTCGCCCGGCCCCTGGTGGAGGATTTTTCCGACGTGGCCGCCCTGGTGGGCCTGTGCGACCGCAACCGGCAGCGCATGGACCTGGCCAACCATCGGCTGGATGCCGACATCCCCACCTACACCGACTTTCAGGAGATGCTGGCCGCCACCCAGCCCGATACCGTCATCGTCTGCACTGTGGACGGCACCCACCATCGCTTCATCATCAAAGCCCTGGAAGCGGGCTGCGACGTGATCACGGAAAAGCCCATGACCACCACAGCGGAACGGGTGCGGGCCATCCTGGCGGCGGAGGAGCACAGTGGGCGAACGGTGCGCGTGAGTTTTAACGCACGCTATGGGGCGCCCACGGAGACGACCTACAGACTGCTGCGGGAGGGGGCCATCGGCGAGATCCTCTCTGCCGATTTCACCGAGTTCCTGAACACCTCCCACGGGGCCGACTATTTCCGGCGCTGGCACCGCCGCAAGGAGAATTCGGGCGGCCTGCTGATACACAAGGCCAGCCACCACTTTGATCAGCTCAACTGGTGGCTGGACGCCGAGCCGCGAACCGTATTCGCCATGGGCAGCAGGCGCTTTTATGGCCCCACACGGGAATCGCGCGGCGAGCGCTGCCTGACCTGCTCTTACGCCGATACCTGCCCCTTCTACCTGGACCTGCGGGCCGACGACAAACTGCGGGCCCTCTACCTGGAGGCCGAGGACGAGGACGGCTACTACCGCGACCGCTGCGTCTTTGACGAGGAGATCGACATCGAGGACACCGTGGTGGTCAACGTGCGCTATGCCAACGATGTACTGGTGAACTATGCTCTCACCGCCTACGCGCCCTATGAGGGGCAGCGCATCGGCTTCAATGGCACCGAGGGGCGGCTGGAAGTGGATCTGGTGGACGCCTACCACCGCCGCAACGAGGAGGGCGTGCTGGAGGTACAGCCCATGGATATCCCCCGGGTGGTCGAGGTCAATCCCCTCTTTGAGGCGCCCTATCAGGTGCCCATCGCGGCCCGCGGGGAGGGGGGGCACGGCGGCGCCGACGCCCGCATCCGCGCGCACCTCTTTCGCGAGGACGTACCCGATCCCCTCCATCAGGTGGCCGGCTCCCGCGCCGGGGCCCTCTCAGCACTCATGGGCGTGGCCGCCAACCGCGCCATGGCCACGGGCCAGCCAGTGGAGATGGAGGAACTGTTGGGGTAAAGGCGGCCATTATTGCTTGACGGGCCGTAGTCATGGGGATATAATAATCACATAATACAAAAGGCTCGAGGGGAGAGTGTAGATGAAGGGGTTATTTGCGCACGTCTGAACGCGCAGGTGGCCCCTTTATCTCTTTTGGCTGCTACCTCCAGTAATCGCTGCAAGAACAATCTGGGGAGCACCTATAAACTGAGGAGCGCAAAGGAGGCAAGAGATGGATCTGGAAGCCTTGAAAGAGAAAATAAGGGGTGTGGATATCGTCCTCATCACGCCCTTCGAAGAGGACGGCGCCCTTGACCTGGAAGGGCTCAGGGAGAACGTGAACTTTCTCGTTGAGGAGATCGAGGGCAAGGATTTCATCCTGACACCGGTGGGGAGCACGGGCGAGTTCTATGCCCTCTCGGAGGAAGAACACAAGGCCGTCATCAAGGCGGTGGTGGAGGAGGTGGCGGGGCGCGTGCCCGTCTTTGCCGGCACGGCCCAGGCGGCCACGCCTCAGACCGTGGCCATGTGCCGCTACGCGGAGGAGGTGGGGGCTGACGGCCTCCAATTAGTGCTACCGTACTATCACATCCCCACAAACGAGGGTATGTATGAGCATTTCAAAGCCGTGGCCGACGCGGTGGATATCGGGATCAAGATCTATAACAATCCCGCCGTCTCCAGCTCGTGGATCGACTCCGACCTGATGGCCAGGCTGTCAGAGATCGAGAATATCATCGGCCTCAAAGAGAACACGCCCCACATCACGTACTACCGCCAGATGATAAGAACGCTGGACCCGGCCAAGATCGCCACCCTGTGCGGGCTGGGAGAGGTGATGTACTCCTTTGAGGTCGTGTACGGTTGCCTGGGGTTCGTCACCTGGATAGGCAACTTTGCGCCGCAACTGTCGTACCGCGTCTACGAGGCGGGTGAGAGCCGCGACATGGATCGTCTGTTGCAGGCCATCGACGGGGTCGCCCCGCTGGACGATTTCGTGGGCAAGATGACCGCCGCCCACGCGCCGAACACCAGCGCCCTCCCCGCACCTGATCTGATGGGGGGCACGCTGTACGTCTCCGTGGCCAAGGCGGCCATGGATCTGATGGGGCTGCATGGAGGCCCGCCGCGCCTGCCGCTGGTTTCCCTGACGGGCGCGGAGAAGGACGAGCTGGGAGAAATCCTGGACGATTTGGACCTGTTGTAATCGAGCTCGGCCTCGGATCCCCTGGCGGCATCGGCTGACGCCAGCATCCGAGGCCGAATTCCCACTTCAAAGATGGAGCACACCATGGGACTCTGAAGGCGAGCATTCCGCCGAGAGCCCCATAGATACCGCGTTGTGTTGCTGGAGATCTCCGGCCGTTCCCGTCTTCGTCTGGATAGTCCCCGTACACCCTTCGTATGTCTGTAGCTTATGAGCTCTCCGCGGGTGCCAGGCAACACGTATCGGACAGGGAAGGAGTAGTATGTCGCAAAGGAGTCATATCGAGATTGACGGGTGGATGGCACGTCATTACGACCTGATGATGGATCTGCTGCTACTGGGGCAGTATCAGGGGTTTATGGAGCGGGCGATAAAGCACATGGATATCCAGCGGGGCGATATGATCCTCGTCTTGGGATCCGGTACCGGGCGTAATATCTGTATCATGACGAAGACCCTGGGGTCCACTGGACGGATCGTGGGCGTGGATATCGGGGAGGAGATGCTGCGACAGGCCCGAGAGCGATGCCAAAACTATCCTCAGGTGGCTTTTCTGAACCGCCGCGTGGAGAACACGTTGCCCTTCCGCGAGGAGTTCGACAAGGCGTTCATCGCTTTCACCCTGCACGGCTTTGAGAACGAGGATAAGGAAAGGGTGATGGCCAACGTGCATCGCGCCCTAAAGCCGGGTGGCTCCTTCTGGATCCTGGATTACAGCGAATTCGATCTAAAGCATCAGTTGCCGCCCTTCCGCTGGGCCTTCCGACGTTTCGAGTGCGAGTTGGCCAGCGAGTTCCTCTCCCTGGATCTGAAGGAGATGCTGGCATTTCAGGGCTTTGATAGCTTTGCCAGCCACGCTTTCTTGTGGGACTATGTGCGGCTGCTGAAAGCTGAGAAAGGGCGAGACATCTGAGATAAGCGAAAAACGATCAAGTCCGAAAGTATGCTGCAACAGAAAGGTAAGGAGGCAAATCGCCGTGAACGTCGATCGATGGAAAGCGCAGATCGAGAGAGAGCGTAGAGAGAAAGATGCGTTCTTTGCTGAGCACTGGCAATCGCCCATACCGCCAGAGGACCAAGTCGATTTTGGTGGCATCGACTACTATCCTCCCAATGCGGACTATAGATTCGAGACCGAGCTTGCCGAGCATGGGGAAAAGCAGACGGTGAGAATGGCATATACCAGGGGCGAGCAGAGAGATTTCCTACGCTGGGGTGAGTTCCGTTTCGAGATCGATGGGGAGGAGTGCACGCTTCAAGCTTACAAAGGCGACGCAGAGGAAGGACGACTGTTCATCCCTTTCCGGGATGCGACATCTGGTCAGGAGACGTATGGGGCAGGTCGATACATCGATCTCGAGGCCGATAGGAATCGTGCCGCCGATGGCAACTGGATCCTCGACTTTAACAAAGCCTACAATCCCTGGTGTGTGTACAGCGAGCGCTATACGTGCCCCCTCGTTCCCCAGGAGAACGTCCTGTCCGTGCCGATACGCGCTGGAGAGAAACAGTACCCCAAGAAATAGGGATTTTCCGCTGCCCCAAATCTGCTTGCACAGCAGCAGTGCCGCTCTCAAAGAGAAGCGCGTCAAGGCAGAAGGACGGATCGAATGCGAGAATGGATAGGCCATTTCGGAGAGACCCAAGGTGAGCCCCAAAAGAAGGAAAGAGAAGATAGTCGAGCGCCTGTTGCGAGAGGTGGGGATTGAAGAGGGGCATACCGTATTGGATTGCTGTTGTGGAGCAGGCGTTTACACCCTTCCGGCCGCAGAAATAGTCGGCGAGGAAGGTTCGGTATATGCCATAGATAGAAACAGCCGACGGATAAGTGATCTGCGGAAGAAAGTGGATGCGCGGGGCCTGCACAATGTCAAGATAATAGAGGGAGATATAACAGCGGCGGGTTGCCTATCCGAGACACGTTTCGATGTCGTACTTCTCTACGACATCTTTTGGTATTTCAGACCCGAAGAAAGAAGGACCGAGGATCTGCTCAAAAAGATCGGTGGACTGGTAAAAGAGGACGGACTGATCTCCGTCTACCCCACCCACACAACCGCGAGGGGCACAGAGCGCTTCAAAGACGAGATGCGGGCCGTGGGGTTTGTTCTGGAGAGCGAGTGTCCCGGCCAGATGGTGCACGAGGGGAGGCTGGAGAGAGGAAGGGTGCTGAATTTCAGGAAGACCTAATTGACCGATCCCGAAAGGTTCCTCCCACGATAAATGCGCACCAATATATCTACTACCAAGAGAGGGTACGCACATGACCCCCCTAATAAACATAGCACTCCTACAGATGACGGCCTCGGGCTATGACCAGGGGG
>JBKHJO010000068.1:0-10494 GCA_046538105.1 Anaerolineales bacterium | reverse complement strand
GACGCCAGCCTGGGCGTGCCAGAGACGGACGAGATGTACGCGCAGGTCATCACGCCTGGCTATGTCATCCATCTCTCGGTGGAGGGCGAGACATACACCTATCATGCCGCCGATGGTCGGGTGGTGCTGGCATCCCCAGATAACGGGGATGCCGGTGCCAGCCTGGAGATAGTGGGCGTGCGCGTCGCGAGGGATGACGGGCAGATGACGGTGAGGGGCGAGACTTCCCTGCCCGACGAAACCTGCATCCAGACAGAGTTGCTCGTGGACGACGAGGTGGTTTCCTGGTGGCCGGATACCGCGTGCGCCGAGGTGCAGGATGGACTGTGGGAGATGGAGGTCTCGCTGCCTCCCGCCGGAACCCCGGCAGCCATGGGCTCCGACGAGGCCTCCCGAGCCATGTACGTGGTGCAGGCACGGGCCCGCGATCATGACGTGGAAGCGGTTCCGTTTCCCTTTGATCTGTACGGTCCGCCGCCGTGCGAGTGATCTGCGGTCGCGTGCTCATACAAGGATAGGCGAAACCTTGAATTTCCTCTGTCGCTGAGCCCTCGACTTTTATGCCGGGAATGCTATAACTCGACCTCTCCCCTTTTTTTTCTTTTTCGCACACCTCCGCGTGTTCCTCCAAATGATAATCTTACCGAACGAAGAAGGTTCTGTCAGGACGCGACGTACTTTTTTTCGCCTCTCCCTTGTGATAGAATAGGTGCGAATTTCAGAGATCGACGCACACCTATTCCATTGTTCTGGAGGGACGGATTTGACTTCTTTTGTCCATTTACACGTGCACAGCGAATATTCTTTGCTAGACGGCCTGGCGCGTCTGCCCGATCTGTGTCAGCGCGCGGCGGACCTGGATATGGGGTCCCTGGCCCTCACCGATCATGGGCAGATGTACGGCATGATCAAGTTCCATCGCGCGGCCGAGGAGGCGGGGATCAAGCCCATCTACGGCTGTGAGGTCTATCAGGCGCCGCGCGGTCGCAGGCAAAGGGAGGTCAAACACGACAGCAGGGCCTACCACCTTCTCCTTCTGGCCAAGAACATGACCGGCTACAAGAATCTCCTCAGGCTGGTCACCAGGGCCAACCTGGAAGGTTTCTACTATCGCCCCCGCATCGACAAGGAGTTGCTGGCCGAGCATGCTGAGGGGCTCATCTGCACCAGCGCGTGCCTGTCTGGTGAGGTGCCATCATTGATCGAGGAGGGACGGCTGGACGAGGCGCGTGATGTGGTGGAATGGTTCAAGGACCTCTTTGGCGCCGAGAATTACTATCTTGAACTCCAGAGACATCGGGGCATGGAGAAATTGAAGCCCATAAACGAGCAATTGGTCGCCCTGGCCCAAGAGTTCGACCTGCGTTGCGTGGCCACCCACGACGTGCACTATGTGGAGGAAAAGGACGCCTCAGCCCAGGAATTGCTCCTCGCCATGCAGACCAACACCACCCTCTCCGATCCCGACCGCATGCGTATGGGCAGCGACGATTTCTATCTCAAATCCCCTCAGGAGATGGCAGAGTTGATGCCCGAATATCCAGAGGCCCTGGAAAACACGGTGCGCATCGCGGAGCAATGTAACGTGGAGTTGGAACTGGACGCCTATCATCTGCCGCGCATCGACGTGCCCGAGCCCTATACTTCCCAGTCGTACCTGCGCAAGTTGTGTGAGAAGGGGCTCGAACAGCGCTACGACGAGGCCACGCCGGAAATAAGGGAGCGGCTGGAGCACGAACTGAATGTCATCCACGAGATGGGCTTTGACGACTATTTTCTCATCAACGCCGATCTAGTGGACTGGGCCAAGAACGAGGCTCAGATGCTGGTGGGGCCGGGCCGGGGCTCGGGGGCCAGCAGTCTGGTTGGCTATTCTTTGGGGATCACGAACCTGGAGCCCATGAGCCTGGGCCTCATCTTTGAGCGCTTTTTAAACCCCGGTCGCATCACCATGCCTGACATCGACCTCGACTATCCCGAGGATCGGCGCCAGGAGGTGATCGAGTATCTCACAGAAAAATATGGTGAGGATAGGACGGCACAGATAGCCACCTTTGGTACCATGGCCGCGCGGGGGGCCATCCGTGACGTGGGACGGGCCCTGGGGGTGCCCCTGCCAGAGGTCGATCGGATCGCTAAACTGATCCCCTCGGGGCCGGGGCAGACCATCGACGATGCCCTGGAGAACGTGCCCGAATTGCGCGGCCTCTACGATACCAAGGACTATGTGCGGGAGTTGATTGATTATGCGCTGGCCGTGCAGGGCTTGTCCCGGCACGTATCGACGCATGCGGCGGGCGTGCTCATCGCTGACAAGCCGTTGGTCGAATATACCCCCCTGCAGCAGACACCCAACAGGGACGGCATTCTCGCCCAGTTTTGCATGGAGGATGTGGAGGAGATAGGCCTCCTTAAGCTGGACGTGCTGGGGCTCTCGACCCTCACGGTGCTGGACAGGGCTTTCCAGTGGATCGAGCGCACCGAGGGCGTCACACTGACCCAGGACGAGATCCCCCTCGACGACCCCCTGACCTATGAATTGCTCTCCTCGGGACAGGTAATGGGTATCTTTCAGGTGGAAAGTGGGGGGATGCGCCGTATTCTGCGAGACATGCAGCCCTCCAGGTTCGAGGAGGTCGTCGCCATCCTCGCCCTCTACCGACCCGGGCCCATGCAGTTCATCCCCAACTATATCGATCGCAAGTTTGAAAGGGAGGAGGTATCCTATCGTCATCCTTCTCTCGAGCCGATCCTGGAAGAGACCTACGGCATCATCGTCTATCAGGAGCAGATCATCCAGATCGCCTCGGATCTGGCCGGCTATTCGCCCGCCGAGGCCGACCTCATGCGCCGGGCCGTGGGCCACAAGATTGAGGAGGAACTCGTAGAGCAGCGGGACCGGTTTGTGAGCGGCGCCGTGGAGAACGACATTCCCCGAGAGACGGCGGAGGCCATCTTTGACGACATCGAGCGCTTTGCCAATTATGGATTTAACAAGTCCCACTCGGCGGCCTATGCCGTCATCACCCTGCAGACCGCCTTTCTCAAGGCCCACTATCCCATCGAGTTCATGACTGCCCTGCTCTCCGTCGAAAAGGGCTCCCTGGACAAGGTAGGGCGGTTCATTGGAGAGTCTCGCCGTCTGGGTATCCCCTTACGAGCCCCGGACGTGAGTTATTCGGAGGTCGATTTTACCATCGAGCCGGCGGACGCCGAATCCCCGATGGGGCAGGATGGGGTATCGGGCGAGGAGGATGTGGCCATCCGATATGGTCTGGGAGCCATCAAGAATGTGGGCGATGGGGTGGCGAGGGTCATTGTGGAGGGCAGAGGAGATACTCCTTTCAGTGACGTGGAGGATTTTGCCAATCGCGTCGATTTACGGGAGATCAACAAGCGCGCCCTCGAGTATCTGATCCGGGCGGGGGCCCTGGACTCATTGGGGCAGCGGAGCGCGTTGCTCTCTTCTATAGATCAGATGCTCGATCTTAGCATCGAGACCCACAGGGCACAGGAGGTGGGGCAGCATAGCCTTTTCGAACTCGGAGACGCCATGCAGGGGGCTGGCGGGGCAGGGCTTGTTCTGTCAAAGGACGTGCCGCCCCTCACGGACAAGAGGCGGCTGGCCGATGAGAAAGAGTTGCTGGGCACCTATATGTCGTCCCATCCCCTGGAGCCCCTGGAAAGGTATGTGGACGAACGCCTCACCCCCCTGGCAGAGATCGATCCATCCATGGAGGGGGCCAGGATAAAAGTCGCCGGGCTGCTCGACGCTGTGCGTACCATCACGACAAAAAAGGGCGATCCTATGGCCTTTGCCCAGTTGGAGGATCTCTCCGCCTCCATGGACCTGATTATCTTTCCCCGGACCTACGAATTGACCAGGGAGAAACTGGAGGAGGACGCGGTACTGCTGGTGGAGGCGCGGATCGATGTGCGTGACGAGGAGTTGCAACTCATCGTCGAAGAGGTGAATCCCTATCGGGTGCCCGACGATGCCAAGGAACGACGGGGGGGTAGAAGACAGGCTGCGCGTATGTTGGTGGAGATAGCTCTCGATGATGACGAGGAGACGGCGGCAGAGATGGCGGAGCAGGCCCTGGCCATCCTGACCAAGGAGGAAGGGAACGTGCCCCTCCTCTTTCGGCTATATGGCGCCCGTGGGCGTGTAGAGATGACCTTCCCCGAGAAAAAGGGTGCATATTCGCCACAGGTCAACGAGCGGATGGCAGAGTTGGTGGGGAAGGAGCACTTTTTTGTGGAGTGGGCGTGAGCGCTATTGACTTTTGCAGCGTGCCCTTGAGAAGACGTTCGCTCTTGGTGGAGGGGCGATGCGGAGGGATCATTCCGCTGTCTCTTTCTTCTCGGTCATCCCGAGCCAAAAGTGATGCGGCAGGATATCCTCGGCGGCCAGGATCTCGACCCCGTTGGAGGGGACGTCGCCTGGCAGGCAAGAGGGGTGCACGTAGCAGATGTCTGGCGAGCGCCTATATTTCTCTTTGTAGTGTTGGGTAGCCCTCTCGACTTTGGCGTCAAAGGAGCGTTTTTTGGTATTGTCGAACCAGAGCATACCCGTTTTAATCTTCATAGTTGAACTCCTTTTCGGCTATTGACGGACGTTTCCATCTCGATGACGTCGGCAGCGAGGGGCGTCAGCCCATAGAACTTTTGTTCTACGGATAGTATATCAGAACATCTGTTCTGAGTCAAGACCGTTTTTTATGCGACGCGTTGTAGCGAGGAGGGGCGATGGACGAGAAGGTTCGCATCGGTATCATTGGCACGGGGCAGATCGGCAAGCATCACCTGCGCACCTATCAGAAGATCCCGGAGGCGGAGGTGGTGGCGGCCTGCGATCTGCGCGAGAATGAACTGGAGCGTGTGGCAGAGGCGTTCGATATTCCCAGCACCTACACGGACTATCACGAGATGCTTCGGCGAGGGGACATCGATTCGGTGGACGTGTGTCTGCATAACCGTCTACACAGGCCGGTGGCCATCGACGCCCTGGAGGCGGGGAAGAACGTCTACTGCGAGAAGCCCATGTCCTGGACGTATCGGGACGCCAGGGCGATGTACGACACGGCAGAGGAACTGGGACGCATGCTCCATATCCAACTCAATACCCTCTATCAACCCAGCACCCGGGCGGCCAAGCGTCTCATCGACGAGGGGCATCTAGGGGAACTCTACTATGCCAAGTCCATGCATTATCGCCGGCGGGGCCGTCCTTATGTGGACGGCTATGGCTCCCAGGCATTTGTCAACAGCGAGACCTCGGGCGGGGGTGCCCTGCTGGATATGGCCGTCTATCACATCGCACGTATCATCTACCTGTTAGGTAATCCTGACCTGATCAGCGTATCTGGCGCGACGCACCAGGATCTGGAGATGTACAAGGAACGGCGGCGGGATAGCGGCTATAATGTGGAGGAGTTGGGAACGGCATATATCCGCCTGGCGGGGGGCATAGAATTGTTCATGGAGGAGGCTTGGGCCATCCACTCTGATGATCCGGACAGCGATTACGTCTATGGTTCCCGCGGAGGATTGCGGGTCGAGCCACCCACGTACTTTACTACCGTGGCGGATGTGGAGATGGACGGGCGGTTGGACGTGGAGAGCGCCGATCTGCGCTGGCGCCGCACGGATCCCACAGCGGCCTATTACGCTGGTTCCCAAGGGCACTGGGTGGCGGCTCAACTTGGGCGGGTGCCCCTGTTGGATACGGCGGGTATCGCCCTCAAGACCTCGCTCATCACCGAAGGGATCTATATTTCGTCGCACCTGGGACGAGAGGTGACGGCGGAGGAGATCGAGGAGGCGGAACCTGGTTTGGGGCGCGTATAGCCCGTTTTAGTGATCATCTTTGAAAAAGAGAGGGGGATGTATGGCACAGGACAGGTATCGCGTGGCCATCGTCGGCGCGGGGATGATTGCCAACGCGGGGCATATTCCCGCGTGGCGGGACCTCGGAGACGAGATAGAGATCGTCGGCGTGGCCAACATCCATATCGGCAAGGCGCAGAAGACCGCCGAGCGGTACGATATCCCCCACGCTTACAGCGACACGGAGCGCATGCTGAAGGAATTGGAGCCCGATATCGTCTCCATCTGTACGCCCAACGTCTATCACAAGGAGGGAACCCTGGCCGCGCTGGCGGCCGGCGCCCACGTATTGTGCGAAAAGCCCGTGGCGCCGAACTATGATGATGCGAAGGAGATGTTTGAGGCGGCCGAGGAGGCGGACAGGTTGCTCTGTGTGGCGCAGACGATACGCTTCTCCAGCGAGAGTGTGGCGGCCAAAGAGATCGTGGACGCGGGGCGCCTCGGCGAGATCTACTATGCGGAGACGTCCTCCATGCGACGGCGGGGTGTGCCCACCTGGGGGACATTCCACATGGAGGAGCACGCCGGGGGAGGAGCCCTCTGCGACATCGGCGTGCATTCCCTGGATCTGTTGCTCTGGATCATGGGAAATCCACGCGTGGTCGCGGCCAGTGGGCAGACCTACACCAAATTGGCTAATCGGGATGAGGGGCTGGTCACCTCGTTGGTCGACAGCGGGGCGCCGGTGGGCGTTTTCACCCCTCGGCCCTATGATCCCGACGAATTCGACGTCGAGGACATGGCGGCGGGATTCCTGCGCCTGGAGAACGGCTGTACCATCAGCCTCAAGGCCAGTTGGGCGGCCAACGTGCCCCAGGGATACGGCGGAACCATCATCCTGGGAACGGAGGGCGGCCTTACCCTCGATCCCCTCACCCTGATCGGCACCATGGACAGGTATCAGGTGGATGTCAAACCAAAAGTGCCCGCCGATCCCGATATGCCCTTTTATGGGCACTGGAAGTTGACCGCGCACTTTTTACGGTCCATCAAGGGGGAAGAAGATCTCCTGGTGAAGAAGGAGGGGGTGTTGAACGTCACAAGGGCCCTGGAGGGGCTCTATCGCTCGGCGGAAGAGGGGCATGAGATGCGGTTTTAGCGCCCACGGGTATGGGAAAAGAAGGCGAGAGATTGAGGAGGTGGCGATCATGGCAAAGATGTATCGATTGGGTATCATCGGTTTCGCGCATATGCACGTCAATAATGTGGCCGCGCTCTTTGGGGAACACCCCCAGGTAGAGTGGGTCGCCTGTGCGGACACGGTGCCGGCAACTCCCGAATTGCGCAAAGCACCCTATACAAGGGAATGGAATCTGGAACACGTGATGGAAAGCCAGGGGATTCCCAAAGTGTATGAGGACTATCGAGAGATGCTGGCACAGGAGGCCCTGGACGTCGCCATCGTGACCTCGGAGAACGCCCAGCATCCTCCCGTTGTGGAGGCCTGTGCAGCGGCCGGGGTCCACGCCTGTGTGGAAAAGCCCATGGCGGCCTCCCTGGAAGGGGCGCTGCGCATGGCGCGCGCCTGTCGGGCGGCGGATACCACCCTGTTAGTCAACTGGCCCTACACCTGGTCGGCTCCCGGGCGCGAGGCCAAGCGGTTGCTGGGTGAGGGGGTCATCGGCTCGGTGCTCGAGGTCAAGTGGCGGTCGGGGCACACTGGGCCTCTGGGTTCCGGCGTGGCTCACGCGGGGGTCGATGAGAGCGCTGCTCCCATGACGGGAGAGGAACGAGGGGCCACCTGGTGGCATCAGGAGGCCACCGGCGGCGGGGCTATGCTCGATTACTGCTGCTATGGGGCCATGATCTCGCGCTGGTATGTGGGGGAGCAGGCCCGGGCGGCATTGGGCATGAAAGCCAACCTGAACAGCCACTGGGGAGACGCGGATGACAACGCGGCCATGCTGGTGCGCTTCCCCAAGACCATGGCCCTCCTGGAGGGCTCCTGGACCACGTGGGACCACGGCGTGCCCACGGGGCCCATCATCTATGGTACGGCGGGCACTTTGGTGGTGGAGGACAAGGGAGATGAATCCAGAGTGCGCCTGGAGCGGGGCCACGGCGACACCACGAGCTATGAGGCGGAGCCCCTGCCCCAGGGCCGCGACACCATCGCCGCCGAGTTTATTCACCATCTGGAAACTGGCGATCCGGTGCATCCCACGTTGGAGATGGACTTTAACCTGGAGGTCATGGCCATCCTGGATGCGGGCGTGCGCTCGGCGGCCAGCGGACAGTTGGAAACGGTGGATAATGCCACGTGGTGCATGGGATAGGAGACGGTAAAGCATAGAGTCGGTGGATGTGGCCTTCTCAAATGGGTCCCATCTGTCTTGAGAGAAAGGAGAAAGATGGACGTTGCGGTTGCCTCATACGCCTTTCATGGGCTTGTGCGCAGTGGAAGAATGGACGTATTCGGTTATCTGGAGAGTTGCAGGTATCGCTATCATCTGCGCACGGCGGATATCTGGAATGGCATGCTGTCCAGCACCTCCGACGAGTATCTGGAAAAGGTGAGGGACGCTTTGGACGAGCGAGAACTGACCCTGGTCAACCTGTGCGTGGACGGCGCACACATCTGGGAGGATGAACCGCAGGCGCGGGAGGAGAATCACCGTCGGGCCCTGGCCCATCTGCACGCGGCAGAGATCCTGGGCGCCAGGACGGTGCGCATCGACGCCGGGGGCGGACGCGATCAGGAGGCCTTTACCGACGAGCAGTTCGAGTACATCGTGGAGCGCTATCGCGAATACGCCGACCGGGCCCAGGAGGGCGGCTATAGGGTGGGACCGGAGAACCACTGGGGGCCGGAGGTGATACCCGCTAACATGGTAAAGATTTGCGAGGCGGTGGATCATCCCGCCTTTGGCGTGCTGTTACACTTTCGCGGTGGCGAGGGGGATGAGCGCATCGCACCGTGGGCCATGCACACCCATATCTCCTGGCAGATCACCGAGGGGCCCCTGGAGGAGACGATGGCCATGCTGCGAGACGCTGGCTATGAGGGCTGCTGGAGCGTGGAACATCACACCGGCGAGAACGAGTACGTGGAGGTGGCCGTGCAGTTGGCCAGAGTACGTGCGGTCCTGGACAAGTGGAGGATGGAGGAGGCGGGTAGTTGGAAAGTTTGAGGTTTCGCTAAAGGCGTTTGTTTTTGGGAGTAGATCTATATCGATCAAGAGAGGTGAAAATGAGTTTGTCTGTAAAATTGGGCTTTGTTCCCTCCTATCGGTTCAGCTTCAGCGATTGGTGCCAAAAGATGCGCGATGAGAGTATCGCGGCCATGGAGGGGGTGGAAGGGATCGAGGTCGTCGTCCCGCAGCCCGGCCCCAATGAGGACGATCTGGATGCGGAGCGAGGCTATTCGCCCCATGGGGCGGTGAATACGTTGAATGAGGCCGAGGTAGTGGCCGACTATTTCGCCCGCGAGGGGATAGACGGACTGGTGCTCTGCCCACTGGACTTTGGCGACGAGCGCTCGGCAGCCAAGGTGGCGGAAAAGTTACAGGTGCCCGTCCTCCTGTACGCCACCAAGGAACCGCCCACGCCGGAGGGACCGAGCATGGCCAGGGTCTCGGACTCGTACTGTGGCAACCTCTCCATGGCCTCGGCCCTGTATCGGCGCAAGATACCCTTCCATTTTGCCGGGATCTATTTTCCCGATGAGCCCGAGTTGGCGGCGGAGGTGGAGACCTTTGCCCGGGCCGTGGGAGTGGTAAAAGAGTTGACGGGCGCGCGAATCGGGCAGGTGGGTGTGCGGCCGGCCACCTTTGAGACGGTGGGGTACGATGAGGCGGCCATGATCGCCAAGTTCGGCCAGAACGTCGTCTATGCCAACATGGCGGATATCGTGGACGCGGCGCAGGCCTATGATGACGACGATCCCCAGGTACAGGAGATCATCGCGGATATAAGGCAGACGGTGCCCACCATCACCGTGGCCGACGATTACCTGCATAAGGCGGCCAAACTGGAAAGGGCGCTGATCGATTTCTGGGATGAGTCGGGACTGTCGGCCCTGGCCATGCAATGCTGGCCGTCCATTCAGCGCATGATGGGCATCTCGGTATGCGCCGTGTACGGTCGCATGACAGAGCAGCACAGGCTCACAGCCTGCGAGACCGACATATTGGGGGCGCTGTCCATGATGGTGAACTATGGGGCGGCGCTGGGACAAAAGCTGCCCCACTTTGTCGACTGGACCATCCGGCATCGTGAGGATGAGAACAGTCTTCTGGCCTGGCACTGTGGTAACGCGCCTGTCTCCCTGGCACGGGATGCTGATGAGGTCGCCCTGCGGTCGCGGCGTGACATGAAAGGCGCGCTACCCGTGGAGGAGCAAGATCCCCAGGCGGGCCTGGCCCAGTTTCAACTCCAGCCGGGTCCGGTGACCTTTTGCCGGGTCGCCGAGTACGACGGCGCCTGGAAGATGCTCATCGCGGGTGGAGAGATCGTCCCCTCGGAAGAGACCCTGGCGGGAACGTGGTCCTGGGTAAGGGTGAGGGACCACGAGGAACTCTATCGCACCCTGGTGGAGGAGGGATTCATCCATCACGCCAGCATGATCCACGGCGATCAGCGCAAGGCTCTGGTCGAGGCCTGCAA
>JBKHJO010000067.1:0-10575 GCA_046538105.1 Anaerolineales bacterium | reverse complement strand
TCGCGCTTGCGCTCAGCGCAGCGCGCATCGTACCACAGATTGTGATGTTCTCCCGGATCAGCCCTCATGTTGTAGAGTTCTCCATCGTCATTACCTAAATAGTGCACCATCTTCCATTCACGATCACGGACCATGGTCATCATCTCGGTTCCGGTCAGCAGGCCGTCCCGTGCCTGTTCGGCAAAGACATATTCGCGGCCGATCCCCCCTGCTTCACCTCGCAGAACGGGAAGCAGGGAAACGGCCTCAAACGAGCCAGGGACTTGGAGTCCTGCCAATTCCAGAATAGCCGGGGCTATATCGAACTGTTGAATCAGATCATCGACCTCGCGCCCACCCTCAAATCGATCTGGTGCCCAGACCACAAGGGGAGTCCGTGTGATGATATCATACATGGTCCACTTTTGAATGTGGCCATGGTCTCCCAGACAATCACCATGATCCGAGGTAAAGATGACCACGGCATTCTCCAGATAGCCTCTTTCTTCAAGCGCTTCAAGGATTTCACCGACTTTTTCATCGATCATGGTGACGTTAGCGAGATAATAAGCACGCTGACGATGGAGTTGTTCGGGGGTGGGATTCTTGGTCCACACGATAGAGTCGTGATCGACCTGTACATTCTCTTCCCGCAATTCCTTTTGTGCGGACGGCTGTGCCTCCAGTTCCTCGGCCGTCACCTCCGGTAGGGACAGATCCTTCTCTATGTAGGGCTCAATATAGTCGGGTACGGGATCGTAGGGAGGATGAGGGCCAGGGAAGCCGATCTCTAGGAACAGGGGCTCCACCTTGGGTTTATGCCGGATCCACCACTTGGCCATGTCCCCCACAAAGAAATCCGAGTGTGTCTCTGGAGGCAACTCCCACTTGAAGGCTCCTAATCGCTCCTCATAGTCATCCCTTTGACGATAGAGTTCGCGCTGCTGTTTCACAAGACCTCGGGCGCGAAGCCCCATATCCCAGCGATCAAAGAACCATCGCCCCTCAAGATAACGGTCCTTGTTCTCCACCACGAAACGCTCATGGAATCCCATGGGTGTCTCATAGGGAAACGTATGCATCTTGCCCACATTTACACAATGGTATCCAGAGGCGTTCAGCGCCTCGACCCAGGAATGACGCCATGTGTCAGCGTTCTTATAGACACCCGTCGTATGAGGATAGTAACCAGTGAAAAGGCTCGCCCTGGCTGGTGCGCATGACGCAGCCGTCACGAAACTCTGTGAGAAAACGGTTCCCTCCTGTACCATACGATCGAGGTGGGGAGTGTCCATATAGGGATACCCCAGAGCACCAATGGTATCGTATCGCTGTTGATCTGTGATGATCAGAATAATGTTGGGACGTGAATCGGCCATCATTTCTCCTCTCCCGTGTCTATTCAACCAGAGTACTTGCTCCACGAATATAGCACGCCAAATGCACTACAGTCAATCTCAGTTTGCCATGATACGAGCGCAACGCCTCACTCCTGCAGCGTTTGACCTCACCTCCTTCTCTCTATATGATAGCCTGTGTTCCAGGCCAGCGGAACGTTCAGCAGATCAAAAGCGGAATCTGATTCGGAAAGGAGTATCATTTTGAGACGGAGAGCCATTTTACTGGACGTAAAGGACGATGTGGCCACGGCCCTCGTCGATCTCGACGAGGGAGAGGAGGTCAATGCGACCCTTGACGACGTGTCCGTGAATACCGTACTGCGTGACGATATAGAGTTTGGTCACAAATATGCCCTGCGCGACATCGCAGAGGACGAGGAGGTGCTCAAGTACGGCATGCCCATAGGAAGGGCTACACAAGACATCAAAGCCGGCGAGTGGGTTCACACCCATAACTGCCGGAGCGAACACTTTGGTTTCCACCGCGATCAATACGGACTGAAGGCTTAGGAGCAACAAAACGATGACAGACAAAGCACAGAAAGAGATATTGGGATACCTGAGACCAGACGACCAACTGGGCATACGCAATCGCGTGGCCGTGATCTATACTACTCACTGCTCCATGGTAGTTGCGGGCAAGATACAGGAATCGTTCCCCGAAGGCACGCAACTCTTCGGCTATCCGGGAGGCTGTGCTCTCAGATCGGGCCCCTTTAACAAGATCGTGGCTCTGGGAAAACACTCCAGTTACGCGGGAGCCCTCGTGGTGGGGTTGGGCTGTGAGGGAACGGACGCCTACATGGTGGCCGAAGAGATCGCCGAATCGGGCAAACCCGTCGAGGCCATCAAGATCAACGAGGAGGGCGGTGACATAGAAACCATCAAGACGGGCTCCCGCATTCTTGTCAGCCTGCTCCAGCACGCCTCACAAGCCGAGAGGGCCAAGATGACGTCCGCCGACCTCATCGTGGGACAGGAATGTGGTGGCTCCGATGCTACCTCCGGCCTTGCCTCCAACCCCATCACCGGTGTAGCCGCCGATCTACTCATAGAGGATGGCGGCACCTATATGCACTCCGAGGTAAGCGAACTCATGGGCTGCGGAGATGTACTGGCCGAGCGTGCCGTGAACGAGGCCGTGGCGCAGGATATCAAGGAGGCCATCGCAGAGGCCGAAAGGAGATCCTTTGAACAGGGCCGCTTTTCCTGGGGATATGGCAATATTCTGGGTGGCCTCACCAGCATAGAGGAGAAATCCTATGGTTGCCTGACCAAATCGGGAACAAAGCCCCTTCAAGGCCTGTTGCGCAGTTATGACTTGCCTCCCCAAAAGGGATACTGGATCCAGGTGGGCGAGGAAGGATCTGGCACTTTCCACGGTGATCCTGAGGGCATTAACCAGTTCGCCGCCTGTGGCGCCCACATCGGCCTGTTCACCACCGGTTGTGGATCTACAACAGGAGGACTCATCCCCGTCATCAAAGTCATCGCCAATCCCAAACGCATGCAACTCATCAGGGATAACGCAGACTTTGACGCTACACCCATCATCAGAGGCGAGGCCACCATCCAGGAGATGGGAGAAGAACTCTATCAGGAAATCCTGGAAGTGGCTGCAGGAAAACTCACCAAATCAGAGGTTTATGGGCACTTTGAGGCCTAGCGGGGCAAAATGGCGCCCCGCAAACATGAAAACGAGGAGTCTTGAGACGCCTTCGTGGCGATCTCAGGGCTCCTGGTATGTAATCTCGGGAAACTCGGGCCCGCGTTCGTGTCCTTCGCATTTCCTCGAACGTCCGGAGACTACCGATAATTCTCGCAGCGTCTGTGCCACTTTTTCATTGAGAGCCCCTGCTGTATAGCGCCACGTCCAGTTGCCCTGTGGCTTGCCCGGGATATTCAGGCGTGCCTCCGAACCCAGTCCAAGCACATCCTGTAGGGGAAATACAGCCATCTCTGCAACAGAGGTCATGGCCAATCTTATAAGGGTCCAGTTCATACTACTACCATCCGTGCCGGTATACATGCGAACTCTATGTTTGGCTTCCTCGTCCAGAGAATCATACCACCCCAAACTGGTGTCATTGTCGTGGGTCCCCGTATAGACGACCATATGGGGCGTATAGTTGTGAGGCAGGGCCGTGTTAGTCGCATCCGATCCAAAAGCGAACTGGAGTACTTTCATGCCAGGAAACCCAAACGCCCTGCGCAGTTCCTCAACGTCTCTGGTTATGATCCCCAGATCCTCCGCGATGATGGGCAACTCGCCCAGATCGTCCTTTAACGCCTGAAAGAAATCCTCGCCAGGCCCCTTTAGCCAACGTCCCTTCACCGCCGTATCCGCATCCCCCGGAATCTCCCAATACCCGGCAAAGCCCCGAAAATGATCCAGCCGTATCCTGTCCACGCGAGAGAAGGCCCGCTTCAGGCGTGCCGCCCACCAGGCATAGTCGTTTTCCCGCATCACATCCCAGCGATAATGAGGGTTCCCCCACAATTGACCCGTGGGGCTGAAATAATCGGGCGGCACGCCGGCCACGACCGTGGGTAAACCGTCCTCATCCAGCCTGAATAATTCCTGATGACTCCAAACATCGGCGCTATCATGTCCCACAAATATAGGTGCATCGCCGATGATCTCGATATCTCTCTCATGCGCATACTCCCTTACCTGTTGCCATTGTCTGTCGAACAGGAACTGGAGGTACTTTTGATAATTAACCTCATCGTCGAGCCTTTCTCGCCAGGAGACCAAGGCATGACGCTCACGCAGCGCGATATCTCGATCCCACTCTGTCCATACGGCACCATCAAAATGCTGCTTCAGGGCCATAAACAGACAAAAATCTTCCAACCAATATGCGTTCCTTTCTTGAAAGATCCCCCATCCACTTTTCCAGGATTCTGCGGTCGAATTCTTGAACGCCCGATAGGAACATCTCAAGGCGCGATCCTTGAATGGTTCCACCTTATCATACAAGACCTCTTCAGCGGGAAGCGAAACCAAAGAAGAGACATCCCCCTTGTCAAAAAGTCCTTCCGATATTAGCTGTTCCAGATCGATGAGAAGAGGATTCCCCGCAAAAGCCGAGAGGGGCTGATAGGGCGAATTACCATAACCAGTGGGGCCCAGAGGCAGAATCTGCCACAACGTCTGCTCCGCATCCTGCAGGAAATCAAGAAACTCGCGAACTCCTGTCCCCATATCGCCGATGCCAAACCGACCCGGCATACATGTCAGATGGCAGAGAATTCCCGACTGTCTCTCGCCTGATCCAATCGTCTGTCCTTCAGGTGGACTCATAAATTCGCCCCCTCTGAGACCCTAGTAAATATCCGTCCATCATCGCCTATATCTCGACCTTTTGCTTGATCCTGCGGAACTCATCCATATCAGCAGCCGTTATCGGATGATTCGGCAAAAAAGGACATCCCTGTTGCTTCCTGGTCGATATGTCAAATGTGCCAATCTTCTTGGCCAGATCTATGATCTCAAGTTTTTCCATGCCGATGAGAGGACGAAGGATGGGTTTGGGGATTTCCCAAGAAACGGCCTCGAGATTGGCAAGACTCTGGCTAGCGACCTGCCCCAGAGAATCCCCCATAACGATGGCACTTGCCCCAAACTCCTCCGCGATGCGTGAGGCTCTTAAAAGTATGGCGCGCTTGCAAAAGATACACGTCCAACGGCGAGCGTTAAGCCTCTGAAGGCCTTCCAAAACATCGGCGATTACCTCTTGATGATCCTCGATAACGGGGCGCAATTCCCATCCATAGCTATACCTTTTCAGTATTTCGATATTGTCAAGCGCCTTGCGTTTCTCCACCTCGTTCTGGGCAAAATGTATCGGAATGACACCGCATCCCCGTTTCATCATCATCCAAGCAGCCACGGGAGAATCGATGCCACCCGATATGAGGGCTACCACGCGCCCCTCGATGCCCACAGGAAATCCACCAAAGCCGGCTACGGTGCGATAAAACACCGTAGCCCTCTTCCTAGATATCTCGATGCCGATAGTGATATCGGCGTCATCGGAAAGATCGACCGTCCCTCCCACACTCCCAAGAATTGCCCGCCCCACAAGGCGCTCGACCTCCGGTGAAGTGTGAGGGAATGTCTTGTCAGCCCGTCGTACACGCACGCGAAAGGATACCGCCGTCCCGCCACCCGCCTTCCGGGCCTGCCGCACCCCCTCAGCAACGATAGCGCTGATATCCCGAGGTACCGCCACGGCCGGGCTCAAAGAGGACAGACCAAATACACGCGCAAGATGCTCGACTGCCGCATCGGCCTGATCAGTCCAGACATAGAGCCGTCGGTAAACTGTCTCCAATCGTCCCTCTATATCATGCGCCGCGAGACAACCGCGTACATTCTGTCGCAGACGACGAATATATTCTTTGCGATTACCTCCCTTGAGAGATAATTCAGCGTACCTCAAAACAACAAGTTCCACAGTTTTCCTTTCCTTTCTTCTCCATATACATTATATTTGCACTATCCGCAGGCTGAAATCTATGAAACGCATCTTCCCTTTCGTATCCTTACCTGCCTATCAGGTATCACAAGTCCGGATGGAAACATTCGGCAAACCGAGTATAATCTACACTCGATGACCTTTGGAATCTGGAGGAAAAAAAAGATGTACGTCGGTGCACAAGTACCTTATTCAGACGAAAACCTCGCCTTTGTCCGGCAGATGGGCGTGAGACATGTAGATACATCGCCACGCGAAGGACTTGGATTGGAGGAGAACGGATACTGGCATACCGATGCCCTCATGCGTGTGAGAGAACACGTGGAATCCTTCGATCTGAAACTGGCAGCCATGCATCTACCCCTGACCTCAGGCGGGATCGATAGACAGATCTGGCCCAACATTATGATGGGGACGCCAGGCCGCGACGAGGAGATAGAAAAGGTGTGCCTCTGCATCGAGGCGGCCGCCAAGGCGGGAATTCCCCTCCTGCTATACAATATGGCCATACTGCCCGTGATACGCACCGCATACCGTACGCCGGGTCGTGGTGGTATCACATACAGCCATTTCGACTATGAGGAACTCCGGGACGATCCCCCCCTTCCCTACGCGCCGGTGACAGTCGACGAGGCGTGGGAACGTATCACCTACTTTGTAGAACGCGTTATCCCTGTGGCCCAAGAGTTTGATGTCAAGATGGGATGTCACCAGCACGATCCTGGAATGCCTCGCGGTGTGGGGTACAGGGGCATCGAACGCGTCCTGGGAAATATCGAAGGCGTGAAACGCTTCATCGCCTTGAGCAATAGTCCCTACCACGGTCTGAATTTCTGTCAGGGCACCATCAGTGAGATGTGCACCACGCCCGAGCAGGTCTATGAAGCCATTCGCTACTTTGGCAGTCGAGACAGGATCTTTTGGGTTCACTTTCGCAATATCCGCGGCGGATTCCTGAAATTTGAAGAGGTGTTCCCCGACGAGGGGGACATAGACATGCTCAAAGCGCTCCAGATCTACAAAGAGGTAGGATACGATGGGGCCATCATCCCCGATCACGTGCCTCTGTCCTCGCTGGATAGCTCCTACGGACACCGCGCGCGCGCCTTTTGCTTCGGATATATCAAAGCCCTACTTCAGGCCGTCGAGTCGTAGAGATCATCTCCATGAAAATAAAAGGAGGTACGAAAAATGCGAATTCTGGTCTTTAGCGCCCACAGCGCCGATTTTTGTTCCCGATCCGGTGGCACCATAGCACGTTATACCCAGGAAAGGCATGAGGTCCGCATCGTAGCCCTCTCCTTCGGCGAGCGATCCGAGTCCGGCGGCTTGTACGGTGGAGAAGAGACGCCATCTCTGGATCAAGTCAGAGATATCCGCCAGCAAGAAGCCACGCAGGCCGCAGAGATATTGGGAGCCGAAATCCGGTTTCTCAACTGGGGAGACCTGAGTTTCGAGTACTCTTCAGAACGAGCCAAACAGTTGGCCATCGAAATCCGCGACTTTCAACCCGACGCGGTGCTTACCCACCATGGGCCAGATCCACAAAGTGTCGATCATAACACTACTTTCAACCTGGTCACGCGGGCAACCCAAATGTCTGGCGCCCCTGGACTGGAGGCGGCGCCGGCTCCACATAGACGCCCAGAACTGTTTCTTTTCGAGGCCACCATTCCCCTCACGGAACTCGAAGGGTTTAACCCAGACTTTTACGTGGACGTGACCGACGTCTGGGATATCAAACGCGAAGCCTTGAGCGCCTTCCATCGCGCCCAGGGATTCCTCCTTCCCTGGTATACCGACGTGGCAAAGCGACGAGCCTTTCAGGCTCAGCGCCTCGCAGGCCATACAGACATCGAATACGCCGAGGCCTTCGAACGCACCAGTCCTTGGGTAGGCAAGAGACTTCCCTTGAACAACGGATAAGCCCTCGTCTCTATAACGCGCGGATATCCACGAAAAGATATATCGTGGATATCCGCCATGGAGATCGAGTGTCGACGCGAAAGATCAAGCCAGGATCTCTCTCACTCTTTCGCTCACTGCCAGACCCAACGCGCGATGCCCCTCAGGCTCAAAATGGACACCGTCGATCTCACTGCACGCAAGTATCCTATCGGCATCCAAGACATGGCAATCTCTCTCCTCTGCCACTGTCTTATAATGCGTCAATAACTGTTCGGACTTTTGGCGCCCACCCCGGAACATGTCCCCAAAGACCGTGAGCCGCCCCAAATGAGGTGGCACGATGAGCAGCACTTTTGGAGCAGCCTCGCCCCTGCCCGTCTGGCTCCTTTTCACGATATCCACCAACGCGCCCGCTCCAGCAGCGATATCGAATGCCGTGAGCGAGAAACGATGCTTGAGATCGTTGGTGCCCAACATGATAATGACTAGATCCAGGGGCTTGTGGGTCTCAAGACAGGGCACAAGATACATCTTACCATTCTTGTGCCCCTCAATGGGATCATCCCAAACCGTCGTCCTCCCATTGAGCCCTTCCTCAATCACGTGGTATTCTGTCCCCAGTTCCTCCTGCAGGACGCCCGTCCAACGGACATCTCTCGCATATCTGCGTTCCGTTCGAGGATTATAGCCCCACGTGTTGGAATCTCCATAACAGAGGATCTCTTTCATCGCTCTCCTCCATCCTCGGAAGACCACTCTCCCATTCTCTCGCCGATGGCTCGCTCCGCCGCTTCCATAACACACCTTAGCGGCACATCGTACTCTCGAGCCAGTTCGGCGCACTCTTGAAATTCGGGTTTGGCGCTCACGACACGGCCGCAGAGAATCTTGACCTTGCAACCCACCGTTCCCCAGGGGATATCCACGCGCTCGATTCGACGTTGGGCAATCTCCCTCTCCATAACCTGCCACCGCACACCCAGTGTGCTGGTCTCGCGCAACAACAGGTCTCGAAACTTGGGTCCTTTCCCCGCGCGACAGAGAACGGAAAACACCACAGCGGGGCGGTTCTTTTTCATATAGATGGGGGCAAACCACACATCGAGTGCCCCCTGCTCCAGGATGCGCTCAAGGGCGAAACCGAGTTGCTCTCCCGTCATATCATCTATATTGCATTGGAGGAGGACGACGCGATCATAGGACCCAGTCGATGGCACCATTCTTATCCACCTTTCTGTGACCGCCCGTCAGCACCACTGCGAGCAGAAGCCACGCGATCAGCGATCAGTGCGGCCATCACTCCTGCCCCCACTCCATTGTCGATATTCACGACGGCCAATCCAGGAGAACACGTCTGCAACATGGCCAGCAGCGCCGATTCCCCCTTCCCCCCCATGCCATAACCCACAGAGGTGGGCAATCCGAGAACGGGCACATCCACCAGGCCAGAAACCACGGAAGGAAGGGCGCCATCCATCCCCGCCGCCACGATGATGACGTCCACATCTTCCTTGTCCAAAAGCCGTTCCAGCGGTTCGAACAGGCGATGAAGACCCGCCACCCCCACATCATGAACCACGTGCACATCACAGCCCATCTCCCGACAGACGACGGCCGCCTCCTGTGCCGCGGGCTGATCAGAAGTGCCCGCACTGATGATGCCCACGCGCCCACCATTCGCTGCTATCTCAAATCCTTCCGCATGCAACACGGCCATGCGAGAGGAAGCATACCAATCAAACCCCTTTGTACCATATTCCGCCTCTAACGCATCGCGCAGATCGGACGAAACACGACTTAGAATAGCACGACCGTTGTGCTCCAAAAAAGAGGTCGCGATGGCCAGGCTCTGTGAGACCGTCTTTGTATCGGTGAGAATGATCTCCGGGACACCTTTGCGGCATTCCCGCTCGTAATCTGGGCAGGCAAACGATGCCTCATGGAGACCCGCACTATTTGATCGATTCATTCATACTTCCCATTCGATATCCTTCCAGGTCCAATGCTACATACCGATAACCAACCTCGCGCAATCCCTTCGCGATAGCCTCCCGCAGATCGCGCTGGGCCAAATCTTTCACGCGGTGTGGTGGGACCTCAATTCGCGCCACAGGATGATGATCGCGAACGCGAAGCTGGGAAAAGGGCAGTAGATCATGCAGAAATTTCTCGGCCGCCTCCACCCTCTCAAGCCCCTCCCGTGTCAGAGATGTGCCATAAGGGAAACGCGTGGCCAGACAGGCCGATGCTGGCCGGTCCCAGCCGGGCAGCCCCCGTTCCTGCGATAGCCGACGAATATCATGCTTTGTCAAGCCAGCCTCCGCCAGAGGCGCCCGCACGCCCAGTTCCCGGGCCGCGACCGAACCGGGACGATAGTCCTCCTGATCATCGGCATTCTCCCCATGCAAGAGATGACCACCGTTCAATTCCTTCGCCAGGGCCACCAACATCTCGAAACGCGCCTTCTTACAATGATAACAGCGACGCGGCGGATTCGCGACGACCCCGTCTACCTCCAATTCATCAAAGGGAACAACGCGCTGCCGCGCGCCCAACAGCGAGGCTATTTCGCGCGCAGTTTCCAGTTCGGCGGGAGGAAGCAGCGGCGAGTCGATGGTCAAGGCCAACACCTTATCGGCGCCAAGCACATCCAGGCAAGCCGCTAACAAATATGCACTATCTACCCCACCAGAAAATGCCACATAGACGCGGTCAAACGTGGCGAGTATATCGTACAGTGCTTGCTTTTTGGATTGACGATCGCCACTCTCACCCATTAAACACGTGTCCCCACGATAAACAAG
>JBKHJO010000066.1:0-10937 GCA_046538105.1 Anaerolineales bacterium | reverse complement strand
CCGTCTCAGTAAAATCACCCAACGGGAATAAAAAATAAAAAAACATATCGAAGACCAGGAGATCTTTGGCCGTGCCGTCACCTTTCACGTAATCCACACAATTCCCGTTGACGAAATATTACAGCAACGCTATAATGCCACAAAGATATCAAAGGAAGCGGAGAGGAGAACATGGAAGAGGGCACGAAGGAAAAACTCATACCAGAACAGATACGACGGATGCTTTCATTGGTCATCACCATTATCACCGCCATCTTATATGCCGCTGTCCTGGGAAACGCGGTGGTGAGAAGCGCGTTGGAGGAGAATCCGGTATTCCCAGAGAATATGTTACGCGCAGCAGGTTTCCTGAGCGGTCTTGTAGGAGCCGTGGTCAGCGCAGGATTTGCAAAGAGTCAAAGGCCGACGCCCGTGCAATTGAGCAACAATCATCCCCTGGGAGGACGCACCCTGACCGCCTGGTACAGTCTACACCCACCATCCCTTATTAGGCGCAATCTCCTCGGGTTGGCCAGCATCATGGGACTCTATAACTCCAGCCGGCCCGTCCCTCGCTCACGAACGCCAGAAGAGGAACGCCCACCGGAAGAGACTCCCCCAGAAGAGGACTCGCCAGAAGACGAGGGCCCACCAGAGAGAGAGCCTCTTTCTGTTGTGGTATGGATAGCACTGCTGTACTTTGCCGTCTACTTTGTCGTGGGCATTAGCGCCTTTTTCGTCACCATCTGTCGTGACAGCGTGCCAGAGATCGTGGTGAATTCAGGGTGGGTCTGGCTGGGAACCGTCATGTCTTCTACCTACTCGTTCTTTGGTATCGATACGGACGAATAAAACGCGCTCTCCAGAGAGTGCAAAAGGAAACCACCGATCATGCGGCACCGACCTGACGCCTGCCGAATCTCAACATACGCAGACCATTCAGGCTTACAAGCAAAGTAGCACCGGTATCCGCTAGCACAGCCATCCACAACGCCGAGATACCGGCCACCGCCAGCCCCAAAAAGAGGAGTTTGATCAGCAAAGAGAAAGCGATATTGAAGCGCACGATACGCAGGGCTTTGCGTCCTAAACCAAGAGCGAATGGCACACCGCGGAGATCGTCTCCCATCAGGGCCACGTCAGCCGTCTCCAGAGCCACATCGGTACCCGCCGCCCCCATGGCGATACCTACCGAGGCCTGGGCCAGAGATGGTGCATCGTTGATGCCATCCCCGACCATGACTACCCGATCATAACGTTCCTCAAGGTCTTTTAGAATCCGCAACTTTTCCTCAGGCATCAGGCCAGCATGGACCTCATCGACGCCGATCCTCTCCGCCACCTCCTCGGCGATGAAGCGGTTATCTCCCGTCAACATGACCACGTGTTCGACACCCATGCCCTTCAATGCACGAATGGCATCGGGGGCTTTGTCCCGCAATCTGTCAGAGACGGTCAAATAACACCATTCATCACAACATGTATCCCGAATGACCAACACCGTATTCCCCTGACGCTCGGCCTCGGCTATCTGGACACACAGTGCTCGCTCGGGCTCATCATCAGGATGACACATTTTGTGGCTTCCCACCATGATTCCATGCCCACCGACCTCTCCCGCGATTCCCATTCCCGGAATGGCTTGAGCATCGCGGACGGCCTCATAGCGAGCATCCTGCCCCATCTCCTGCGCATACTCCACTACCGCCTCTGCCAACCTATGCTCAGATCGCCCCTCGACGGCGGCCGCTTTCGCCAGCAGTGTTTGACAGACCTCACAGGATGCATCTCTGTCAGGATGCATCTCACAGGCGCCCCCCACTACCTGGGGTTCGCCCGCGGTCAGGGTGCCCGTCTTGTCAAAGGCCACCGCGCGCACGCTAGCCAACTGCTCCAGGTATCTTCCGCCTTTGATCAGGACCCCGGCCCGCGCTCCCCGCGCCAGCGCGCTCACCAGGGTGACGGGAGTAGAGATGACCAACGCACAGGGACAGGCGATAACCAGCATGACCAGCGCCCGATACACCCATTCCATAAGACCACCCCAACCTAAAAGAGGTGGCAGAAAAGCCACGCCAGCCGCCAAAAGCGCCACAGCGGGCGTGTACACCCGGGCAAAACGATCGACAAAGCGTTGAGCGGGAGCACGCTGCGATTGTGCCTCCTCGACCATATACATGATGCGGGCGATGGTGCTTTCCTCGGCCCGCCTGATCACCTCGACCGTCAAGGCCGCGCTTCCGTTCAGCGTCCCTGCAAAGACCTTGTCGCCCGGCCCCTTTTGTATCGCCCTTGATTCTCCCGTGACAGGCGCCTCGTTCACCGCGGATCGTCCTTCCATCACACGCCCATCCATGGGGATGCGCGTTCCAGGACGCACAAGGATTCGATCCCCCACCTCCAACATCGTCACGGGCACTCGTCTCTCACCGCCCTCCTTCAAAAGTGCGGCCTCATCAGGGGCCAGATCCATCAGCCCTCGAATGGCGTTGCGTGCTCGATCCGCTGAATAACCCTCCAAAAGTTCCCCCACGGAAAAGAGGACGACGGTGATGGCCCCCTCGGCGAACTCACCGATGATCACGGCTCCCACGGCGGCGATGGTCATGAGCACGTTCATGTCCACATTATGGGCCCGCATCACGGCAAACCATGCCGAGCGGGCGATGGGCAGGCCCGCAATGAGTATCGCTGCCACATAAAGACTATTGGGGATAAGGGAAGAAAGGCGAAGGAACCCGAGGACTAGAGCCGTCATTATCAGCAACGCGGCTGCGACGATGCGTGCCTCTTCCCCATGCCCCCTCAACCATCCACTATCTACGGGAGCGGAGGCATCTCCCTCATCCTGCCAGGGTACCAGTTGATAGCCCATAGCCCCAGCCCTCTCTTCCACCACGGCTGTCCCTTCTCCATTCACCGCCGAAACGATGGTCAGAACCGAGTTCTCGAAATCGAGCTCGGCCGACGAGACTTCTGGCAGTCGCTCCAGCGACTTCTCCAGACTCAGGGCACAGTCAGGACAATCGAGCCCTTTCACACGCCACCTGTAAGATTTTTCCTCCATACTCCCCACCTCGATAACTGCACAAGCGACAGTTGCTATATATGTTTCACATGCTCCAGCCCCAGTCGGTATACATCTTTGACATGATCATCATCCAAAGAGTAATAGACGTGCCTTCCCTGACGTCTCGCCTTAACAAGTCGAAGCTGCCGTAGCAAGCGCAGATGATGGGACACCGCGGATAGCGTCATATCCAGCAATTCTGCCAATTCGCCAACAAATAACTCCTGTTCGGCGAGAAGGGAAACCAGCCGCACTCGCGTAGGATCTGCGAGAACCTTGAATATCTGCGCCAGATCCATACTCATCTCCTCGTCTAACAAAGACTCACGAGCCTCTTCCAAACGCTCGCCGTTCTGCTCTGGATACTGCTCCATCTGGACCATAACATACACTCCTATAGTTAAACCTTTAAACAATTATATTATTTGACGGATGAAATGTCAAATCATAGCGCTACTCAATCCCACACACGAAAAAATCCCACAAATCGCTCCCGTACGATCGTGACCTTGACCATATCCCCACACCTGATCCAAACTTTATAATAGTACTGCACGGGCAGATTACAAGCCCTTTCCCCCCTTTCTCTTGAGACTTGTGTCGCCAACAGTCTTCTTCCCGCGTTTGGGCGGGACAAGAGAAGAGACAAAGCAGACCTCCTTTACCCCAGGATTTGACGCCAACATTCACCCGGAAATTGACATATCACACGGGAATCCTATAATAATGATGATGGATTTCAAGCGAACGGGGTGGAGAAAGAGTGTCCCAGTATCGAGAAGCGGCATATTGGCTGGCCGCACTGAATGCAACGGGTTTGGACCGCCGCGCAGCAAAAAGAGCAATTCATCTCTGGTGCGTGGAGAAGGAGCATGCCCTTTCAGCGCTCTTTGCACAAAAAGCCACCGAGGTGGCAGCCCAATGCTCCATCGACGTCCAACAGGCGGCCTGTTTGTTGGACGCCAGAGGGGATGTCCCCGCCAAAGAGGCCCTTCTGCAAGAACTGGAACAGAAGCGGATAGATCTGGTAACCTACGTGAACGTGGCCTATCCCGAATCGCTGCTCCAGCATTTGTCCAAGGACTGGTTGCCCTGTTTTCTGTTCTATCGTGGAGACCTGTCCATTCTTACCGAACCCACCCTGGCCGTCTTTGGAGATGAGAACCCCTCTTCCCAGGCGCAAGAGATGACCGTTGCGCTGGCTGAACTGCTGACGCGGGGAGGCTATCCCGTCATCAGCGGTTACAGCAGCGGCATAGAAAGGCGCGCGGTGGACACGGTTCGGGCTCAAGGCGGGCGGGCAGCCATCTTGTTGCCCATTGGCATCCGCCGCTTTGATGGATGTCTGGTAGAGATGGGCGAGGAAATTGCTGACTCTCGCCTGGTCGTATTGAGTCCTTATCTTCCGGATGCCACCTATACTGAGACGCTCGCACGGGCGCGAGAGGTGCTCGTCGCTGCTCTCAGCGAGGCCATATTTATCATAGCGCCCGATCATGGTCCTGGAGAATGGGCCTGGCTGGAACGCTTTCAGGAACGCAGTGGTAGGATCTTTATCTGGGATGACGGTGGAAACAAGGTGAGTGACTGGGAGCAAGCCGGGGCTACTCCCTTCCAAGAACTGGTCGATGCGGAAGACTTGTTACGCGACCTTTTTGGTGTCGCCCCAAGCGACCTGGAGGAGAAACTGGAGGATGAGGAACTCACCGACATGGATCCTATCGAGTTCATAGACGCCGACTCGGCCATAGAGGTGTTGAGCCAATCTGGTAACGTCCCCGACGTGTTGGCCAGACGCCTCCGTGACACCGATTGGCCCGAGCCACAAGTGCCCGACGACGATCTCTGAGCGGCATAGGAAAAAAGCCGCTCTACTTTCCCGATCATCTTTCCCCTTTCACCCGACGATCATTCAGGTATCTGGCAACCGCCCAGGCCACCAGTGCCCTAACAGGAGAAGATATACCGTGCCCGAATTCGAACTCGTCTCCGATTTTGTACCTACCGGAGATCAACCCAAAGCCATAGAACAACTTGCCAATGGACTGGAACGTCAGGATCGTTACCAGACTCTCATGGGAGTGACGGGATCTGGCAAAACATACGTCATGGCCAACATCATTGAGGCTGTACAGCGCCCCACTATCGTCATAGCACACAACAAGACGTTGGCGGCCCAGTTATATTCCGAATTCAAAGAGTTCTTTCCCAACAACGCTGTGGCCTATTTTGTGAGTTACTATGACTACTACCAGCCAGAGGCCTATATCCCCCGCACCGACCTGTACATCGAAAAGGACGCCGATATCAACGAGGAGATCGATCGGCTGCGCCTGGCAGCCACATCGGCCCTGTTTAGTCGGCGCGACGTCATCATTGTGGCCTCAGTTTCCTGCATCTATGGTCTTGGCGATCCAAAATCCTACGGCCAGGTGGTCATCAATCTGCGGCGTGGGCAGCATCGCCGTCGGAATGCTTTGCTACGGCGTCTAGTGGATATCTTTTACGAGCGCAACGATTTAGAACTGTCGCCCGGCAAGTTCCGTGTGCGGGGCGATACACTGGAGGTCATGCCTGCTTATGGCGAAACTACCTACCGCGTCGAGTTCTGGGGGGACGAGATCGAGCGCATCGTTGAGGTCGATGCGCTCACGGGAGAATTGTTACAGGAACATGAAACCATCGATATCTTCCCCGCCAAGCACTTTATCACGCCGGAAGAAAACCTAGCCCAGGCCATAGAAGAGATCGAGAAAGAGTTGGAACAACGGCTGGACATACTCAAAAAGCAGAACAAACTACTGGAGGCCCAGCGGCTCGAGCAGCGCACAAGGTATGATATCGAGATGCTGCAGGAGATTGGCTATTGTCCCGGCGTGGAGAACTATTCGCGGCATCTATCGCGCCGTCGAGAGGGGGAACCACCATGGACGCTCCTGGACTATTTCCCGGCAGATTACCTGATGTTCCTCGACGAGTCCCACATGACCGTGCCCCAGATACGGGGCATGTACAATGGCGACCGATCGCGCAAGGAGACGCTGGTAGAATACGGATTCCGCTTGCCCTCGGCCCTGGACAACCGTCCCCTGACCTTTGAGGAGTTCGAGGATCACGTGAATCAGTGCATCTTTATCTCTGCCACACCAGGGCCCTATGAGCGTGAACATAGCACCCAGATCGTGGAGCAGATTATCCGCCCCACAGGGCTTGTGGATCCCAAGGTAATGGTACGGCCCATTGAGGGACAGATCGATGATCTGATCGGAGAACTGCGGGATTGTGTGGAGAGGAACGAGCGCGCCTTGGTCACCACCCTGACCAAACGTATGGCGGAGGATCTATCGGAATACCTGCAGGAGGCCGGGTTCGATGTGCACTATTTACACTCGGAGATCGGGACCATCGAAAGGGTGGACATCCTACGCAGCCTGCGCACTGGCGTCTACGACGTGGTGGTGGGCGTCAATCTGCTCCGCGAGGGGCTGGATCTACCCGAGGTTTCCCTGGTGGCCATACTCGATGCCGACAAGGAGGGCTTTCTGCGCTCCACCCGCGCCCTTATTCAGACCATCGGTCGCGCGGCCCGAAACGTCAATGGCCATGTGATCATGTACGCCGACGAGATCACCGACTCTATGCGCAGAGCCATCGACGAGACGAATCGGCGCCGCGAGATACAGTTGACTTACAACAAAGGGCGGGGCATCACACCCAGCAGCATCATCAAAGAGGTTCATGACCTGACGGAAAGCCTGCGCACCGTGGCCGAGTCGGGAGCCGCGTACGAGGTAGAGACAGAGATCCCCAAAGACGAGGCCCATCATATCGTAGAGAACCTGGAAAGACAGATGAAAGCGGCAGCCCAGAATCTGGAATTCGAAAAGGCGGCGCTGCTGAGAAATCAGATTCTGGAACTGCGCCGCTCTGTGAGTAGAGATGAGGATATCCCCGAGTGGGAAAAGTACCGCAAATTTGAACGACAAAAGGGGTAATGTGAAAGAGGAAATCCCTGGCTACCATAAATTGTATGAGCAGGGACTGTTACATGAGCGCGTGGAGGCGGCTCAAGAACGTCTTCTCTCGTGCGATCTCTGTCCGCGAGAATGCGGTGTCAATCGACCAAGGGGGGAACGCGGCTATTGCCGCAGCGGTGCGCGGGCCAAGACGGCCAGCATCAACGCACACCACGGAGAGGAACCCTGCCTGAGCGGCACAAAAGGGTCGGGCACCGTCTTTTTCTCCAACTGCACCGGACACTGTATCTTCTGCCAAAATTATCCCATCAGTCAACTGGGCTCGGGATCCGAGAGAGCCACGGAGGAATCGGCCGAATCTATGCTGTCGCTCCAGCGACGGGGATGTCACAACATCAATCTGGTCACCCCCACCCACTTTTTGCCACAGATCCTGGCGGCCCTTGAAGAGGCCGTCGAACAAGGATTGCACATTCCCCTCGTATACAATACCAGCGGCTATGAACGGACGAATACCCTAAAACTCCTCGACGGTGTCGTTGATATCTATTTGCCCGACGCCAAATATGCCGACGAGGACGTGGCCCACAATCTCTCCGACTTTGATAATTATGTCAATTATAATCGCTGTGCCCTCGTGGAGATGCAGAGACAGGTAGGTGAGGAGTTGATCCTGGACGAGAAAGGCATTGTCCAAAGGGGTCTTATCATTCGCCACCTGGTACTGCCCTGCGGCCTCTCCCAGACGGAGGAAATCCTGTCCTGGATCGCAGAAAACCTTTCTCCAAAAACATATATCAGTCTCATGGCCCAGTACTTTCCTGCACATAAAGCCGTGGATCATCCCAAGTTAGGAAGACGGCTCCGCCCCGACGAGTATGCTGCAGCCCTGGAAGCCTTTGACACTGTAGGGCTAAAGAACGGATGGCGTCAGAGCATGGACAGCGTCTACTGATTTCATGGGCATACTATGCGCCCTCTCGAACAGGTTTTTTGCACAGCGAATCTGGCAATAATCTTTGTCCTATAACGCCTCCTCGACTATAATGTAGTTCTGGATTTGACAAGTCCTCCTTTTCGTATTCTAGTAGGAGACTGTATGGCTCAAGACCACATCTCAATCCAAGGAGCGCGACAGAACAACCTAAAAAACATAAACGTGGATATTCCACGTGACAAATTCGTCGTCATCACCGGGGTTTCTGGTTCGGGGAAATCCTCCCTGGCCTTTGATACCATCTATGCCGAGGGACAGCGGCGCTAT
The DNA here is from genome assembly GCA_046538105.1 of Anaerolineales bacterium. GTDB lineage: Bacteria > Chloroflexota > Anaerolineae > UBA1429 > UBA1429 > JAWLEV01. The sequence goes on along the minus strand of JBKHJO010000066.1, from coordinate 2,647 downwards.
GTAGAATCCCTCTCGGCTTATGCCCGCCAGTTCCTGGGCCGCATGGACAAGCCCGATGTGGATTATATCGATGGGCTCTCTCCCGCCATCAGCATAGATCAAAAGAGCACCAGCCACAGCCCTCGCTCGACGGTGGGCACGGTGACAGAGATATATGATTATCTGCGACTGCTTTATGCTCGGATCGGGATGCCCCACTGTCCCCAGTGTGGCCGGCCCATTAGCCGCCAGACGGTGCAGCAAATTGTGGACAGTATCCTGGAATTCAAAGAGGGCAGCCGTATCATGATCATCGCCCCCCTGATCAAAGACCGTAAGGGCGAGCACCGGCGCATCTTTGAGGATCTACGCAAGGCGGGCTATGTGCGCATGCGCGTCGATGGAGAGATGTATAGCGTGGACGATGAACCCACACTGGACCGCTACAAGCGACATACCGTCGAGGTCATCGTCGACCGCCTCATTGTGCGTCGCTACGGAGAGGACCAAACAGAACGGGCCGACGCCGACCGCCAACGACTTACCGATTCGGTGGAGACAGCCCTCGATCTGGGCGATGGCGTCGTACGCGTGAGCCTGCAAGATGGTGAGGAACGTATGTATTCGGAAAAGTACGCCTGCCCCGAATGCGACATCAGCCTCCCCGAACTCGAGCCTCGGAGTTTTTCCTTCAATAGTCCCCATGGTGCCTGCCCCGAGTGCATGGGACTGGGGACAACGCAGGAACTCGACCCGACCCTGATAGTACCCGAGGGGGACCTGTCCCTGTCCGAGGGGGCCATCAAACCCTGGGCCAGTAGTATGGAAAAGGCTGGCTATTATGGCCAGTTGCTGAAAGCCGTGGCCCGACATTATGATTTCTCCCTGGACACCCCATGGGACGAACTCGCAGCGGAACACCAGCACGTGATCCTTCATGGCAGCGGAAGCGATATGATCGATGTGCATTATACCAACAAATCGGGGCGCACACGGGACTATGAGACGACCTATGAGGGGGTTATCCCCAATCTGCAGCGGCGCTATCAGGACACATCCTCCAGCCGCGTGCGATCCAGAATAGAACGCTACATGACCGAAAAGCCTTGTCCTGCCTGCAATGGCAAAAGACTGCGGCCGGCGAGCCTGGCCGTCACTGTGGAAAAAAAGTCCGTCGATGAAATAGTCCGCATGTCCATCCAGGAGGCGATTGACTTTGTCGAGCAACTGCCGCAACAGTTCAACGAGCGGGAGAGACTTATCGCCCGGCAGATCATCAAAGAGATCCTCTCGCGATTGCACTTTTTGGACAATGTGGGGCTGGAATACCTCACGCTGGACCGCGTCGCTGCCACCCTCTCTGGCGGCGAAGCACAGCGTATCCATCTGGCCACCCAGATTGGTTCCCGCCTCATGGGGGTGCTCTATATACTGGACGAGCCCACCATCGGCCTGCATCAGCGGGACAATCAGCGCCTCATCGACACCCTGACGGAACTGCGTGACCTGGGCAACACAGTGCTGGTGGTAGAACACGATGAGGCGACCATTCGCGCAGCGGATCACCTTCTCGATCTTGGTCCCGGAGCCGGCAAACATGGCGGCCAGGTGGTATGCCAGGGCACACCAGAAGAGGTTACCAATTGTCCCACCTCCTTGACGGGCCAGTATCTCAGCGGGGCATTCACTATTCCCGTTCCTCCCGGGCGCCGGGAGGGTAATGGCAAGTTCCTGAAATTGCGTGGTGCCCGCGAAAACAACCTGAAGGATATCGACGTGACCATACCACTGGGACGCTTTGTCGTCATCACGGGCGTTTCGGGATCGGGCAAGAGCACACTTTTGATAGACACTATCTATAAACGGCTCGCCCAACTGCTTCATAACGCCTCCACTCGCCCCGGAGACCATGACGAGATCGTGGGCGTAAAGCACCTCGACAAGGTTATCGATATAGATCAATCGCCCATCGGACGCACACCCCGCTCCAACCCAGCCACCTATACAAAGGCTTTCACCCCCATCCGCTCCCTCTTTGCTTCCACACCAGAGGCCAAAGTACGAGGTTACGACAAGGGACGCTTCTCCTTCAATGTCAAAGGAGGACGGTGTGAGGCCTGCAAGGGGGCGGGCATCATCCAGGTGGAGATGCAGTTCCTACCGGATGTATATGTCCCCTGCGACGTATGTCACGGCCGGCGCTACAATCGTGAGACCCTTGAGATCCGCTACAAAGGCAAGACCATCGCCGACGTGTTGGATATGACCGTCGACGAGGCGCTGGACTTTTTCCAAAACATGCCCAAGATCAGTTCCAAGCTCCAGACTCTCCACGACGTGGGCCTGGGATACATACGCCTGGGACAACCGTCCACGACCCTGTCGGGGGGCGAGGCACAGCGCATAAAATTGGCGCGAGAGCTCTCACGTCGGGCGACGGGTAACACCCTCTATATCCTGGACGAACCGACGGTGGGATTGCATGCAGCTGACGTAAAGCGCTTGCTCAACGTCCTGGAACGCCTGGTGGATACGGGAAACACTGTGGTAGTCATCGAACACCAACTGGACGTCATCAAGACGGCCGACTGGTGCATAGACCTGGGGCCCGAGGGCGGAGACGCAGGCGGCAGGGTCATCGCCGAAGGTACCCCGGAAGACCTGATGG
>JBKHJO010000065.1:0-11277 GCA_046538105.1 Anaerolineales bacterium | reverse complement strand
GCAACGGCAGAGATACAGCACTCCGATGCAGAAACGCTCGCGTGGTGCCCATTGAGGAAGGCGTCTTGATCCTTTCTACGCAAGACGCCCCCAGCGATCCCTGGTCCCACACCACGGCCGAGCATTCCGAGCACAGGAAAAAAGTGAACGCTCCCTCACAAGGCGCGTGCGATTCCGATGCTGGCCCCTCTTCCCGTATCCGAACGAGTATATGGCCGAGATGCTGTATAAGATCGAGAAATGATAATAGAGGCTCCTCCACTTTTTCAGGGGACGCAACGTTTCACGTGAAACGCTCTATGGGGGAATGTCCCGCTAATGGGGAGAGATTACGAGTTTCGATCACGACTTTGTCCACGTTGGAATTCTAGAAGATGATGAGGAATAGGCCTAACTCGAGGGACATGCATAGGATGAAACAGATAGAAACATTGCTCGAAAACAAGTATGATATGGCCATTCAAGATATCCAGCCAATGCACGCTGGAAATACCACCGACAAATATCGCGTGATGACGGATACGAACACTTTTGTGCTCCGCATTCGGAGCGCGGGGTTCAATCGACGGGCTTTGTCCGCGGATCATCGCTTCATGAGCTATCTCCACGAGCATAACGTTCCCGTTCCACGAATTATTCGGACTATGGACGATGGCACCTTTGTCGAGGACGATGGCGCGTTGTATGAGCTTCAGAGTGCCATTCCACACGACGGGAATCTAGGTGATTTCGAATTCCCGTCGGTGGCCAATGATCTCTTTGACGTCTTGGGGGCATTCCATCGAGTCTCGAGTACCTATCCCGAAACCATCGAGAAACCCCCATATCTTGGCGATAGCCTCATCCCCATCGGGCCCGCTGAGAAATACTTTTATGGGCCCCAACAGTATGGTGTGCCCCGCTATTTGGCAGAGAGGGACAATCTGATGCGGGCACAACGCGCCCAGTTTGAGCGCGACATCCGTCGCTTTCAAGCATACCTGGATACGGTATATGCTGCTTATCAGAGGAGGCGGATGGTGTTTCCCATGCTGATTAACCATAATGATTTTTACGGGAATAATGTCCTGTTTTACAACGGAAGTATCTCCGGTATCGTCGATTTTGATTTCTGTCGATCAGGTCTGTATGTCATTGACCTCATTGAGGCGCTCCATGGTTCGATGGTATGGCACAGTGAAGCCGCTCGCTATTTGGGCATAACCGAAAAGGGAGATATTCGTGTTGATCTCGCACGGGAGAATTTACGGCGATATTTCAACCACAATCCCGACTTTGCGTACGACGGTGAGTTCATAATCAAGTTTCTGATCGCGAAAATCATCAGTCTTGCGTGGTATCCGGCTATTGACTTTTTCCCCACGATCGACGAGAAACTCGAAGGTTTTCGGAGAATGAAGGCCGTCATTCGAAGATTGGAGGAGGTTCACGAAATTCGTCTCTAGATGGTTCGCATAGGAATAGGCAATCTGTTCTGATATAACTAACAGCTCGCTGAAGCTGCCGCGGCAATCGTCGCGGTTGTAACTGGGTGGTTGGAGAGAGAGGAGGGCGGTTATCGGGAGGGTCCGGGTAAAGGAGCCGCACAGCTTAGCTCCGCTTTGGGCTGCTGCAGAGCAAAGTCCCTCTTGCTCTTTCTATAGCACCCCTGACCGCCGTCGCCGGGCGCGCCAGGTTTCATGTGAAACCCTCCCCGCCTAGAGCAGAAACGGTCTTTTGCCAAAACCTTTGTTTATATATAATATATATCAAGTATTGTCAGCGGTTGGATGCCCGCATCGTGAAAAACCCCCTCTGGCTTGACGGGGGAATATGATTTACATACAATCACCGCAGATTATAGCGAAGAAGGGGAGTAGTGGTTATGCCTGTTATGGACAACGAGATGGAACAGATCCTTCAGACGGCAATTCAGCGAGAGATCGACGCTTACAATCTTTATCATTCGACAGCACAGAAGGTGGAGCGACCGGAGGCTAAATCGATACTGGAGGAACTCGCTGGTCAGGAAAAGGGCCATCGGGAGCGATTGGAAAACCTGTTAGAGGGAGAGGGGTTCCGCACCATCTCCAGGGCACAGCAGCAGAAAGTGGTGGATCTCAAGATAACCGACTATTTGGTGGAGTCACCCCTGGACGCCGACGCTGATCTTCAGGAGGTGCTCATCGTGGCCGGCAAGCGCGAGAAGGCCAGTCGCGACCTTTACACGGCCCTGGGAAAAGTGGCCGAGGACGAGGACACCAAGGGCCTCTTTGAATTTCTGGCCACCCAGGAGGCCCAGCATAAAAAGCGTGTGGAGACGCTCTACGAAAAGGTCGTTTACCAGTGGAATTAAAGCGCGGAAATAGTCCGCGACCCCTTTTACCAATGCGAGGAGTTCGCTATGAGATACCTTGAAGGAGGCTGATGTGGCCCAATGGGAATGTATCGTCTGTGGCTGGATCTATGATCCGGAAAAGGGTGTACCGGAGGAGGGAATGGAGCCGGGGATACCCTTTGAGGAACTTTCCGACGATTTCGTCTGCCCCGAGTGTGGCGTGGGCAAGGAGATGTTCGAAGAGTTAGGATAACGTGTACGCGGGCCGCATCATATACCGTAGAACATGGATAATTCCCGTTCTTTCTTTTTGATCAACGGGAGTGGAGCGGGGAAACGAAAGATATCCCGCCGGAGCGTATCATCTCTCATTCCCATATATTCGAGGCCGCCGCTGTCCGGCGGTTGGCTGAGTGCGGTGCGTTCATCTCCGAGTATGATGAGGCGTCGCTGGAAGGACGCCATCTCCAACAACGGAAAGCGACCGCCTCATGGTATAGATCGCTGATGCGTCGCCACGCGCCGGAGAAGCACAATATACGGTTATATGGAGGTGAATATGAAAAAGGAACAGATCGTAGACTTGTTGCGGAAGGATATGCGGGGTGAACATCAGGCCATCATCCAGTATCTGAACCACGCTTATGCCCTGGGAGAGGGCGAGATCGCCTGTGAGATAGAGGCCATCGCCCGTGAGGAGATGCGGCACCTGGACTGGCTGGCCGACGAGATCGTGGAGTTGGGCGGCGATCCCTCCATGGAGCGCGATCCCGTGGACTTGGAGATGGTGCCCCCCGGCGAGTTGCTGGAAAAGGACGTGGACCTGGAACAGGTGGCCATCGACCAGTATCAGGAGCATATGGAGGCCATCGACGATCCAGAGATACGCCGGCTGCTGGCGCGCATCGTCCACGATGAGAGGGCCCATCAGGGCCAGTTCAGAGACCTGGTCGAGGAGGCGCGCGAACAGATGGAAGCCGGTGAGCCTCCCGAGGCCGAGGCCGAGGCGCCAAAAGATCCGGCCTATGCCAGGCGCCTCCAAGAGATCATGAATGAGGGCATCCGCCACGAGTACAGCGTGGTCCTGCAGTATCTCTTCCATTCCTTCCTGGCCGAAGACAAGGAGGTGGCGGAAGAACTGGAGAACGCGGCTATCAACGAGATGCAGCACATGGGCTGGTTGGCGGAAGAACAGTACGAGCACGGAGGTGACCCGGACTATTCCCACGGTGACCTTGTGCTGGGCCACGACGTGGTCAAGAACCTGCTGGCAGATATCGAGGTGGAGGCCGAGGTGACTGAGGCTTATTCCAGTCAACTCTCCGAACTCAGGGAGGAGGACCTGAGAAGACTGGTGGAGCGCATCCGCGATCACGAGATATACCACGAGGCCGTGTTCAAGGATCTCCTGGAGGAGGTCAAAGAGGAGGCGGAAGACGCCTCGGAACAGGAGCAGGAAGAGGGTGATGCAGGGGAATCGGCCCCACGGGAAATCCCCTCGGTGGGCAGCCTCAAGGACAAAGAATAACGGAATATCCATCGGAGATACATATTTGGGGGGGTATCATGGATAACTATTTGATGCGTGACGGAGCACCCTTTGGTGAAGAGGGTTGGGAAAAGGTAGACGATATGGTCGTCACGGTCATGAAAAAGAACCTGGAGGGGCGACGATTCATCGAACTTGTGGGACCCCTGGGCTGGGGCGTGGAGATGGCGCCGGCATTTGGCTTTGTGCAGGAGGATGGCGCCGACGTGGCCACAGAGACGACGGAATACCTGCGGCTGCAAGAGATCGCCCAGGAGTTCACCCTGCGGGCCAAGCATATGGCCATGGCCGATGACACACCCTTTGCCCTCGATCTGGGGGCCGTGGCGTTGGCGGCTACCAGGCTGGCCGACGCGGAGGAGGATATCGTCATAGGGGGTCTACGAGAAGCGGCCGAGATATCCATAGAACTGGTGGACTGGGATACCATGGGCGGTCCCTTTAAGGTGATCTCCAAAGCCACGGCAGAGTTGCGGGGCTCGGGATTCGACGCGCCCTATGCCGCGGTCATGCACCCGAACATGTACGCGCGCATGGCCGGGCTGATGCAGCACGGCCGACGCGAGGTGGATATGGTGGAAAGGTTGGTAGAGGCCGGCCTCTACCAGAGCACCACCATGGCCGAAAGCGAGGTGCTGGTTGTGAGTCCCTATCCGTGGAACGTCGATCTCGTGGTGGGCCAGGATGCGGTGACCGCCTACCTGGGCAACGAGGGCATCGATCACCGATTCCGTATATTCGAGACGCTGGCCCTGCGCATCAAGCGGTCGGGCGCCATCTGCGTCATCGAATAGGAGCCGGGCATCGCGCGATTTGCACCATATACAATCGAGAAGGCGAGATCGTCCCATAGTAAAAAAAGGGGGTTGCATGTCTGTTGTCGATGTCAGTTTTTGTATTGGAGGCGAGGCGGGCCAGGGCGTTCTCTCCAGTGGGATGGGCTTTGCTCAAGCCATGACCCGCGGGGGCCTGCACGTCTTTGGCACGCCCAACTACTACTCGCGTATCCGGGGCGGACATAACTTTTTCACCATTCGCGTCAGCGATGAGCCCGTATACGCCATCAAAGAAAAGATCGAACTACTATTGGCATTTGACGAGACCACCGTACTGGAGCACGTGGATGATCTGGTTACCGAGGGGGTGATCGTCGCCGATGAGGGTATCGAGGTTCCGGAAGGGCTTGTGGAGACGCGCGCCTTGCATCTGGTGCAGGCTCCTCTCGTCGAGATCGCCGAGAACCATGGCGGCTCCGTCATGACCAACACTGCTGTGCTGGCTCTGGTGGCGGGTCTCGTCGGTTTTGACCTTAAATATATCCTCGATGTCATCACCGACAACTTTGCCGCCAAGGGCGAGGATATCGTTCAAGCCAACGAGTGCGTGGCCGAGGACGCCTATGCCCTGGTCGAGGAGGATTTCGCGGACATTTGCACGTGGCAGGTCGAGGCACGCGAGGCACCGGAGCGGCTGACCATCGACGGTAACCACGCCTTTGGCATGGGATGCATTATGGGCGGCTGCAAGTTCGCCGCCGGTTATCCCATGACGCCGGCCAGTTCTGTGTTGGAATACATGGCCCAACACGCAGATTCCTGGGGGCTGGTGGTAAAACATGCCGAGGACGAGTTGGCGGCCGTCAACATGTGCGTGGGGGCCGCCAACGCCGGGGTGCGGGCCATGACATGTACCTCAGGGGGCGGGTTCGACCTCATGACCGAGGGGCTCAGTCTGGCGGGCATGACCGAGACGCCCGTGGTGGTCTACCTCGGCCAGCGCCCTGGCCCGGCCACGGGCCTGGCTACCAGGACGGCGCAGGGAGACCTTAACCTAGCCCTGTACGCCTCCCACGGCGAGTATCCTCGGGTGGTACTGGCGCCCCACACGCCGCAGGAGGCCTTTTATTGCGCCCAGCGGGCTCTCAATATCGCCGAAAAGTACCAGTGCGTGGTCATCGTCCTCTCCGACAACTATAACGCCAACTCGCTATGGTCCGTGGGCGCAGAGGCATTCGATCCGCAGCAGGTGCAGATCGACAGGGGCAAACTCCTCGACGCGGAAGCCCTGGAGGAGATGGATGTTTACCACCGCTATGCCATAACGCCCGATGGCGTCTCACCGCGGGCGCTTCCCGGTAGCCACCCCAAAGCCGTCTATCTGGCCACGGGCAACGAGCATCGCGAGAACGGTCACATCACCGAGGATCCCGAGATCAGCGCCGCCATGCTGGACAAGCGGATGCGCAAACTGGACGGCGCCCGTACCGAGATGCGCGCTCCCTTTACCTACGGGCCGTCCGAGGCAGAGATCACCTTTGTAAGTTGGGGATCGAGTTATGGACCGGTATACGAAGCCATGGAGCGCTGTAATGCGGGAGGCACATCGGCCAATATGGTGCACTTTGTGGATCTGTGGCCCTTTCCTGTGGAGGAAACGAAGGAGATCCTTGGTAGTGCCGGGACGTTGATCGACGTGGAGGGAAACGGAACAGCCGAGTTCGCCTCCTTGCTCTATGGTCAGACGGGCATTGAGGTTGATCAAGAGATCCTCAAATACGACGGGCGCCCGTTCACGCCAGAGTACATCATGGAACATGTGGAAGGAGTATAAGATGGTGACAGCACAGGACTTTACGAACGAGATTCCCCCCACCTGGTGTCCCGGCTGTGGAGATTATGGTATCTGGAACGCCCTGAAGCGGGCCTTGGCGGAGGCGGACCTGGCGCCCCACGAGGTCATGATGGTCACTGGCATCGGCTGCGGCAGCAAGATGAACGATTATATGCACGTCACGGGGCTTCATGGGCTGCATGGGCGCCCCGTGCCCATCGCCAGCGGCTTTAAACTGGCCAATCAGGATATGAAGGTCATCTGCGTGCACGGCGATGGCGATGGCTATGGAGAGGGGGGCAACCACTTTTTGCACGCCGCCCGGCGCAACATAGGCATCGTGGATCTGATCGAGAATAACCACGTATATGGTCTGACCAAGGGGCAATACTCTCCCACGAGCCCCGCTGGTTTCGAGACCAAGACCTCACCACAGGGGGCGCTGGAAAAGCCCGTGAGTCCCCTGGCCCTGGCCATCTCCCAGGGGGCCACCTTTGTGGCCCGGGGTTTCAGCATGGATATATCAAAACTGGCTTCTATAATAGTTGAGGCTTTGGGACATCGGGGCTATGCCCTCATCGACGTCATGCAGCCCTGTGTGACCTTTATGCGTCCCATGAGTTATGAGTGGTACCGGGAACGACGGTACTATGTGGAGGACGAGGATCACGATCCCAGCGACCGCATGGCGGCCATGGAGCGGGCCCTCGAATTTCCCGGGGGAGACCGCATCCCCATGGGTATCATCTATTGCACCGAGGCAGAGCCTGGTTACGAGGAGAAACTGCCCGCACTGCAGGAAAAGGCCCTGGTGGAACAACCGCTGCATACGCGTCCGCTGGCGGACTATGACGAACTTTTGCAGGAATTCGTCTAGAGGAGGCGGAGACGACCATGGACGTGACACTCTACACCACGCCAACCTGACCCTACTGCCGTCACGTGAAAGAGTTTCTTTCACAGCGAGGGGTATCCTTTGAGGAGGTGGATGTGTCGCGGGATCCTCAGGGGGCCGCAGAGATGGTGCGCCTTTCGGGGCAGCGGGGGGTGCCGGTGACCGTCGTGGACGGCGAGGCCGTGGTGGGGTATGATCCGCGCCGTCTGGAGCAGTTACTACAGCGGCCGCAGCGACCCACGCTGGGGGTCGCGGTGGCAGATGCCGCCCGGATGGCCGCTCGGGGCCGTTGTTCCGTCACCCATGGGGCCTATGCGGGGCGGGTGAGGGAGGGCAGTGCGGCGGCACGAGCCGGCCTCCGGGAGGGGGACATCATCGTCTCCCTGGCCGGTCATCGTGTGGAGGATGCCTCGGATCTGGAACAGATCGTGCCCCGTCTGACGACGGGGCAGCGTGTCCCTCTGGTGTATGTGCGTGGAGAACGACGACGGGAGACGACGCTTCGAATCTAGATCGTCCAGTTCCAAGTATAGAATGGAATTGAGGAGCGGAAACGATGGTCGACATAAAGAAGGCACAGGAAGTGTTAACCCAGGCCCTGGAACTGGAGAGGCGGGGACGGGTGTTCTATCGCCAGGCCGCTCAGGAGACCTTTAACGAGAAGGGGCGGGACATCTTTGCCTCCCTCGCCGACGACGAGGAAAAGCACGCCGCCATGATCGAGCGCCAGATGCGCGCCATCCAGGAGTTGGGGCAATATGAGACACTTCCCGATATCAAGGTACCGGACATCGATCTTGATGAGAGGCTCTTTCCTCCCGAGCGCGAGGCGCGCGAGGCTGAACTCGGCAGCGACCCCAACGTCCTTGACGCTCTCCATTTTGCCCTGGATATCGAGATGAGGGCACATGCCTTTTATGCGGACGCTGCCAGCGGGACGGAGGATGAGGCGGGGAGGACGCTGTACATGTGGCTGGCCGATGCCGAGATGACCCACTTTAACCTGCTGATGGCCAACTACGAATCACAGGTCAATATGGGGGGCTGGGCATAGCCGCTCGTCCAAAAACCATGGGATATGGATTACACCAGATATAGGGAAACCAGCGATAGAAAGGTGGAGCGATGGAACTCGGACTGGGAGCGTTCAACGAGATCGACGAGGAGATATTACAGTTTGCCAAGCAGTTAGGGGTTCCTAACCTCATTGTCCATACACCCCGTCATCTTCCCGGCGATGGCTACTGGCATTTCAGGGATTTGCTCAGGATGCGTACGCGGGTGGAATCCATGGGGCTCAAACTATTTGGTATCGATGGTCTCCCGATGAGCTTTATTGATAAGGTAATGCAGGGCAAACCCGGCCGCGATGAACAGATCGAAAACCTGCATAAGTTGATACGCAACCTCGGACGTGCGGGGATTCACACGTTGGGGTACAATTGGGCGCTCCTGGGCGTCGCCTATCGCACCGAGTTCTCTCCTACGGGGCGCGGTGGGGCCTATGTGACCAAGTACGATCATGCACAGGTGGAGAACGCGCCCATCGCCGATATCGGCCGTTTCACCGACGAGCAAGAGTGGGAAAGCCTGACGTATTTTCTCGAGGCCGTGATTCCGGTGGCAGAGGAGGAGGGTGTGATGTTAGCCCTGCATCCCTCGGATCCTCCGATGGAGAGCATTCAGGGTGTGGCCAATATCCTGCGAAGTTTTGAGGCCTACAAGCGGGCCACCGAGATCGTGGACAGCCCCAGTAACGGGCTCAAGTTCTGTCAGGGCACCGTTGCAGAGTGGTGCGAGACGCCTGAGGAGGTGTACGAGGCCATCCGTTACTTTGCCTCCCGGGGTAAGATCTCCCACGTCCACTTTCGCAATGTGCGGGGCGTGGTACCCAGGTTCGAGGAGACGTTCATCGACGAGGGCAAGGTGGATATGCTGGAAGCCATGCGGGCCTATCACGAGTCGGGCTACGATCGCGTTCTGGTGGTCGATCACACCCCGGGCATGGTGGGCGATACACGCTGGGGCCATCGCGGCAGGGCCTATGGCATCGGGTATATGAAAGCGCTATTGAAATGTGTAACCGGGGACTGATTTTCGGGTCTCTCTGTTTCCGTTTTGTGTCACCGTAGGTATGGGTGGAGTTCAATTTGTGAGAAGAGGTTCGATATGATGAGAGGAGAGCTATGGATAAGGCACTTGACGCTTTGAAAAAGGGCATGAGCACCGAGATCTGGGGCAGGCGCTTCTATCAGCAGGCGGTGGCCCGTACCGATGATGTGGACGGGAAAAAGATCTTTCAGAGCCTGGTCGTGGAGGAGAATGCCCATCTGGACATCCTGCGGGGCCAGTACGCGGCTCTGGTCGGTGAGGGGGACTGGATCTCGGCGGAGGAGGCGCGGGAGATGGTGGAATCCGTCGAGCCCGAAGAATGGATCGCCGACAGGTGGATCTCGGTACAGCAAGCGGAGACCGTGGCCGAGGCGGCCGGTCCCACAGAGATTTTCCCCGAGGCCGAGAGCGCTGAGCAGTTGATCCCCGAGGATGCCTCCGACGAGGAGGCTTTGGAGATGGCCATGGAGTTCGAGCAAAAGGGCTACGATCTCTATCGCCAGGAAGCGGAGGAGACTGAGGATCCCCAGGAAAAGGCCGTATGGGAGTTCCTGGCCCAGGCCGAGGATCACCACTATACCTTTTTACAGGAGACCCACGAGTTCCTGACCAATGAGGGCAAGTGGTACTTTGACGAACGGGAGTTGCCCTTCTTTGAAGGATAGTGCATGTGGACGTTGGCCGGGTGCCGGTCGGGACGATAGAGGAGGCCCCGCATGATCGGCACCCTGATCAACGTTGTGGCGGTTTTGCTGGGGGGCGGTCTGGGTACCATCCTGGGCGACAGGCTGCCCGAGCGGGTGCGTGAGACCGTCCTCCAGGGCATAGGGTTGGTCACCCTGACCCTCGGAGTCCACCTGACCATGGAGACCCAAAGCATCCTCATCGTCATGGGCAGCGTCCTGCTGGGGGCTGCCCTGGGAGAATGGTGGCGCATCGACGCCCGGCTGGAAGCCTTTAGCGACTGGCTCCGCGACAGGGTGGCCGGTCGCCTCTCGTCACATGGGCTGCAGCACTTTAGCGAGGGCTTCATCACCGCCAGCCTGGTCTTTTGCGTCGGGCCGGTGACCATCCTGGGGGCTATTCAGGATGGCCTCACGGGGGATTATTCCCTGCTGGCCATCAAATCCATGCTCGACGGCTTTGCCGCCCTGGCCTTTGCCTCCACCCTGGGCATCGGCGTGGTCTTTTCCATCATCACCCTCATCGTATATCAGGGCGGCATCTCCCTCCTGGCCAGCCTGGTCCAAGAGGTCCTCACCGAGCCCATGATAGCGGAGATGTCGGCCACAGGAGGTGTGCTGATCCTGGCCATTGGCCTTCTTCTGCTGGACCTGAAGCGCATCCGCGTGGCCAATCTCCTCCCCGCCCTGCTCATCGCCCCGGCCATCGTGGCCGCCCTGCAGGCGCTGGGGGTTGGGATGTAGCGTTACATGGCGAGGGGCTCCGGAAGTAGGGAGATGCCATCCGCCACGATGGCGCGATACAGGGGCAGTCTCATACGCTTTGCTTTGGCCCAACGCCCTTGATCGAACACCCGGGAGGATATCACCACGTCATGCCTCAACGAGACCTCGGATGCTATGCGCCACAGCTCGGAGCGCACCTCACTAAAGCCCCTATCCTCTATATTCTGAACATCCACGACGACCAACAGGTCGATGTCCGATTCGGCATCGGCATCACCCCGCGCCTTGGAACCGAACAGGATCACGTCGAGGATCCGCTCCGGAAAGCGATCCTGTATGGCGGCAATATACTCTGCAAGCGCTGCTCGATCTTTAGGCGTCAGAT
>JBKHJO010000020.1:0-42612 GCA_046538105.1 Anaerolineales bacterium | reverse complement strand
CCGCCCAACGAGGCCCCACACGCGCCAACCCACCCAGCACCGCCTGTTTACGGCGGGGCGAAAATCCCCATCGCCGCTCCCATCCCCAACTAGCCCCCATAGGGCGGACCGTTACTCCGCGCTCCACCTTCTCCCACACGCGTGGGAGAAAAACGTAACGCGCAGAATCGCTTTGCGATTCTGCCAGGGATATGGCGCAGCCATATCCCCATTTGCCTTCACGTGCCTGCTGCGGTAACATCATTTGTGATGTTCGGCTATTATCTGCGAGAGGATGGAGCATGAGAACAAAGGTCAGCACATTCTGTGACAAAGTCATAGAAGCGGGATGGTTGCTGGCCCTCATCGTCGTCCCCCTATTTTTCAACGTCTATTCCAGCCGCGTCTTTGAGCCCGATAAACTGAGCCTCCTGCGCACCATCGCCACCCTCATGGCCGTGGCCTGGCTCATCAGATGGGCCGAGGAAACCCTGGGCCAGAGGAATGCGCCGGAAAAGGACTCTGTGCGTCTCTGGGGCATGCCCCTGGTGCTGCCCACAACCCTGTTATCCCTGGTATATGTGCTGACCACCATCACCTCCGTGATCCCCCGCATCAGCCTGTGGGGTTCCTATCAGCGCTTCCAGGGCACCTACACCACCCTCAGTTACATCGTCATCTTTTTCCTCATGCTCCAGACCCTGCGCCATGTGCAACAGTTGCGCCGCCTCGTCACTATGGCCATCCTCACCAGTTTCCCCATCGCCCTCTACGGCCTGCTCCAGCACTATGGCCTCGATCCCCTACCCTGGGGCGGGAACGTCGCCAGACGCGTGGCCTCCCACATGGGTAACGCCATATTCATCAGTGCCTACCTCATCATGATCGCCCCTCTCGCCCTGGCCCGCGTCATCCATTTTCAACACACCGCCTTCCACAGGGCGGACGCCCGGACGCGGACCACCTTTACCCTTCTCCTTGCTCTGGCCCTCCTGCTGCATTCCTGGGTCTGGTTCGCCCTCGGTTTTGGTCGGGGTCTGATCACCGGCGTCCTTCTCCTGATCCTGTGCGCCCTCATGGCCGCCTATCTCAAACGGCGCGCGGCCCCCTTTCTGCTCATGGGAGCCTACGGCATCATCCTCAGCGCCCAACTGGTCTGCATCCTCTTTTCCCAGAGTCGCGGCCCCCTGCTGGGCATAGCCGGCGGGCTCTTTTTCTTTGGCCTGCTCTATGCCTTTCTCCATCGACATCGCACGGCCACCGCCGTGCTGGTGGGAGTCGCCGTCGCCGTCCTCCTCTTCCTCATCATCATCAACGTGCCCTCCTCCCCCCTGGCCGGGGTCCGCGACCTGCCCTACGTCGGTCGCCTGGGGCGCGTCTTTGAGGTGCAGGAGGGCACCGGCAAGGTCCGCGTGCTGATCTGGGAGGGCGCAGTGGAGATGATCGCGGCCGACCCCCTGCGCACCGTGATCGGCTACGGGCCAGAATCCATGTACGTGGCCTACAACCCCTTCTATCCCCCCGAACTCGCCCACTATGAGAAGCGGAACGCTTCCCCCGACCGCTCCCACAACGAGACCTTTGACGCCCTGGTCACCACCGGGCTCGTGGGTTTCCTGGTCTATATGTTCCTTTTCACCAACATATTCTATTATGGCCTCCGCTGGATGGGGCTCATACGGGGCACCTCGGAAAGGCGGCTCTTCGTCGGCTGCGGCATCGCTGGAGGCGCATTGGGACTCCTCGTCCCCCTCATCGTCGATGGGTCCCTCCGCTTTGCGGGCGTGGGCCTGCCCATGGGCTTTATCGCCGCCGTATCGGCGTACGTCACAGTGCAGGCCCTCTCGGGCCGCGCCCGCCGCCCAGACACCAACGTGCGTCCCCAGGATCGTTGGCGGGCCCTGCTGCTCATCGCCCTCTTTGCCAGCACCGTGGCCCACTTTGTCGAGATACACTTTGGCATCGCCATCGCCGCCACCCGCACCTACTTTTGGACCTATACCGCCATCTTTGCTCTGCTGGGACAGGACCTCATCTCCGGCGTGACCACCGACGCCATCGGCGCCAGCGCCAAGCACGGGACAGCAGATCACAGAAACGCCAGATCGAGGCAGCCTCGGGGTCTGCGGACGGACTCCCTCTCCACCCAGAGGATAGCCCTGGGGCTCCTCATCGGCTTCATCCTCATCACCATGGCCTGGGACTATACCACGAACCCCCTCTCCTCGGGCGACCCCCTTGAGGTGCTCATCACCTCCTTGACCACCATGACCGCCAAGGGTGCCAGGGGCGAGACGAGTCTCGGAATCTTTTGGTTGGGTGTCGCCACTTTTATTATCTCCACATCCATCGCCGCCCTTGAACTCGCCATGCATCATAGGGAGGACCCCGACCTGGACGGCCTCCTGTCCTCCCTGGGCATCATCGGCGGCATAGCCGCGGCCATGGGTCTCGTCTTTGCCCTCATTCATGCCGCAAGGCTGGGGCCCGGCATCGAGGTTTCTAACCTCATCTACGAATTCTACGTGGTGACAGGACTTGTCTGGCTGATTCTCGGCATAACCTCATATATGGGATCCCCCCGCCCCTCGACGACGGTCCAGGGCACTCTCGTCTTTCTCTATCCCATCCTCCTGATCGCCTGCCTCTTTTTTGTCGACGCCAGAAACATCCGTCCCATCAAGGCGGATAGCCTTTACAAACAGGGGCTCAAATACGACAGCGCCGGGTCTTGGGACGAGGCGATATACTTTTATGAAAGGGCGATCGACGTGGCGCCACGGGAGGATCACTACTACCTCTTCCAGGGACGGGCCCTTATGGAAAAGGGTAAACGGGTAGAGGCGCCCGAGCAGCGGGACGCCTACTTGCTCAAATCCTTAGAGTCTCTTGAGCGCGCCCGCGAACTCAATCCCCTGAATACCGACCATACCGCCAACCTCGCCCGCCTGCACCGTACCTGGGCAGAGATGGAGGATAACCAAAAAGCGCGCGAGGAAAAACTGCAAAGGGCTCTCCAATATTACGAGGAGGCCGCCGAACTGAGCCCCCATAACGCCCAGATATATAACGAGTGGGGCCTGATCTATTACTTGTTGGAAGAATACGATAAAGCCCTGCAAAAGTACCAGACCTCCCGGACCCTGGATGACGAGTTCCTCCAGACCTATATGTTGATGGGCGACGTGTATACCGCCCGTCAGCAGTGGGACCGCGTCGTCGAGACGTACAAAAGGGCCGTGGCCATTGAACCCAAATTTACCCAGGGATGGAGCGCCCTCGCATACGCCTACTCGCAGATGGGCGAATGGGAAAAGGCCATTCAAGCCAACACAGAGGTGCTGACCGTCGCTCCCCAGGACTATGGCACCCTCAAGAATGTGGCCATCCTCTACGACAAATGGGGACGTCCCACCCAGGCCCTATCCTATGCCCAACGGGCCCTCGAAGCCGCGCCCCAGGAAGAAAAACAGACCATGGAGTCGTTCATTCGAAACCTTCAGGCCGACGATACCGTAAAAGAGAACGAGGAATAGGATGACACAGTATTTTCTCATAGTATTGAGCGCCTTTGGGGTGGCCGTCGCCACCACGCCATTGGTCCGCGATTTTGCCCTCAGGACGGATGTCGTGGATAAACCGAATGCTCGCAAGATCCATAAACAGCCCGTCCCCCTCATGGGCGGCGTGGCCATATATCTGTCCTTCCTATTCGCCCTGGTGTTCCTGGGAAACCGATCGTATGTCCGCCAGATCGCCGGTATCTTTATGGGCGCTACCTTGTGCTCCTTTATGGGCCTGTGGGATGATCGCACGGGGCTTGGCCCTTTGCCAAAACTTGTCGGGCAACTCGTCGCCAGTGCCCTCCTCATTCTGACCGATGTACAGGTGCGTATTTTCCCCTTCGCGGCCTTGAATATCGCGGTGACCGTTTTCTGGGTCGTGGGCATAACGAACGCCATGAACCTGCTCGACAATATGGATGGTCTGTCCGGGGGGGTGGGAGCCGTGGCCTCGGCCTTCTTTCTGCTCCTGGCGGCTATGAGCGGGCAATATCTGGTGGGAGCCCTCGCGGCCGCCCTGCTGGGCGCCTGTATCGGGTTCCTGGTCTACAATCTCAACCCCGCCAGTATCTTTATGGGCGATGCGGGCAGCCTCTTTCTGGGCTTCATACTGGCCTCTGTGGGAATCAAACTTCGCTTCCCCCAGAACGTCGACTTTGTGACGTGGATGATCCCCGTCATCGTCCTGGGCCTGCCCATCTTTGATACCACCCTCGTCTTTGTATCGCGCCTGCGTCGTGGGCTGAACCCCCTCACCACGCCGGGTAAGGACCATACCTCCCATCGGTTGGTGAGAATGGGTTACACGCGCCGAGAGGCGGTGCTGATCCTCTACCTGGCGGGAGCGGCGCTGGGGGTGGTGGCCATGTACCTCACCCAGGCCACCTTCACAGAAGGATACGTCATGGGAGGCACTGTGTTGACCGCGGGAATCTATTTCCTCTACAGGTTCGAGTACATTGACACGACCGGGACGAACGAGCGGCGGGCTTGAGAAGACCATCCAAAAGCCCAGGGAATGGATCGCGGCGGGCATGCTTGGCTTCCCCGCCACTTGATAAAGGATATCAGGCCAGAAATGGTGAGGCCAACAGCACCAACATCGATCCAAGTCTGTTCGTAAAAGCCACTTTGAGGAATAGGCCCGCATAGTAAATCGTCAAAAATCGGTGAATGTGTCAAAAGGTTTGCGTCTGGCCAAGAGTTATGCCATAATCTCAACACTGACTCTTGGAAAGAGAGAATCAAACCAATATCATGAACAGCAAAGAGCGCGCCGCGACCGCACTATCTGGTGAAATCCCCGACAAAGTCCCCTTGGGAGACTTTTCCATCGACTATGACACCGTGGAGCGCATCCTGGGCCACGAGACCTATGTGCGGGCCAAGGCCAAATGCCAGATCGCCTATTGGGAGGGTCGCCGTGACGAGGTGGTACAAAGCCTCGTGGAGGATACCATCGCCCTCTACAAAAAACTGGAGATCTACGATATCATCAACCTTTGTGCCATGACCCTGGGCCTGGTGCCTCCCAAGGGCTATGAACCCCAGGCGCCCAAAAGGATCGATGCCACCACCTGGCGCTACCCCGATGGTCGCGTGCTCAAATATTCCCACATCACGGCCGATATCACCCTGGTGCATGATCCAGAAAAGTGGACGCGTGAAATCCGCGAGGAGGACTATCCTCTGGAATTCACCTATGAGGCACCCGATCCTTCCGTGTACGAACTGGTGAACGCCGTGACATCAGAATTCTCAGAAGATCGTTTCATCCTGGGCCCCTTCCCAAAAGCCACCGAGTGGGTCCAGCCTGGAGGCATGGAACGGTCCCTGATCGAGATGGTTGATAATCCCTCCCTCGTCGAACGGGCTCTGCACTCCTCCCTTGCGCGAGCCAGGATAGAACAAGCACACTGGACAAACAGGGGCATCCATGGCGTCATGGATGGCACCGATTGGGCATTCCGGTCGGGTCCCTTTATGTCCCCTCAGATGTGGCGGCGCTTTTGCTATCCAGCCCTTCAAAACAATGTGGAGGCAGCCCACGAGGCGGGACTGCTTTTCGTGCAGCACGCCTGTGGCAACAACTGGCCCATCCTGGAGGGATTTATGGAGGCCGGCGTCGACTGTTATCAATCGATCCAGGCCACGGCAGAAATGGACCTGACCCGAGTGCAAGAAGCGACGCGCGGGCGCATGGCCTTGTGGGGCGGCGTTCTCGTGGAGCACCTGGTGGATGGCACGCCCGACCAGGTGCGCCAGGACGTTCGCGAGGCCATGCGTATAGCCAAGCCGGACGGTGCCTTTGTCCTTGGTGCTTCTCACAGCATCGCGGTGGGTACCTGCTATGACAATTTCATGACTATGCTGGACGAATTCGACAGGCTCCGAGACTACTGATGCGCAACGTCCCCATAGACCACAAAAGGGAGGATTTGAGGCAATGAGCGACAAGTTGGCCGTAATTTTGGCGAGTTCTGACCGCAAGGTACTGGAGATGGGATTGATCTATACCAAGAATGCCATAGCGAATGGCTGGATGAAAGACGTACAGGTCTTCTTTTTCGGACCTTCGGAAGTGACCATCGCCACCGACCCGGATCTGCATCCCCTCGTTGAGGAGATCGTAGAGAACGGCACGACGCCCAGGGCCTGCAAGTGGTGCTCGGATAAATACCACGTGAGCGAGCGCCTGGAGGAATTGGGTTGCTCCGTAGAGTTCATCGGCTCCCCCGTCTCCCAAGCCATCAAAGCGGGATACACGCCCATGACCTGGTAGAATAGAGGAGGAAATACAGTGCCCTACAAAATGGCCATCATAGGAGCCGCAGGACATGTGAATCTGGTGCTCGATGAACTGCCCCAGTTTCCCAATGTTCGATTCGACGCTTATGCTCCCTCTTTTGAGGGGGAGGACGTATCCCGTTACAAAAGAATACAGATGGGAAAGAGATCGCCGACGGCATACAGCGATTGGATCCAGATGCTGGATACCGAGGAGCCCGACATCGTCACCATCTGTGGGCGTTATGACCTGAATGGCCCCATCGCCCTAGAGGCCGCGCGTCGAGGCCTCCATATGATCTCGGAAAAACCCGCCGCCCAAAACCTGCAAGACGTCGATACGCTGCGGCAACTGGTGCTAGATCGCGACCTCGTATACGCCATCATGCTCCCCATGCGCTATGATCCTCCCTTTTACACGGCGCATCGCCTCGTGCGATGGGGCGTCATCGGCGAACCCTACCTCATCAGCGCCCAAAAGTCCTATCAATGGGGTCAAGAGCGACCAGCGTGGTATGCTGATCCAGCCAAGTACGGAAATACCATGACCTGGGTGGGCATCCATGCCTTTGACTATGCACGCTGGGTGGCAGACGTCGACTACACCCAGGTATGGGCCCACCACGCCAACCTGGTACATACTGAACGGCCGGGATGCCAGGACGTGGCCACCGTCATGGCCAGGCTCGCCAACGACGGCAGCGCTGTGTTTCACCTCGATTATCTGCGTCCGGCGGGCGCGCCAACCCACGGCGACGATCGCCTCCGCATCGCGGGGGCAAAAGGTGTCCTGGAAGTCTGCGATCAGGGCAGCCGCCTACATCTGATCACTCATGCCAGAGATACTCCTTCCTGGCCGCTGGAGCGGCCAGAACGTACCCTGTTCGGCGACTTTATGGCTGCTGTAGAGGGAGGGGGACAACTCCTCGTGCCAGCAGAGGAGGCTTTTGACATCACGGCATTCGCCATCAAGGCTGCACAGGCCGCAGACAGTGGCAGCGTAGTAAAAGTTTGATAGACCATGTGCCGAGAGAAATCTCACATCTGGTCATCCTTTGGAGGTAAATAGATGCAAGTTGCCATCGTCGGCGGTGGTATGACGGGGCTGAGCGCTGCAGATACTCTTTCTCAACACGGGATCGAATGTGCGCTCTTTGAAAAAGACCCCACCCTGGGAGGATTGGCTGGATCCTTCCGCATCGACGATACCTATCTTGAGAAATTCTATCACCATATATTCACCAGCGACACTGCCATCGTGGAACTCGTAGAGCGCCTTGGTCTGGGTCACAAGCTAGAGTGGATACCCACCACCAACGGCTACTATAGGGACCACATATACCGCCTCAGTACACCTCTGGACCTCCTCCGCTTCTCTCATATCAGCCCTCTCAACCGTATACGATTGGGCCTCCTTTATCTGAGAACTACTTTTGTCAAGGATTGGCACGAACTGGAGGATATCACGGCTCGTGAATGGCTCGTGGACATGGCTGGAGAGCACGTATACGCGGCCGTATGGGAACCCCTATTACGCGGCAAGTTCGGCCCCTATGCTGACGACATTGCGGCGGTCTGGATCTGGAACAAGTTAAAACTTCGAGGGAGTTCTCGGGGAAAGCGCCAGGAGGAACGGCTCGGCTATCTGCGTGAAGGCTTTGGCCAGATCGTCGACCTGTGGGAGGAGCGCCTGAAAGACCGGGGCGTGCGCATCGAGACAAAAGTGCCTGTGACCCATATACCCATAGAGGATGGCCATACCCGGGGTATAGTAACCGACCATGAACTACAACCCGCGGATCACGTCCTGGTGACTACAGCCCCCGAAATCCTGCTACAACTGGCTCCCGACCTCCCCCTCCCCTATCGTCAAAGGCTGGGACAGATCGAATATCTCGCCAACGTTTGCCTCGTCATGGAACTGGACCGTGGCCTGTCCGATACATACTGGCTCAATATCGGCGATCCCTCCATCCCCTTTACCGGAGTGATCGAGCACACCAACATGCAACGTCCTCAGATCTATGGTGGCGCCCATCTCGTCTATATCTCGCGCTATCTCAAAACGAAAAATCCCCTCTATCGGATGACAGCCGAACAGTTGCTGGAAAAGTACCTCCCACACCTGAAAAAGATCTATGAGGGATTCAGCCGTGATTGGGTCCGTCGCATATGGGCCTGGCGGGAGCCTTATACACAGCCTGTCATCGGCCTGGAATACTCTGAGATCAGGCCCCCTTTTGAGACACCCCTCCCCAACCTGTGGCTCTCCTGTATGGCCCAGGTCTACCCAGAAGACCGAGGCATGAATTATGCCGTGACATATGGTAGACAGGTCGCAGAGAAGATGCTCGAAATGGTATAATCGCCTTGGAGGGTGTCGGAACAATACATACTGCGGACCAATGATCCATGCCTGGAGCGATTTGACTATCTTGCCCCTCGCTCTTATCGTGATATAATGGTCAGATGGATTTCTAATACACTCCGCAGGATACAGTCTCCTGCGCTAGATGATATAAAGGAGTTCGTGATGATAGATACACAGGATATACGTCAGACGCTCCAGCAAGTCATGGATCCCGAGTTGAATCGCAGCATCATCGATCTGGGAATGGTACATGACCTGGAATATGAGGACGGAAAGGTCAACTTCACCCTGGCCCTCACCACCCTCGCCTGTCCTATGAAGGAACAGATGGTCAACGATGCGCGACAGCGCCTCCTGGCCCTGGATGATGTAGAACAAGTAGACATTGACATGCGAGAGATGACTGACCAGGAGCGGGAAGAGATCTTTGGCCAGTCCCAACAAAGCGCTGGCACGGCCGTCGAATACAATGATATCAAGCATGTGGTGGCTGTTCTGAGTGGCAAGGGAGGGGTGGGCAAGTCGACGGTGGCTGCCCTGCTGGCCGTCGTGCTGGGACGTCAGGGGCACAAGGTGGGCGTGTTGGACGCCGACATCACCGGCCCCAGCATCCCCAAGATGCTCCTGCACGAGGATAGACGCCCCATGGGCGGGCCCCAGGGCATCCTCCCTGTGGAATCGGACAGCGGCATCAAGATCATCTCCATCAATCTTCTGCTGGCCGATCCCGACCAGGCGGTCATCTGGCGCGGCCCCCTCATCGGCGGAGCCATCAAGCAGTTCTGGGGTGATGTCGCCTGGGGTGAACTGGATTACCTCATCGTGGACCTACCCCCCGGTACCTCGGATGCATCCCTGACCGTCATGCAATCCATACCCCTCAACGGCGTGGTGCTGGTGACCACGCCCCAGGATCTGGCGGGCATGGTGGTGCGCAAGGCCTCCTCTATGGCCAAGCAACTCGATATCCCTGTCCTGGGCGTTGTGGAGAACATGAGTTACGTCGAATGCCCGAACTGTGGGGAAAAGATCGAACTCTTTGGAACCACCAAGGCTTCGGACGTGACCGAGCGGGTGGGGGCTCCCCTCCTGGGGCGTATGCCCATTCACCCCGAAATCTCTGATCTGGCGGATAGCGGACGCCTGGAGGAATACGCAACGGAGGAATTCGATAGGGTGGTCGAAAAGTTGCTGGAGATCATACCAGAGGAAGCACATACTCCCATGGCTCAGCAGCGATCGCAGCAGTGATTCTTCTCCCCAAAAGCAAAAAGGGGGTCTGGCACTTTGCCAGACCCCCTTCCTATCTCAATGCGAAGGCAGACACACGATCAGATCTTCTACACCTGCGCCAGGCGCCGCAGGACACGCTCCAACACGCCAATGGCTCGCAGATACTCGTCGAGGGAAATATGCTCGTGGGGCGTATGATCGAGACGAGAATCGCCCGGGCCATAGGCCACGATGGGACAGTCCCATCGTGGCCCCAGGACGTTCATGTCAGAAGTGCCCGTCTTGCTCACATAAGTTGCCCTATCTCCCTCGGCGCGGATGGCAGCGCGAAAGGCGCTGATTAGGGGATTGCGCGTCGAGGCGCGAAAGGGCTGCTCATATGCACGGGTCTTTACCTCAGCGTCGCCACGCCAGCCATTCATCTCCGCAATTAACTCCTGCACGTCAAACCCCGGTGGCAAGCGCAGCCCCATACTCATCTCCACACTCTCGATAAGCCCGTCGCTGTCGGAGCAGATGCGACGCAGTGAGGGATCGAACGTGGCAAAGCGCCGCTCTTTTCCCTCATTATAGACCTCTGCATACGCTTGCAGGCAAAGCCAGAAATCGACTGCTCGCTCACACGCGCTGCGACGACTGCCAGCCGTATGAGACATGGGGCGCTCCAGCATGTAATCCACCAAAAGCCGTCCCTTATAGGCGACGGTTATACGATTCCAGGCGCTGGGTTCGCCAATGACGATGTAATCCGGCTGTTCATAATGCCCGACCACGTGATACGCTCCCTTTGAGGTCGCCGCTTCCTCTTCCACGGCACCCACCACGGTCACCTGGGTGTCCGGCAGAGCGCCCACTCGGGCAGCGGCCACGGTAAAGGCGGCCAGAGGGCCCTTGGCATCGACGCTGCCCCGCCCATAGAGGAGATCCCCCTCCCGCCTCACGGGGATCTCGCCGGGCACAGTGTCAATATGGCCAAGAAGTAGAATCTGGCGCTCGCCATCCCCCATACATCCCACGGCATTCCCGGCCTCATCGACCTCTGCCCGATACCCCCAATCGTCCATCACATCCACAATATGTTCGGCTACAGGGCGTTCCTGCGTCGAGGGACTATAGATCTCCACGATTTCCTCCAGGAAAGCCATAGCCTCCTCATCATCAGGGCCTGGACAACATCTCCCACTGGCAATGGTCACGCTTTCAGAACCTCCTCGATGGCATCACAGGCCGTAGCCAGTTCCTCATCTGTGATGACCAAAGGAGGTAGCAGACGCAGCACCGTGCTCCCCGCCGGAAGGGCCAATATCCCCTTGTCCATGAGGGCTTTTAGATAAGGTGTCACCCGTCTGCGCATCTGAATGCCGATCATAAGCCCCAACCCTCTCACCTCACGAATCAACCGTAGATCGATGCGTGAAAGGCGCTCAAGGGTCCATTCCCCTTTCCGTCGTGCCTCAGCGACGAGATCGTTGTCCTGGATATACTCGATGGCGGCCAGGGAAGCGGCACAGGCGAGAGGATTGCCCCCAAACGTCGAGCCATGCACACCCGAACCCAGATTCTCCACTTTATCGCTGAGCAACACGGCTCCCATGGGTACACCTCCGGCGACACCCTTGGCCACGCACATCATGTCCGGCTGCAGATCGTAATGTTCGCAGGCAAAGAACCTGCCCGTACGCCCAAAGCCCGTCTGAACCTCGTCGATAATGAGCAATACATCCCTTTCATCGCATAACTCGCGCACGTTGCGGATATATTCGGGCTCTGCGGGATTCACGCCCCCCTCTCCCTGCACCACCTCCAGAAGTACCGCCGCCGTCTCCTCGTCCACCACCTCTTTCAATGCCTCAAAATCGTTGTAGGGAACGTGTCCAAAATCCGGGACCAGAGGAACAAAAGGTTCGCGGTAGTCGCGCTTCCAGGTGGCCGAAAGTGCCCCCATGGTCCGTCCATGGAATCCCCGCATGGCCGCTACGATGCCCGTGCGCCCCGTGCTCAAACGAGCGAACTTGAGCGCCGCCTCCACAGCCTCAGCCCCTGAATTGCAGAGATAGGCACGGGTCAGAGAAGCGGGCGTTACCGAGACCAGGCGCCCTAAAAGATCGGCGCGCACGTCGTTATAGAATATCTCGGGACAGGTAATGAGCCTCTTGCTCTGCTTCTCTAAAGCCTGAGCCACGGCAGGATTACAATGTCCCACCAGTACCACTCCGTGTCCGGCAACGCAATCGATGTACTCTCGCCCCTCGCTGTCCCAGACGCGCGCTGCCTCACCACGCACGATGGCCGTGGGACGTTTGGGATAGACGCCACTCGTATATCTGTCTTCGCGCTCTATGATATCCACCTAGAATCCCCTTCCTTGTTCTCAAACGCTATCCTATGATCGTTCCCTCTCCCGACAAAGCGGCCCGCACGGGCGATGGGATGCGTCCATCACCAAAGATAACCCGCCCCACTCCCTCCTCGATGGCTTCCGTGGCGCCCAGTACCTTGATGCGCATACGCCCCTCGGCATGCTCCATGGCCTCCTCTGCACGACGCGGATCGATATGCTCTATCAACGTATCCTCATGCGGAAAATCCTGCAACAGACCTGGCACGTTCGACAGGATGATCAGTTGCTCCGCGTCCAAAGCCGACGCGATCTGCGCGGCCGCCCGGTCCCCATCCACGTTGATGGCTTCGCTCTCCGTGCTGATGGCCGGCGGCGTGACCACGGGTAGATAACCGTTATCCAACAGCAATCTCAGCAGATCCACGTTGACCTCATCCACCGTGCCCGTATAATCGTCGCGTAACACAAAGCGTCGTCCACCCCGCACGATCTTTATCACCGACTTCCGCCGTCCCTCCAACAGGCGGCCATCAAGCCCCGAGAGGCCGATGGCGTTCACCCCTTGTGCCTGCAATCGCTCCACGATGCCCTTGTTGATCTCGCCACAATAGACCATCTCGAATATCTTGAGCGTCTCCCGATCTGTGCGGCGGCTGGTGAATCCCGAAGCAGAAGTGACAAACTCGGGAGGATGTCCCAGTTTCTCAGCGACAACGTTGGTGCGATGGGAGCCACCATGCACAAAGATCATCTGTCTCCCCTCCTTTACGAGGGAGGCGATATCATCGCAAACGGCCCCCAGGTCGATCCCCTCGCTACCACCCACTTTGACGACGATCATATCCCTCCTCAAAATCTAGATAGGATGCAGACCCGGGAATTCCAATCCCGTCCTCTCATCCCAGCCACACATGACATTCATACACTGTACAGCGCTTCCCGAAGCCCCTTTCATGAGGTTATCGATGGCCGCTATGGCCACAATTCGCCCGGTTTCGGGATCATAGTCGAATCCCACATCTCCATAGTTGCTGCCGGCTAGTATCTTGGGTTCGGGATAGCGATATACGCCCCGACGATCGCGCACGATGCGGACAAAGGGCTCGTCGCGATAGGTGCGCCGATAGACGCGCCACAGATCTTTGATCTCCAGATCCCTCCTGTCCCCCTTGACGAAAAGGTGTGCCGTGGCGAGCACGCCACGCACCAGTTCCACAGAGGTGACCGACATATGCACCGGCACTTTTGATTCTCCCGTGCTCACTGTCTGAATGACCTCGGCCGTATGACGATGCCCCACAGGCGCAAAGGAACGCACGACACCGCTGCGATCGGGATGATGGGAGGAAGGGCCCGACGACGCCCCAGCCTCGGAAGAGCCGGCCTTGATCTCCACGATAATCCCCCGCTCGCGATCGACCAGATCCTCCGCAAAGAGAGGCCAGATGGCCAGATTGGTCGCCGTGGCGTTGCACCCCACTCCACTGACGTAATTGGCCTGGGCGATGGCCTCCCGGTTCACCTCGACAAGACCATAGACGAAACGTGATAGCCATTCGGGAGCCTCGTGTTCATGCCCATACCACCTCACATAGTCTGTGGCATCCCGCAGGCGAAAATCGGATGAGAGATCGATGAGACGAGGCGCCAACGCACTTAGATCATCTATACGACGCATCGCCTCGCCGTGAGGCAACGCCACAAAAAGAAAATCGCACGGCTCAAGAGTCGACAGGGATGAGAATTTGAGGCGGGTGCGGTCGCGCAGGTTCGGATGGCGCGCATATACATAGCGCCCTGTATAACTCTCCGACGTCGCCTGCACCACCTCAACACGCGGATGATCAAGCAGCAGACGCAGCAGCTCGCCCCCTGCATAGCCAGAAGCACCGACGATGGAAACTCTTATCCGTTCTCCACTCATGCCTGCTCCCCTCTACCGATGCGTAGTACATAGTCGACAATTCTCATCGGGATATCCACTCCCGTGGTATCGATGCTGTTGCGGAACTCCATAGTATAGTTCACCTCACCCACCAAAAATCCCTCATTGGGGCTCTCAAAGATATCGACAGCCACCACCCCACCTCCCACCGCCTTGGCCGCGGCAACGGAAAGGGCGTCGAGTTCGGGTGTTATGGGACAATTGCTGGCCTCGCCACCCCGTGCCGTGTTGGTGATCCAGTGCTCCGACCTGCGATAGATGCCACAGATCGTCTCATCCCCAACCACAAAAGTTCGAATGTCCCGCTGGGGCTTCTCCACATATTCTTGAACATAAAATATCGAATGGTGATAGGATCCCAAAATTCTTTTGTGCTCCAACACCGTCTCGGCTGCCTCGCGATCGTTAACCTTCGATATCAAGCGTCCCCACGAGCCCACCGCTGGCTTTAACACAGCTGGATAGCCCAAATCCTCGATGGCTCTTAGGGCGGAATCCGGGGTAAAGGCCAAAAAGGTCTTGGGCGTGGGAATGCCGTTCTCAATAAGCGCCCGCGTGGTGGAGAATTTGTTTCCACATGTCAGCGCCACCTCATAACTGTTGACGGTCGGCACCCCCCAGGAATTCAATATCTCCAAAACGTGAAGGGCCCGCGAGTGATTGATGCAACGCTCTATGATGACATCGTACTCTTGCAAACCTTCATCGCCGTGCATGTCAAGAACGAGATCGCGATCATCTATGCGCACCAGATCGACGCCCCGCTCTCTAAAACCCTTGATCAGTAATTTTTCTTCCACCCGAATGCGAGATAAGAGCATGCCAACTTTCATTCCTGTCCACTCCTCAAACGATCTATCACAGCCTGTGTAACCTCCCCTGTCGTGGCTCCGCCTCCCAGATCGGGCGTCCAGGGACCAAAACGAAGCACATATTCCACGGCCCCCCTCACCCGTGTCGCCACATTTTCTTCCCCCAAATAATCAAGGAGCATGGACACGGAGAAAAAGGTGGCCACGGGATTGGCGATGCTCTGTCCCGCGATATCGGGCGCCGACCCATGCACCGGTTCAAAGACGGCTCTCCTATCCCCCATATTCGCAGAAGCAACCAGGCCCAACCCACCCACCAAACCCGCCGCTTCGTCCGAGAGGATATCACCAAAGAGATTAGTGGTCACGACGACGTCGAATTGCTCCGGCGAACGGACCAGATGCATGGCCATCGCATCGACCAATACCTCTTTCACCTGAATCTCAGGGAACTCTTTTGCTACATCAAGCGCCGCTTCTCTAAAGAGACCACACGTGGTACGCAGTACGTTGGCCTTATGTACGACGGTGACATGCCCCCGCCTCCGCTCCGCCTGCCGAAAGGCCATGCGCACGACGCGTTCCGAGGCTTCTCGAGTGATGACGCGCTCCGTGATCGCTTCCTGTCCGTCCGAACGCTCCCGCCCGCTGTAAAGCCCCTCGCTGTTTTCCCGCACGATCAACAGATCCACGCCTTCGCGAGCACCGGGCACGGGATATGAGACAGCGGGTCGTAGATTAGCATAGAGTTGCAGGACCCGCCGCAGGCCCACGATAGGACTGTGATAGCCCTCCGTCGGCTCCAGGGGCGACGAGACAGCACCAAACAATGCGGCGTCCGCATCTTTCACAGCCCTCAAGGTCTCCTCCGGCAGGGCCGTGCCCGTACGTTGAAAGGTGGCCCATCCGGCCTCGGCCTGGATGAAAGCAATGGGCAAACCCGTGGCTTCCAACAAACGACGACCAGCAGGCACGACCTCATGCCCGATACCATCCCCCTCTATCAAACAGATCCGGTAGGTCACGCCTCGGCCTCCAGAGGCAGGTGATTGTACTTTTGATAGAAGGCCACCATACCCCCCTCCGCCCAGACGCGTCGCACCCAGTCGGGAGGGGCAGGCAAATCGATCACTTGATCCGCCGTTTCCAGCGTGAGGGCTTCCATGTCCAGCGTGGCCTCCTGACCATCCTCCAATACAGACGTCAGGTCGATCTCGAAAAGGGGAAGGCCCAGGTTAAGGGCATTTCTGTAAAAGATGCGCGCAAAGCTCGGAGCCAAGATGGCCCCAATGCCCACCACGTAAAGGGAGCGAGGGGCATACTCGCGAGAGGATCCGCAGCCAAAATTCTCTCCCGCAACGATGACGTCACCGGCCGCAACCTCCCCGGCAAACTCGGGACGTGCTTCTACAAAGGGATACTTGCCAAGATCCTCTTCAGAGGTCATATAAGGAGCAAAACGCCCGGGAAGAATCTGATCGGTATCCACATTCTCGCCAAAAAGCCAAACTCTTGCCATCCTCGCCTCCTATACAGTGGTCGGATCGGTGATCACGCCGGTCAGTGCTGTGGCCGCCGCCGTCTCCGGCGATCCCAAATAGATCTGCGCGTCGGGAGAACCCATGCGTCCTCGAAAGTTCCGATTGCCCGTCGAGAGACACACGTCACCAGCGCCTAAAACGCCCATATGGCGCCCTATGCAGGGACCGCAACCGGGCGTACCCATGGTGGCGCCCGCATCCAGCAATGTGGCCATGGTACCGTTGGCGACGGCCTCTCGCAGGGTCCGATGAGAGGCGGGAACGATCAACATCCTCACGCCCGGGGCGATCTTGTTCCCCTCCAGGATACGCCCCACGGATTCCAGATCACGCAGGCGCCCATTCGTGCAGGTACCTACAAAGACCTGATCCACTGCGATATCACCCGCCAGATCCGCGACGGGGCGGACGTGCTCAACACTCGAGGGGACGGCGACCTGGGGCTCCAGACTGTCCAGATCGAGCTCTATGATCCTCTCGTACGTGGCCCCTTCCTCGACCTCCAGCCAGCCGGGGACAGTAAACAGATTCAACACCTCACCTGAGGGAGGAAACAACCCCACTTTTGCCCCCAATTCCGTGGTCATGGAACACAGCGTAGTGCGATCGGCTAGGCCGAGCCAGTCGCCACCGTGAAACTCGACGGCCCGATAGTTTGCTCCGTTCATGCCCAGGCGACCACATAATAGAAGGCTCACATCCTTGGCTCCTACGTTGCGTCGGAACCTTCCATCCAAACGCACGTGTATCGTCTGGGGCACACGCAGCCATATCCTGCCCGATGCCAGGGCCAGGGCCATATCCCTGGATCCAACCCCCGTCCCAAAGGCACAGATGGCCCCGTAGGCCGTGGCGTGGGAATCGGTACCCAACACTACCTGCCCCGGCTGAATCAGGCCTTCCTCGAGCATAACCTGATGGCACACACCGGCCCCCACATCATAAAAGTCCTCGATCCCCTCTCGCTTTACCCAGTCCCTTACCTTTACCTGAGCGTCCGCAGTGGAGACGGACGAGGCGGGAGCCACGTGATCTACCATCACGGCAACACGTTGGGGATCGAACACATGTTCCGCCTCGAGGACATCATCCAGTACGTTTATAACTTCGGGGGTGAGGGAATCATGACTCATGCAGCGATCCACATCGACGATGACGATATCCCCCGCCGACACCTCACGACCCGCCGCCCGGGAGAGGATCTTCTCAGACAATGTCCTCGGCTTCACATTCATGGCTCACGCCTCCTCGTGATCGGCTATCCAGTCTCGCAACAAAGCATCCACATCATCTAGGGCGAGGGGCTTCTCGTCAGCCAACTTTTTGACATGTAACGTTATCGCTTTCAGATCATCCTCGGGTATGTCCAAATTCAACTGCTCAGCACGCGACTTGATGGCGTTCCAGCCTGTAAGACGGTGAGCGATGCTGACATAGCGACTCATGCCAAAATCCTCAGGATCAAGGATCTCATAGGTCTCCGGCGCGTTCAACACGGCCTTGGCATGGATCCCCGCCTTGTGGGTAAAGGCCGTGATGCCTGTGATATAGTTATTAAAGGGGATATCGATCCCCACCATATCAGCAACCATAGTATCAAGTTCTTCCAGCATCTCTAGGCGATATTTTATCACCAGCGAGCGATCCACGGCATAGAGACGCGCGACCAGCCCTCCCAACGGAGCGATGCCATTCCGCTCCCCGATACCCAGGATAGTCGTGTCTACATGGGTCGCGCCCGCCTGCAGAGCACAATAGGCATTGGCTATGGCGCAGCCTGAATCATTGTGCCCATGGAATTCGATATCACAGGAGACATGCTCTTTGACTTTGGAAACCACATCATAGACCTGAAAGGGAGTAGCCACCCCCACCGTGTCGGCGATCCCGACGCGATTCACACCGACAGCATCCACCGCCTCGTATACGCGCACGATATCATCCAGTTCGCTCCGAAACGAGTCCTCGGTGCTGAATCGTACTTCCATTCCCTGGTCGCGAATGTAACTGACCACATCCTTGGCCATGTCGATGATCGCAGGAATATCCCTTCCATGGCTGAACTCACGCAACATAGACGAGGTACCGATAAGCACATCTATCCCGTCTACCCCCGCACTGACGGCGAGCTCGGCATCTCCGCGCACACAGCGCACGTGGGTCAGCACCTTGGTATCAAGACCAAGAGCGGCGATGGTTTTGCAATCCTCAAAGCTCTGAGGGGAGGCCAGGGGCGTCGTCAACTCGATATACTCGACGCCGAAACGGTCCAGCGCTCTGGCGATTCTTATCTTTTGCTCGGGCGCGAAATTCGCCCCGACAAACTGCTCGCCCTCTCGCAACGTGGACTCGATGATAGAAAAGTCCTTTACGTCCATCGTTCCTACTCCCCCCAATCCTCCTCCTCTTCGGGTGCCAGGTCAAAAGTCAAAGGATCCACGTCTATGACCTCAAGTTCCACCCCACAATCGGGGCAATTGACGATCTCTCCCTCCAACACATCGTCCAACGCGATCTCTGCTGCACATTCAGGGCATTCACCAACCATGATACGTTTCCCTCCCTTTTCTTACGCCCTCATCAACCCCTCATAGGTTGCAAGAGCCCCAAACAAAAAAATGCTTTCCCATCTGGTCTGGGAAAGCCATACACTTTCACAAAAATCAAGTCAGGTGCAACGCAGCGGCAACCCTAACCAGACCAGAACCCTGGCCCCTTCGGCTTGCCACGCTTGGAAAAATAGGCTCTACGCCCTGCAACCCTCACTTGACCAACTCCAAAATCTCTATGCGTATCTACCAGAATCGAAACTGGAAACACTATAGCACAGGCCCCACATACTGTCAAAATCACAATTGCCGTTTCAAATGTAACACACATATACACATGGGACGGATTGGCAATCCGTCCCATGTGTACAAGGAAGTTCAGTCAAAAAAGTCCTCGTCACCCTTTGGCAGATATTGACGCGCCGCGTCTACATTCAATTCCACCCCCAGCCCAGGCCTATCCCACACTTTGATATGGCTGTCCTCGACGATGGGATCCGGCAGCCCTTCGACGATATCATACCACCAATCGGGTCGACCGACCGGATACTCGAAAGCGATATAATTGTCAGGCAGTGTCGCAGATAACTGCACTAGGGCGGCGAGACCAAGAAGGCCATCTCCCGTACCATGGGGCGCCATCAGTATCCCATGAAGATCAGCGTACTCGGCGATCCACTTCATCTCCGCCAGCCCACCCACATCGCAGGGATCGGGACCGACAACGTTCACCGCCTTCTGTTCGATGAGTGCCTGAAAGTTCTGTCGCAAGTAGATCTGCTCGCCCGTGTGTATGGGCGTAGATGTACTTCGAGTCACCTCACGGTAGAGATCGGCCAGAACGTATGGTGTATAATCACCCGTGATTAGATCTTCAAGCCACATCACATTGAGGGGTTCCAGGGCCTTGGCCAGTTTGATGGCATCGGGAACCATCCACCCTGGCCCGCAATCGAGGGCGAGACCCACTTTATCTCCTAAAACACCCTTCATCGCCTCCACACAGGCGATGACATGATCGAGTCCCGTCTCCGTCAAGAGGCCACGATTCGGGTGTGCTCGCCCACTCTCAGATTCTCCATAAAAGAAATTGGGCACCTGGGTCGCCATATGCGTACCATGGAATCCGATACCCTGCTTGATAATGCAGAAATCCTCTTCGCGTGCTTTCATCTTGGCCATGTTCTCGGCATAATCCTCCGGGGATACGCCGTCCATGGGAAATCTCACCGCGCCATTGTACACGCGCACCCGATCGCGAACCTTGCCCCCGAGGAGCTTGTAGATGGGCAGGCCGGCAGCCTTGCCCGCAATGTCCCAAAGGGCGATCTCGATGGCGCTCACCGCACTCCCCCAGGGTTTAAAGCTACCCATACGCCGAATCTTGCGCATGACCCTCTCCACGTTCGTGGGATCCTCGCCGAGAATGAGTGGCTTGTAAAACATGATATGGGGCTTGAGATACGACTTGGCACTCTCTACCTCGCCAAAGCCATCGATGCCCGCGTCGGTCACAAGCCGAACGACGGGGTTCTGTCCCAGAACAGTGCATTTCAGATCCGTAATCTCCATCGCCTAACCCTCCAGTATGGTAAAATCGAGAATTCGTGCAAAGATGACAACTAGCATACCGCCCCTTTGCAAAAGCGAGTGTACACGATTGCCCTATGCAGCACAAACCATACCCATATAAACACTTTGGCAAAACTCCGACATGGCCC
This sequence comes from Anaerolineales bacterium, assembly GCA_046538105.1. Classification (GTDB taxonomy): domain Bacteria; phylum Chloroflexota; class Anaerolineae; order UBA1429; family UBA1429; genus JAWLEV01. The sequence goes on along the minus strand of JBKHJO010000020.1, from coordinate 21,770 downwards.
AGATGGGCCAAATTACAAATTTGACATTTTACAGAAATATGGTATGATTATATATAGGATGAAGTAGGGTTTGGCTGTTGGATGACCGTCCAAACTCGCGGAGATTGGACGGTTTTTTTCTTTGCCTGCACCGCTTCGCCCAAAATCGTAACTTTAAGGGAGCACAGAAAATGAGTGAAAGAGAAACAGGGATCGTCAAGTGGTTCAACGATAGCAAAGGATATGGCTTTATCTCGCGTGATGCTGGCGAAGACGTATTCGTACATTACTCGGCTATCGAGGGGGCGGGGTTCCGCTCTCTAGAGGAAAATCAAAAGGTCGAGTTCGACGTCGAGGAGGGCCAGAAGGGGCTGCAGGCCGCCCACGTAAGACTACTATAGTCCATACACCAGACGCGACGATGTTCGCGTCCGAGAAAAAAAACCGCACGGCCCTCTCCGCAGGCCGTGCGGTTTGACGTTAGCCTCATAGAATCAATCAAACACCCAGAGTACTATACCTCTACCGGAACCAGTTCCTCCATGGGCTTACTTTGCACTTCCCAAAGATGCTTGTAGAGACCGTCCCTCCTCATGAGTCTCTCATGCGAACCTTGCTCGAGAACACCTGTGCCTTTGAGCACGACGATGAAATCGACATATCTCACAGTGGACAGGCGGTGTGCGATGACGATCGTCGTCTTACCTTCCATTAGGCGCTCCAGGGCTTGCTGTATGAGAATCTCCGTCTCCGTATCTACGGAGGAGGTTGCCTCATCAAGAATCAGGATCGGCGCATCTTTCAGCACGGCGCGTGCGATGGAAACGCGCTGCTTCTGTCCGCCTGAGAGTTTTACGCCGTGCTCACCGACCATGGTATCATAGCCATCGGGCAAATCCATGATAAAGTCATGAGCGTTAGCAATCTTGGCCGCCTCGATCACCTCGTCTTCGGTGGCATCCGAACGCCCGAACAGGATATTGTCTTTTACCGTACCGTGAAAGAGAAAAACGTCTTGAAGCACCATCGAGATCTGCTGTCGCAGGCTCTTTAGCGTAACATCGCGTATATCGTACCCATCAATGGTAACGAATCCCTCGGTGACGTCGTAAAAACGGGGAACAAGAGCTGCCAGCGTCGTCTTGCCCACCCCGGTAGGACCGACGAGGGCCAGCGCCGTTTTGGCAGGTATCTCCAGATTGATATCTTCCAGAACCTTTTCCCCCTCCTCATAGGAAAATCCCACATTATGAAACTTGATCGTTCCCTCCACCCTTGTGAGTTCGACGGCATCCGGCTTTTCCGTGATCTCTGCATCCTCCTCAAGCAGTTCCTCTACTCGCTCAGCGCCCGAGAGGGCCTCTTGAATATGCTCCCAGACGCGGCTGAGGACGCGTACTGGCCGATAAAAAAGGTCCAGATACAGGAAAAAGGCCACCAGGTCTTCCAACGGTAACGTCTGTTGAAAAGCGAGCCGCCCCCCAAAATAGATGACGATCACCGTCCCCAGAGAAGAGGCAAACTCGACGCCGGGACTGAAAATAGCCATCAGTCGCAGGGCATGTATCATCGAATCTCGATACGCCTGAATCCGCTCCCAGACACGCTTTTGCTCGATCGGCTCTCGCGTAAAGGCTTTGATCTCACGAACGCCCGATAAATTATCGTTGATCGTGGCATTGAGTTCAGCCAGATCTTCCTGACGCTCGCGAAAAGCCGGGCGCACGTATTGCCCAAACCCCTGCATAGCCAAAACCACTAATGGCACCGGGATCATGGTCAGGAGCATCAACTTCCAGTTCATGCTCAACATCATCCCCACTACTCCTATAAGCATGAGGATGTTAACCAACACGTCAGGTATAGCGTGAGCGATCAGGCGTTCGAATTTGTCCGAGTCGTTAACCATCCGAGACATGAGCTCGCCTACCTGCTGATTCTCATAAAAGTTCAGTGAAAGGCGCTGTAGGCGTTCATAGATGTCATGACGCGCGTCGGCAACCACGCCCCAACCAGCAACGTGAGCCATATAATTCCGCAGGAACTGAAGCAGGAAACGCAAAACATACGCTCCCAACAAAACGAAAGCCAGCCGGCGAATCGCTATCCCCATCCCCGCGCTCCAGGCCTGATCCTGTACCAGACCGATCAGTTCACGCACGATCCAGGGGGATACCAGTTGCACCCCAACCAAACCGATCATGGACACGACAGCAATGAGTAGTTCCTTTTTATATTTTCTAGCATAAAGTGCTACGAATTTAATAGTCTCCACACTCCACCTCCGTTAGTATCAGTGGATCACTTGATCTGCACGATCATGATACCATCCAGATTATCCTCATGTTTTTTGTAAAAGGGAATCACGTTCACCTTGCCATCATAGTTGTCGAACACGTATTGGTTAAATGCATCTATGGAACGCATATACTTGCTGGACCTATCAGTCACCACGCGCCCATTCATCAGGACATTGTCCACAAGGATCAGTCCCCCAGATCGCATCCTCCGCGCCGCCCACTTGAAATAGTTGATGTTGTTGGGCTTATCGGCATCGATGAACACCATATCCAACGGTCTCTCCAACGCAAGCCCAGCCATAGTGTTCAGTGCGGGGCCCACCATTACCTCAACCTTGTCATCCACACCAGCGCGCGCAAGGGCTTCCCGAGCCAGGGCCGCATGTCCCTCATCAGCCTCGAGGGTAACAAGTTTACCCTCAGCAGGGAGCGCGGTAGCCATCCATATTGTACTATAACCTCCCAAGGTGCCAACTTCTAGGATGTGCCGAGCCCCTATCAATTCCACCAACAGATGAAGAAAGCGTCCCTGAAGGGGGGTAATCTGAATCTGAGGAAATCCCCGTCTCGTCATCTCCGCAAGAATCCATTCATACACAGGATCATCCTCCATGCTCCCGTGTAGATAATCGAGAATCTGGATATATGTATCCTTCAGGTCGGCCATTTTCCCCTCCCCGATAGCAATCCTCTCAAACCAACAAACTACCTTCTGAACAAAAATCCCTTTAGGTCTTCACGGGAAAAGGTCCCCTGCTCCAGCCGCTCACGAAGACTCGCAACCCGCTGCTTGAGGGGTTCTGGACCGAGTCTTTCCACGATCCTTCTTGGCTCGGGCAGTTCTCGCGCCAGAGCCGGCTCTCCACCATGAACAAGATCTATAACAGCCTCTATGACGGCAGTATCATAAGCCAAAGCCTCGTGCGTCATTTCTGCGTAATAGGTGGATATACCGTCCGTTTGCACGGACCAAAGGGGCACGATGCCGTCTCCCGCACCACCTTCCGAATCCTGGTAATCAAGCTGATAGTCGGAATCGTCCCTGGAATCCCCCCGAGCACACCGGATACGACTCAACGTCCGCTTATAACATCCGGCAATTTGCACGACTTCCACCTGAGGATCAGCGGCGGCGAGACTCCGATGGAACCTGCGCGCGCCGTCAAGATAATCCTGACGCAAGCCCGCTATCCCCCACGCCTCCGCATCATAGATATCCCAGTTCGTGGGATACTCCACATCGGAGGGAAAGAGTTCGGGGGGCGGAGGTAAAAGTTGATACATGCTGGGCCACGTCCTGACCAGCTTTCCTACCTCGTTATTGGGATGCAATCGGGATATGATCTTGCCCGGAAACGCCCGATCTGCCAGTCCGAGCACGGCGAGAGGCGCACCATAAAGCGGGCTGCCCAGCATGACGATGGAATCGAGATGCTCCTCCGCCTCCTGGGGATACATCGCCGCATAGGCACGTGCCAGCATACCCCCCATACTATGTCCCAAAAGTATAAAGCGCCGATCGGGAGCCACCTGCGCCCAGCGCTGAATGGCAGCATGTAACTCCTTCACATTTCTCTCCAGGGGGTGTCGCCAATCATAGGGAAACTCGTATAGGCGAGTCTCGCGAGCCAGCGTGAGAATCAATTTCAAATATACGACCTTTTCGATAGCAATGGGCACAACGCTCACGTCGGGGGTGCGATCTTTTCTTCCTGTATCGTCCAGTTCCAACAGGTTAACGTGACCATCTAACAGAATCGCTGGATTAAACCACAATATCGTGCTTATACCACACGTGCTGGCCAGAATAGACCCCAAAAACCCTGGCAACAATACAACGGCCGGTCCCTCTCCATTTGCCGTGGGGCGATCGAGGAGGGCCCTGATCTCCTGAACCTCCTCCTCGCCAAGAACACGATTGAGCAAGTGGAGCATGGCATCTTGCCGCAGGCTATTGCGGAATGTCTGAACCGGCCTGAGCTCCAGGCGATGTTGCAGCCATTCGCCCAACGTACTTATATCCACAAGATCCTCTCCTGACTGTCTAAAAGACATCGCCGTCAACGGGACGCTCACGTCACGCCTGGCCGAACGTGTCCCAAGCCTCCTGCAATATATGCAACGTAGATAGAGCCGCCTCTCCACTCACCAATGGCTCGCGCCCCTCCCGCACAGCGCTCACAAACTCGCGCGCCTGCCTCATATTCGGGGTCAGTCCTTCATCCCCTTTTACCAGAATCCCCCCTTTGTTGCGCAGCGTCCCATGATCACATACCACCGTGTCTTCCAGACAGATGAAACGATAATCGTGGACGCCCCAGTGTGCATTGTGAGAGAGTGTTATATTAACCAAAATGTCATGTGGCGTACGCCACTGTAGATCGATATCGATGGGCAAGTCCAGGGATGGCCATGGTGGTCCAAACTGTGCATGTAATTCCAGGAATTCCGTTTCTCCAAGAAGGCTCGACACAGCATCCACCGCATGGCATCCATGATGCCAGAGCAGATTATCCACCCATCCTTCACGCTGCGGATCGGTCTGTAGTTCGCCACGCCGCAACATGTGAAACCGGGCCATAACATGCTTGGGATGCAACGCGCCCGAGGAGATACGTTCGGCAAGTTCCATCCGACCAGACCTGAACCGTTCGGTATGACACACCATGAGCGCAAGATCCCTTTCTCTGGCCAAACGGGTCAGTCTTTTGCCTTCCTGCAGGCTCAGAGCAAGGGGGATCTCACAGAGCACGTGCTTGCCGGCACGTAGGGCCAATGCACTCTGCGAAGCATGAAGCGTGTTCGGAGTACATATCACTACAGCATCCAGATCCGGATCCCTGAGCGCCTCACGCAAATCAGAGGTCGCATGTCTGTAATCAAATTCATCAGCAAAAGGCTCTAATGCCCGAGTATCCGTGCTGACAACGGTGTCCAGGATCACTCCCGTCACTTGTCGTAGGCAGCAACTGTGAACGTGAGCCATACGCCCAGAACCGACCATGCATATCTTCACAGCATTCTCCCAAAGTAAAAAGACATATCCTATATATTGTAAAGGGACATCTGATCTTGTCCAATCCAAAGTAGCCCATAAACAGACAAAAAATTGACACACTATCCAGCGTGGGGTAAACTACAAAAGATCTTGCTACAAACAAGGGAGCAAGGGAGGCGAATTATGGAACTCTTTGAAGCAATCGAAAGGCGTTACAGTCACAAAGCGCGCTTTTCAAAGGAAAACATCCCCGAGAAAGATCTTCAACGTATCGTGCGGGCAGGGATGGCCGCACCGTCGGCGGGCAACACCCAATCACCAGAGTTTATCATTGTAAATGACCCAGAGATCATCGAGGAGATCAGCGACATCACTGATAACGCCATTCTGCAAAGCGCTCCCGCCCTCATCGCCGTCCTGACCCACCCCCGTGTTCACGAGGTCCTCGACATCACCACCGAGTGCCTCATCGCTGACTTTGCCGTGGCCACGGAAAACATGCTCCTGGCAGCCACAGCCTTGGGCTACAAGTGCGGATGGTTAGATGGCCCTTTCAATACCCCCGGCGTAAGAGAACAAACGCAACAAGTCTTAGGCATCCCAGACGATAGATTGTTGGCCCTGGTGGTACCGGTGGGACATCCCGCCGAGCAAAGTCCCCGCCGGCAAAAGAAACCCTTTGAACAACGGGCGAGTTGGAATGGCTACGATATCGTGCGCTAGACAGCGATGGGCGATATTCCCTCTCCTTCAAAGATCAAAACCTGCAACGGCAAACGCTCCTCATTTTGACGCCCTGTCCACAGGTGTTATAATTAAACAAAGTTGATAGACAAGGTTCATTTATGCTGAAATGCAGGGGTAGTCGATGATCTCAACCAAGGGGGAGTACGGCATACGCGCCATGCTGGAACTCGCAGCGAGGGCTGGTGAGGGATACGTACAAAGCGCCGAGATCGCTGCCGCACGTGAGATACCAGAGAACTATTTGTATCAATTGCTGATCACTCTACGCAAGGCGGGCTTGATTCGTAGCCGTAGGGGACCTCACGGCGGCCATACGCTGGCGCGTTCTCCAAGCCAAATATCGCTTCTGGAGGTGGTCGTTGCCCTGGAGGGACCCATCGATCCCGTGGCCTGTATCCAGGAGAACGTCACAAATGCATGCAGTTTCATGGACACTTGCCCGGTGCTCGATGTGTGGCAAGAGGCGACGGACGCCATGAAACGGATACTCGGAGAGGCTGACTTTGGGCAGCTCGCACAGGCCGAATACGAGGCCCGTGCTGAAAAAGAGGCCCACCCCTGATAGACCCTAAAAGATAAACTGCGATCACGATATAGGGTTGCCCACATACGGTGCCTAACATCTAGTGCTGTAATGAACCAATCGAATATAGATAAAACCCGCCTTTCCCATGTGGAAAAGGCGGGTTTTATCATGGCCAGGACGACATCATCCCAAACGACAGATCATCTGCCCTCACGCACAACGCGTCCGGCCAAGAACAACAAGATATACAATATCCCCGCCTCTACCAGAATAAAGAGGCCTAGCTTCCATACCACGTCGATCCAAAAGGCCAAGGGGTAAAGCTGGATGAGGGTATCCTCTGAGTAGAAAACCCACGTGTCAGGCTCAAAAAAAACCTGGTGAAAGCGAGTAAAAAAAACGCCAAAATCGACAAAAGAACTTACAAGCACGAATGCCATGCATCCCACAGTGATCCATGCCCCCGTCTGTAGGCCTTTTACCACGTGCGCGCGGTCGGTCAGCCAGAAAAGCGCAATCCCAGCCGCCAGCCCAACGATCACGGCTATGCTATGCGCCAGATACAGACCACCCAGCACGCCTTTTACATCCACCAAATGCTGCACTTCCGATTCCCTTAACGCCCTCTCGCCCTCGTCCGTGTGCATGCTACGCAGGGAATCCACGCTCCCCTTTCCTCGTAGATAGCCCATAATATCATCCGAAAGTCGGAGCCTCTCCTGCTGATCAAAGCGCACCGCTGCAGAAAAATCCTCGCGACTGTATTCGTGACGCACCATGGCCGGCGTGAAAAAAAGATACAGGGGAGAGACGATCAGGATGATGGGCACGCTCACAGTCAGGAGCAGTTGCACAATGGCCACAAGCCAGCCTGGCGTTTTCATATGCTCCCCCTTGATAGCCTCGTGCCAAATACTGTCTGGGATATTTCCAATCGATCTGAAAGAGTATAGCATCCAGTTCTCAAATTACCAATCTCCATGAGGAACTTTTTTGCTCGAAAGGGCGTCTCACTGATATAAGAAAAACTCGCAAAACAGGAGGAGATCTATTATGAAGACGCGAACCTGGGTTCCCATACTGTTCATCCTCTTTTTCTTCTGTCTCTCCTATTCCTCATCGGCGGATGGGATCATCGTGCCCGTGCCAGATCCTTCCAAACCCTCTCCTCCCCTTCGCTTCCTGGCCATCAAGTATCATCGCGTCCACGTGACTATCGACAATCAGATAGCCACCACCCACGTGGATCAGGTCTTTATCAACGAGGGGCCAGATGACATCGAAGGAGAGTACATATTCCCCATTCCGGACGACGCCACCATCTCCTCCTTTGCCATGTGGGTGGACGGGCAACGCCTGGAGTCCCAGGTGCTGGACAAGGAGGAGGCACGTACGATTTATGAGCAAATCGTGGCACAGCAGCGCGATCCCGCTCTACTGGAATACGTGGGCCGCAATGCCTTTCGCGCCCGCGTCTATCCCATTCCTGCCCACGGAGAAAAACGTATCCAGTTGGAATACCAGGAAATTCTCGCCAAGGATAGCGAGTTGGTCAAGTACACCTACCCTCTCAATACAGAGAAATTCTCCACACGTCCCTTGGAGGATGTGCAAGTGTCGGTGAGGATCACCTCCCACGAGACGCTAAAGGCCGCCTACTCGCCCAGCCACGACGTGACGCTCAAGAGAGAGGGGGAGCACAGGGCGACGGTAGAGTATAGACAAACCGACGTGACGCCGAAAAAAGACTTTATTCTCTACTATACGACGGGTACTGACGATCTGGGAGCCAACGTGCTGAGCTATAAAGAGCCGGGCGAAGAGGGTTTCTTTCTCCTGTTCTTGGACCCCAAACGCGAGGTGGAAAAAGACGAGGTCGTCGCCAGGGATATCTTCTTTGTGCTGGACACCTCCGGGAGCATGCGGGGGCAAAAGATGAACCAGGCAAAGCGGGCCCTCAAGTACGTCCTGCGCAATCTGCACGAGCGCGATCGCTTCAACATCATCTCCTTCGCCACAAGCATCCGTGTCTACGCACGGACCCCGCAGGAGGTTACTGAACGCGACGACGCGTATGCCTTTGTCAATGAATTGGAGGCGGGTGGTGGTACTAACATCGACCAGGCCCTCAAAAAGACCCTAGAGCAAACAGAGGGTGATCGCCCCCAGGTGATCATCTTTCTCACCGACGGCCTGGCCACCGAGGGCGAAATACGAACAAAGGTTATCCTGGAACACATAAAAGAGTCCGCCAGCGAACGGGTACAGATCTTCGCCTTTGGCGTGGGATACGATGTCAACACAATTCTCCTGGATCGACTGTCTCAGGAGCATAATGGGACCTCAAGTTATGTGAAGCCCGATGAGAGTATAGAGCATGTCATCTCCTCGTTCTACGACAAGATCGCCTCCCCCGTGCTTGAGAGAGTGTCCCTCGATTTTGGGCGAGTGCATGCCGAACAGATCTTTCCCTCACCCCTGCCCGACCTCTTTGTGGGGAATCAGATCTTGGTGCTGGGTCGCTATCGCCGTGGCGGGAAAACCACTGTACGTATGCAAGGGCTTGTGAACGATGAATCTACCACCTATGCCTTTCACGATATGTACTTTCAGGAGGAGGGAGGGGAGGCGTTCATTCCGCGCCTGTGGGCCACGCGCAAAATCGGCCACCTGCTTACACAGGTGCGGCTATATGGCGTCGAGGGTGAACTGGTGGATGAAATCATCCGCCTGAGTCTGAAATACGGCATCGTCACCCCCTACACCTCCTCCCTCATCGATGAGACTGAGGATACGCTGACGGCGGATAGCGAACGTCCCATAGCCCCAGGGAGCCTTGTGACCGCCACGCCAGCCGCTGCTGGGATGCCGTCTGCACTCTCTGGCAAAGTGGCCGTGGAAAGCAGTATGGCCCAAAGGACATTGCGCGAGGCCGAGGTGGCCCACACACCAGCCGATGAACGCCTGCGCACTGTTGGCAACAAGACCTTCATACTGCAGAATGGCATGTGGGTCGATACGGCCTACGAGAACACGATGGAAACCATCGACGTCCCCTTTGCCAGTTCCGCCTATTTTGCACTCGCGCGCGATCATCCATCTTGGGGATCCTATCTGGCACTGGGAGATCGCGTCCTCCTCGTCTGGAAGGGGCAAGCCTATCGAATCGGTCCCAAACAGAGTGCGGACGCGACATCGAACGCCGTCGCAGGGCCCACAGCGTATCCAGCGGCGAGCCCCGCATTCACAGAGCACGTGCGACCCCCACGAACACCAGAGCCGGCCCCCATACCCAACGTCCCCGCAAAAGGCCTTTGGCCCTCCTTAAGAAGCCGTCTCCAGAGCCTGCTCGGCCTGTGAAAGAGACCGATTCCTGCACGGGGAAGGGAACGCTATAAAAAGCGTTCCCTTCCCCGTGAAAAATCGTTTGACACGCGTATGTGCCGAATGTAGAATGTCCACGATCCAACTCACATGAAACTGGGCTTCCGGGAGATAGGGACTGTGAATCTTGTCGCCATCGCATCCGATACGTGTCGGCGAGAACATCTCGGCTGCTATGAAAAAAAAGTGCGTCTCGTAGCATCGATAATGCACACTGCCACGCCCTGGTAACCACAGCGATTCGCAGAGCACCATTTAAAGATACATCTTTCTTGAGATTGGCTGGAGAAGGAAACAAATGAGTGAAAGAGAATTCGCCGAAGAAATGGTCGAACAGTGGGATATTTTAGAAATCTCCCTCAAAGGCCCCCAGGAAGGCAACCCCTTCACCGATGTCACCATGGGCGCCCAATTCGCCCATAAGCATCGCATCGTGGATATCGATGGCTTTTACGATGGCGAGGGCGTCTACCGCCTCCGCTTCATGCCCGACACTGTGGGCGAATGGCGCTATACCACAAAAAGCAACCGCCCCGCGTTGGATGGCGTCAGTGGAAAGTTTGTCTGTATATCTCCCTCGTCCGATAACCACGGCCCCATAAGTGTCGCCGACACATACCATTTCACCTACGCCGATGGCGCGCCCTACTATCCTCTGGGTACGACGTGCTATGTATGGAATCATCAGGGCGAGGAACTGGAAGTACAAACCCTGGATACACTGCAGAAAACGCCTTTCAACAAGATGCGCATGTGCGTGTTTCCCAAGCACTACAAATATAATAGCAACGAGCCCGTGTATCACCCCTTCCAGCGCGATGGATCTGGGGACTGGGATTTTACACGTTTCAACCCCGCCTTCTTCCAGCATCTGGAGCGGAGAGTCCAGGATCTGAGGGATCTGGGGATCGAGGCCGACATCATCCTCTTTCACCCCTACGACCGATGGGGCTACGCTCATCTCGATCCAGAAACCGATGAACGCTACCTGCGCCATGTCGTGGCGCGTCTGGCGGCCTACCGAAATGTATGGTGGTCCATGGCCAACGAGTACGACCTCATGGAAGATAAGAGCATGCGCGATTGGGACCGCTTCTTTCGCATCGTTCAGGAGAGTGACCCTTATCACCACCTCCGTTCCGTGCATAACTGCAGGACATTCTACGATCACAGCAAGCCCTGGGTCACACATCTGAGCGTGCAAAGCAGCGAACTAGAAAGGACCGACACGTGGCGGAGCCAGTACAAAAAGCCAGTGGTCATCGACGAATGCAAGTATGAGGGCAACATTCCCCGCCGCTGGGGCAACATGCCACCCCAGGAGATGGTGCGCAAATGCTGGGAGGGTGCGGTACGCGGAGGCTATGTGGGCCATGGCGAAACATACCTACATCCTGAGAATATCCTCTGGTGGTCCAAGGGCGGCAGGCTGTACGGCCAGAGCCCTTCTCGGATCGCCTTCTTGAAAGAGATCCTGCAAAAAGGCCCTGACTGTGGATTGGATCCCGTAAAAGGCATCGTCGATACGGGCTTTCCCTGCGCCAGCAAAGGCGACGCATACTATTTGACCTACTGTGGCGTACTTCAACCCGCAGCCATCCCTTTCTCCATGCCAAAAGACCACACCTACAAGGTTGAAGTGATCGACACCTGGGAGATGCGCATCACACCAGTAGAAGAAAGTTTCTCCGGTACATTCACCATAGACCTGCCGGGGAAACCGTACATGGCTGTACGCCTGTGCAAAGAAGCCTGACGACACCCCGGACGCAATAGGCGACCAAACCCTTCCCATCATCCAAAGACGGGAAGGCCGTTCGCATCAAACCCTGGAGTCGAAAGGATGTCAGTCCCGTAGAGGCAACGCTTGCGGGGTGTCACTCCCCGCCGAACGATGGATGGCCTCGATCACTTCCAACGCCTTTTGCGCATCGGTCCCGTTGACCGGTGGTTTCTCCCCTTCCAGGACGGCGGCGGCAAAGCGTTCCACCATCTGCTCTTTGTCTCCCAATGGCCCAGAAAAGCGCAGTGGCTGCCACGATTGCGAAACGCCCCCTTCCGGTGCCTCCAAAAAGTACACCAGGGGCTCTCGAGCAAGAATCAACTGACCCCTTGTACCATAGACTCGGGGACCCGGAACATCCTCATGCTCCCCACCGGGCAGATTCCAGCCTCCTTGTAACACACCAACGACGCCGTTTTCATAGTCCAGCACGGCGCCCAGAGCGATGACATTGGCCTTTCCTTTGCCAGATCGCGACTCACCTTTGGCCGAGACCCTGAGTACCTCCGAGCCCGTAATCCACCGGACGGCGTTTATCTGCTCCACAAGAGCACCGAGCAGATCCTCGCGTTCACCCGCCCGCTCCATGCGCCGTCGCCGAGCACGCGGTGCCTCGACAAAGGCATCCATCCGCACTGCGACCACATCCCCCAGAAAACCAGCGCGAATCATCCTTCGCGCTTCCCTCACGCCCGCATCCACCTGGGCGCCCAGAGCCACTCCCAAATTGACGTCATTGGCCCGACAGACATCCAGCAGGGCATTCAGGTCTGCCAGATCGCTGGCCACAGGATTCTCCAAAAATACCTGCTTACCTGCCTCAGCGGCCCGTATGCCCAGAGAGATCCGCTGCTCCATGGGCGCTGAGATGTATACGGCGTCCACGTCATCACAACTCAGCACCTCTTCCACCACCGTCGTCGTGGGGACAGCGTAAACCTGCGATAGATCGTCCAGCAGATCGGCGTTCTCATCCATCAACATGACCAGCTCAGCAGGAGAAGCCGCGTCGATGCCCTGCCACATCTCTGCACCAGCATCACCACAGCCGATGACGCCAAAACAAAGTCTTGATGACATCAAGATTTAACTCCTTCAATACAATAGTGGAATTCCTTCATAAGTGCTCGCTCCAACAGCGAACATCCAGGACGAACATCAAGTTTCCGCTATATACGTATCCTCTCTGGGAGAAAAACCGTCGGGATCGTTCACACGCGACCCGCCAGGAGCGGGCACAGGACCTCTCAGCAAAGGATCATTGGTGCGCTCCATCCAATCCTGTAATCGCTTACGCATCCTTGCCAGAACGGAGGCTCTATCCGGATCGTCTGCCACGTTGTTAACCTCATTGGGATCGAATACCAGATCGTAGAGTTGTTCTGCGACCACTTCTCGATCCTTCCAACCATGTTCCATCCACACATCCTTGCTCAAACTATCGTCGCAATTGGGAAGGACAGGCGTTCGGCGCCCGTCAAAACGCCGAATATACTTCCAGCGGTCAGTACGCACACAGCGCTTCGGCTCATAGGCCGCGTGATAAGTCACATCGGCGAATATCGCCTCATTGACCCGATCGGCCTCATCACGGATGAGGGGCATCAGCGACGTGCCCTGCAACCACGTGGGTATCTCGATCTCCAGCAACTCGCAGATCGTCGGAAAGATATCTATATGTGACACCATACTATCGATCACCTTGCCACCGCGAAATCCTCCGGGACCACGGATGATGAGCATGACGCCGATGCCGTGATCGGTAAGATTGCATTTCATGGCCGGGAAGGCGATGCCATGGTCCGTGGTGCAGATCACCAGCGTATCATCGGCCAGCCCCGCCTCGTCGAGGGCATCGAGAACGGCTCCCATACCCTCATCCAGGACGCGCGCAGTGGCCTTATAGGCGGCCATATCCTCTCGCGTCCTCGGTGTGTCGGGAAGGGGCCTTGGCGGCTGACAGTATCGCGCATCCTCCGCCGGGCCAGGCTCGCGATACTCGCGATGGGTCTCCACAAAGCCCACAGAGAGAAAAAAGGGCTCCCGCGGCGCACGCTGGAGAAACTCCACCGCGGCAGGGCTGACATCGCGCACGTGTCGGGTTTCCACGTCGACCACCCGGTCATAGCCGATGGTGCTCGTCTCCTCTGCCACGTGCTGTACCCCAATCAATGTCGATTCATAACCCAGGGGATGCAGCGTGTGAATGATGTGCTGGCCGTAATCGTGCAGGAAAAAGCCCCGGTGCGCCAGCCCGATCATCCCCGCGCTATGGGCACATTGCCCCGTGAGCAGCCCCGCCCGACTGGGCGAGCATGTGGGAGCCACGGAAAAAGCCTGACGGAACAGCACCCCCTCCTCCGCGAATTCTTGGATATGGGGAGCGGGCACGTCGTAACCGTAGGGCTGGATGTAGCGCCCCGTGTCGTGGGAGTGAATGTAAAGAATGTTCGGTCTTTTTGGCATATCCCCTTCCTTTCCTCGCTCCAGACCCATTAGGGTGTGTACTTTCTTCCTTCATCCACCATGGAGAGATAATTCTCCAGCGGGATATAGTTGGCCACGCTGTTGCCCGTCCCCAAACAATAGCCACCACCAGGTAGACATGCATCGGGCGTACGGCGCACCCGACGGCGAATGGCCTCAGCGCCGGCGCGGCACAGGAAATCGACGTCGATGCCACAAAATATGGCTATGCGATCGCCATACTTTTCGTACGCTTCGATCACAGGTTCGATGGTATCCTCAATAGTTCGATATGATGAACGCGCTTCGGCGTGCCCTTGCGCAATATGCAGTCGACCAACGCCCCCCAATCGGGCTTGGGCCTATCATCAACTGCGTCGAATCGCATCCCTTCTTCTCCAGACTCCTCCATACTCAATCCTACCATGTGCGCGAATCGGGCACCGGAAGCCACTTCCCGCCCTGAGTGATGGATCGCTGGCTGACCAGACCGGGCAGGGTCATGTCCATAGCCTCGTGAATGCCAATACGGGGGGCCTTATCCTCCATCACGGCCTCCACAAATTCTTTGATCACAAAATAGTCTCCCCCTCCATGTCCCAACTGGGCGATGAACGACTCTGACTCCCGCCATTCCCGAGGTACAAAAGCCTCCAACGCCTCCAGATCGAGCCACATATTGGGATCCCCGGATTCACTCCGCAGCCAGATGCGGTCCCGCTCTCCCGGCGCCCGGGCCGACTCGTAACACCCATCGACGCCTTGCAGGGAGTGATTGTGCATCGCGTGGGGCCGGTCGGATACCATATCCACACGGATCTTGACCAGGCCGTCACTGGCCATCTTGCAGAGCATCACACAGCTATCCTCGTTCTCATAGAAATCACCACGAGGATCGCGATAGTGATGCCCCGAACCCGCACAGCATACCGAGGTCACCCGGTCGCCCGGCATCCACTGCAATATGGGCCCCAGGCTGTGGGTCCCGTAGGTAACGCCATTGATGCCCGTCTGCCATTTTCGCCGCCAGGGCGTTTCCTCGTTCAAAGCCTTTAACTCGTGAATGTATTCACCCTCCGCATAATAGGTCTCACCAAACAGGCCCTGTCGGACGAGTTCTGTGACCATCATGTTGGCCTTGCTATAGATGTAATTCTCGGCCATCATATACACACCCTTGCTGTGCTGACACGCAGCCACCAACTCCCGACATTCCTCGATGGATATTCCCGCCGGGACCTCGCTCAGTACGTGGATGCCTTTCTCCAGCGCCGCGATGGCCTCGGGAACATGCAGGGGCATCGGGGTGCCGACGATGACGGCATCCACGTCGGCCGCCTCAAGCATCTCCTCATAGTGTGTATAAGCCTTCTGCGCCCCCAGACGCGCCTTGGACGCCTCCAATGCCTCGCGATCGACGTCGCATACCGCACGGACGCGGACTCTTTCCAGCAGATCGAGGGCTCGCTCAAAACTTCCTCCACGCCCGCCAGAGCCCACCACCCCAACTTTCAGACTATCGGCGCTCGCCACCCCCGCTCCCTTCTCTTTTCATACAACGCCCCTCAGCAATCAGAGACCAAGGCGCGACTGGAACTCGGGTACTCCTTCGATGCCTACATTGACCTTAAAGAGGGCTCCAGCCCCCTGCCCCTCCTCGACCTTGTTGTCGCCTCCGGCCGTGGTCACATAGATGTCCGTATAGTCCCAGCCGCCAAAGGTCACGCAGGACACCTTTTGGGCGGGGAACTCGAGACGCATATCCTCCGTGCCGTCGGGAGCGAATCGCACCACACAACCACCGCCCCATCGCGCCGACCATACATACCCCTCGGCGTCGACGGTCATCCCATCGGGGATCCCCTCTCCCTCCGGTGTCCTGACAAAGAGCCTCTGATTCCCGATCTCGCCCGTCTCCCGATCGTAATCAAAGAGATAGATCTCGCGCTTGGTAGAGTCGGTGTAATACATCCGCTCGCGATCAGGGGTAAACCCCATGCCGTTGGAACAGCCGATATCCTCCAACACTACTGTCACGCTGCCATCGGGATCGATGCGGTACAGGCGCCCAAATCGCTCCTCGGTAGGCATGGTACCACAAAAGACCCGCCCCTCCGGATCGGCGATGACATCGTTAAAGCGGGATCCGCGCTCCTCCGGGATTTCATCAATGAGGGTTACCACTTCTCCATCATTCCACCGCTTTACCGCGCCCTTTTCCATAAACAGGAGCAGCGTGCCGTCCACCTGGACGGTCAGCCCCCCAATCATGCCATCCTCAAAACACATCTCGTGCTCCTCGGTGGCCGGGTCATAGCGAAACATCCGCCCGCGTGGTATGTCGAGCCAGTAGACACGCTGCTCGCCCGGGTGCCATATCACGCCCTCGCCCGTCAAACATTCATAATCTGCGACAAGTTCGGGTTGTGTAACCATATCAATTCCTCCCTATGATCGATCCTCCGCTACCATCTCCACGTCTCAATCCACCCCAAAAGAAATAGTCTGCTCTATTCTAACAGCAGACCTGAAAAGTAACAAGAAGCCGCATCGACTCACGAGGGCAGACGGTGTCCCAGGTCATTGACGGTTTCTTTCTCTCGTGATACATCGTGTCAGTATCGTACTCGAGGTGGCAATCCGTCACTATCTTGCAGAGACAAAGAGATGCTGAACAACCATGGGGAATCATGTCGTGGACTGCTCAAGATGATAGTGAGTGGAACCGGGAGTACGGCAGGAGCCCTTTACATTTGACGACGGCTCTGTGGAATTGCCCCAAAAGCCTGGTCTGGGGATCGAACTGGACGAGGAAGCCATGGAGGACAGGATCGGACACGACTGGCAGAATCCCGAGAGATACGACCCGCATGATGACACACCCCTGAATTGGTAGTATTGGGCAAAAACCGTGGCATACGAACAGGGCTCCGAGTGATCGGAGCCCTGTCTGTGCAACTCTAAAGACCTCCTACCATATCCTTTTCATCGCACGACTCAGGAGGCCGCCACCTGCTCCACTCTCCCTTTGAACTGGCTCGTGTATAGCGTGTAATAGAATCCTTTTCGTGCCAACAACTGCTCGTGGGGACCTCGCTCGATGATCTCCCCATCTCTGACTACCATGACACAATCGGCATCGCGTATGGTACTCAGCCGATGGGCGATGACGAAACTGGTGCGCCCCTCCATCAACCGCATGAGCGCTTCCTGCAGATGCTCCTCCGTGCGCGTGTCCACGTTACTCGTGGCCTCGTCCAGAATCAGGATTTCAGGATCGGCCAGAATGGCGCGAGCGATAGCCAGCAACTGCCGCTGTCCCTGACTAAGATTACTGCCCCGCTCGCTGAGCACCGTCTGATAGCCCCGAGGTAGCCGATGGATGAATGTGTGCGCGTTGGCCATCCGGGCCGCCTCCATGACCTCCTCATCCGTGGCATCCAAACGCCCATAGCGGATATTCTCCATGACAGTATCGGCAAATAAAAAGTTATCCTGTAACACCAACCCCAGGTTTCGACGCAGATCGTCTATCTTGATCTCGCGAATGTCCACCCCATCTATGCGGATGGAACCACTGTCCACGTCATAAAAACGCGTAAGAAGATTAACAATGGTCGTCTTTCCCGCACCCGTCGGTCCCACCAGTGCGATCATTTGCCCCGGCTCGGCATACATGGTCACATCTTTGAGCACGGGTTCCTCTGGCTCATAACTGAAACAGACATCCTCAAAGGTAACTTTGCCTTCGATATGCTCCAGTGATTTTGCATCTGGAGCGTCAACCAGGTCCGGTTCCTCGTCAAGAAGATCAAAGACGCGCTCCGCCCCCGCCAGGGCCGACTGAATCGTAGTATAAACCTGGGCAACCTGATCCAATGGTCGGCTAAAGCGCCGCGCATAACTGACGAAACTGGCGATGGCACCCACCGTGGCCAGACCCTGCAGGGCCAGCCAACCCCCCGTACCCGCCACGATGGCCCAACTTATGTTATTTACCAGGTTCATCAGTGGTCCCATGAACCCGGCAAAGATCTGCGCGCGCGTCGAGACCTCTTGCAATGTTCGGTTGACGCCATCAAATTCCGAGATCGCCTCCTCCTCACGCACATAGGCCTTTACCACCTGTTGACCGGTGACATTCTCCTCGATGATACCGTTCAGTATCCCCAGGTTCTCCTGCTGTTCACGAAATCCTTTCCGCGTGCGACGGCCAATAAGCCGCGTTATGAGCAGCATGGGCGGCACGGTCAAGAGCGTCACAAAGGTCAGCGGCACGTTGACGATAAACATCATAACGATCACGCCGACGATGGTCAGCACGTTAGAAACGACCTGCGTGCCGCTGGACATGAGCTCGTTGCTGACGTTCTCCACATCGTTACTTAGGCGACTCATGACGTCTCCATGAGCGTGCTGGTCAAAATAACGTAGTGACAACCTCTGTAACTGGGCAAAGAGGTCTTTGCGCAAGTCGCGTACGACACGCTGGGCAATGCCGGCCATGATAACCTGCTGTAACCAGCTACCCAAAGAGGCCAGTACAACAATAAAAAGCATTAACAACGCGATGCGTGCCAGTCCCGCAATGTCTCCCTGCAGGATGAACCTGTCGATGGCCACCCCCATCAAGTAGGGCCTCATCAGCCCCAGGATCGTGGTGACCAGCACCAAAAAGATCGTCCCCACAAGTACCCATCTCTCACGCCGCAAATATCCCCAGAGACGAAAAAGCGTGCCTCGCGTATCCTCAGCCTTTTCAAAGCCGCCAGCCATGCCCGGTCCTCTACGTCCAAGAGGGCTGTGTCCTCCTCTTGGCGCCTCACGCCTTGATTGGTCCTTTTCGTTTCCGTTCAATTGCTCGCTTTTCTCAGGCATTCACCACCATCCCATTGCCCAGTTGAGACTCGTATATCTCGCGGTAAAGTGGACTCTTTTCCATCAGTTCTTCATGTGTACCCTCAGCAGCGATTTCCCCGTCATTCAGCACCAGGATCTTGTCCGCATTGAGCACCGTGCTGATACGCTGAGCGATCACAAAACACGTACGATCATCCATAAAGGTATCCAATGCCTCCTGAATTTTGGCTTCAGTCTCTACATCCACCGAACTGGTGCTATCATCAAGAATCAGTATCCTCGGATCCACAAGTAACGCCCGCGCGATGGCTATGCGCTGTTTCTGCCCACCAGATAGATTCACGCCTCGCTGACCCAATACGGTATCATAGCCGTCAGGAAAAGCGGTGATAAAATCGTGCGCCTGGGCCATCTTGGCCGCGGCGACGACCTCTTCATGGCTGGCATCAGGACGACCATAGCGGATATTGTCACGAATCGTACCGGAAAAGAGCACCGTCTCCTGCAGGGCGATGCCGATGTTACGACGCAGAATGTCCTTGTCCACATCGCGCACATCAACGCCATCGATCTTTACCTGCCCAGCATCCACGTCGTAAAAGCGAGGGATCAGATGTACCAGACTCGATTTGCCAGCCCCCGTGGTCCCCAGGAGAGCCACCATCTGCCCAGGCTCGGCCTCAAAACTTATATCTTTGAGAACTGCATCGCCATTCCCGGACGAACCATCCTCCGGGGGTGCCGTGGCAGGCCTGGTGCCGTTATAACCAAACTGTACATCCTCGAATACCACGCGACCCTCTGGCCAAAAGTCTTGCAGTGTACCGGGATTGTTCTGCACATCTGGATCAGTGGCCAAAACTTCGGCGATACGCTCCGCAGATGCCTGGGCCCGCGCGACCTGCAGGACGATCATGCTTACCATCACCAACGACATCAACGTACGAATGAGATAACTGGTAAAGGAAATGATCGCGCCGGCCCCCATGTTCCCCATGGTCACCTGCAAACCACCGAACCAGATCACGCCAACCACTCCCACGTTCATGATCAGCATCACAAAGGGCATGGCCACAGCGACCACCCGGGCCACATGTATGGTCTGCATCATCAAGTCCTCGTTAACTGTGGTAAAACGTCTCTTTTCATGATCGCCACGCACAAAGGCCTTGATCACACGTACCCCCGCCAGGTTCTCCTGCATGACCGAGTTCAGATGATCCAACTTTTTCTGCACAACACGAAAGAGAGGATAGGCCTTATTGATGACCAATAACACCCCAATCGAGACGATGACCATCAGAATAATGGGAATGAATGTCAACTGCGGCGTAGTTACGATGATCATCGCTAGGCTGCCTACCAGCATAAGCGGGGCTCTCACCAGAATCCGCAGTAGTTGATATACCGCCGTCTGCACCTGGGTGACGTCGTTGGTCAGCCGTGTCGTCAGCTGGCCCGTCCCAAACTCGTCCAGGTTACCAAATGAGAACATCTGCACCTGGCGAAAAAGGGCTTCCCGCAGATCGGCACCAAAGCCCTGAGAGGCCTTTGCCGCAAAGATCCCGTTGGTGATGCCGCCCACAGAACCTATCAACGCCAGGCCAATCATCAGCAGACCCGTGTGCACCACCAGGGTCAGATCCAGGTTGGCGATCCCCTCATCCACGATGCGCTCCACCAGGCGGGGCTGCATCAGGTCCATGACCACTTCCAATGTCATCAGCATGGGAGCGAGGAGCACCCACTGCCAGTAGGGCTTGAGAAACCCCACCAGCCTTCGTATTGAACTCACAGCGTTCGCGTCCTCCTCATTGTTTTTCCACCCAAACAAACATCAACCTAAACTCACCAGATACCTGCCCCGGCCTCATTGACTCAAGTTATCGCGTATTTTTAGCAAGAAGCGACGTAAAAGGGCACGCTCGGTTTCTGTGAGTCCGTGAAACGTCTCCTTGTCCAGTTCCCGCAGAACCTCCATCATCTCCGTCTGAATAGCGCGACCAGCCTCCGTCAAGTAAACGCGGGAGACCCGTTGATCCTCTACATCGTGCTCTCGCTGCACAAAGCCAGCCCTTTCCATACGCCTGATCATCTTTGTGATAGTCGCTGGCGTGACGTGTAACCGCTCGGCCAGATCGGAATGTGTCAGTCCCTCCTGTTCGTGCAACGCGTGTAGGAGGGGCGGCTGTCCACGATAGAGGCCAAGCCCCTCCAACAATTCACGTGCCCTGGAGTGGTGCAACCGGCACACGCGACCAAGGAGATAACCCATCGATTCAAAATCGGCGCCGGACGACTGCGACACTTTATATTCCTCTCTATAAAGGCTTTTTGACGGAATACTTAGACGACTTATATTAAGCCGTCTAAGTTATTATAGGGTGATATGAAATGTTGTCAAATACAGAACACCGCTTGAGAGACCATGCCATCCCCCCATAGAAGCAGCAGGCGCTTTGCACAACCGAATCGTGAATTGACGCTCCCAACAACCCGTGGTACAATAGGTTTGTTGGAAATGCCCCCATCGTCTAGTGGTCTAGGACACAGCCCTTTCAAGGCTGCGACAGGGATTCGAGTTCCCTTGGGGGCACAGGTCCGATCCATGTCGGTGAGTAGGAGGCAGCAGGCGGAACCTTTTCCGCCTGCTGCTTTTTCATCGCCTCCTCCATGCGCCCCGCGGCCTATCACGCCGCCCCTACCACGACGACGCCCATTCATCCC
>JBKHJO010000064.1:0-11717 GCA_046538105.1 Anaerolineales bacterium | reverse complement strand
GAGCAGGACATCGGTAAGGCGCGTTCCTCTCCATACGTTGGAGGAGGGACAGAAGGGGATCGTTGTACGTGTGGGAGGCAAAGGACCAGCCAGAGGGCGCATGATGGATATGGGGCTGGTGCCTGGCGCAGAGGTCAAAGTGGTGCGTGTAGCTCCCCTGGGCGACCCCATCGAGTTCGAGGTTAGAGGATATAGTCTTAGTTTGCGTAAGAGCGAGGCGAGCGACATCGTGGTAGAAATTTCGGGAGAAAAGGCATGATTCCCTTGGGGATGGTCCCACCCGGTGCACGGGTGAAGGTGGTCATTATACGCGGAGGAGGCCGGGTGCGGAAGCGACTTGGCGATCTGGGATTGACTCCAGGGGCCATATTGAAAGTCCTGCAGTCACAGGGGAGAGGTCCTATCCTCCTGGCCTTCAAAGATGACGCGCGGCTGGCACTGGGGCGCGGTATGTCGCTAAAGATCCAGGTTGAGTCGTTGAATAGTGAAAATGAGTAGTTCAATGGAGGGAAAGATGAATGAGCCAATAACCATTGCCTTGGCGGGCAATCCTAACTCGGGCAAGAGCACGGTGTTTAACGCCCTCACGGGCGCGCGTCAACACGTGGGCAATTGGCCGGGGAAAACGGTGGAGAGAAAGGAGGGACGGTGCCGTTATGAGGGACGCGACGTTCACGTCGTAGACCTGCCCGGTACTTATAGCTTAACCGCCTATTCGGCGGAGGAGGTCATCGCGCGCGACTATATCATCGAAGAGAATCCCGATGTGGTGATAGATATCGTCGACGCGGCGAACCTGGAGCGCAATCTCTATCTCACCGTGCAGATCATGGAATTGGGCGTGCCCGTCGTGATCGCCCTGAATATGAGCGATCTGGCCGAGGCACGGGGGCTTCGCATCGATGTAAATAAGCTATCCCAGGGCCTGCACGATACGCCCATGGTGCGCACCGTGGCCAGCAAAGGGGAAGGCATACCTACATTGCTGGAAACTGCGGTGCACGTGGCAAAAGATTACAAAGATAGACACGTTTCGGATGGGAGGAAAGTATGAGCGCACACGAAATGGCCTATACGCGGGGCATCGCCCTGGTGGATTATGGACGCGAGGTCGAGGAGGAGATCGCACAGCTCCGGGAGAGCATCGAGCGGGTACCTTCCCTGACTGCACACTATCCGTCCCGCTGGTTAGCTATCAAGTTGCTGGAGCAGGACGAGGACATCCGCGCCAAGGTTGAAGCGGCCGGAGGCGGAAGAGTCATTCTGGAGCAAGTTGAGAGAAGCCTAGAGCATTTGCAGGACGTATATGGCGAGGATGAAGTCGGCGTAGTCGTCGCCGATCGCCGCTATGGTTTTATCAACGGGCTGGTAAGAGAGGCGGTGCGCCGGCCGCAGGAGGCGCGATTGACGCTCTCCGACAAGATTGACAAGATCGTCACCAACAGGATTCTGGGGATTCCTATCTTCCTGGCGGCCATGTGGTTCGTCTTCCAGATGACGGCCAACGTCTCCTCATTCTATCTGGATTGGGTGGACGGCGTCATCGGCGGTCCAATCACCCGTTGGATAGTGGCTATCCTGAACGTGATCGGCGTGGGGGGTACCTGGTTCGAATCGCTCGTGGTGGACGGTATTATCGCCGGTCTGGGCGGCGTGCTGGTCTTTGTGCCCGTGCTGCTGTCCCTCTACTTTTTCCTGGCCCTGCTGGAGGATTCGGGCTATATGGCGCGAGGGGCCTTTGTAATGGATCGACTGATGCACGCGCTGGGACTGCATGGCAAGAGCTTCCTTCCCATGCTGGTGGGATTTGGGTGTACGGTGCCCGCCATCTATGCCACGCGAACGTTGGAGAATAGGGAAGATCGCATATTGACCGGGTTGCTCGTGCCCATGATGAGTTGTGGCGCACGGCTGCCCGTCTACGCTGTATTCGCCGCTGCCTTTTTCCCCAACAATCCGGCGCGCTTCATCTTTGCCATGTATCTGATAGGCATTGCCTTCGCTATACTGAGTGGTATCGTCTTTAAGAAAACGCTCTTCAGAGACAGGCCCCCGGCACCCTTTGTGATGGAGCTTCCGCCCTATCGTCTTCCCACATTTCGCAGCGTCTGGATCCACATGTGGGAGCGCAGTGCAGTCTTTCTACGCAAGGCGGCGACCATCATCATAGCCGTCTCCATCATCCTCTGGTTTCTGATGAGCATTCCCTGGGGGGTGGAGGAGCCAAGGGACAGCCTGTTCGGCAAGGCCAGCGCGGTCATCGCGCCGGTTCTGGCGCCGGCTGGTTTTGGCAGCTGGGAGGCGGCGGGATCGCTGGTGACGGGCTTTGTGGCCAAGGAGGTTGTGGTCGGCACCATGAGCCAGATCTATGTGGGGGGAGCCGAGGAGGAGACACCTACGGAGGTGACGACCTTTGGTCAGGATGTGGGAGAGATTGTGGTTACCTTCTGGGAAGCCACGGTGAACACGGTCAAGGGCACCGTCAGCCTCATACCTGGCGTGAACGTAATGGGAGAGGGGGCGGCGGAGCCGCAGCATACGGCTCTCATCAACGCCCTGCGGGCGAACTTTGCCCCGCTGCAAGCCGTGGCCTTTAACGTCTTTGTCCTGCTCTATATCCCCTGCATGGTGGCCGTGGCCGCCCATCGCCACGAGTTCGGGAACAAGTGGATGGTCTTCAGTGCCCTCTACCAGACGGCCCTGGGCTGGGTGGTGGCGTCCCTGATTTATCAGGGCGGAAGGTTGCTGGGTTTTGGATGATAGCGTGAGAATAGTTAGGTGCATCGGGCGGGGCGCTAAGAGAAGGCCCTGCCCGATGCCATGATAGGAGGACGACATAGTATGCTACAACGTATATTGAAAGCGTTCGAAGCGGCGCCGGATGGCATGAGTATAGATCAGCTCGGCCGCAGGCTGGGCGTGGAACGCAGCGCCCTGGAGGGCATGATCGACTATCTGGTGCGCAAGGGCCGGCTGCAGGACGACAAAGTAGCCTCGGCGGCCACAGTATGCTCAACCCGCGATTGCCCGTCCTGCCCGGCAGCGCACAAATGCCCCTTTGGGATGGAGGTGCCCCGCACCTTCTCCCTTCCTGATCGTGACGTGGGGAATTGCTGATCCGAACACGACGCCGTGAGCGATCCCCTTTACCAGCCCCGCCCCTTCGCGGAGAACACGCTCCGTGCTACAATCTGACTATAAAGCGCCGGTCGTGGCTGCAGCGTGATCCTCTTTCCTTGGCCGGCGTATGGTGAGAGCCAGCATGGCCAGGCCCAGGGGCAACGCAGCCGCCACTGTCAGGGCCAGATTATAACTGCCAAGGAGATCCCTCGCGATTCCCATGGGCATGGGTCCCAGAGCCGAGCCCGTGATAGTCACCAAAGAGACCAAACCCCTGATGCTCCCCAGATGGCGCCGCCCATAATAGGTCGCCCAGATGACTGTCCCGACGACAAACTGCAGGCCGCTAGTCATACCAAGCACGACCCCATAGATCAACGCCATGGCGCTGCCCTGCAGACGGGGAGCCATCAGCAACGACGTGGCCTGCAGCAGCAGGGCCACAAACAGAAGAAAGCGCTCGGGAATACGGTCCACCAACACCCCACTGGCCAGATTGACCACCCCCACCGTCACGGCGATGGGTAAAAAGGCCGCCGCTGCCGCCCCCTCTGACAGGCCACTGTCCCGAAAGATGCTTACCATATGAAACTGGAGTCCCGTGCCAAGCATGGAGATGGCGGCCAGCCCCAGCCCCGCGCTCCAAAAGGCGGCCGTACGCACGGCCTCGGACCGCGTCCAATTCTCCTCCACCTCCTGCCCGATCCTTCTCGCCTTACCCTCGCTCTCCAGGGCACCATCGGGCTCCAGGCCATACGCCTCCGGTTGGCTCCGGTAAAAGATCAATCCCACTGGCAACATCACCACGGCGACCAGTCCCCCTAACAGGGGGTAACTGAAACGCCACCCTAAGCGACCGATCAGGCCATGTACCAGTGAGGGAAAGAGACCGTTCCCCAATACGGACGACAGGACACCAGCGATCCCCACGATGGTTCCCCGTCTCTGTACCCACCAGCGGTTGATCACATTCGTGCTGATCATGGACAGGCTGCCCTGGCCCAACATGCGCAAGAGGATAAATCCGAGACCGAGCATAATGGGTCCCTGCACAAAACCCATATAGACACAGGTCAGAGTAAAAAGCCCCGTTATCACCCCCGCCATCACCCGGGGCCCGTGCCGATCGAGTTGCTGTCCCACAAAGGGCAAACTTAATGCCCCCACAAAGGTGCCGATGGAATAAAGGGTACTTGCCAAGGAGCGACTGACACCCAGATCGTCGATAAAATGCTCGATAAAGATGGAGACGGTATAGGTCTGTCCCGGACTGGTCATGATGCGGCCAACGATGGCGGCCACCATGATTACCCATCCATAGTAGATGGGCAGTTCGTTCACGAGAGGACTGTAACGCCTATTTGTCGTGGAATCCTCTGTACAATTTGTGGTAGTGGTCTGTGCCAAACTTCTCCTTTTTTGTCATCTTTGCATCCCGCGCATGATCCCATGCCCTTTTTAGCCGGATAGACAATCCCTCCCGGTGTGTCGATTCCAGCGCGGGGAACAATCTGGGGAACATGTCTCAATATTCCCCTTTTGCACCTGTGCGTAGCAAAAAAAAAGGGGGTACAAGAGGGCATCCTTCGTTGACATGCCTCTCGAGCCGACTAGAATAGTGGGCGACGGGCAACAGGCAAGTATATTAATATTTTGCGGTCTCTGTGTCAAAGAGGGAAAGGGTCTCGTAATCATGCTGATCACCGACATACGCACCACCGTGCTGCTGGAAAGGGCCCTCTGGTCCCGCCCCGAGGCACACGGTACCCGTATCGGCGACGACGATAGGACACAGGAGATGGCCCCGGGCTATAAACCGCGCACACCCGGCTCCGTCCTGGTGGAGATCGAGACCGATGAGGGACTGGTGGGCTTGGGGCTGGGTGGAGGAGGTCGGCCGGGAGCCCATGTGATAGATCACTATCTCAAACCCCTGCTCGTGGGACAGGAGCCCGCCCGGATTCAGGTTCTATGGGAGAGGATGTACCGCGCCACCCTGCGCTACGGCCAGGCGGGCATCGTGCTCATGGCCATGAGCGGCGTCGACCTGGCCCTCTGGGACCTGCGGGGAAAGCGGGCGGGCGAACCCATCCATGAGATGCTGGGAGGAAAGCGAAAGGAGCGCGTCCCCGTCTATGTAACCAACCGCGACCCGTCGTGGGCCAGGGAGCAGGGCTTTGCGGGAGTCAAGTTCGGCGCCCCCTATGGCCCCCTGGACGGCCGGGAAGGAAGGCGAAAGAACGAGGCCTTTATCGCCTCGGCCCGCGAGCAGATCGGCTCCCACATGGATCTCATGATCGACTGTGGTTGCACGTGGGATGTCGAGTACACCATGGAGATGGCGCATATCCTGGCGCCGTACGACGTCGCCTTTATCGAGGAACCCCTCCCACCGCATAATCTGGCGGGATATAACCGGTTACGACGGGAAATCGATGCCACCCGCATCGCCACGGGCGAGCACTTTTACA
This sequence comes from Anaerolineales bacterium, assembly GCA_046538105.1. Taxonomy (GTDB): domain Bacteria; phylum Chloroflexota; class Anaerolineae; order UBA1429; family UBA1429; genus JAWLEV01. Next base: position 6,126 of record JBKHJO010000064.1, on the reverse strand, counting down.
CGCGCTACGCCTTTCGGCACCTCCTGGAAGCCGAGGGGGCCGACATCATCCAGCCGGACATCCGCTGGACGGGCGGGCTGAGCGAACTCCTCCAGATCTCCGATCTGGCCGCGCAGTACGACATCCCCATCATGCCCCACCGGGGAGGCATGGCTTGGTCGCTTCACTTTATCCTCAGCCATGAGAACTGCCCCCTGGCCGAGGGGCTGACCCTCACAGAGGGGGAGGCAGCACAATCCATCTTTGCCGGCGAGCCAGTGCCCACGGACGGTTATCTGACGGCCGGGGACGATCCCGGGTTCGGCCTGCGTCTCATAGAGAATAGATATAAAGTCCGCATCGAAGCCTGAACGCCGCTCAGGAGGAACGGGGGAGTCTGTCCAAAAGAGCCATCTCCTCGGCCACGTCCTCCAGCCCCAGTTCCTCCAGTCTCTCCCGCGTGGGCCAGCCCGTCTCCTCATCCCATCCTCGCAGCGCATAGTAGCGCTCCAGCAGTTGGCGGAACTCCTCGGCGTCCTCGCTGATGTGGGTGCCGTCCGTTTTCTCCGACCACTGATAGTGCGTGATGACCTCCTCGTCGCTGGTCCGAGAGCGGCCATAGTTCCTGATATCCAGGCAGCGCTCCAGGTTAAAGATGCGTTCGGCAATGGGCCGCTCCATCTCGGCTATGCTGAGGGGAATGCCGGTACAGGGACGGTACATGACCGCCTCCGCCGCGATATCGCCATAGATGGCCCCGCCCCCCTCTGCCAATGCTTCCTCGCGCTCCTTGTCACTGGCAAAGGTGCGCCGTGTGACGGGAAAGATCCAGTCGCAGACGGACAGGGAATCCTTGATGATGGCCCGGTGCTGGTGCCATGTGGTCACGTGCTCCACGTATTCATCGCCGGGATAGACGGCCTCTCGCGCGCCATAGATCATCTCCGCCAGTTCCTGCAGGGCGGGGGATATCTCTGAGGGATCCTTGGGTGCGTCGGGATAACCGTAAAGACCGTTCAGGAAAAAGAACCCATGTGTACTGGGGGTCACGTCGCGGGTGGCCACGGCGTAAAGGAGGGCCGAGTACTCCCAGAACGGACTGGGATGGGGCTCCAGAGCCCGCCCCTCGCGATGCCAGGCGTGTCCCCGGCTGCCAGAGGACTCGATAAAGTCGGCCAGATAGCGGGGGCCTACCTCGTGTTTGTCGTAAAAGCGCGCCAGGCCCTCCGCATATTCGTTCCCCAGTCCTTCCCGATGGGCCACGTCCAGGATCCATCTGCGCCACCACTCTGGATTCTCCAGGTCGAAACGGTGGCCGTCGATCGCCTCGATGCCCAGTTCTCTCAGGCCAGCGAAATAGCGGTACCATGTGGAATAGGCCCAACTGGTAAACCCCATATCCTCGACTAGGTTGCTGACGTCCAGCCCTGCCTCGCCCATCCCTGGCGGACGCGGGATGTAAAGTTCCTGACCGTCGACGAAAACGCCTTCGTATTCGGGATGGGAGCCAGTCGCCCAGGCCCCATTATTACATTTCTGCATCTTGACGGGCAGATCCCCCTCGTGCGCTGCGGGACAGCGGCGTATGCTCGTGCCACACCTGACGGAGCAGCCCTGGGTGCAGGCGACCAGGGGATAACCCTCGGCCTGCCCCATGCCGGATAGCCCGCCCCTGACCAGATTCCACACGTAGGAGACGGCCTCGAGAAACTCCTCTGGCTCTGCGATTTCCACACCTCGCGTGCCCCGGATGGCGATGGCCTTGAGTCCCTTGGCGCCCATGACGCCCCCCAGGCCGCCGTTGCCCACGGCGTTGGACAGCCGATGGATGATGCTGGCAAAGCGGACCCGATTCTCTCCCGCCGGGCCGATGGCGGCGATCTGACAGTCGCCACCATGCCTGTCCTTGATCTCTTGCTGAGTACGAAAGACGCCCGCGCCCCAAAGATCGCGCGCATCCTCCAGATGTACCTCATCATCCTCGATCAGCAGATAGACGGGTTCATCGCTCTGACCCTGCACGATGACGCCATCATAGCCCGCATACTTTAGTTCGGCGCCCCAATATCCCCCCATGCTCGCCGTGGACCACACGGGCTGGGGATAGCCTCTGGGCATGACGCTGGAGACGGTGGTGCGTCCCGCCGTGGGCGCCGAGGTGCCCACCAGGGGGCCCACCGAGAAGACCAGTCGGTTCTCGGCGTCAAAGGGCCCCACGTCGGGCCCCACCTCCCGCCAACCGATGAGGGCGTTCCACCCTCGGGGACCCAGCCACGTCTCCACGTCGGGTGTCTCCTCCATGCTGATGGTATGCGAGTCGAGATCCACGCGCAGCATACGCCCGGTATATCCGCCGCTGAATACGGTCATGAATAACAGCCTCCCAGATACGCTAATGCGCCCCTCCAACTCTTGAGGAGGGGACGCTGATACTTCTTTTCTGTATCCCAAGTATGCTCTGTAACAATCCTCAGGTCAAACGGCGCGTAGACAGTTGCCCTATGCTCGGGGTTACACTAGAATAAGCGGCGGAATGGTGATGGCTTTGTCCATCATCAAAGGGGGGGAGGGCCCATGGAAAATGCCAAAGAGGTAGGTCGCCTGGGCGAGGCCCTGGCAACCCAGGCCCTGGTAAAGCGCGGTTACGAGATTGTGGAACGCAACTGGTACTGCGCCCGGGGCGAGGTGGATATTGTCTGTCGGGACGGGCCATGCTGGGTCTTTGTGGAGGTCAAAACACGCCACGGCCACGCCAGTGGCCTCCCCGAGGATGGGTTGACGGAAAACAAGATCGCGCGCCTGAACGACCTGGCCCGAACGTACCTGGCTCAACACGGGATAGACAAGGTCAACTGGCGGCTGGATCTGGTGGCCATCGAACTGGATATGCAAAACCGGGTGGGACGCCTCAACCTCATACCGGGAGTCGGTGTGGAATAATCGGGAGGACGGATTTCAACAACTATGAAAAACGTCAAACTCTTGGTGATCGTGGGGCCCACTGCCGTGGGCAAGACGGCCCTGTCCATCGACCTGGCAAAGCGCTTCGACGGCGAGGTCATCTCTGCGGATTCGCGGCAGATCTACCGCTATATGGACATCGGCACGGCCAAGGCCACCCCGCAGCAGCGTGCCGCCGTCCCCCACCACCTCATCGACGTGGTGGATCCGGACCAGAAACTCACCCTCGCCCACTATAAACGGCTGGCCACCCACGCCATCCGCGACATCTGGGAGCGCGGCAGGCTGCCCATGCTGGTGGGGGGCACGGGGCTGTACGTGAGGGCAATACTGGAGGGCTGGACCATCCCCGAGGTGCCGCCCAACCAGGAACTCCGACGCCGTCTCAAAGATAGGGCGGAGCGCCTCGGCCCACAGGTCCTTCATCAGCGCCTGCGGAAAGTGGATCCCGAGTCGGCTGAGAGCATCGATGTTAACAACGTGCGGCGGGTCATCCGCGCCCTGGAAGTCTATGAGGAGACGGGAACGCCCATCTCCGAACTGCAGAAAAGGGAACCGCCTGATTACGACGTGTTCAAGATAGGGCTCACCATGCCCCGCCCCGATCTCTATGCGCGAATCGATGCGCGGGTGGACCGCATGATCGAGGAGGGGCTCGTACAGGAGGTGGAAGATCTGCTGGAGCGGGGATACGACTTTGATCTGCCCTCCATGTCCGCCGTGGGCTACCCCGAGATCGGACGCTATCTGCGTGACGAGGTGCCCCTGGACGAGGCCGTCGAATCGATCAAGACGCGCACGCACCGCATCGTGCGCCAGCAGTACAACTGGTTTAAACCTTCCGACCCCGCCATCCACTGGTTCGACGCTCAGGACGTGCCCACAAAGTCCATCGCAGAAGAGGTGGGGGAGTGGCTGGCGGGGGATGATTGAGACCTCCTTCATGAGAGCAAAGAAATTTAACATGGGGAGGAAAATGCGATGCAGGCTGTTCTGTCTGGCACTGGCGTTCGTCCTGGGCACGTCGATCCTGAGCGGCTGTGGCCCCGGCAGGGCGACCGATCTCATCGACACCGAATGGACCCTCATCTCGCTAAAGGGGAAGGATCTCATCGAGGACACCGAGATCACGCTGTACTTCAAAGAGGACTATCTCGGCGGGTCGATGACCTGCAATAACTATGGCGGCGGACCCGATAGTGGCAAATATGAGGCGACGGGCAGGGGCACATTGGAGATTAATCAGCTTGCCGTGACCGTGCAAGACTGTTCAAAGCCCGAGGGCATCATGGAGCAGGAAGCAGCCTATATAGAGGCCCTGCGGAATGCCGCCACCTATCGCGTGATGGACGGCCGCCTGGAGATCGACGACGCCGCGGGCGAGACGACCCTCATCTTTAGACGACCCTCATCTTTGCCCGAAAGAGGGGAAAAAAATAGGCTTTGACAGATCACTGGAGGAAGAAACGGGTATGCAGCGTATCGGACAGTGGGCGCACCTCAAAGAGGGTTGTGTGGCGGAATACGAACGCTGGCACTGCCAATCGCCCCTGATCCGGACGCCCTTGCCCTTCACGCTGTCCGCTTCCCATACCAGGAGGCCAGATGTCTTACATATCCGGGGGAGATAACTCTAATCGGCGAACGATATCCATCCTCCTCTTTGTCGTGGCCGTCATCGCCGTGCTGGGGGCCTTTAACTGGTTGCAGCAGCGCAACAAACCCATACCCACGACGGCGACGCTGACAGTGCTGGACGGGCAGGCCACCGTCACCCGCGCGGACGCGGGGACAGATCCCCCTCTAGAAGAGGGGAAAAAGGCCACCCTCCAGAGCGGCGACGGCGTACAGACGACCGCCGGGGGCAAGGCCAAGTTGACCTTTGTCAGCGGTGAGACGGTGGAACTGGGGGACGAGACGGAATTGACCATCCTGGAACTGCATCAGAGCCCGATCTCACGCGCCCTGGTAGCCACGCTGGCATTGCACGGGGGCGAAACCCTGACGCGTATCAGACATATGTTGTTCAAAGGAATGCGCTTCACTATCGAGACGCGCGTGGCCACCGTCGAGGCGCGGGGTACCATCTTTGAATGTAACCTGCTGGACAAGAATCACGTCTATGTGGCCGTGTACGATGGTGTGGTCAATGTCTCCATGGGCGAGCAGTCGGTGGACCTGCAGGCCAACCAGGAACTGGATGTACGCCTTGGCCAGACCCTGACGCCAATAGATATCTCAGCATCCCCCCCGCCTGAGACACCCCCCTCAACCCCGGCGGATACCACCGTCACGCCCGCCAGTCCCGATGACATCCTGTTCCCCGCCATCGTGACGCCCACAAAACCTGGAGACGATATGCGCTCTTATACCGTACAAAAGGGGGATACCCTTTACAGCATCGCGCAAAAGTTCGAGGTCTCCTGGGAGGCCGTGTGGGAGGCGAACAGGGACACGCTACGGGCCCCAGAAGCACTTCAGCCGGGACAGGAACTGCGCATCCCCGGCCGCTGACATCACTTCCCATCCCTCTTGAAAATGAGGGGGAACCATGTCTCCGTAGGTGGCGCCAGGACGATGGGATCGCTCTCGGTCTCATTTCCCGCCATATCCTGGATACGAAATCGCACATAGTCCTTTGCCTCGGGAGGGGCCGTCAGTTCCAGGGGTTCTGTGATACCGGGCGAGGTCGTCAGGGATAACGTCTGCCACTTACTCCACATCGTCTTTCCATCATGTGAGTTGGACCAGGCGGCGCTAGCGGTATCCAGCCCCGAGAGGGCATCCTGCACCATGGCGCCGCGAGAACCATAGGATGACCACTGGGGCTCACTCATGTCCACGTTAACTGTTACCACCTGATCGTATCCGTTCCCGTCCTCGTCCAAAAAACGCACGATCACCTCTTGCGCGCCCTCCACCGGGAGCACATTCCATTTTATATCCATACCAGACGTCACGGACTGCGGGTGGTCAAATACGGCCACGCGATCCAGATAGAGGTCTCCCGCACTGCTGAACCAGGTGCGAAATTCCAACCCATCCTTCCTCTCCGGGTCGCTGCAGGTGGGCACCATGCTATCGTAGGTCAGGTCGAGACGAAAATCCTCATATCTTTCGCTGTGGGCGAAATCTGTACCCCTCAAGACCCTCTCGTCGTAGCGACGACCCCCCTGATCGTCCACC
>JBKHJO010000130.1:0-2536 GCA_046538105.1 Anaerolineales bacterium | reverse complement strand
GCTGGCCCCCGCCCGCCACCCAGGCGTTAACGCCAGGGCTACCTAGCTACGCCCCGTCAACGGGGCTTTTCGACCATAGGTTTATCATAATCACAAACAACAGTCTCAAAAAGCCCCATTGATGGGGCGCAACGGGGCACCGTAGGTACCCATGTAGCGTAGGGCCTTAAGCCCTACGCGGAACGGGCTCTCCCTGCGTCGACCGCACAGGCATAAAGTGCCCATGCTACCTAGCTGCGTTCCATGAATGGGACTCATCGGACATATGCATATCATAAACGAAACAACGGTGTCTTGAAAACCCCGGAAGGCCTCTTCAGAGGGCGTAACTTGGTAGCGCTGTGGCTTTAGCCCTGCGCGGAGAGATGCTCTTCCCCACGTATTTCCCGCACACGCGCCATGCACGGTTCGCATATAATACATACACTATTCAATTTAGAGGTCCCAAATGCCAAAACACTGTGCCAAGCGATCTACAGATCGTTGCACAAAATCCTCCCGTCTATCCTCGGTCATAAGACTTGTTGCACTAGTCCTTAACTGAAATTGCAGAGTATCGGTCGTCAACTTCTCCGAGTCAGATGGAAATTTCGTTTGGGAGTCAAACCTGAATCCCTTTACGTTGAAAAAAGCTATGTCGAACAGCACCTCGCCAGCCATGGCGGCCGAGCCATAGAACTCACCGATTAAGTCTAGCAAGTTATGGAGGTGTGTCCGAAACCAGTTCGCGAGGATTAGATTTCTTTCAAACATAGCATCGCTAGAGCAGAAGCTCACGGCTCCATTATGGAACAATCGAGTCTCCTTCATCGTATTTTGTTCGCCCAGATTGAATTGAGTGTGTAATCGTACACCACGCACAAAAGGTTTCCATGACGAATCGTTTCGCATCAGCCAGTTGCGCCAGTTCTCGTTAGAAAAATCGATGCGGTCCGCGAATGGGAAAGCCGGACACACAACAAGGCGTAGCATCTGCTCTTCCGAATCGAAAAGCGCCTCCCCAAAGTCCGTTTCAGAGAGAAACTCTGTCGCCAGCACACGACGTCTCTGGCGTTGGACGTAACGACTCTCCACTTCGTTTTCTTCCATCACAACCGCTCTATAATTCCCCCTTCGATAATAGCGGTGCTCGCCGTAAGCGTGGATCATATGTGGCGCTTCCCAGCTTTTTGGATGCCATACCAGATACACCACCTTTTTAGAGGGCTCCTCCCACAGGATTTCCCGGATTCTCGTTTCTGGTAAGGTAGGGGTCAATGTGTCGACCAGGACATTTTCGACAATTTGCGACGCTTCTGAAATAGGAACCATCCCTACAGGCTTTGTCGGGATGGGTTCGCCCGAGCCATTTTTCTCCTCTGGAATGCCGTACAAGATAACACCGCCTCGCTCATTGGCAAAGGAAGATACGTCCTTTGCCAGCTCGCGTTTGTCAGAACGTGTATCGATCTTCAAAGTCTGTTTGTAGTCCAAAAAGATGGATTCTGGCGTCTCACGATTGACTAATCCTTGAATCCACTCTTTGAGCTTTTGATCGCTCATCTGATCAGGATGTTGAGGTAAAATCATGGACTTTTCCCTCCTAGTGGATGCGCCTCGAGTACCCTATCTATTTTCTCAGCCTTGCGTCGCGGTCGGAACGGCTTTCCGACCTACGTCTGCGGGAATATAAAGAATTGCGCAGCAATTCTCACACATCCACCCCCAAAAAGATGCGGACGAGAAAGCCGATGACGAAACTCAGGCCGGTCACGCCCAGGCTCACCCCCGCCATCTCCAGAAAGCGCTCCTTGAACTGTATGTCGGTGGCCACGGACATGTAATAGTTGAAAAAGGCGATAACAACAACAGCGATGGCCAGGGTGCAGGCCAGGCAAAGGTAGTAGTTGTTGAGCAGCAAATAGGGCAGGATGAGGAGAAAGACGGTGATGATATAGGCGCCACCGGTGTAGAGCGAGGCACGTACGGGGTGCTTGCCTGCATCCTCCCCCGACTTGGTGGCGAGGTACTCGGAGGCGCCCATGGAGAGGGCCGCCGCGATGCCCGTGATCAGCCCCGTCAGGGCGATGAGAGCCGTGTCCTGCAGGGCTAGGGTGAACCCGGCCAGGGCCCCCGTGAGCTCCACCAGGGCGTCGTTGAGGCCCAGCACGATGGAGCTCGTGTAGCGCAGACGCTCCTCGTCCAGGATGTCCAGCAGGGCCTCCTCGTGTTCGTTCTCCTCCTGCATGATCCTCTCCGCCTCGGGGATGGCCTCGATGAGGGCGCCATAGTTCTCCTGGGCGGTCTCCTCGCCCCTCTCCATCAGTTTGGCGGCAAAGGTAAAGCCGAGGAGACGGCTGATCAGGTCGTATTTCCATATTTTCCAGCGGTTGGGCTTGACCTCCTCGCCGCTATATCTGCGCCAGTCGTCATAGTGGCGGCGTTCCTCGGCGGCGATCTTGGTCAGGACGTGGCTGTTCTGTGGCGATTTGACGCGCTTGGCCAGGCGGCGATAGATATGGTGCTCGGTGATCTCGTTCTCCTGGAAGACCAGGAG
>JBKHJO010000063.1:0-11987 GCA_046538105.1 Anaerolineales bacterium | reverse complement strand
ATGTCGAGGAGAGAGAAGAGCAGTATGTCATCCCATAATAGGGGGACCGGCCCTGTAAATTTGAAGGACAGTCCTTCCTGGGAGCCCCTCCCGCCGATTCGCGAGACCCTGACTGGTGGTCGGGATAGGAGCCTGGGCCACCTGATCTTGCGCGGCGTGGTGTTAGGAGTGTTGATCGTTCTCTTTGTGGTGCTGCTGGCTACGGTGTCGGCGTTGGGCGTGTACGCCTATTATGGCACCTCCCTTCCCTCGCCTCGTGAACTCTATGAACGAACCACACCCTTCAAAAGCACCAAAATCTACGACCGCCACGGAGAATTGTTGTTCGAGATCTTTGATCCCCTGCACGGCAGACGCACCGTGGTGGACTTTCAAGAGATTCCCGACGTCGTTGTGGAGTCTGTGGTGGCCACCGAGGATGCCACCTTTTTCTCCAATCCTGGAGTCAACCCCCTCGCCATCGCCCGTGCCCTCTATGTCGACCTGCGTAGCGGGGAGATCGTGCAGGGGGGAAGCACCATCACGCAGCAGTTGGTCAAAAATTTGTTCCTGACCAGCGAGCGCAAGCTGTCGCGCAAGGTGAAGGAGGCCATCCTCTCGGCCGAGATCACGCGACGCTATTCCAAGACCGAGATCCTGGAGGTGTACTTGAACGAGGTCTATTTTGGCAACCTGGCCTACGGGATAGGAGCGGCTGCCGAGACCTATTTTGGCAAGAAAGTAGAGGATCTGGATCTGGCCGAGGCGGCCCTTTTGGCCGGTCTTTTGCAATCTCCCGCGCGGTATGATCCTTACACCAATCCTGAGGTGGCCCTGGCGCGGCGCAGGACGGCGTTGCGCCTGATGCGGGAGGAGGGGTACATCACGCGCGCACAGGAGCAGGCGGCTGATGCGGAACCGTTGAACCTCAACCCCCAGGATATCGTCATGCGGGCGCCGCATATGGTCACCCACATCCGTCAAGAGTTGGAGGATCTCTACGGAACGGAACGCCTCTATAATGGCGGTCTGCAGGTATACACCACGCTGGATATGGAAACACAGCGGCTGGCGGAAGAGATCGCCCAGGAGCACATCACAGAACTATCCGCGCGAGGAGCCACGAACGCCGCCCTCGTGACCATGGATCCTGATACGGGGCAGGTGCTGGCCATGCTGGGCAGCGTGGACTTTTATGATAGCACCATAGATGGGCAGGTTAACGTGGCCACGCGCCCGCAGCAGCCGGGATCCGCCATCAAACCTTTCACCTACCTCGCTGCCCTGGAGCGGGGATGGACCGCGGGCACCATGCTCATGGATCTGGAACAGACCTTTCCCGACGGGGCCAATCCACCCTACAAGCCCACCAACTACGATCACGAGGAATGGGGGCCGGTGTCGCTTCGTACCGCCCTGGCCTGCTCTCGCAACATTCCGGCCGTCTATACTCTTCATGAGGTCGGGTTGCCCGCCCTGTTGGAACTGACCTCGCGCCTGGGCATTCGTTCCCTTGTTCGTGAGGACTATGGTCTTTCCCTCGCGTTGGGAGGCGGCGATGTTACCCTGCTGGAAATGACCGCCGCCTATAGCGCGCTGGCCAACGGTGGGCGTCGCGTCACACCCCAGACCCTCCTCTATATCACGGATCAGCAGGGGCAGGTGATCATGCCCGAAACTACCCCCGAGATGCCGGAGGTGGTGGATCCCCGCCATGCATATCTTCTCACGGACATCCTTGCCGATAACGAGGCCCGCACACGGGCCTTTGGCGCTAACAGTCCCCTGCGTCTCTCTTTCCCCTCGGCGGCCAAGACGGGCACTACCGACGAGTACCGTGACAGCTGGACCATCGGCTACACGCCGAGGCTGGCCACAGGCGTCTGGGTCGGTAACAACGACAATACGCCTATGGACAGGGTCTCTGGCAATCAGGGCGCGGCGCCCATCTGGCACGATTTCATGGAGACCGCCCTGGGCTCGGAACCCCAGCCCGACTTTGTGCGACCCGAGGGCCTGGTAGAGGAGGAGGTCTGCCCTATATCCGGCGAGAAACCCACGAACCGCTGCCCGCCGCCCCGCATGGAGATCTTTTTGGATGACAACGTGCCGCCGTCCTGCACCGTACATACCCGGCTAAAGATATGCGGCGTCACGGGAAAACTGGCCACCGAATTCTGTCCAGAGGAGAGTGTGGTGGAGAGGGCGTATGAGGATTATGGGCCCGCGTGGGATGAATGGGCACAGGAGCAGGGATTTAACGTGCCGCCGCGGGAGACCTGTTCTCTTCATGATCTGCCCGCTCGTGTATCCCTGCACTCCTTTTCCGCTCCTCTGGAGGGCGTGGTCCAGGTCCGTGGTTCGACCGAGATTTCCGATTTTGCCTACTATATGGTGGAACGGGGATGGGGCACCGATCCTGAAAGATGGGAGCGTATTACGCCAGAGATAAAGGCGCCGGTGGTGGATGGTGTGCTGTGCCGTTGGGACACGCGTGGTTTGAAAAATGGCACCTATACCCTGCGGTTGGTGGTGGTCGACGGACATGGCTATCGCTACCGGACGCGGGAGGTGGCGACCCTGGAAAATCCCACCCCGACGCCTTCTCCCACGCCTACGGCCACGCCAACGTCCTCACCCACGCTTACTCCCACGCCGACGGTGGTCACGCCCAGCCCCACCGCGACCTATACGGCGACGCCGCAGCCCACGGACACGTCGACCCTCGTTCCCACAGAGACGGTGACAGCCATTTTCACGGACACGCCGTCGGCGACGTGGACGCCGACCTCCGCACCATCGAGCACGTCTTCACCGATGTCCAGCAGCACGCCTACCGATAAGTCGCCTGCACAGTAGAGTTCCAGAAGAAGGGGTGGTCTTATCCAGAGGAGATTGCGGTAACATCATCTCCCCGCCACGGAATGGCAGCAAGATATTTGGCGCCGGCACAGGTGGGCATAAAAAACCAGGGATGATCGTGGACGTGGGATGGGATCGGTAAAGATGATGGATACGAGAACGCTTTAACCTCGCATGATCAGGGGCAGGCGTGGGGGTGTCTTTGATTTGCAGCGTTCCAGGCGTACATCGTCGATGGCCACTTCTGTCCACCGACCGCTGCTCCAGGCAACTGTGGGATTGCCCAAGTACAGGCTGCCAGGGCGCCAGTGGGACGTTCCGCTTCCGACCCTAGTGCCATCCACGTATACGGTATAGATTGGCCCCGTGATCTCCAAAGATAGGTCGTGCCATGCCTCATCACCGGGTGTTCCCTGCCATACCGTTTCATCCAAAAGTTGTACGCTGTATTCCTCCTGGCGGTGATGGATGCGCAGGATGTCCTCTATGCCCTCGATCTCCTTGTCGATGGTGCATTGTACGTCGTCAGGGGTCAACTCCACGTCAGACCCGTGGGTGTGGTAGCGGCTGCGCAGAATTTCCTCGAATCTTTCAACGCCCTCCGCGCCAGCGAGGGTGCGTTTCCCATCATAAGGGGCCGAACCCACGCCGATGGTGCTACCATAGACCGTGACGTTCTCGTAGGCAAAGCGGAAGGATAGGCATAGTTCCTCCTCAGCCGGCCAGAAATGCTCGCTCCAGGCCAGGGGGAAGGCTTGATGGGGCGCAGAGCCATTTCGCAACCATAGCGCACCCGCCTCTGTCTCTATGTTCCCTTCCTCTGGGTCCTGACTCCAGTCGGCCAGTTCGCTTTTCTCAAACCCGTCTTTCCAGATCGTGTCCCAGCCCCAGCACAGGTCTGGCGTGTGATCTGCAGGGGTGGGATGGGGCGTGTCGGTTGGGGAGGGGGTGGGCGTCGGTTGGGGCGTTTCTTCCAGGACGATCAACTCTGCATCGTCCCAGTAACTGTCGTTGTGTTTGACGGCCCATATGGGTGCGCCTCGCGTCCAGACGCTGATCTCCTCCGCTTCGGCGTACGCCTCGACCTGTAATTGCACCCAGGCATCATGGCGCACCGTGGGTTCGCTCCAGAGGATATCCTCCGATTGCCAATCCTTACCTCCCGTGGGATCGATGCCCACGGATAGACGATAGTAGCCGGGCAGGAAGGAATGTTCCGGAGCATCCCTGTTGCTGGACCAGACCTGTGTCCAGATGGAAAAGCGCACCCATGAGTCGGCTGGTACCTCCACCGTCTGGTAGAATCCCGCTGTGTGTGTGCCATAAGTGGTAAAAAACTTTTGACCCTTGTTGCCAGAGCGCACGCGAGATGTGCTCTCCTCAGCCTTGTATTCGGGGCGTACATTGTACCAATCGGGGTCCTCACATTGTGGATCGTAGGAAGGACATCCCGGATCGTTATCGTACCAGGGTTCCCAGCCCACGGCGACGCCCAACTCGTTCGCCAGCGCGCCAGTATATGGATCCTCCTGAGGGGTGAATTCATCCTCAAATCCCGGATTGGTCAGGAGATTGGGGGATGCCCTTGTATTGCCCCCGTCCGTTGCCCCGACGCCAGCGTGACCCACGACGAGTACAAGAACAGCGAACAGGAGCACACATAAACGACGTTTCACAGATACCTCATACCATTCTGGTCGAGATCCTAGGGCAAGTAGACCATGGGATTTTGACGTACATTGTTCTTCATGATCTCAAAGTGGAGGTGTGGTCCTGTACTATATCCCGTGCTACCGCAGTGACCGATGAGTTGCCCCCCGGATACAGAGGAGCCCACCTCCACAAAGGAGGCACTGAGGTGGGCATAGAGGGTCTCATACCCATTCCCGTGATCGATGATGAGCATGCGACCATATCCCACGTTGCTATCCTGAGATACAACCACGTGTCCTGCATCGGCGGCCACGATGGACGTACCCTGTGGTGCTCCGATGTCTATGGCCTGATGTCCAGACCAGAACTTTTGAGTGATACGCCCGCTCATGGGCCAGGCAAAGGCCCCCGAGCCCTTTTGGGCATCCTTCGGTGTGGTGACCCTTTGGGTGGTTTGACGTTGCGGCACTTGTTGCGGTTCATAGGGTTTGACCCCACCGGGAATGATCAGTTTATCTCCCTGTTTCAGTTCATAAGAGGGTTCCAGGGCGTTGCCCGCATAGCCCGTGATGGCTGATGGTTCCACCTCGTACTCTTTGGCGATGCTCTCCACGGTTTCGCCACTGGCCACCGTATGATAAGCGCCGTCGATGGGCAGGATGTTCAGTTCCTGGCCCAGGCGGAGAAAGTCGGGATTATTGGCCAGTTCCTCGTTCGCCCACAGAATGCTATCGCCCTCCAGATTGAATTCCTGGGCAATGCTAAGGACCGAATCTCCCTCCTGCACCGTGTAGGTGAATACGGAGGTGCGTACTTTTTGCTCGGGCTCTCCCATGGGCAGGGACTCGCGCATAACGTCGCTTGTAAACGGAACCGCCCTGGCGCGAAGATAACGAGAGCTCTCGGCTTCTTCCACATCCTCAAAGGCGGTGTTACTTCCCCTTGCCGTGGATATAGAACTCAGGGAGATAAGGGGCCTGCCCAGGGCGACGGGGAAATCCACCGGTACCACATCGTGGATCGAGAACACGAGAAGAAGGATCAATAGGAGGTGCATCAGGCCCTGCAAAGGAGGGGGGAGATGCTCGAATATCCTTCCAGCGTTCTTTGGAAGGAAAGGGAGCGATGATGGAGTGTCGTCTGTCGTCCGTTCGTCCTCGGAAGATGTCACGTCCATTTCCATTATCGATTATGAATTAGGGTTGATGTAAGGTGGCCAGGAAATCGGCGTTGGAGCGCGTTTTGCGAAGCCGATCGAGTATGCCCTCCATGGACTCCAGTGAGCCTACCTGATCGATCATGCGTCGCAACGTCCACACCCGGTTGAGCACTTTTGGTTCCAACAACAGTTCCTCGCGCCGCGTGCCGGAGCGCTGAGTATCGATGGCGGGGAAGATGCGACGTTCCGCCAGGCGCCGGCTGAGATGCAACTCCATATTGCCCGTTCCTTTGAACTCCTCGTAGATGATGTCGTCCATACGGCTGCCAGTATCCACCAGGCACGTGGCGATGATGGTCAGGCTACCACCCTCCTCGATGTTTCGGGCTGCCCCGTAGAACTTTTTCGGGGGGTAGACGGCTGCAGGATCGATACCGCCGGACAACGTCCTTCCACTGGGTGGTACAATGAGATTGTAAGCGCGAGCGAGCCGTGTAAGACTGTCCATGAGGATGACCACATCCCGTCCCATCTCCACCAGGCGTTTGGCGCGTTCGAGAGTTATCTCGGCCACCCGGGTGTGGGCTTCCACCTTTTCGTCGAATGTGGAGCTTACCACCACGCCCTCGACGGAGCGTTCCATGTCCGTCACCTCCTCGGGACGCTCTCCGATAAGCACCACCAGCAACTCCACATCATTATAATTGCCCGTGATGCCGTTGGCAATTTGCTTCAGAATGGTGGTCTTGCCCGCCTTGGGTGGGGAGACGATGAGGCCTCGCTGTCCCCGTCCAATGGGGGCCAACATATCGATGAGCCGCGTGGCGAACACGTCGGGTCTGGTCTCCAACGTGAATTGTTTCTGCGGGAATATGGGCGTCAGGTCCGAGAAATGTACCCTGTCTTTAGCCTCTTCCGGATTCACCCCGTTGATGGCCTCCACACGCAAGAGGCCAAAGTATTTTTCGGACTCTTTGGGGGGTCTCACCTGTCCCAGTACCATATCTCCCGTGCGCAGGTTGAAACGCCGGATCTGCGATTGGGACACGTATATATCGTTGGAACCGGGCAGCATATGATCGCGCCGCAAAAAGCCTATCCCATCGGGGACGACTTCCAGGACACCGCCACCAAACGAGTAGCCCTTCTTTTCGGCCTTTTGCTCCAAGAGCCGAAAGATGAGATCCTGTTTGTTAAGACGACTGTAACCCACGATCTCTTCCTCGCGGGCCATCTCCTGTAGTTCATCCATCGTTTTGTTTGCTAGTTCAGCGATGTCCACTTTTTACTCCATCAATTATCCTAACGATACTCTGGGGAAATACATAGTAGTAGAGTAGCAATTTCAAAGGTACATGCAGATGCAAAAAAGGCGCATCGAATGGAAGATTAGAAGATCGGGGTGACCAGTACGATGAAGCGACCACTTTTTCGCGAGCCTGGACCCTCATTCCAGACTTACCATCAAGTGAAACCATTATAACATTGGCAGGGGGGATGTGTCAAGTTCCAGTTTTGCAGGCTCATGCGGGCCTTTGGGCTGCTGCCGGCAAAAAAAAAGATGTCGATGCCTTGAATGTAGATGGGATGTTATCCTTCGCCGCCGCTGGCTCAAAGGTCCCTGACACAAGGGATAGGGTAGGAGTGAACTTTATCCGTCGTCCTTGTAGTTATACCGGGCACACGCCCCTTACATGTTCACCTTCAGGGTTCACTTCCGCGTCCATCGACAGGTCCGGGAGGTCCGGGACCTTGAAACGGTGGCAGTTCGCCTGTGGGGACCGTTGCGGTTATGGGAGCCTTCTGCTCGCTGCCCTGTGGCATCTCTCTGGGAACTGACTGTGTGGTAGGTTCCATTTTCCCCGTCGCCTCCGCTTCTCGGGTGGGAGACGCTTGCTCCACGGGAGATGCTTCCTCTTCATGCTTCATAGTTGGTGAGGCGGGACCGGGGGGCGCCCCGGTCTGCACGCGTCGCCGTGGTGTTGCGGTCTGTCCCAAAGGTTGTGGTGTCGTGGTTTGTCCAGACTGCTGCGGCCTCTGTATCTGTCCGGGAGGCGTTCTTCCATTGTTATCCTCGCTCTGCGGAGATGGACGGGCTGTGGGGCCGGTCCGGGTGGGTTTCTCTGTGTCCGCTGGATCGTCCCCTGGGGCGACCGGCGCGTGAGAGGGCGGCCCTTGGCGTGGCGGCATCTTCTCGGCAGGAGGTCCTTCTGGCTTGTCGAGGAACACGCCCGCCTGCTCCCGGGCCCTCTGGGAGGCTTCCATGGCCCGCTTGATGCCCACCTGTGCCTCCGGAGGCGTGTGCGCCCGTACCTGCTCA
Source organism: Anaerolineales bacterium (assembly GCA_046538105.1). Lineage (GTDB taxonomy): Bacteria > Chloroflexota > Anaerolineae > UBA1429 > UBA1429 > JAWLEV01. Next base: position 4,014 of record JBKHJO010000063.1, on the reverse strand, counting down.
AGTACCTCTTGGTGGTAGGTCAGGCGCTCCTCCAGATGCTCGGCCAGTGGGACGATCCGGTTATCACGCAGCCGCTGCTTCTGGAGCACCCCGTTTGCCGCCTGCACCTGCTCCATGTACTGGGACATCAGGGTTTCCATATATTTCTCCCCATTCGCCTCGGCCAGGCGGGTCGCGTCCTCCAACCGCCTCTCTGCCGATGCCAGATGGGCCCTGGCGAGGCCCGCCGGGGTTGGCGCAAGGGCCAGGCGGATCCGTTCGGTGGCCAACCTGACCCCATACAGGGGCTCCCCGGGCAGGCTGCGCGATGAGGCACGGACGACGCCCAGGCCCGTCGTCGCCAACAGCGCGATCAGGATGATGGTCACCATGGTCGGCACGGCGAGGCCCAGGCGCGGGAAAAAGCCTCCCTGTCTCGGGGCGTCGGACTGTCGGGACCTGGCGGTCGATTCCCCGGACTCGATCATGTTCAACATGCGCGTGCGGGCGCTTTGCCGGAATTCGAGGGAGGGTGTCACCCTGGGTGCAGCGCGCATGCGCTGCACCATCCGGAGAAGGGGCTCAAGTTCCTCGCGGCGTTCGGGACGCCGCGCCAGGCACTCTTCCATACTATCACCCTCTTCTATTTCCTTCAGGCACTGGGCCAGCAATTCTTCTATACCACACATCATTCCATCAGCCCTTTGTCATGATCTCGTTGAGCGCTTCCAGGGCGCGGTGCTGCATGACCCGACAGGCACCCTCGCTCTTGCCCAGGATCTCGGCCACCTGGGCGTGTGGCAGTCCCTGGACGAAGCGCAGGATGAGCAACTGCTGTTTCTCCTCCGATAGTTGCGCCAGGGCCTCGCACAGGGAAGTCACCTCTGCCTCGTGAACCAGCCTTTCCTCCGGTCCCACGGCCTCGTCGGCCAATCTAAAGGAGATCGCTTCGAGCGGCTCTTCCTCCTTTTGCGTTCGATAGTGGTCGATGATGGCATTGTGGGCGATGCGATACAGCCAGGAGGAAAAGGGATATTCGCCGTGCTCGTATCCCTCCATGGCTTCCCAGGCCTTCAGAAAGACGCGTTCCGTCAAGTCTTCCGCCTTTCCCTCGTTCCCCACCCTGTAAAACACGTACTGATATATATCATCCAGATAATGCATGTACAGATCGCCAAAGGCATCGGCATCTCCCCCTGCTGCCCGGCGGACAAGCTCGTGATCGTCTTGAGTTGTTGATTTCTGTATCATAGGCAAGCCTATTTGGCCGTGCTTCACCAACTATAACGAAGAAGGGTGAACAGTGTTACATATCCCCATTATACTATGCTCCCACCGTCCAGGTAACCCTACGGCGTGCGGGGGGTGCACGCCAAGTCTGTTAGGCTGACCCCACATACGAGAAAAAAAGAGACTGACATAGCAAAAGTAGCATGAGCGTGGTCTTGGGCGGCATCCAGACGCGTCGACGCAGGTCGACACCCGGCGCAAAGCGCCTTAGCGCTCGACTTTATTGGCCGTTGGTCGCCGGCGCCCCGTTAGTGCATGGACCAAAGTCTCATTGCACAAGCCTACAGCCAATCGTCCGCCTGCGCGGACGAGCAATAGCGAGTCATCTACAATATTTGCCTGCACCCTCCCCGAAAAACACGTTGAAAGCACGCCAAGAGTATGCTATAATGCAGTCAGAGTGGATTATGTTTCCCACTCTCTCGGGCTTTCCTTGATTAGGGGAAAGCGTTGGCCGTATCTATCATGTAAAAGGGAGGACATTATGGCACGTGGATACATGGGAAAGATACTGAACGTCAATCTTACCACGGGCGAGATCGAGGAAGAGACGCTAGATGAGGAACTCTGTCAGGACTATATCGGGGGCTATGGCATAGGCGCCAGGCTTCTTTACGAACGCATCCCCGCCGGCGTCGATCCACTGGGGCCCAGCAACATCCTTGGTTTCCTGACGGGTCCGTTGACGGGCACGCCGGCCATCATCGGCTCTCGCTTTGTGACCGTGGCCAAGTCGCCCAAAACCGGGGGCTGGGGCGACGCCAACTGCGGTGGCTTCTTTGGTCCCCACTTAAAGTTCGCCGGATTTGATGGCGTGCTGTTCAGCGGCATCTCCCAGGAGCCGGCCTATCTCCTCATCGACGAGGGCCAGGCCGAACTCTGCGACGCCGGGGACCTCTGGGGTCTGGGCGTGACGCCGCTGGAGGACCAACTCAAGGCGCGCCACGGGGACGATGTGGAGATCGCCTCCATCGGGCCGGCGGGGGAGAAACTGTCTCTCATGGCCGCCATCATGAACGACAAGGAGCGGGCGGCTGCGCGCTCTGGGCTGGCGGCGGTGATGGGCTCCAAGCGTCTCAAGGCCGTCGTGGTCAGGGGCGATATGGACGTGCCCGTGGCCGACCGCGAGGAACTCACGGAGGTGAGGCGAAAGACCTTTCAGAATGCCGGCGGATCCTATGAGAACCTGCATGAAAAGGGCACCGCAGGCATCACCGAGGAGTCCGCCCTCAGTGGCGACTCGCCGGTCAAGAACTGGGGCGGCGTGGGCGTGATCGATTTCCCCTCGGAAAAGGCCCACAAGATCGACGGAGCCACCATCGTGGAGGTGGAGGGCTATGAGCCCTATGGCTGCTGGCACTGCCCCATACGCTGTGGCGGCAAGATGCCCCAGGTTGGTGACGAGTTCCCCCTGGAGTTGAACGAGGGCATCGGCCACAAGCCCGAGTACGAGACCCTGTGCATGTTGGGCACCAACCTGCTCAACGATGACCTGGCCTCCATCGTCCGGCTCAACGAGATATGCAACAATGCCGGCCTGGACACCATCTCGGTGGGCGCCACCATCGGCTACATCATCGAGTGCTATGAGGAGGGCCTGCTCGGCCCCGAGGACGTGGACGGGCTGGAGATGACCTGGGGCAACGCCGAGGCCATCGTGGCCATGGCGGAAAAGATCGCCGAGCGCGACGGTGCGGGCGATCTGTTCGCCGACGGTATCCGCACGGCCTGGAAGAAGCTGGGCCGTGAGGGCACCGAGTACGCCATCGAGGTCGGCGGCGAGGAGGTGCCGGCCCACGATCCCAAGTTCGTCCCGGGCCTGGCCACCACCTACACCCTCACCGCCACCCCCGCCCGCCATACCCAGGGCGGCGAGTTAGTCCCGCCCCCTCAACTCGATTTTTCCGGAGACGCGGAGGCCGTGTACGAGGGACTGGAAGACAAATACACCTACACGGGCAAGGCCGAGGTCCACTGGAAACTGGTGTCGGCGGTGGAGGTGGTGAACGCCGCCGGTCTGTGCCTCTTTGGTTGGATAAGCTATCCGGCCGAGGCCGTCCCCGCCCAGCTCGCGGCGGTGACCGGCTGGGACTTTGACCTGGACAAGGTCTACGAGGCGGGCACGCGCATCTACACCATGCGCCACGCCTTCAACCTGCGCGAGGGGCAGAATCCCCTGCTGCGCAACGTGCCCGATCGACTCCTGGGCAAGCCGCCCCAGGAGGAGGGTCCCCTGGAGGGCATCACCGTGGACATGGAGACCCTGAACAGCGAATTCCTCGAGTTCGTGGGCTGGGATCAGGAGACCACCGTCCCCAGCGAGGACACCCTCCGCAACCTGGGTATGGACTTTCTGATCGAGGACATGAAGGAGGCGGAGGAGAAGTTATAAAACGGGGAAAGCGCCCCGTCGGTAACGGCGGGGCGCTTTTTGTGGACAGCTTTGGAGATCCGTGCGTGTTGCGGTATCGGCGTCTTGACGAAGCGCAATCGGGCCGCTAAGCTTTTTGAGGGGTGACTTTGATATATGATTCCCTTCTACCATCGGATCGTCTTACAAGACGCGAGCTGACCTGATCCTTCCTTTATGCAAACACAAGAGTCGTTATAGTACGCCTCGACACCACCAGAAGGGATTTTGCCTATGCCGAACGGGCTCTCTGCAAAAGAGATCACACAGGGCACCACCTTGGAAGGGCCCCACTGGTCCGAGCCAGTGCGCGTGCTGGCCGCCGATGCCCAGGG
>JBKHJO010000129.1:0-2566 GCA_046538105.1 Anaerolineales bacterium | reverse complement strand
CAGAAAAGCGCACGTCTGGCGAACTGCGGGGCTAATCGCGCTGCCCACGATGATGATGCGCTGGTCCTTGTTGAAAGACGCCGCCTCATCCTCAGTCAGTCCAAAGTGTGTCCTGTGCGCCTCGGCAAGTGAGATTCCTTCCTCACCCGTGTATTCCTGAAATAGTTCATCCAGTTGTTGATAGTCAAGCTGCTCGACGAATGAGGCGTACTCTAGCGCCTGGGCCAGGGTCTCGCGCGGCGTGCGGTCCCGTTTGAGTTCAATGACTGCGGTGTTCCCCTCCTCATCGACGGCCAGCAGGTCGATGGCGGTATGGAGATTTGTGGACACCTGACGCCCGATGATGAGCAAAGTGTCCTGCTCGGAGATGCAGTCGGGATTGCTGGCCAGCCAGGACTCGATGGTCTCCTCCCTATGCTCCTCTCGGAAGGCTTTCTCCTGATACTCGACAAAGTCGCCCGCCTCTGTTATCGCAAAGAGCCGCATTGCCACCCCACTTTTTCTCAGCACATTGCCGCTATGTGCTACTATCAACTCTACTCTATAGGGGAGAAGACACGGTGTCAAGGTAATGCTTGACGGGCGATGTGCAGGCGGGGTAGGATGTGGGTGATGAGCGAGCGGATAATCCATGGATCGTTAGTTGTGAACAGGAGTCTGAGAATATGACTGAAGGATCTTTTGATACGCAGGTGGCGGCGATGCAGGACGAGATCAAGATCACGGCGATCAAGGCGCTGGAGCCCAAGGAGGGCGCGACGCTGGTAAAGGTGGAGACGGATGCAGGGGTGTCGGGCTATGGGCCGTGCCATGGAACGGGGCCGTTCGTGCGCGCGGCCATCGCGAGGCTGGAGGGGCCGCGGCTGCCACATCTGGGCCTGATGGGCAAGGACCCGCTAAAGATCGATGTCCATTTTCACAATATGTTCTATGCCTACCCGCAACGGGGCCGGGTGATGGGCGTGTTCAGCGCCATCGACATGGCGCTGTGGGATATCGCGGGCAAGTTGTTGGATCAGCCGGTCTGCAAGTTGCTCGGGGGGCCGTTCCGGGAGGAGATCCCCCTCTACTCGCACTGCCGGGGCGGCGATTTCCTGAGCAAGGAGGAGTGGCGCGCCCGGGCGCGGGATATGAAGGATGATCCGCACGGGTTCCGGGCCTACAAGATCGACATCCACCACGTGCTGGGCAGTCCTATGCAGGAGTATACGCCCAGCATCGGGCCGCGGGAGGCGCGGGACGTGGCCAGGGCGTATGGGCTGGCCCGCGAGGCCCTGGGCGAGGAGATCGACATCATCGTGCACTGTCACAACGAACTGGATCTGCCCAGCGCGATCAAGGTGGCGGCGGCGGTGGAGCCGATGGAACCGCTCTTTTTCGAGGATCCCATCGCGCCAGAGTTTGGCGATGGTTGGCTGGCGCTGCGGCGCACGACGCGGGTGCCGATTCTGACGGGGGAGAATATCGCGCTGGCCGAGGGGGCGCTGCCCTTTTTGCAGCATCAGGCCGTGGATCAGTTACAGCCGGACCTGATCAACTGTGGGGGGATCACGGGCGCCAAGCGCATCGCCGATCTGGCGGCCCTCTATCGCATTCCGATCTCCTGCCACAACGTGAGCGGGTACGTGCTCAATATGGCCTCGCAGCAGTTCTCGGCGGCGGTCTTTGACTGTCCGATGATGGAATGCACGCGCAACGCCGACGAGGCGCCGGAGGCGAGGGGGGAAAAGTTGGTCATCCGCGACGGCAAGATGAAAGTGGCCATGCGCCCGGGTCTGGGATTACAGTTGGATTTCGATTATCTGAGGGCGAATCGGGCGGAAGGGGAGCCCTGGTGGGATTGAGCGGCGTTCTGCGGGGATTCGTATGGGCTGGAATGACATAATGATATAGGCGAGATTGTTGATACCTGGATGAACCAGATATAGGGAGAAAGCAGCATGTCGAAAGAATTGCGCATTGGCATCATCGGGCTGGACACGTCACACGTGCCCGCCTTTACCAGGCTCCTGAACGATCCCGAGGATCCCTTTCACGTGCCGGGGGGAAGGGTGGTGGCCGCATTTCCCTCTTTCAGTCCCGATCTGGAGGCCAGCCGCTCGCGGGTGGAGGGGTTCAAAGAAGAGATCACGGACAGATGGGACGTGGAGGTGGTATCCTCCATCGCGGCGCTGCTTGAGGGGGTGGACGCCGTCCTGCTGGAGAGCGTGGACGGACGCAGGCACCTTGCGGAGGCGACTCCCGTCATCGAGGCGGGGAAGCCCCTGTATATCGACAAGCCCCTGGCGGCCAATTATGGGGACGCGGCGACCATCATGGATCTGGCGCAAGAGAACGACTGTCCCCTTTTCTCCTGCTCTTCCCTACGCTTCGACGCCAACATCCTGGCCATCAAGGAGGACCCGGAGTTGGGGCAGGTGCTCACATGCGATGCTTTCAGCCCCGCGACGCTGGATGCCACGAATCCCGGCCTGTTCTGGTATGGGATACATGGGGTGGAGATACTGTATACCTTTATGGGCATGGGGTGTGAGGGGGTGCGCTGCTATTCCACGGAGGCCTATGA
>JBKHJO010000128.1:0-2636 GCA_046538105.1 Anaerolineales bacterium | reverse complement strand
GTTTCGCTTCGCGAAACTGCTGAAGAAACTGCTTCGCAGTTTCTCGATTCGCAGGGTCTTGGTCCTCCGGATGCGTCGACGCAGGTCGACGCCCGGCGCAAGGCGCCTTGGCGCTGGCCTTCAGGCCGAGCATGTTCCCGTCTTTCGCCGTCTGAAACCGGCTCGCAAGGCCTTCCGGCCAATCGTCCGCTACGTAGCGACCACCACGCCACGGCGGCGTGTCACCCTAAAAGGGAGACCCACCTTGCACGCCAGCGAAAAGCAGGGATAGGGCAAGGGCGAGAATCACAGTGATGATGAGCAACCGTTGGGCATAGATCTCATCCATTCGTCTCTCCTTATCTGTACAAAAGATCCCTTGCCCCGTCTGGGCAACTGTCGGCTATGCCATCTCATAGAGTTCGGTATGTATACGCTGGCGAATCTCGGAACGCAGTTGGCCACGGGAGACGCCCATCTCCTCCAGTGCTCTCTGTACCGACGCGATCATCGGAATCGGCCCGCAGACGAAAAAGGTGCACCCGCTGAACTCATCACAGAATAGCCGCCGACCGAGTATCTCCTGGGTGATAAACCCACTTTCCCCCTTCCAGTCCTCCGGCGGTCTCTCCAGAACGTGGATCACTTCCAGGTTCAACCTCTCCTCCAGCGTCTCCAGTTCCTCCCGAAAGATGACCGCATCCCAGGTGGGATTCCCATAGAAGAACTGGATCTGGCGGTCGTCATTGCGGTCCGCCAGGGTGCGAAGCATGCTCATGATCGGCGCTGAGCCGATGCCCCCGGCGATGAAGATTAGATCGGACTCTGCCTCGCCATAAAGATCGAACGTGCCAAAGGGTCCATCGACGTAGACGCGCGTCCCGATGGCTGTGTCTCCGATGGTGGAGGTGAAATCTCCCAGTTCCTTGATGGCAAACGCCAGTTGCTCTGGGTGCTCCGCGCTGGAGGCGAAGGAGAACGGATGCTCCTCGATGCGGAACGGCGAGTGCCCCACCGATAGCCAGGCGACCTCGCCGGCCGCGAAGGTGAGGCCGTCGTGCCCCACCGGTTCGATCATCAGCGTCCAGGTGTTGCCCCGTTCCTCGATGACGTCGACGACCTCGTACGGCCGTTGGAGAAGCGTCCACGGCTTGATCACGCGGATGTAGACGATCAGCGCGCCCCACAATGCGCCCAGCCCCAGGATCGTCCCGCGCTGCACCGGCACAGAGGTGTAGAAATTGACTTTTAGAGCATGATAGAGGCCGAATCCGATGACGCCAACCGCAAAGATATCGTGAAGCAGCCGCCAGGTCTCATAGTCAAGCCCCAGGGACCCACGTTTTACCGAGGTGATCACCAGGGCCAGGAGCAGGACCACCGAGGCGACCCCCGCGCGCGCCCGCCACGGCGCGGTGAACACGTTGAGCAACTGTAGCGTGTCCGGGTTGTTGATGAACAGAAGCAGCGGATGGGCCAGAGCCATCGCAAAACCCACGATGGACAGGCGGTGGTGGAAGACGTACAGGGTATCCATCGGAAATACCTCGCCCACAAAGGGTAGACGGGCAGAGATGGCGAACTGGATGCCTATCAGGGTCAGGCCCACAAACCCCAGGGCCGACGTCATCTCGCGCCAGAACGTTATCTCACGCCAGGGCGGAATCTCGGCCGGAAGGGGGCCAAATAGCAGTATCAACAATGGTGCCAGGATCAGAACAAAATAGATCAAGATCCACAACAACTGTTTCGTCCTTCGTTGCATGTTGATCCCCTTGCCCTATCGTCGCCGCCCGGCCCCGCGTCTTCGATAGCCATTCACTTTGTCAAAGATTCATCGTGCACCTCTCCAGATCCTGCGACTATAGTATCAGGCACGAACAGGTCCGTCAACCTCGTACATTTCTTGTTCCGGCCGCCTCCTCTGGCTGTCCCTGATTTTCAACCCGCTTTCAGCGGGTTTCGAGGCCACCAGTCTTGGTACCATGCAGTTTCTCGACTCGCAAGAGTCCTCGTGTTGGGACTATCATCTCCGTTAACGTTATGGCCGAGGAACACGCGGCCTGTGGGTGCAAAGTCTGTTAGCAAGATAATTCGCGCACATGTCCTCGCATTTGCGTCCCATAGATGAGCCTTTTGTGCTTACACAGATAAACAGACAGTACGACGATCCCCAAAAACCCAAAACTCCGGTTTAGCGGGCGCAGGGGGCCAGCGAGGTGGCCCATGTAGTGCTGCGGCTCAAGCCCTGCGCGGGGCTTGAGGAGAGTACTACCCTATCATATCCGGCTTCTCTGAAAAAAGCTTTACACGTTCAGTTGCGTCGCACTTTTGCGAGAACTTGCAGTAGAAAAGCATACTCTGCATATAACAAGAGTAAATTGCTCGAGCACGTCCATCAAGTGCGACGCAACTCATGGACCTTCTTTCAGTAGAGTCAACTCAGCATGCCAGAAATATGCAACACCGCCATTACTGTGGTATAATCCACCTCATGCCTAAAAGACTTTTGTCATTGATTCTCGCCTCGTTCCTCCTCCTCGGCGGTTGCCGGGGCGAGTCGGTCCTACCGACGCCTGCCCGGACATCTACGAGCCAGGCAACGCCGTCGCCACAGCCGACCACCACGGGGACACCTGTCCCGACCACGACGCCAG
>JBKHJO010000062.1:0-12388 GCA_046538105.1 Anaerolineales bacterium | reverse complement strand
CTGGGGGACGTGATATACTGCCTCACACTATCCCGAATGCTAGAGAGGATTCGTGTTGACCCGCAAGCCAGGCAAGCACACTCCCTATTTCGCGCTCCTGGAGGCCCAGGACAGGGCGGGCTGCCCCATCTGTCGCCTCGTCTACAAGGTCGTCGATCACTATCTGGACAGCGTGCTGTATGAGGCCGTCCTCGACCCCGACGTGCGGGCCCAACTCAAGGCCGCCCGCGGTTTCTGTGAGGAACACGTGCGTGTCCTGTACAGCAAACCCGGGCGCGCCCTGGGGATCGCCCTCATCTACCGCGATATCATCCGCGACGTGGCCGATGTCGCTGAAAAGGTACGTCATGGCGACGGCTCGCTCCTCGGAGGGCTGTTGGGCAGAGATGGAAAACGTTCGCCCTCTCTGCAGCGTCTGGAGACCAGCGAGCCCTGCCCTGCCTGCGGCGTGGCCCGCAGGGCCGAGGACGACTATCTCGGCCTACTGGTGGCCTACCTGGACGACGACGAATTTTATGAGGCCTATGCTCAGGGAGAAGGGCTCTGCTTGCCCCACTTTTTGCAGGCCCTCGGATGCGCTGAGGACGACGCGTCCGTACAGCGGCTGGTGCGCCCCCAGGTGGCGCGCTATCGTGATATGTTGGCGGACCTGGACGAGTTCATCCGCAAGCGCGACCACCGCTTCCGCCGTGAGAAATATGGCGAGGAGGGCGATGTGTGGCTGCGGGCCATGAACGCCATCGTGGGCGGCGCGGGCATGGGCTTGAGCGCCAAATCGGGCGGCAGGTGTTCGGACGATCTCTAGCAGATGGATATGGATCTGACGCATAAGGAGATCGGTCCTTCATGAAGGACGACGATAGCACAAACAATTCTCCCTATAACGTTCTGGTAGTGGATGACGATCCCTCCGCCATCAGGATGGCCATGCGGGCGTTGGAACCCCTGGGAGATGTCGTCAAGATAGCCACGGCAACCGACGGCTTTGAGGCCGGGCTACAGATAATCGCTTTTGCGCCCGATCTCTTGATCCTCGACCTCATGATGCCCGGCGCCGACGGTTTCGAGGTCTGTCGGCGGATACGTCGGGACCCCGATCTGGCGGAGATAAAGATCCTCATCTTGACGGCGCATGGAACCCACAAAAATTTGCAGCGCGTTCTCGATGCCGGCGCCAATGACTTTATGCACAAACCCATAGACGTAGGGCGGTTGGAGGAACGAGTTCGCACACTGCTCGAGATAGATGCATAGGCTGCCGAACTCATGTTGTGAACAGGGCAGCAATAGATGACGTTGTATCCTCTCTTTGGAGAGGATGGGGACAAGTATATGGGAGGGCGACGCGATGAAGATCACGGGTATCGACACATATCTGGTGCAGGTGGGCAGGCGAAATCTCTGCTTCGTCAAGGTGCAAACCGACGAGGGCATCCACGGCGTGGGGGAGGCCTACAGCGTGGGCCCCGACAAGTCCACGGCAGAGACCATCGATTATTTTCAGGACTGGCTGGTGGGCATGGACCCCATGGATATTGAGGGTATCTGGCAAAAACTCTATATCGGCTCCCGATTCCCTGGTGGGTCGGTGGTCAACTCGGCCATCAGCGGCATCGACCAGGCCCTGTGGGACATCAAGGGCAAGGCCCTGGATGCGCCCGTCTATCAACTTTTGGGGGGCAAGTGCCGGGAGCGCATTCAGGTCTATCAGAACCCGGGAGGAAGGACGCCCCAGGAGACGGCAGAAGGGGCACTGCGCCTGCGAGACGAGCACGGCTTTACGGCCATCAAGACCAACCCGCTGCCCCCCGATATGGAAGAATTGAGTTGGCCCCAGGTTCTGCGACGGGTGGAGGAAAAGATGACTGTCCTCCGCGATGCCCTGGGGGACGAGATGGAGATCGGCCTCGATCCCCACGCCAAGATACTGGAGCCCTCCAAGGCGGTGGAACTGTGTGAGGTGGTGGCGCCCTTCTGTCCCATGTTCGTCGAGGAGCCCCTACGACCCGAGAACATGGAGGCCATGGCCTCGGTGCGCGCCAAGTCCCCCGTGCCCATCGCCACCGGCGAGATGCTCTACACCAAGTGGGAGTTCCGCGACCTGCTCAGGGTGGAGGGCGTGGACATCATCCAACCCGATATCTGCTGCTGTGGCGGTATCACGGAGATGAAAAAGATCGCCGCCCTGGCCGAGGCCGAGTACGTCACCGTGGCGCCACACAATCCCATGGGGCCTCTGGCCACGGCGGTCAACGCCCAGTTTGCAGCCACGGCGCCCACCTTTTTGATCCTGGAATACCATCTGGATACCGAGTCGCCGCGCAAGGACCTGGTGCAGGAGCCCTATGAGATGGTGAACGGCTATCTGCAGTTGCCCGACAGGCCGGGTTTGGGCATCGAACTGAACGAGGCATACTATGCCGATCATCCCTATAAGCCCTGGCACCGAGGCTTTACCACCAAACCCGATGGCTCCATGGCCTACATCTGATAAGTTGCGACCTGATTAGGAGTTGTATATTGTGACAAGACCGTATCGTGATTTCTCCGATCTCGTCCTGAACACGAAAAAGGGCGTCGACTATGACCTGACCGTCGTGGATCGTGGCGGGGAGGTGACCGTCGCCGCCATTCACGGCGGCGGCATCGAGCCGCTGACGGGCGAACTGGCGACGGCCATCGCAGAGGGCGAGCACAACCTGTATGTTTTTCAGGGTCTTCGCTCCCAGGGAAACGATGTGCTGCGGGTTCCCGTGTCCCGTTACGACGAGATGCGCCTGCGCGCCCTTTTGCGGCGCGGACAGGTGGCCCTCAGTCTGGAGGGCATAGGCGGCGAGGGGGAGGCCGTGCTCCTGGGAGGCCAAAATCGGCGGCTCCGGGGGATTCTGCGGGAGACCCTGAGAGAGGCAGGATGGGAGACGGGAAATATCTCCCGTGTGGTGGCAGCCCACGATCCGGCCCTCTTTTTCAACCGTCCCCCACAGGGCGGCGTGCATCTGGAACTGAGCCATGCTGTACGGACGGCCATGATCGATGGATCGCTGTCCGGCTTTACCTGGGAGGAAGAGGCGCGCTGGAACGAGCGTTTCCGAGATTTCGTGGACGCCGTGCGGGCAGCCCTGGAACGCTATCTGCTGGAGATGGCATCGGATCTGGGGAGGACTATGGAGCGGTTCGAGCAGGCAACGGATGCTTTTCCTCCCTCCATGCGCGACGGCGACCATGAACATGAGGAAGACGAGGCGTAAAGGAGATCTGCCACGTGACACAGGGGGACTCTGACATCGTCATCCAGGTCGATCATCGCGAGATGACCAGCGGTCTACCCTTCCTTCTAGAGGAATTGGGCGTTCGAATCGCAGTACAGCAACTGAAGGTGGGCGACTATGTGCTGAGTTCCCGGATGGCCGTGGAGCGCAAGACGGCGGCGGATCTGGCCTCCTCCATCATCGATCGGCGCCTTTTCACCCAGGTGGAAACGTTAAAGGCAAACTATGAGCAGGTGATCTTTTTGCTGGAGGGTTCGACGCTGTACGAGGCCTCGAACGTACATCCCAACGCCATTCGCGGCGCCCTCTCCTATCTCGTCATTCTGGAGGATATCTCCCTCCTGCGCACAGAGGGCACCAAGGATTCGGCGGCCTACCTGGCCACCATGGCCCGCCACGAACAGGAGGGCCTGGGCTACGAGGTCTCCCATCACCACACGCGGCGCAGCGCCTCCCCCCAATTGCAGAAACGTTATCTGGTGGAGGATCTGCCGGGCATCGGCCCCAAGATGGCCGATGCACTGCTGCAAGAATTCGGCACCCTGCGCGCCCTCTTTAATGCCGAGGAAGGGGCGCTGCGCCAGGTATATGGCATCGGCCCCAAGCGCGCCAAGGACATCCACGCGCTTTTAATCACGCGTTACGAGGGATCGGCGTATTCGGGGTAGAAAAAGCCAGTCATTGGTGTTATAATGGCACCCACAATTTGAGTATATCTTGTGAAGGGTTAAAGGAGACACGATGAGATACGAGATCACGGGATCAGTTCTGCCCTCCGTGGATGTCTACCTGGAGTCGGGCGAATCCGTCTACACGGAAAGCGGGGGCATGGCCTGGATGACGGGACAGATGGAGATGGATACCAACACCCGTGGCGGTCTGCTCAAGGGCCTGGGCAGAAAACTATCGGGGGAATCCCTGTTCATGACCAGCTACAAAGCGCAGGGGGGACCGGGCATGGTGACCTTTACGCCCGAGGCACCGGGGCGCATCCTGGTCTTTGAACTGGAGGCGGGCCAGAGCCTGATCTGCCAGCGGGACGCCTTTATGGTGGCGGAGGAGAGCGTCGATATGGAGATGCACTTTCGCAAGCGCCTGGGAGCGGGCCTTTTTGGCGGCGAGGGTTTTATCCTGCAAAAGCTCACCGGCCCGGGTACCGCCTTTTTAGAGATCGCCGGCGACGTGCGCGACTATACCCTGGAAAGCGGGGAGCGCATGGAGGTGGATCCGGGACATATCGCCGCCTACGAGCCCACCGTGGATTATGACATTCGTTCGGTACGCGGCCTCACCAACGCCCTCTTTGCGGGGGAAGGATTCTTTTTGGCCACCCTGGAGGGGCCGGGCAAGATCTGGCTCCAGAGCATGCCCATAGCGAACCTCGCGCGCAAGATTCGCCAGTACATTCCCAACAGCGATTCGTGACGCCTGTTTACATTCGCCTATCTTGCCAGCGCTGTCCTTGATCGTAACCCGGCGGGGAGAACCAGTACCCAGGACGATCTGGCATATCGATGTTGGGACTGGTTCGCCACTTGTGAGACATACATGGTGCAGGGAGAGATGAAACCCCTACGCTTTATCAGCGAACCCGTCGAGGCCACCTTCGATGAGACGCCGGCCCTGGAAAAAAAGCCGGGCTGCCCCGATCGTTTTACCTGGCGCGGGAGGACATACCGCGTTGCGGCCATGCTGCGTGAGTGGCACGATTATGGACGTCGGGACCGTATGGCGCATAATATGCGCCCCGAGCACGCGGCAGCGGCCTCCCGGCGCGGTTCGTGGGGCGTGGGACGGGACTACTATCGGGTGCGTACCGACGCGGGACGTGTCTTTGATCTGTACTATGACCGGGCGCCGGGGAGGACGGGGAGCCGCAAGGGCGGCTGGTTCCTCTACCGAGAGATGGATGCCACTGGAGACGAGAGGTGAGAGATGGAGGAGGAGATGATGAGGGCGGTTATGCTGGAAGAAACGGGCCGTGTCGCCGTGGTGGAGCACGAGAGACCAGAACCGGGGCCGAACGACGTGTTGATAGAGGTGGCCTATGCGGGCATCTGCGGCTCGGACATGCACGCCTTTCGGGGGCACCATCCCTTTCGCGAGCCTCCCGTTGTACTGGGGCACGAGGTATCGGGGACGGTGACGGCCGTGGGGTCGGACGTGGACGGCTTTTTCCCTGGAGATCGCGTGACCGTCATGCCCGCCGCCTCCTGCGGGCACTGTACGTACTGTGAGAGGGGCTTGCCCAACCTCTGCGTGGACAAGGAGGTGCCCGGCACGGGGGATTGGGTGGGCACCATGGCCGACTATTTCCGCGCCGATGCCAGCATCACCTACAAATTGAGTGAGAACACCAGCCTGCACCTGGGATGCCTGGCCGAACCTCTGGCCGTTGCCGCCCACTCTGTGGCCCAGGCACGGGTACGCCCTGGCAGCCGCGTCCTGGTGCTGGGCGGGGGCACCATCGGCCTGCTCACGGCACTATCGGCCAAGATCGTCGGCGCGGAGACGGTGGCCCTCACCGACCTCTACGACTACAAATTGGATATAGCCAAACAGATGGGCATAGACGATGTGTGGAACGCGCGGCGCGAGGATCTTACCCAGACCCTGCTGGAAGCCTATCCGGACAGGTTCGAAACCGTCCTGCTGGCCAGCGGCGCGCCCCCCGTCATGGAGCAGGCCATGGCCCTCGTCCAGAAAGGTGGGAGTATCGTCATCACAGCCCTTTTTCTGGAGCAGGTGCCCGTCGATCTGCTGCAGGTGACGCTGCAGGAACTCCACGTCGTGGGGTCCCAGATCTATACCGCGGCGGACTTTGAGACTGCCCTGGAATGGCTGGATGAGGGGCGTTGGCCCTTTGAAAAGATCATCAGCCAGATCTACCCCCTTACAAGGGCGCCAGAGGTATTCGAGGATATAGCCGAGCACCCGGAAAAGTCTGTCAAGGTGTTGCTTGAGGGGCCGGGCGCGGCTCCCTGAGTTTTTGATATCTTCCCTTGGGGCATTCTGTGCCCCTGCGACCCTTTGGTCACTTTCCATACCCCTGACTTAAGCGAGGACGGTTTCTTCGCTCCCTTCTGTCTCCGCCTCCTTGGCTCAAATCAAGAGGCTCGCTCCCCTGCCCCGTCGTTCCCCGTCACCCTCCTCAATTGCCCATACAGATTCACTGAACCCTCTGCCATCATAGCCAGAGGCGCTCGCCAGGGGGGCAACTGTGGCCAGGCCAAGAATTTTATCCCCCACCGCATACCCCCCGTCACACCCCCAGTTAACGAAATTGACGCGAGGGTACGTCTCCATTAAGTTATGATTATGTTGAAAAGCGAGGGGGAAACTCCCCAAAAGAAGCGTTGATGGAGCCGGTGTTGGCATAACGGTAGTCAGGCAGCCGAGAAATCGCATAATGTCGCCCATAAGCAGCCTGCCGCATGAGATGAGATTTGATCCGATGAGAAGACGCGTGTGTATAGCCGTATTGGCCATGGGATTCAGCGGACTGATCGCCGAGATACTCCTCCTGAGAGAACTACTGATCGTTTTCTCGGGCAACGAACTCAGCATCGGCATCATTCTCGCCAACTGGCTTGTTCTTGAGGCTTTGGGGTGTCTTTTCTCCGGCAGGATGGTTGAGAAAACGAAGAACAGGCTCGAGGCGTTTACAGTGCTCACCGTCCTCTTTTCCACCTTTTTGCTCGCGGCGGTTTTTCTGACACGCTTTCTGAGGCGCATGCTCGGCGCTTCCATTGGCGAGAGTATCGGCTTGTTCCCCGTGTTCTATGCTTCTTTTCTCGTACTTTTGCCCGTGAGCGTTCTTCACGGCGCACTGTTTACCTCTAGTTGCCAGATCTATGCCCTCTTTTCCGGTCAGGAGGCGTCCGCTGCGGGCAAGGTTTACGTTTACGAGACCGTGGGCACAATCGTCGGTGGCATCGTCTCTACCTATTTCCTCATTCCTCACTTTGATACCTTTCAGGCATCCATCTGGCTTGCGATACTGAACTTTGTCGTATGTTTTGTCCTGCTCGCCCCCTACTGGAGAGGTGGGCGGCTTCAAAAAGTGATCCTGGCTATCCTGGGCGTGCTCATCTTTTCCTCCGGATACTTGGTATTCGCGGGGTGGATCGACGACCTGCATCATTATTCGGTCCAGGCGCAGTGGAAGCCCCTCGATGTCGTTCATTATCAGAACTCCCAATATGGCAATATCAGTGTCGTCGAAAGGGAGGGGCAATACATCTACTTTTTGGATGGGCTCCCCTCCCTCATCATCCCCATTCCAGATATCCCCTTTGTCGAGGAATTCGTTCATTTTCCGCTTCTTGCGCATTCCGAGCCCACGGACGTCCTGATCTTGAGTGGTGGAGCGGGTGGTATGATAAACGAGATACTGAAACATCCATCGATAGAGACAGTCGAGTACGCGGAACTTGACCCCCTGCTTCTTTCCCTCTTTCACAAGTTCCCCACGCCGCTGACAGTGTCCGAGTTGGATGATGCAAGGGTCCGAGTAAAACATGTTGACGGTCGATTGTTACTCAGAACGACACCGAAAAAACACGACCTGATCTTTGTCGGCATCACGGAGCCGTCGGATCTGCAGGCCAACAGATTTTTTACCCAAGAGTTTTTCTCCCTTGCAAAAGAGCGACTGAATCAAGGAGGCATCCTCGTCCTCGGAGCCCCCGGTTCTATGACCTTGTTGAACGAGGAATTGAGAGACCTGAACAGTTGTATTTTTCACACCCTGCAGAGCGTTTTCCCCCATGTGCGGGTGATTCCGGGGGAGGGCACGAACATCTTTTTGGCATCGGATTCTCAAGAGATCTTGGCCATCGATAAGGACCAGGTTGTGACAAGGCTGGAAAAGCGGAATATCGAAGCACACGCCATGGTCCCCTGGCATATCGAAAACAAACTGCACCCCGGCTGGCAGGCATGGTTCGCAGATTTCATCGAAGGGCATAGTCAGAAAATCAACCATGATTTCAAACCCTTGGCGCTGTTCTACAGCCTCTCACATTGGAATGTCCTGTTTGCGCCCTCGTTTGGCCGGCTCTTCCGACAGTTTGAGCGGATAAATCTAAGAGGGATCGCCGTGCTGTTTTCCCTCTTGCTTCTTATCTATTTCTTCCTTCGTTGGAGAAATAAAACCTTTTTCAGGACAGGCGTCCCCTTATCCATCGTCACCACTGGTTTTGCCGGCATGATATTCGACCTGGTGGTGATTTTCGCCTTTCAATCGATCTATGGGTATGTGTTTTCGTGGATCGGGCTTCTCGTGGCCTCCTTTATGGCCGGGGCGGCGTGCGGGGCCATGCTTATAACGAAGGTTATGGCCCACATACAGGATGACATGAGACTTTTTCAGGGTATCGAACTGGCGATTATCGGCCTCTCCGCTGTACTACCCTCGACATTCCTGGCCATCAATAGCCATATGGGAGGACAGAACGTATTCGTCAGGGTTCTGTTCCTGTTCATCTCGTTCATCTGCGGACTTTTGATCGGCTCCCAGTTCCCCCTGGCGAACAAGTTGTATCTGGGGCACAGCACGAGCCTGAGCAGGACCGCCGGTCTCCTTTACGCCTGCGACCTGCTGGGCGGATGGATGGGAGGCATCGTGGGGGGCGTCGTGCTCCTGTCCGTTCTCGGCCTTGCCGGGACCTGTATCACGGTGGCACTGCTCAAACTGACGAGTTTTATCGTCTTGATCACACACCCTCCATTAGCCGTTGCGAGGAGGCGAAAGAAATGAACGATACCGGAAAATTCACACGCAGAGACTTTGTGGCCCACGCTGCCAGACTGTATCTCCAGATTGGATTATTCTCGCTCCTTTCTGGCTGTGCCAGGACGGAGCCCACACATGATAAGATAAGAGCTGACGCGGAAAGAATGGAGGAAACTGCTGAGATGTCCCTCGATTTCGAACCGGCATACCTGAAACTCTATAGAAGCGGCGAACTGAAAGAGCGGGCGGAGGAACTCTGGTCCATCATGAAAAGTTGTCAACTCTGCCCGAGAAGATGTAGGGTCAATCGCCTCGAAGGAATGCGGGGGGTCTGCCAGGCGCCCGGCGCCACCCTCGTCATCTCGGGCCACCATGCCCACTTTGGCGAGGAAAGGCCTCTGGTCGGGAGGGGTGGCTCGGGGACCATCTTTTTCTCCCACTGCAACCTTCGCTGTGTCTTCTGTCAGAACTGGCAGATCAGCCATCTTGGCAGGGGCTCTGAAAAGGAGATCGACGAACTTGCCGGTATGATGCTGCGGCTGCAGGAAAAAGGCTGCCACAATATCAACGTGGTCACCCCCACCCACTATTCCCCCCACATTCTCAAAGCCCTTGATATAGCCGCGGGCAAAGGCCTGCGGCTCCCGGTGGTCTACAACACCAGCGGCTGGGAGCGCCTCGAAATACTCTCTTTCCTCGATGGCATCGTGGATATCTACCTTCCCGACTGTAAGTACTGGGACGGTGACATGGCGGCCAGGTATTCCTCTGGGGCGGAAAGTTACCCCGAGGTCACCAGAAAGGCCATCCTCGAGATGCACCGTCAGGTGGGCGTGGCAAAACCCACGGAAGAGGGCATCATGCAAAGGGGCCTGATGATTCGGCACCTGGTCATGCCCAATGATGTGGGTGGCTCCGAACAACTCATGGCGTGGATAGCAAAGAACCTGCCCAAGGATACGTACGTCAACATCATGGCCCAATATACCCCGGCCCACAAGGCGTACGATTACCCCGAGATATCCAGACGCATAAACGATGAGGAGTATCAAAAGGTGGTCCAAAAAGCAAAGGAGACGGGGCTTACAAACCTCGATATCCAGGGACATGGGTGGCTGGAAAGATAAACACCTTCGTCAGCCCATCTGCAATATGGAACAAAGGCTCTCATACAAAGCGTGGTAATTGCAGGATTTTTGTCTGAGAGCCTACCCCACATGCAAACAATCTCCGCATGACTTGTTGGCAAGTTCTTAACAATTCATCCCTATAATTACTCCTGTTGATAGCCAGAGAATCTACCTGAAAGATCGGCATGTTATTGCATCCCAAAACTGGACGATGAAGGACATCGATTTGGTACTATGGTCAGACTTGACATATACTCCAGAAAATATCTTTCGGATCTTTATCGTGATAGTTAGTTGTCACATGACAGGGGCAAGATGACCACCAAAATTCTCATCGCCGATGATGAGCAGCGCATGCGCTCCCTGTTGCGCACATATCTTACCAAAGAGGGCTATGACGTGATCGCTGCCGCCGATGGCCGCGAGGCGCTGATGCGGGCCAGACAGCAAAAGCCCGATCTCATCATCCTCGATATCATGATGCCCGAGATGGACGGCTACGAGTTCATGAAAGCGTATCAAAAGGACGAGCATACGGCGGCCGTCATCATGCTCACCGCCCGCGTGGACGATGCCGATGCGGTGGCGGGACTGGAGTTGGGGGCGGATGACTATGTGACCAAGCCCTTCAGTCCCCGGGTCCTGGTAGCCCGGGTGCGCGCCGTGCTCCGCCGGGCCGGCATGGCGCCGCCCCAACCCGAGATACTGCGGGTGGCGGATATCGTACTGGACCGCGGAAGGCACGCTGTCTCCATAGATGGTGAACCCGTAGACCTGACCCCCTCCGAGTTCGATCTCCTCTCAGCTCTCATGGCCACGCCAGGCCGCGTTTTCACGCGAACGGAACTTTTGGAGCAGATGCAGGGCATCGTCTATGAGGGATACGAGCGCACCATCGACGTACACATCCGCAATCTGCGGGCCAAGATCGAGCCCGAGCCCAGCGAGCCCCGCTACATCGAGACCGTCTACGGCGTGGGCTACCGCTTTGCCGAGGAGTAAAGAATGCTGCGTTCCCTCTATGCAAAACTCATCATCGCTTTCCTGGTCATAAGCCTCGTGGGCACGCTACTGGCCGCCGCCCATATCTGGCGCACGACGACTCAGGAGTTCAACCGTTTTATGATAGCCCAGGATCGCACCAATATTCGGGCCCGATTGGCCAAAGTCTATCGTACAGGCGACGGTTGGGAGGAGATTGAGAGCGCCTTTGAGCCTCTCCGGGGGCCACGTTATGCACCCACCACCAATCATATCGTGGTGGTGGACGCGGCCGGACGCGTGGTCCGGGGTGGACGCGGCTATCGCAAGGGGGAAGAGATCACCGCGCAGGAATATCAAAGGGGCGTGCCCATCCTCGTGAATGGACAGGAGGTGGGACGGCTGTTACTGGGCTATGAGCCCTCCATGTGGGATCGCCCCTGGGAGCGCTTCATGAACCGCTTCTACCTGGCGCTGGGACTGGGTACCCTGGGGGGTACGATGATCGCCCTTCTCCTGGGGGTCCTGGTGGCCCGCTCCCTCACCTCGCCCCTGCGGGAACTGACAGAGGCCACCCGGGCCATGTCCTCCGGGGACCTGGACCAGCACATTCCTGTCCGTTCCCAGGACGAACTGGGCGAACTGGCACAGGCCTTTAACCAACTCAGCGACGACCTGCTCGAATCCCGCGAACTGCGACGCCAGATGACGGCCGATATCGCCCATGAACTGCGCACGCCCCTTAGCCTGATTCTGGGGCACGCCGAGGGGCTGGTCGATGGCGTGCTCCCCTCCTCGGAGGAGACCTTCGAGATCATCCACGACGAGGCGCGGCGGCTCAACCGCCTCATCGACGACCTGCGTACCCTGACCCTCTCCGATGCCGGCGAACTCGCCCTGGAGCGCGAACCGATGCCG
Source organism: Anaerolineales bacterium (assembly GCA_046538105.1). Classification (GTDB taxonomy): domain Bacteria; phylum Chloroflexota; class Anaerolineae; order UBA1429; family UBA1429; genus JAWLEV01. The sequence continues at coordinate 353 of JBKHJO010000062.1, read as the reverse complement.
CCGGAACTGCTGCTGGAGCGCGCCGTGGCCGGCCACCGCGCGGCCACGGAATCCCGGGACGTGGAACTGACTTTGACGGCGGAGGAGGATCTCCCTCTGGTGAACGCGGACCCCGACCGCGTGGCCCAGGTGCTGCACAACCTGTTGAGCAACGCCCTGCGCTACACGCCAGAGGGGGGTTCTGTGATCCTGTCCGCGAGCATGTCCGAGGGGCACGTGCGCTTTACCGTGAGGGACAGTGGCCCGGGCATTCCAAAAGAGGACCTCGCTCGCATCTTTAGCCGCTTCTATCGCGGGGACAGGGCCCGTCAGCGGGACGATGGCGGGGCGGGATTGGGCCTGGCCATCGCCAG
>JBKHJO010000019.1:0-44762 GCA_046538105.1 Anaerolineales bacterium | reverse complement strand
CCTAAACGCAAAAAGGGGCGCCATTCTCTGGCGCCCCCATGATGGTTCTTTCCTATGCTACCCCAACCACAGCAGGTGTACGGTGTTGCCCGCCGGGTCGGGTTCCTTCAAGTAGACCGCTTTGACCGCGGGCTTGATGCTCGGTTCCTCGTACTCGATACCCTTGGCATCCAGGTCTTCAAGCGCGGCCTCAAAATCGCTGACCAGTATCGCGATATGGCACGGATGATCGGGCTCGCTCTTCATGATCTCCAGACGACCGGGGCCATCGCTACTCAAAAAATATGAACTGTTGCCCTCGGTGGCCTCAAAGTCAAAAGTCTCCGCGTACCAATCCACGATCTCCTTGGCCGAAGCATCGGAGGTGGGGTAGAGCCCCACATGTTCTACGCCCTCGTACATCACTCTTCCCTCGCCTTGCGGATCCACTCCAGGCATTGCTCTATATTTTCCGTGATAGCCGCCCAGTCCTCCGCCTCTACCAGATCGCTCGGCACGGCCTTGGAACCCATGCCCACACAGGCCACGCCCGCGTCAAACCACGCTTTCAGGTTCTCCCACGTAGCATCCACCCCACCCGTGGGCATGATCTTGGTCCAGGGACACGGCGCCGTGACAGCCTTAACGAAACCGGGGCCGCCCAGTTGGCTGCCCGGGAACACCTTGCAGATCTCCACGCCCAGCTCCTCGGCGTGGGAGACCTCCGAGGGTGTGCCACATCCGGGACAGTATACGACCTTGCGGCGGTTGCACAGCTTGGCCACGTCATCGTGGGTTACCGACCCCACGATAAAGTTGGCGCCCAGATTGATGTATAATCCCGCCGTGGGCACGTCGAGCACCGACCCCACGCCCAGGATCAAATCCGGATCGTGCTCTTCAAAATGCACGACCAACTCGCGAAAGACCTCAAAGGCTCGGTCGCCGCGATTGGTGAACTCGATCACCTTCGCCCCACCAGCCGATAGGGCCTCCGTGATCTTGATCGCCTTATCCACATCCCCATTGTAGAAGAGGGGCACCAGTCCCGTCTCTTCCATGGCATTCCATACTTCTAACCGCGAGAATTTTGCCATTTCACTTTTCCTTTCGCCTTCAACGTCGTGAATTTCTGATTAGCGGGAGACACGGCCCGAGACATCGCCGCCACTCATCTTCTCTACCTCTTCCACCGATACCTGGTTGAAATCGCCAAAGATGGTGTGCTTTAGGCAAGAGGCCGCGACGGCAAAGTTGAGCGCCGACTGCTTGTCTTCATAGGTCTGCAGGCCATAGATCAAACCCCCCATGAACGAGTCGCCGCCACCGACGCGATCGACGATGTGGGTGATGTCATAGTCAGGCCCGATATAGATCTCGTCATCATTCCACAGGATGGCCGACCACGTATTATGACTGGCCGAGATGGAACCGCGCAGGGTGATGGCTATCGTCTCCAGGTTGGGGAAACGATCATAAAGTTTCTCACAGACATAGCGGTACTTGTCCGCGTCCAACTCACCGGAGGTCACGTCGGTGTCGGGTGCATGGATGCCGAACACCATGGCCGCGTCCTCCTCGTTTCCGATGGCCACGTCAGTATGCTTGACCAGGTCGGGCATCACCTCGCCGGGTTCCTTGCCCCACAGCCAGAGCTTGCTGCGGTAGTTCAGGTCGCAAGAGACGGTCAGTCCCATCTCGTCGGCCGTCTCGACGGCCTCCAGGCACACCTCCGCCGCACCTTCCGAGATGGCCGGCGTGATACCCGTCCAGTGGAACCACCCTGCGTCGGCGAACACCGATTCCCAATCGATCATCCCAGGCTCGATGGTGGCGATGGAGGAGTTGGCGCGATCGTAGACCACCTTGCTGCCTCTGGCCACGGCACCGATCTCCAAAAAGTAGATGCCTAACCGATCGCCGCCCCAGACGATCTTGTCCACGCCCACACCCTGACCACGCAAAAAGCGCGCGCACGCCTCTCCCAGATCGTTCTCGGGCAGTCGCGTGACAAAGTCGGCGGGAATGCCATAGTTAACCACCGAGGCCGCCACATTGGCCTCGCCACCACCATATATGACGTCGAAAGAATGGGCCTGCGTAAAACGCAGATGGTCCGGCGGCGAAAGCCGCATCATGATCTCACCAAAAGTAACAACTTTTTCAGCCATGCGAGCACCTCCATGAATGATCAACGGAAAACAAACGAACACGCCCTTTGTGAGGGAACAAGAACTCCCCCAACGTCAGGCCATCTTCTACTTGAAACCATGTTTAAGTTACATCAAGACCATCCTCACGTCAAACGCCACGACCCCATCCGATTGACAAAAAGTTCCTGCAATGGGTAGAATTGGGCGCAGATTGCAAGAGTATCCACTTGTCCTCAAAAGAGGAGGGCGCCATGCACAATACATTATTAGCCCAAGATTTTACGCCACGTTCCCGGCTTGTGGTCCCCAAGCACTCTATTCCCCAGGCCAGGTTCCGCGCCATCGATGCGCATAATCATCTACCCATGAGCCAACTCCTGAAAGCGGTGGACCTCTTACCCACGGAGCATAATGAGAGTGGGCAACTTGATCCGAGTCAATTGGTAAAAGAGATGGACGCCCTTAATATACGTGCTATTGTAAACCTGAGTGGAGGCACGGGAGAGACCTTGGAGCAGACACAACGTTGTCTTGATCGGGCATATGAGGGAAGGTTCATAACCTTCTGTAACGTGGACTGGGATGGCGTGGGACAACCCGACTGGATAGAGACAGCGACACGCCGACTGGAAGCCGATATCGAGACCGGCGCCCGGGGACTCAAGATCTTTAAGCGTTTGGGGCTCCGAGTCAAGGACGATAGAGGGGACCTCATTATGCCGGACGATCCCCGCATCGGCCCGCTGTGGGACAAGGCGGCCCAATTGGAGATTCCCGTGCTGATTCACACGGCCGATCCCACAGCCTTTTTCCAGCCCGTTGACCGCTTTAACGAGCGATGGGACGAGTTACAACGCCGACCGGAGTGGAGTTTTTACGGCCCCGAATTCCCCTCCTTTGAAGAGTTAATCGCCTCTCTCTATAGACTCATCGAAGCACACCCGGAAACGACATTTATCACCGCCCACGTTGGCTGCTATCCAGAGAACCTGGGCTTTGTATCCCGTATGATGGAGAAATACTCCAACCTCTACACCGACATATCAGCGCGCATCGCAGAACTGGGGCGAGCGCCGTACAGCGCCCGGGATTGGTTCTTAGAGTATGCAGACCGTATCCTTTTCGGCACCGATCAGTGGCCGTCGATAGCCATGTACCGAACACATTTCCGGTTCCTGGAGACGGCAGATGAATACTTTGACTATGCTCCAGGAGCCACTATCCCGCCCCAGGGCCGATGGAAGATCTATGGTCTGGATCTGCCGGACGAGGTGTTAAAAAAAGTGTATCACGATAATGCCTCCGCCTTGCTGGGATTGGCATAAAGCAAAGGTGATCAGGTCGGCTTTTGCCCGGCCGCCCGGAGACAAATACAATAGGGGGCTGGGAAACCAGGTTTCGGAAAGGAAACATCCTTGCGCCAAAAAGAAACGGAATCTCTGTTTTTACAAGCGTTCGATACACTCTATCCGCAAATCCGCTTTCGTGGTCTGCGGCGCTTTACCGAAGCGACGCACAACCCCTACCATTTCGCCCTCCGCGCCACCCTGGGGAAAATGCGCCACGAGATCCTCTTGCTCTGTGTGCCCATTCCCAGTGGATATCCGCAGGAGGTAAAGGGTTTTATCGGTCGTATCGAGGAGACCGAGATTCCCACTGAAGACGAGACCCTTCCCTGCCTCATCGCCCCCTATTTTTCCAGGGAGGGACGAACCCTCTGCCAGGAGAGGGGCATCGCTTACCTCGATCTGGCCGGGAATGCGAATATAGAGACGGTGAACGTCTATTTTAGCGTGGACGGCAGGACGAACGAATACAAACGTAAAAGGACCGTACATAGTCCTTTTGAGGGAAAATCGGAACGCATCGTGCGCCGGCTTTTGCTCGAACCCCAGAGACACTGGCACATGCGCGAGTTGGCCCAGGCTGCCGACGTCAGCCTGGGGCTGGCAAGTATGGCCACCTCTGCACTGGCCGAGGACGGCCTCGTCGCCAAGGATCGGTCGGGGCTGAACCTATTCGACGCGGGCGCCCTCCTCGAGGCGTGGTCTGAAAGTTATGACATACATCGCAACACGCTGCGCACATATCGAGCACAGGCGAGCGTCGCGAATCTGGCGACACGCCTGGCCGAGCAGAAAAAAGATCTCCAGGACCGTTACGCCCTCACACTTTGGTCCGGTGCGGACCGGCTCCTGCGACAGAATCGTACCACGCTCCACCTGGCCCTCTACTGGAACGGCACGGCGGATCAACTGACAAAGAAGCTGCACCTGAACGAGGACATAGGAGAAACCTACGTATTCGTCTTCTACCCCTACGACGATAGCCTCATCTGGGAGCGAAAGGAGACGGAACATGGCCTGTTCATCGCCCATCCCCTACAGATCTATCTCGATCTAGCCTCCGGCGACAAGGCGGAACAGGCCCTTGCCGCCCGGCTACGGGCCCGTCTCCTACCCTACTGAGCCCATCTTCAACCTAAAAAAAGGGCCTTGTACACGCTGTAACAGTTTGCGATATGCGTCCACCTCTACGTATTGTGCTCACGTCTCCTTGGATCACACAGGGTACACGATATATGATCCTCTCCAGTTCGGACATACTACAGAGTGTGGCGTTAAAGACGGGTCTGGCGCTCTTCTCGGCGGCGGCTGCAGATCTCCAACACCAGCAGTTCCAGGGCCAGGGGGCTCTCGATGCGCCCCGTCTTGAGCCCCTGATCTACCTCCAGGACGTGACGTTGGAGGGTCTCCAGCCGGCGCATATCGAATTGACGAGCCTGCTGCAACAGCTTATCGACGATGAATTGATGGGAGATGCCCAACTCTCGACGTATATCCTTCGGCTGCAGACGCTCCAACTCGGCCAACTCTTTGACGGCGATGATCAGACGTACCTGACGGGCTATCATGGTCAGGATGTAGAGCTCGTGAGCGCCGTCAGCAAAGAGACGGTGCAGGTGTTCCAGGGCCGTTCTGCCCTGGCGCATCCCCAAGGCATCCACCAATTTGAAAATGTTCGCCTCGTAGGAAGCGCCCACCATTTCCTGGACGTCCTCCGCAGTGATGGCCCGTTCATAGCCCACGAATCCGGCAAGTTTCCGCAGTTCATTGTCAATTCGCCATAGATCCTGATCGACAAAAGAAGCCAAAAGGGCGGCCCCACGCCCGGTGATATCCACCCCCCTGCCGCGCGCACGCTGACGAATCCACTCCTGCAGAGCCCGTCCCTGGGGCTTGGTGAACTCGCGCACGTAACTGTTCTCCAGTTCGGCAGCCCCCTTTAGCACCGGATTGTTGCGGCTCAACTTCTTATTCTCGATGAAAAGCAAACGCGTCGTCCCGGGAAGGTGTGGTAAATAGTCGAGGAGATTGCGAGCGTATACGGCATCGGCTCCCTCCCCCTCGATCTTCACCCCATCGAACCGCTGCAAGAGATCCTTTACAATGATCAGCCGCCTATCTCCCCAAAATGGTACCGTATTACAGGCGTCGGCAAGATCCCGAAAGGTGACATCATCCTCAAAGGTAGAGATATTCAGGTCCCCCGTGCCCCCCTCGGCCACGCGCGCCCTGAGTTTGGCGACCTCCTCCGAGCGTACGAAATCCTCCTCGCCATGCAATATATAGAACATACTCACTTTTCTCCAACGGTGACGATGCGATGTACGGTCGTGCCTCCCTCTCGCTCCCTGTGAACCCCCTCGATCCGCATACCGTCCAGATCCGGTATCGTCGTCACATGACGCTGCACGAGCATGCCCAGGGGACGAGCAACCACCATAACCCCCATCACATAGGTCACCAGACGCAACAATCGCCTGATGATCGATTTACGGGGCGTCTCCATAGCGGCATAGACCGCACATCCACTGAGAAACACGCCAACAGCAAAGTTCGTACCACAGCGGGGGTGAAGGCGCAGCCAGACCTCACCCGCCCTCAACCGAGCCAACCCTTGCCTCGCCGCATCCAGAACGACAGACGTATCCACCTCTCCGTAAAGAGAGATGCCCTTCCAGTCGCTGCGACCCACAAGCCGCAGTGAAGGATCGCTTTGGCTCAGCAGATGCATGATGGCATGTTCCAGTGCGTGGTTTTTCCTGATACGCAAAACAAGGGGATGGCGTAAGACGCTCACTCTTTTCTCCTTTCGTTCCCCAGATACCCATAAACCTGCCTGGCCAGCCACACCTGCCCCGTCGTCAGAAGATGGATGCCGTCCTCCGCCAGCATGGACGCGGGCGAAAAGGGGTCATCCGCATCCTCGGCCAGATCGATCAGCGGCACGCTCTGATACCGTGCCACTTCCCTTATGAGGTTATCATAGAGTGTGTAACGGCGCCACTGGTCGACAGATCTCTTTTGCCTGGAGACGGGGGTGAGGGACAGAAGGTACACCGCCGCCCCATCCCGCCGCCCCCAACGAACCAGATCGGACAATCCAGCGATAAAGATCTCGGGTCTGACGCGGGGCTCGCCCCCTTGCTGCCCATCCAAAACGTTCTCCCCATCCATCCTCTTTAAAACCCGTTGCCCCCGCTGACAGAGAAGCATCCGTCTCCATGGCGGATGTCGTGTGCGCCAACGGCGCTCGCTCCGGGCATCATAGGGGGTACGAGGTAACGCCCCATCGTTCAGGCCAAAGGCTATCAACAGTGTGTCAGGAGCGTGAGCGCGCACATCGCGTTCGTAGCGCAAACACCCGCCCATGACCGTGTCCCCCGGGATACCGGCGTTGCTGACGGAATAGCGAATTCCCTCATCTCCCTCATTTAACCATTCCTGAAGCAATGCGGGATAACTATATTTCCCCGGCACTCCCCAGCCGGCGACAATAGAGTCACCGAGCACCACGATATGCTCTTTTCCATATGACGATGACACAAGTCACCTTCCCTGTATAGTCCGAACACGCGCATTAAGCATATCCGATCGCGTCAGGGGCAAAGAACTCCCCTCCGATATCCATCAATTCGGGCAAGAAGGTAGACAATGCTATAATGGCAACGGCATGAGGAAATAATATCGGCCTGTGATCACAAGGAACCTATGAAGGATAACACGCGGCTCATATTCTGGATAGATATCATCGTCCTCCTGGTTCTGACGCTCCTCATCGCCACGGGGCAGTGGGATTTCGTGATCGCCCTCTTCCTGGCCCTGATACTACTGAATTACTTTGATAAGTGGTGGAGTCGACGCCGTCCCTGAATCCCATTATCTTCCATGCACAACACATCATTCCGCCGCCATCTAAAACGCGCCCTTTTTTCACTGGCTGCCTCTGACCCTCTGGATGAGTTGGATCCATTATATGTCCGCCCAACCCGCGCTGCCCCATCCTGGCCGTCGGATGGGCATATCGGATCTTCTCTTTGATTATACGGCTCACGCCTTTACTTTCGGCGTGCTGACCTGGCTCATATGGCGCGCCTTGAACACTTTTAGCAGAGGGGGTTTCCTTCCCCTTTCTCTCTGTAAAGCCAGCCTCGGAGCCGCGCTTTATGCAGCCAGCGACGAGATCCACCAATCCTTTGTCGCGGGGCGTCATGCAGGGTTTCTGGATTGGGTGGCGGATCTGGTCGGCATCCTCGTCGTCATCGCCCTACTATATGTATGGCAAGGCAAAAAAGAAGAATCCGAGAGCCCTGTCCCCAACGAGAAAAGGGGAAGACGTTTCTGAACGTCTTCCCCATCCGGCCCGCACAAAACTTTTAGATCTCCCGTCGCCAGAGCGTGCCCCCCAAACTTAGCGCATAGATGTCGGTGCGGGCGCCGTTCTGTACGCCAACGGCGCTGACAAAACTCGTGGTCGTCAAGCCCTTGGAAAAGGACTGCCACGTGCGACCGCCATCGACGGAACGATAGATGCCGTTCCCCGTGGCAGCGACGAGCACGCCTCCCTCGTCCACCTCTCCTACGGCAGTCACGCTCAGCGTGTTCGCCTCGTTGGGATCAACCTTGGTGCTGATCCAGACGTCCTTGGCCCGGCGCAGCGGTCTGAGACAGTAGGGGCCGGTGGCCACCACTGCCTGTTCGGACACATCTTCTGTAATGCCCAGGGGCATGGCGATATCCACCCAACGGGCCGAGGTAACCTGTGTGGTGAGTTGGCGCCAATGGGCGCCGCCGTTGGTCGAGCGCCAGAGCGCCACGCGAGCCTCCTGTGAGCCTATGGCAGGAATGGAGGTGCCCATGAACAGCGTGCGATCCTGAGCATAATTGGGCGAGGCGGCGATGGAAAGAATCTCCTGCCCCTCACAGGGCGACTCGACCTCCTGCCACGTTTCACCCCCATCCTTGGTCACTACCAGATGACCATCCACCGTGCCCGCCCATCCCTCACCATTATTCAGGACCAACAGGGCACCGATGTTCTCTTCCTCTCTTACCAGTTCCCACGAACTCTCGCCATCCAAGGATCTGAGAATACCGTGATCCTGGCTGGCCACAAATACGGTATCGGGGGCAGGAGCACTGAAATCGGAAAGGGGCAAATAGGGCACGAGCCCCCCCAAAGGCGCCCAGGATTGCCCTCCATCATCGGAGAGCCAGAGGCCCTCCTGAGGCCCCATGGCATAAAGATGACTATCGATCGGCGCGAGGCGGGCAAATCCGCGCGCAGCAAAGCGCTCCGCGGGCTCCCACGTGTCGCCCGCATCGGTGGAACGCCAGAGGCCGGCGTCATGCAATCCGGCCAAAAGCAGTTCTCCGTCCCCATCCAGGGCAAGCACTGTGCCCTCCATCTCTTTCTTCACAAAGGACTCGCCGCCATCGTCGGAAACGAGGAGATCGCTTCCCACACCCACAACCAGCCGCCCTGTCTCGACATAGTCAGGCGATAGCCAAAGACAGTTCACGGGACCTTCTCCCATGCTCGCCTGCAAGAGGGTCCACGTCCGCCCCTCATCTGTGGAGCGGTAAAGGTCACCGCCCTCCGTTCCTGCATAGACAGTCCCGTCCTCTTCAAAGGTGGGGCTGACGGCGATCGCGTCCACAACGTCCTCGCCATACAGCATGAGATCCGTCTCGCGCCAGGCGCGGCCCCCATTGCGGGAAGTGAAAACTCCGTCGATGGTTGCAGCGAACATGATCTCGCGATCAGACCAGTCTGGCGTGGTGGCCAGGGCCAGGACGGTCGCGGCCCCCAAACCAAAACTGCTGTCCTCCCATGAGTCACCCGAACTACGGGTGACCAGGACGCCTCCGCCATCGGTGGCCGCAAACGCTGTTCCATTCTTTTGGAAATTGGGAGAGGTTACGAGAGCGGTCACCGTGGAGCAAAGCTCGCGGGGCACGCGACCTCTTTCAAATCTATTTCCATAGTTAAACGAGGCGAAAATCTCTCCGTTCAGTGCCCCGACAAATAGGGCCCCATTGGGAGCCACCGCCAGCGTGCTGAGGAGGGGCGTCGTGAGACCCTCCAGATTCTGAATCCACGTCTTGCCCTCATCCTCGGATATAAAAACACCACAACCGGTTGCCGCCCAACAAAGGGACATGTCGGAAATGGGAGAAACGGCCACGCCAAAAACGGTACCTCCGTTGGCAATGGGTCCCAGATTGTCCCAGGCTTCCTGGGTGTTTGTCAACGTCTCTTTAGAGATACTCATGGCTCAATCGACTCCTCCGGTTTGCGATGTAAGACGAGGGCATCCGTCGTAAGCAACATCACGGCACCACTGGCAGCCTGCTGAAGCGCACGCTTGACAACCGTGGTGGGATCGACGATACCCTCCTCGACCATATCTACAACTTTTTCCTCATAGACCTCAAATCCGTAACCCGGCCCCTGTCGGCGGGCCTCTGCGATGACCAGCGGTGGATGTATACCGGCATTCTGTGCGATACGGCGCATGGGGGCCTCCAAAGCGCGCGCCAGTACACGCACGCCCAGGGCCTCGTCCCCCTCGACCTCCACGTCCTCCACAGCAGGGATACAGGCCAGATATGCCGCGCCCCCGCCCGGGACGACGCCCCCCTCCATACCTGCGACGACGGCCTTCATCGCCTGCTCCGCCAGATCTGTTAGTTCGGAACGTTCCTGTTCCGTCAGGGCGCCGATTCGAAGCTCGCCCACACCCTCAGAAAAGTGGGTCATCAACTCGCGAATGGTCTCCCTTTCCTCCGAATCATGCGTCTTATGCAAACCTGCGCGCAGGTTCTGAAGACGCTCGCGGGTGGCCGCCTTGTCTCCCTTGCCTCCAATGATGGTGAAATGATCCTTGGTGCAGATGACGCGATCGGCCCTGCCAAATGACTCGATGGTGATGTCGGAGGGATTCATCCCCGACTTGTCCGTCAGATCCTCGCCACCGGTCAGGATGGCGATATTGCGCATGGTGCCCCGCCGCAAATCGCCCACAGGCTTTAACTTGGCCGCACAGGGCTGGATGATGCCCTCTTCCTTGTTAGCCACCAGCACGCCGGTAGCCTTCTCGGACATACGCTTGCAGATGACAAAGAGGGACTTGCCACCTGCCTTTAGTACCTGCTCCAAAAGGTTTCGCGCCGATTCGACGGACTCGAACGTCATATCAGCCGCCAGGACATAGACGTCATCCAGGACGACGATGCGACGTATGTCATCCGTGATAAAATAAGGCGAAAGATAATTCCCCTCAATACGCGTCCCCTCATGATAAGTCCTATCATGATAGGTCGCGATGTAAGGCTCGATCACGATGTTGGCATGGGGGCCCAGAATATCGTACATCTCGCCCAAAAGACGACCGATCTCCGAGTCGCCTACAGCGGCTGTGGCCACAGCCGCAATGCGGTCCTCTCCCTCCAGAGGCATAGAGATCTCATCCAGGGCCTGTACGGCAGCCCTGGTAGCCTTTTCGATGCCCCGCTTCAAAAGCATGGCATTCGCCCCAGCGGCGATCATCTTGCGCATCTCCTCAGCGATGGCCCAGGCCAACACGGCCGTCGTGGCGCTGCCATCCCCCACTTCGTCGCGCATATACCAGACGATATGCCGCATAAGCATGGCCCCCGCATCTTCGGTGCGATCCGGAAGGTTGATGATGCGTCTGGCCACTGTGCCCGCATCGTCCAAGAGTTCTGGCTCGCCATTGGGCTCTCGCGCATTGCCGATCTTGCCTGTGATGGGCCCCAGCGTTATGGCCAGTAACCTTGCCATGGACTCGAACCCACGCAGCATGCCAGTTCGACCTCTTTCTCCCAAAAGCACATCTGGTCTAGGCATAACGACTCCTCATCTTCTCTCTCCTCATGGTACCTACATAACGGTAATAATAGTATAAGAGTATACCATCATCCAAATCTGCCGCCAATGTGGACAAATATCCTCGCATACAGTAAAATCAGCATACAGTAAAATCAGGCGACAAGTATCGAAACTCACCACCTGACCATCGCCCATCATAAAAAGACCATCCGGAAAGGAGACATCATATGAGTCTACTGGGAAACATCGTCTGGCTCATCTTTGGCGGCCTGATCGCCGGGCTGGGCTACATCATAAGCGGTGTCCTGCTCTGCCTGACCGTCGTCGGCATCCCCTTTGGTCTGCAGGCCATCCGCCTGGGGATCGCCACCTTTGACCCCTTTGGCAAAAGTGTCGTAGCCGACGAGACACAGAGCTCCCTCAAGATCCTCTTTGACGTACTGTGGATCGTATTATTTGGCTGGGAAATCGCCATGGCCCACCTGACGGCGGCGTTGATCCTGGCCATCACCATCATCGGCCTGCCGTTCGCCAAACAACACCTCAAACTTGTTCCCATCGCCCTTTTTCCCTTTAGTCAGGACCTGCGCTGAGGGATCAAAACGCGACACAGGCAAAGAGCAAAAGCCCCCTTTCGCTACCCGAGAGTGTGCTCAAAGTTGCACGGGCACCCTCACAGGCTACCTACTGATCCGCGAGATCGGACTCAAAGTGTGTGTCTAACTCTTTCATGCCCCCAGTAGCCGTAAAGATCACCCGCTCGCAGATATTAGTCGCCCGATCCGCCGTCCGCTCCAGGTTATGGGCCACCCAAAGCAACAGGTTGGCCTGTTGCGCCGTATGTTGCGGGTCGGTAATGATAAAGGTGACCAGTTCTCGATAGACCTGATTGTACAGGGCATCCACCTCATCGTCATCGTCAGGAACGGCGCGGGCCAGTTCCACGTCGGAATTGGCAAAGGCCTCCAGGGCATGATCGAGCATGGAACAGGCCTTTTCCGCCATACGGGGCACGTCGATGAGGGGCTTGATTAGAGGTTTCTCGCCAATCATCAGGTTGATGTTGGCGATCCCCTTGGCATAGTCCCCGATGCGCTCCAGTTCACCGATGATCTCCAGCATGGCAGCCAGCCTGCGCAGGTCACTGGCCATGGGCTGCTGCGTGGCGATGAGCACGAGGATACTCGATTCGATATCGAAACGTTTTTCGTTGATCGCACGATCCGCCTCGATCAGACGTTCCGACCCCTCGAGATCGCGTGCTTTGAGAAGGCCTACCGATTCCAGGACGGCCTCTATCACCATGTCTCCCAACACAAGCACCTCATCTGACAGGCGCTGTAACTCGCTCTCAAGCCTTTTTCTCAACATATCCAGTTCCTATCCCCCTCATTCACCTCTACAAGCTTACCTCAGCCGAATTCTCCTGTGATATACCGTTCCGTCCGCTCATCCTGCGGTCTCGTAAAGATCTGCGCAGTGGCCCCATATTCCACCAGTTCTCCTACCCGTTCGTCGTCAGTCAAGAAAAAGGCGGTCCGATCCGAGACGCGCGCGGCTTGTTGCATATTATGAGTTACGATGACGATGGTGTAATCCTCAACGAGTTCGCGCATCAGATCCTCGATCTTGAGGGTATCAATGGGGTCCAAAGCCGACGCCGGCTCGTCCATCAATATGACCTCGGGCTTTACCGCTACAACACGGGCCAGGCAAAGCCGTTGTTGTTGTCCAAGGGAAAGCCGCAAGGCTTGCTGATCCAGATCATCTTTTACCTCTTCCCACAACCCCACCCCCTTGAGGCTGCTTTCCACAATTTCATCCAGATCGCGGTTCCCCCGCTCTCTCAGGACAATGCGCGGACCAAAGGCCACATTATCATAGACGGACTGCGGAAAGGGATTGGGACGCTGAAAGACCATTCCCACCCGCTGGCGCAGCCGGGTGATATCGTAATGAGGGGCGTAAATGTCTTCACCGTCAAGGGTGACCCTGCCCTCCACACGAGCACTTGGTATGGTATCGTTCATACGATTGAGGCAGCGTAAAAAGGTCGATTTGCCACATCCCGAAGGACCAATCAACGCGGTTACCTGGCGCTCCCTGATACCCATGGAGACCTCTGTCAAAGCGGGCCTTTGGCCGTAGAAACAATCGAGTTGCTCCACACGCATTTTGTATCTGGTGCTGTCATCCCGTTCCATAGTATGTTCTTGAGCCATCATAGATTAGCCGAAACGTCCCGTGATATAATCTTCTGTCCGTTGATCGCGAGCATTGGTAAAGACCTGCTCGCCCCTACCATACTCTACAAGTTCCCCCATCAAAAAGAAGGCTGCCCAATCTGCCATCCGTGCTGCCTGTTGCACGTTGTGGGGCACAAGAATGATCGTGTAATGCTCTTTCAGCTCGGTAAGCGACCTCTCGACTTTGGCCGTGGAGAGAGGATCGAGCCCCGACGCCGGCTCATCAAGGAGCAATATCTCGGGCTCCAGGGCCAGACTGCGGGCGATACATAACCGTTGCTGCTGACCACCGGATAACTCGCTTGCCGGATCGTCCAGGCGATCCCTCACCTCCTCCCAGAGGGCAGCCTGCGAGAGGCTGCGCACCGTAAGCGCGTCCAGACGAGCGCGATCAGATATGCCCGCCAATTTGGGACCATAGAGCACATTTTCCCGCACCGTGCCGGGCAACGGCAGGGGCAACGCGAATACCATACCCACACGCCTTCTCAACTCGGGGACGTCAACCCCGGGGGCATAGATATCCTCCCCATTCAACAGGATGCGTCCCGTCATTTCCGTGCCGTCCACGCGATCATTCAGACGGTTTATAAGCCGCAAGAGCGTCGTCTTTCCCCCCGCAGCGGGACCAAAGAACACGGCGATAGTATTGGCCTCCACGTCAAGGCTGACATCATGCAAGGCTTCCGTATCGCCATATCTGTATGTGAGGTTTTCGATATGAATCTTGGTCACCATTCCCTTTTCCGTCGAAAGTGTCTACGAATCAAACTTGCGACAATATTCAGGGAAAGCACGAACACCAGGAGCACAAAAGCCGTACCATACTGCACATCAAGGGGCATATGGGGAACCTGGGTGCTGATAACGTATAGATGATAGGGCAGAGTCATCGTCTCATCGAATAGAGAACGAGGCAACCTGGGCAGATAGAAAGCAGCCACCGTGAAAAGGATGGGCGCCGTCTCCCCTGCCGCCCGTAACAAGCCCAGAATGACACCGGTGATGATACCGGGAAGCGCCTGGGGCAATACCACGTGACGAATGCCTTGCCATTTCGTACCCCCCAGGCTGGCACTTACCGTACGAAATTCGACGGGCACCGCCCGTAACGCCTCCTCCGTCGTACTCATGATCACGGGCAGAGTCATGATGGCCAGCGTCAGCGACCCGGCAAGAATGGAGGTGCCGAACTGCAAAAAGAGGACAAAGGCTCCCAGACCAAAAAGCCCATATACCACCGAAGGAATGCCCGACAGATTGACGATGGCCAGTCGAATGATACGTGTAAGGAGCGACTCGCGAGCATATTCCGCCAGATAGATGCCCGCTCCTATGCCCACGGGCAGGGCGGCCACCGCAGTGCCCAGGGTAAGTAGTATGGTACCGACGATAGCCGGGAAAATGCCGCCCTCTGTCATGCCCTTGCGGGGCATCGTCGTGAGAAACTCCACACTGATGATCTTGATTCCACGCACGGCGATCACGCCCACGACGAGCAAAATGGGGATCACAATGATGAGGCTGATCAACGTCAATAATGCGAATCCAAGACGCTGTGTCTTATAGGGATGCATCAGCGAAGCCCTCCACGCGAAACCTTTTTGAACATCATGGAAGCCACAGTCAGGTTAATCAAAAACGTCAATATAAACAACACAAGTCCGATACCAAACAGAGCATGATAATGCACGCTACCGCTGGCCACCTCGCCCATCTCTGCGGCGATGGTCGCCGTCATGGTGCGCACGGGGCGAAACAGGGAATCGGCCGTTATAGGCAGACGCGCCGCGTTCCCCGTGACCATCATCACCGCCATGGTCTCTCCGATGGCCCGCCCCATACCCAGCATAAGGGCCATCAGAATGCCCGAACGGGCAGCGGGTACGACAACGCACCAGATCGTCTGCCACTTTGTCGCCCCCATGGCCAGACCGGCATCTCGATAGCCCTTGGGAACCGCATCCAGTGCATCCTCCGCCACGCTGATGATGGTTGGCAACGCCATATAGGCCAGCACCAGAGCCCCCGTAAAGGCCGTAAGGCCCGTCGGCGCCCCCAGCCACTCCCGCACGATGGGAGCCAACAAGGTCATACCAAAAAAGCCCAGAACCACGGAAGGAATGCCCGCCAGTACCTCGATGGTCGGCTTGAGCACTTCGCGCACCCACGACGGCGCCACCTCCCGGGTAAAGACGGCCACCGCAAGCCCCAGGGGAAAGGCGATCATCATGGCCACGATGGTGATAAACAGAGAACCCAAAAGGATGGGCAAGATACCAAAAATGTCAAAGGTAGGATACCAGCGGGTACCAAATAGATTACGCCCGGACACCTGAAAGAAGAACGGCACACCCTCGCGCAAAAGAAAAACAAAGATCAAAAAAAGAAATGTAACCGCTGAAAAGCCCAACACCCGAAGCAGATTTTCGATAACAAACTCGCCCCAACGAATCTTTGAGGTATCTTCCATAATCCCCGTCAAACCCTAGTCGTCACAACTTGAACTATTGCAGCGGCACAAAGCCCACCTCGGCCACTAACACTTGTCCCTCACCCAATACCCAATCCAAATAGGCCGCTATCTGTCGCGTTGGCTCCCCTGCCGTATACATATAAAGAGAACGCGCGATGGGATAGGATTCATCGTTGACCGTCTCCACAGAGGGCATGACGTAAGGGGTATTCTCATCCTGCGCGATTGCTACAACTTTTTGATCGGGAGTCACATAACCAAGACCGTCATAGCCAATGGCGTTGGGATTCTGGCGAACCTCCGTGCCGATGCCCTCGGAAGAAGGCATCAAAAGCGTGTCGGGGCAAAAGAGCAGATCGCTCTCCTCCTCTCCCAGCCGTATGACGTTCTCCAGAAAATAGACGTACGTTCCGGAATTCGACTCGCGGGAGAGCAGTACGATGCGACGATCCTCGCCCCCCACCTGGCGCCAGTTAGTGATCTTGCCCGTATATATATCGGAAACCTGTTGCAGAGTGAGCCCATCCACAGGGTTACTGGGGTGAACGATGACAGCGATGGCATCACGGGCCACCACAAACTCTATCGGCTCGATCCCGTTCTCCCGGGCCTCTTCGAATTCCTCTTCTTTCATATCGCGCGACGCGTTGGCGATATCCACCGTCCCGTTGATCATGGCCGCAATCCCCGTCCCCGACCCCCCTCCGGTCACCGAAATGCGCACGTCGGGGTGTAAACGCGTGTACTCTTCCACCCAGGCCAGGGCAAGGTTGACTATCGTGTCCGAGCCCTTATTAGTGATGGTTGTCGATGAGTCATCCTCTTCTGGCAAAGCCGAATTCGATGGCCCCCCACACCCCGACAAAAGCGCGATCAAAAAGAGTAAAAACGCACTTTTAAAAAGTGATCTGAGGAAGGGGAAATGTATTCTGATATCGATTCTCTGGAGAACCGCCTTATCCATCAGCGCCGTTCCCTCTCCCGTCCACACTGCATCGATTGAATATCGGATACCCATCCACAAGCAAGACTAAATCCGCTCACGAATACTATACTATCCTCATTGTACACACCCTGCAATCCCTCAGAAAATCCCCCCAAATCCTCTACTACAGATACTCTTCTACATTCGGTATCTTCCAGTTCAACTGCCGTCCATAACTGTGATGGGGCTTGAACTCGCGGTAAACTTGGTCAAAGGTGGCATTGCCCACCATCTCCATGGCCTCACGATCTCCATGTCCTAACCCCTTGAGATGACAGTAATAGATATACCCCACGTCCTCCATATCGAATCCCATCAACTGCGCAGTCAGGGAGTCGGCAGCCACAAAATCGGTGCTGGCCACGGCCATTTGCCAGTCCACGGGATCTCCCCCCACCGGCCCATCGCCCTCCATGGCCTGAAAGCCGTCGATCACCGAGAGTTCCGGGGCAACGTGATAGGCGAGTTTGTACAGGTTGAGATGTATACCCTGGTGCCCCTGATGCGCCCGGGACTTGCGCCCCGTCAGGCTGCCAAAAGCCATATTCTTCAACGAGAGGGTGACGATGGCGATATCGTGGGTCTTGGGCGGCCCGACGGAGATGCGATAGTCGCTCTCGACAATGGTGCGGGCGACGGGCAACTTTATGGGGTGCATGGAACGGCTATACAGGCCAACGTCCACGCTTTCATCCTTGTTGAGATCGACAATCTCCAGATCATAATCCTCCAGCAGCGGCAAATAGTTATGGTTCTTCAGCCCCTGCTGAAATGAGCCCATAGCCGGTCCCTCGGCCAGGGTGACCTTTTCCACCCCCTTTTTTCGCAAAAAGTCCAACACTGCACGCACCGCATCGGCATGGGTGGCCGCCAGGGAGCGGTGTATGCTCACAAAGTTCGGCTTTACTAGTACACGTTGCTTCCCCGCTAGCTCTATATCCTCATCTATGGCCTCAAGCGCCTGCCGGATGTTTCTATAGCGATCATCGCCCTTTATCAACGCTACCCGATGCTTTTCCATATACACATCCTTTCACTTCAAAAGGCAAGGAGAATTTGTTCCAGCATGCCCCTACCGAACAGGATCGCCAGCCATGTTTTTCACACATATTATAACAGGAACGACAGACGTATGCGATTCTCCGAGCGTCAAGGGGCAATCGTCATCGCACCATCCTGTGAACGTGGACGCAAAGCCCCTTACATGCTACAATAGAGATGCTTCGTACGAAAATATGAGGAGGCGACCATGTTATCTCGTGATTTGGGAAATACAGGACTAAAAGTCTCCGCCATCGGTCTGGGATGCGCCCAACTGGGATCCTCCAGTACAGACTATGCCATAAATCTAGTACAACGCGCCCTGGAACTGGGAGTCAACTATTTTGACATAGCCCGGGGATATCGAGATGCGGAGATCAAGATAGGACTGGCCCTGGAGGGACAGCGGGATAAGGCCGTCATCTCTACCAAGACGGGTGCCAGGACGCGAGACGATGCTTGGCGCGAGATCCACGAATCCCTGGAACGTCTCCAGACGGATCACGTGGAGAATTGTCACCTGCACGGCCTCCATTCCGGCGACGATATGGAGAAACGATTGGCATCCGGTGGCGCCCTGGAAGCGCTGCTGCAGGCCAAGGAGGAGGGATTGATCGAACATATCGGGTGTACGAGCCATCGTAGCGACACCCTGATAGAGGCCCTTCAGCGTTTCGATTTCGAGGTCATCCTGGTCCCCATGAACTTTGTGGAGCGGGAGCCCCTGGGCGAACTGATCCCCCTTTGCCAGGAAAAGGGCGTGGGAGTGACCATCATGAAGCCCGTGGCCACGGGCCTGCTCCCCGCGCCTCTAGCCCTCAAATGGCTGCTGAATCAGCCCGTCGCCAGCGCCGTACCCGGCGCCACAGAGATCCACGAACTGGAAGAGAACGCCCAGGTGGGGCATGAGGATCTGACGCTGAGTGCTGAGGAAAAGGCCGAGATAGAGCGTCTGCAGCAACATTGGGCACACAGACGCTGCCGCATCTGCGGGCTTTGTGAGCCGTGTCCCCAGGAGATAAATATCGGCGGCATCCTGGGTACGGACGTCATGTACGATCACTATCGCACCATGGGACGCGAGCGTTTTAGGAATTTCGAGTGGTCAGAAGCGGCCATCGAGCGAGACCTGGAGCAGCGGAAGGAGCGCATCGCAGCCATCGAGTCCTGCGACTATTGCGGCCAATGCGAGGAACGCTGCCCCCACGGTCTCCCCATCACGGAGATGCTGCACGACACCTTGCCTGTCATGCGGGATATGGTCGCCATCTATCAGGAGCTATTGAGCGCGTGAATCAGGGGGCAAGGATGCACCCTGCCAGCTCATACTGCCCGAGAGACCTCCCCGTGCTCGGGCAATTGTAGGGGCGCCGGCTTTTCCTGATCCCGATAAAGGGATAGGGCATCCACCGGGCAGGTCCGGACGCATACGCCACATCCCATGCACGAGGTCGCATCAATCTCTGCCGAGGAATCCACCGTGATGGCGTCAAAGGGGCACTTTTCGGCGCAGATACCGCAGGCCTGACAGAGATCCTCCTTCACCCTGGCCACGAAACCGGAGGATATCAGCATGGGGATGCCGTGCTTGTGGGCCATGATAGCACCGCAGCAACAGGAACAACAGTTACAGATGGCATAAAACCGGCCCAGCAGGGCCTCTTTGAAAAAGACGTGGTGCACATGCCCCCGCCGCGCCTCGGCCTCCAATATATCCACCGCCTCCTCGCTGGATATGCGCCGCGCCTTTTCGGGGTGATGCTCCATGACGAAACTCACAAAGGGGTCCCCCACCAGGATACAGACGTCCAGGGGGAAACAGGGATCCCTTCGGGCCAGACGGCAAGGACAATCCAGTACCACAATGGGATCCTGCCCCGCAAGGATCAGGTCCCGCGCCTTATCAAAGGGGATGACCTTCTCCGGCTGGGGTATGTTCACCGGTTCATCCACCTCCACCAGGCGGCTGGCCTTGGCGGTGGAGACAACTTTGCCGTGATAGCCCTCGGCCCAGCGGTGGGGAAACGAAGTCTCTACCAAAAAGGGGGCAAAGAGAGGCAACAGGCCGCGAAATCTCCACCGCTCACCAATGGCGGCCCCGATGTAACTGTGGGGCCAGCGCATATACACATAGCCGTGAATGAACCCCCACACTGACTTGCCGGCCTCGCGAACAGCCCGCCAGAATTTGCGCGTCGACCCGCGAATACCCAGCCTCTCCCACACACTAGATCGGCCTTTGCTCTTTCCATCCCCAGAAGCGTTCATCCGCCTTATACATCCCCCGCCGCAAGAAACCCGCTAGCATCCTAGCATGACCCGCCACCATATGCAAAACGGCCCCATTCTCTTCCCTGTCCCATCTAGCGAAATGCAAAAATTTTTTCGCTTTGACACTACCGAATACCCGTTCTAAAATCGCTACATGATGATCTTGGAGACAAGCGATAGATA
The DNA here is from genome assembly GCA_046538105.1 of Anaerolineales bacterium. GTDB lineage: Bacteria > Chloroflexota > Anaerolineae > UBA1429 > UBA1429 > JAWLEV01. Next base: position 24,230 of record JBKHJO010000019.1, on the reverse strand, counting down.
TCCGGTTGACGATAGGCCAGGTGACATCTGAGCCTGTGCTGATCCTCAAAGATATCGCGTTATCGTCTGATCGACTTTACCGTGCAAATCCGGACACAGTCGATTTCCGGGCACCGGCTTGTCCGTCAGACCCGCCATGATCGCGTGTTGATCAGGAACCATGCTTTCTGCACGACCCCGCCGTCCGGGCGGTGAGCCACCTATATGTGAGAAACGGCAAGGGATAAAGGGCATCCCCCGTTCCTTTTGCGAAGGAATAGCGATGAACAGAGATAACAAGATATGGGTCCTCCTGCTCTTGGGCGCCGCCATCGCGGCCATAGCCCTGCTGGCCATCAGCCTCCCTGCCCTTGAACTGCGTCCCGGCGAGCCCCTCATACTGCCGGAAGAGATGCGGGGGATGCCAGGAGAAAGGGAAGAGATCCCGCCCATGCCCCACGGAGAGATCATTGACATCCTGCTCAGGGCCATCTTTACCTTTACCCTCGTCCTTTTACCCTTTGCCATCATCTATCTCATCATATCCCCTGAGTCCAGAAAACGCGCCCTCGGGACCCTCATAACGGTGCTCGTGATCACTTTTCTGCTGATGCTCCTGCGCCCCATGGTAGAGGGCATCGAAGAGGAGATGGAATTCGGCGAGGAGGTACCAGGAAAAGTGCCTGACGGGACCTTGCCGGCTCCCGACACCGAGTTCACCGCCGAGCCATCGCCGGGGCTCATCTTGGCCGTAAATATCCTCCTCGCTCTGTTCCTTGCTGCAGCGGTCGTGGCCATCGTCTGGTTCATCTGGCAGCATGCCCATACTCGCCGTTCTGTACGAACGGTAGAGGATATACCCCCCATGGAGCAGTTGGCGCAGGAGGCTCAGGAGGCCATCGGGGCAGTGCGATCTGGCGTCGATCTGAACGACGCCGTCACCCGCTGCTACTTTGAGATGACGCGAATCCTGAGGGAACAGCGGGGCATCCACCGACAACGGGCCATGACCCCAAGAGAGTTTGAGACCCGCCTGGAGGAAATAGGGCTCCCGCCCGAGCAGATTCAGCGGCTCACCCGGCTCTTTGAAAGGGTTCGCTATGGGGACAAGAACCCCAGTGAGCGAGAGGAGGATCAGGCCATCGCATCCCTCACCGCCATCGTCGAGTTCTGCAGGGAATCACCGTGAGTGAAGAGACGAGAAGGCGCCTTTTACTTGTCGGGCTGACGCTGTTTTTCACGATCCTCCTGACGCTCCTCTTGTTGCACAACCTCAGGGATGTCGTCCGCGACTTTGTCGTCGTTCCCCTCCTCTACATCCTCTGGCTCGCTCGTCTCTTTCTACAGAGCGTCTCCCAGTCCCTGCTCTGGGCTATATTTTTGACCTTTGCCCTGGTGATCATCGTGCGCAGTCTCATCGAGTACAAAGGGCGCATGCAAACCACACCCAAAGCGGGAAAAGGGCATCAGGGGCGGATCCAGGAGATGGCAAGGCAGATCGAACTTGCCGAGCGTTCGGACTATTTCCAGTATCAAGTCGCGCGACGGCTTGGAGAGTTATTGGTGGGGATGGTGAGCCATTCCAAGCGACCCACGCCCGGGATGCTCCAACACGCCCTGGATGAGTTGGACGCCCCTCCGGAGGTACAAGTTTACCTCCAAACCCAGGCCCTCCGCGCACTGCCCCCAAACCGTATCCCTTCCTTTGCCCGGATCGCGCGGCTTTTGCGGGGCAATGTGCATTCTGTCCCACCCGACGCCGATCTGGAAAGCGTCGTTCAATTTCTAGAAGACCGATTAGGAGTTCAACGATGACGATGAACATCACCGACGTATCCAAGGTGACCGAAGAGGTGATCCACGAGGTGGAAAGAGCCATCGTGGGCAAACGGCCGTTGCTGGAAAAGATCATGGCCGCCGTCCTGGCCGGGGGCCACGTCCTGCTGGAGGACTATCCAGGACTGGCCAAGACCCTTATCGCCAAGAGCTTTGCCACCGCCCTGGGCCTGGATTTCAAACGCATCCAGTTCACCCCCGACCTCCTCCCCGGCGACATCACCGGCGGTTACGTCTATGAGCGTGCCCCGGACGTGGAGACCTTTCGCTTCGTGATGCGTAAAGGGCCCATTTTCGCCAACATCGTCCTGGCCGATGAGATAAACCGCGCCTCGCCCAAGACCCAGGCTGCGCTCTTGGAGGCCATGCAGGAATTCCAGGTCACCCTGGAGGGCGAAACGATGAAACTTCCCGAGCCTTTCTTCGTGGTCGCCACGCAGAACCCCATCGAATACGAGGGAACCTTCCCCCTGCCCGAGGCCCAACTGGACCGCTTTGTCATGCGGCTCCCCGTTGGCTATCCCACACCGGATGAGGAACAGGAGATCTTGCGACGACGACGAGAGCGACGCCAGGACGAGTTCGATCTGCATCAGGTGACTGACCCCGACAAAGTCCTGGCCATGCGCGAGGCCGTGGAGGACGTTCACATCAACCCCGATCTGGAGGAGTATATCGTCACCCTGACGACAAGGACCCGCCAACACCGCGAGATAGCGGTGGGGGCCAGCCCCAGGGGGGCCTTGGCGCTGCTGAAACTGAGCCGCGCGCGCGCTGCCCTACGAGGGCGAGACTATGTCCTTCCCGACGACATCAAAATCTTTATCACCCCCGCCCTCATCCACCGACTGATCCTCGAACCGGACCTCTGGATGGAACAGGACGCCGCCCATAATATACTCTTATCCATCGCCCGCTCGGTCCCCGTCCCCGTCATTGAGGATGCTTGAATATGTCGCGGCCTTTGCTGTTGATTGTGCTTGTAAGCGCTATGCTCTTCCTGGGGCTTGCCACGTTACATGGTGGCTTGCTGGTACTGATGATACCTCCACTCATATACCTCGCAGCCGCTCTGCTCCATGGACCAAAAAGCCTTAATCTGGAGGTACATCGTAGTCTGGATGCCCATCGTGTATCCCAGGATACGCCCATCGTCGTGCGACTTTCCATCACCAATAAAGGGTCCGCTTTGGAGACGGTCACCATCAGGGATCACCTTCCCGCCTCCCTTGAACTGCAGGATGGGGATACGGAACTTTTCACCTCCCTCTCTCCTGGAGAGACGATTGCCTTGGAGTACACCGTGCGCGGGAAGCGAGGGGCCATCGACTTTCAGGATGTTCGCGTGAGGGCCAGCGATCATCTGGACCTGTTGTCCCGGGACGCGACGCTGTCCACATCCGGTCACATCACCATCCTTCCAGAGATTCCAAGACTGCGACGGGTTATGATACGTCCGCTCCGAACCCTATCGTATGTCGGCCCTGTCCCCGCCCGCCGGGGCGGATCCGGGGTAGAATTCTTTGGCGTGCGGGATTATCAGCCCGGCGACTCTCTGCGTTGGATCAACTGGCGGGCGAGCGCCCGTCATATTCCCGATCTCTTTAGCAACGAGTTTGAACGAGAACGTATCACCGATGTGGGACTGATCCTGGATGCTCGCGAACGTACCAACGTCCAATCAGAGGAGAGACATCTCTTCGAGTACGCCGTTCGCGCCACGGCATCGCTGGCCGATACCTTTTTAAACGATGGCAACCGGGTTGGCCTGCTCGTCTATGGAGGTTTTCTGGACTGGACCTTTCCCGGCTATGGTAAGGTCCAGCGGGAGCGCATCTTACGGACCCTTGCCAGGGCCGAGACCGGTGAGAGCATGGTCTTTGAGAACCTGGATTATATTCCCACCCGCCGTTTCCCTGCACGATCCCAGATCGTCATGATCAGTCCGCTCTGTAGGGACGATTTACAACCCCTCATCCGGCTTTGCGCCCGCGGATACGAGGTCCTGGTGGTCAGTCCGGATCCGGTCACCTTTGAGGCCGACGCGCTGCCGCCACGACGCCCCATATCCCTGGCAACGCGTATCGCGCGCCTGGAACGAGCCCTGTTGTTGCACAAGATTCGGCGGGCCGGCATCCGCACCGTGGATTGGCAGGTGAATCAACCTTTCGATCGGGCAATTCATACGTCGCTCAGTCGGCAGCCGCGCCGGTCCCGTGCCATCAAGGTGTAGCACGATCAATGTCCAGTATGACAGTTGTGAAAAGCGGCACTGCCCCAAAGACCCGAATATAGAATCTCTTATCGATTGACACTGATGATGATTACCAAAATCTTAGTTGCCTGCACTATACTTGCCGCCCTCATAACGGCCCTAGGGTACGGCCTCGGCGGTCTCTGGATCGGAGCGCTGATGAGCATAGCCGTGGGCTCGCTCTGGCTGCTCGGCCAGCGACGCGATTGGCCCTGGATCGCCCCCCTGGCACTGGTTTGCTTTGTAGGGGCGGCTATGGTGGCTCTTTGGTTGGGATTAGCCCCCGGCTTGTTTCTCCTTGGCGTCGTATTGGCGCTTTCCGCGTGGGACCTGGACCACTTTGCCCGACGCGTGAACAGCGTGGGACGGATCGAAGAGGCTCATCACCTGAGACGACGTCACATGGGGCGCCTGGTAGCCGTGAACGCGTCAAGCCTGATATTCGGCGGAGCCGCCCTGGCAATCGAGATACAACTTGATTTCTATATAATACTGTTATTGGCGCTGCTTGCTGTGGTAGGGCTGAGTCAGAGTATCCGATTCCTGCAAAGCGGGGGGGACTGAATCCTCCCTTAAAGCGATGGGAGGGCCTATCTCTCCGGCTAGACAGGGTATACCCGATCCTCGACCGGGACCCCCAAGACATCCACCGTTAACGCGTGACAATGCACCTCGACGAACGCGTGAAATGACTGACGCACATCCCCCCGAACTTTAAGGCCGTTGGGCAATGGCGATGACGCCGATCTTTCCCTCCTGGCACAAACTGATATAATATAAAGTCGAAAGTCCTGTAACATCTGAGGTACAGAATGTTTGAAAAAGCAAAAGATATCGTTGAACGTTATGAAGAATTGAATAGATTGCTCGCCTCGCCAGAGGTGGCCCAGGATTCCCAAAAGATCCGCATGTATGCTCAAGAGCGTGCCGAGATCATCGATATCGTCGAGACATATCGTCAATATCAGGATTTCAAGGCGGAATTGGAGGATACCCGGGCCATGTTGAACGAGGAGAATGGCTCCGAGATGCGCGCCATGATCAGGGAAGAGGTCGACCACCTTCAGGAACAAGTAGACGAACTGGAGGAGAAACTCAGGTATCTACTCCTTCCCAAGGACCCTCGCGACGAGCGTGGCGTGATCGTGGAGATTCGCGCTGGCACGGGAGGCGATGAGGCGGCCCTCTTTGCCGCCGACCTTTTCCGCATGTACAACCTATACGCCGACGAACGGGGCTGGAAAACCGAGGTATTGAGCACCAATGAGACGGGCATCGGGGGATTCAAGGAGATCATCTTTCAGGTCAAGGGCGAGGGGGCCTTCTCCCGACTCAAATATGAGCGGGGGGTACATCGGGTGCAGCGGGTCCCCGTCACCGAATCCAGCGGACGCATCCATACCTCCACCGCCACGGTGGCCGTGCTGCCCGAGGTGGACGATGTCGAGGTGAACATCAATTCAGAAGACCTGCGCGTCGATGTCTACCGCGCTGGAGGCCACGGCGGGCAGAGCGTCAACAAGATCGAGTCGGCGGTGCGCATCACCCACGAGCCTACAGGGATCGTTGTGCAGTGCCAGGACGAACGCTCCCAGCGCCAGAATCGGGAGCGGGCCATGTCCATCCTGCGGGCCCGTATCTATGACATGGAATACGAGCGCCAGATGAACGAGATCGACGAGGCGCGCCGCAAACAGGTGGGATCGGCAGACCGTAGCGAAAAGATCCGCACCTATAACTTTCCACAGAACCGCGTGACGGATCATCGCATCGGCATGTCCGTGCACCAACTGGAGGAGGTGCTGTCCGGCGATCTGGATCCCTTTATCGAGGGCCTCATCGAGAACGAGCAACAAGAGCAACTGGCAAAGCAGGCCGTCTGATCTCAGCGCTGCCACCTCTTTATATAGAAAACTCTTTAACCGAGAATACAACCAGCAGATGGATTGTAAGGCCAAGTTATATACAGATGACGGGACTGGCAAAAACACGAGCGAGGGAATGACCATCGGGGAAGCCCTGCGCTGGGCGGCGGGTCTCTTTGCCGCTCAGGAAATTGGCGCGCCGCAACTGGAAGCACAGATCCTCCTCGGCCACGTCCTCGGCCTGACCCGCTCTGAACTGTATATCCACCTCTATGATCTTCTTGCCCCCAACAGTGCATCGTACTATAGAGCACTGGTCCAGCGGCGGCTGGATCACGAGCCCGTGGCCTATCTGACAGGTCAGCGGGCCTTTTACGATGTGGATCTGTACGTCGACGAAAACGTCCTCATCCCCCGTCCGGAGAGCGAACACCTGATCGAGGCTGCCAGGGCCTGGTGGCAAGAACAGGATCGTTCATCCCTCCGCGTGGCGGACGTGGGCACGGGAAGCGGCGCTCTGGCCATAGTTCTGGCGCGCCACCTGCCCGATGCACGCGTCTGGGCCGTGGACATCTCCTTCGAGGCCCTGCATGTGGCCGCGCGCAACGTGCAGCGCTATCACCTTCAGGATCGCATTACCCTGATCTGCGGAGACCTCCTGCACGCGCTGTGGGGCCCATTTGACCTCATCGTGGCCAACCTGCCCTATATTCCCCGCGAGGAGATCCCCTCGCTGCCTGCCAACGTGGCCGGATATGAGCCCCACAGGGCCCTGGACGGCGGCGAACGGGGGCTCGAGGTCGTGCGTCGTCTCATTTTTCAGGTCGCACAAAGGCTGGCACACCCCGGCCTTTTCCTGCTGGAGATCGATCCCCGCCAGGGGGAAGCCGTGATGGAGATGGTGTATGAGGCTCTTTCTGGGGCGTGCGTGAGCATTTTGCAGGATTTTACCGGGCGGGATCGCGTGGTGGAGATAAAGCGAGGAGAACAAGATGGCAGACTCTGAGAAAAGATGTATCACCCACATATGCACCTCCACGGAGGAAGGCACCCTCTCCAAAACCCTGAAAGCGCTGCGCGAGGGTAAAAGCGTGGTCTTTCCCACCGATACCGTCTATGGGGTGGGCTGCGACCTCTGGCAGTCGGAGGCCATCGCCCGCCTTTACCGGGCGAAACGCCGCCCTAAAGAGATGCCCATCCCCGTCCTGGTATCTGCACCAAAGTATACCCACGAGGTGGCACAAGATGTCCCCCTCTCCTTTGAAAAAGTCGTAGATCAGTTCTGGCCTGGCGGGTTGACCCTCATCCTTCCACGCCGTCCCGCTGTCCCCTCTATCCTCTGTGCAGGCGGCAATACCATCGCCGTGCGTATGCCAGCGCACCCCTGGGCCCTGGAATTGATAGAGAAGGCGGGAGGCAGCCTGGCGGTGACCAGCGCGAACCTATCCGGCCGTCCCGCCGCGACGACGGCCCAGGAGGCCCTGGACGACCTAAAGGGACGCGTCTCCCTCGTCATCGATGGGGGAGAATGCCCGGGAGGTATGGCCTCCACCATCCTGGACCTGACCCAAGATCCCCCTCTCATCCTGCGCACGGGTCCCCTCGGCCTGCACGATCTGCGAGAGGTGCTCCCCCGGGTGAGGCTGTGTCGTCTGTCATGATTCAATGCCTCTCGGAAATTGACCGGGATTCCGTTTCTCGTATAATAAAGATTAGTAATAAGAGTAACTTTGTCTTTTTTATGGTCTGTCGTATGAGTCGCCGCGCCGACGGGCGCCCAAACACTGTCACACCGAAATACTTGTGAGATAAAGGAGGGTGATGCAGCCCAGGTCGAGTATCGTCATAGGCGGCGGCATAGCGGGTTTGACGGCCGCCTCAAACTTGGCCGGGCGTGGCGTCCACATCACCCTGATCGAACGCAAAGCCGTGCTTGGTGGCCATGCCCTCACCGTGTGCTGCAAGGCCATTGATGGTGAATGCCAACTCTGCGGCGGCTGTCTGCTGCCTCCTCACATAGAGGCCGTGAGACAAAGCCCCGACATCGACGTGCTGACCGAGACCATCGTGACACAGGTAAATAGGGTGAACGGAGAATTTCACATTCATCTATCCTCTCCCCAAACCACTCTCGATCCTGTACATGCCGACGCCGTGATCCTGGCCACGGGTTTTGATCACATCGACGCCCTGAGCAAGGGGCCGTATGGCTATGGCGCCGTCCCCGCCGTGACCACCGGTGAGGAAATGGAACGACACATCAAAGAGGAGGGGCAGGCGGCCTACGATGGGAGGGGCCTCGAACGCGTGGCCTTTATCCAATGTGTGGGCTCCCGGGACGAGCACGCGGGACGCGGCTACTGCTCCCAGGTCTGCTGCCGCTACGCCCTGCGCCTGGCCCGGCTCCTCAAATCCCACCTCCCCGAGGTCGAGATAACCATCCACAAGATGGATATGCAGACCGGCGGGCGCGATATCGCCCCCGCGTGGCACGCCGCTATGGAAGAGGGCGTAGGGGTGGTCAGCGGTCTGCCCGCCGTCATCGAGGCCTCTCCCACGGATCCCAAAGAGGGACTTTTCGTGTACGAGGATGCGCTGACGGGGGAGCGAAAAGAGGTGGCATACGACCTGATCGTGCTCTCCACGGGCATGCGGCCCAGGGCGGACGCCGCGGAGGTGGCGCGGCAATTTGGCCTCAATCGCGGTCCCTACGGATTCTTTGCCACCGAGGCCGACGGGACCAGCACCATAGCCCCCGGCGTGTTTGTGACGGGCTGCTGCCAGGCGCCGCGATCCATGGCCGAATCCGTGGCTCACGCCAAACGGGCCGCTCAGGCCTGCTACCGATATCTGCGGGAGGCACTGTGAGTAAATTCCCGGTGGACAGAAATGTCATCGTGTGGGGCGACACGCCCGAGGCCGAGCGCGCCGTCCAGGAACTGGAGATGCTGGGATACAACGCACAGCAGGTCGCTCCTTCCCTGAATGGATCGGGAGAGGATACACCTGCAGCGATGAAAGGGCACGTGGGTGGATTCACCCTCTCACTGAGAGAGGGTGAATCCATGCGATCTCATCGGGCGTCGGCCCTGGTGATAGCTACGGGCAACGAGCGCGCTTTCCCCACAGACAGGTATGCGTTTCCCCTCTCGTCCCGGGTACTCAGTACAGCCCAGATGCGACAACGCCTGGACGCCACAAAGCCCGCGAGCACCGCACAGGGGGAACAGCAGATCCTCCTGGCTCTGGATCTGGAGAGCGAAACGTCTCGCGAGATGACCTCGGAAGTTTTCCGCCTGGCCATGCGCCTGCGCCAGGAGCGCTACGCCGAGGTCTTTTTATTCTACCGTGACTTAAAGGTGGACGCCCCGGGTCTGGAACGCCTGACCCGGGAGATGCGCCAGCAGGGCATCGTCTTTTGCCGCTATGGAGAGGCCGAGATCGCCACGGGGGAGGACAGCGTGTACATCGGCTACAGAGAGGGCGAGATCGAGGGTGACCTGCTCGTCTTGCCCGAGACCGTACAGCCGCGTCCCGACACGGAGGCGTTGGCTGCACTCCTCGGTGCGCGTGTAGGAGAGGACGGCTATTTTCAGACGTTGAACGTCCAGGGCTATCGCGCTGGACTCTCCAACAGGCGGGGAATCTTTTTCGCCGGGCGCTGTCACATGGACTGCGATGTCACAGAGGCCCAGGAAGACGCCACCCAGGTGGCAGCCAGCGTGGACGCCCTCCTGAGGACCGGATTCCTGGAGCCTGACTCTGTGATCGCAAAAGTCGAGGCCAGCGAGTGCGTCCGCTGCCTCAGCTGCATTCGCACCTGTCCCCATGGGGCCGTCGAACTGGCCGCATATGAGAACACGGTCGCGGCGCGGGTGATCGAGGTGGCCTGCCAGGCATGTGGTGCCTGCGTCGCCGGGTGCCCTGCACAGGCCATCAGCATGGTGGGCCAGACATTGCCCGCCTGGATGGCATCGCCACAGGAGGGATAACACTGGATGACCGAGGAGACCAGAATCGTCGTCATGGGCTGCGAGCGCTCGGCGGGGCCGGCATTGGAGGATCTGCAGGCCGGGGGATACATCCTACCAGAGGAGGTAGAGTGGATCGAGATCCCCTGTGGCGGCAACATCGACGTGCTGCACATCCTGCGCGCCTTCGAGTCGGGGGCCGACCGCGTGATGATACTGGCCTGCCACGAGGGGGCCTGCCACTCGCTGGACGGCAATCGCTGGGCCGCCAAACGGGTCGAGGCCGCCAGGAAACTTGTCGTGGAGGCGGGCCTTCCCGCCAAGAGCCTGATATTCCACAACCTGGCCCCGAACATGGGCGCCGACCTGGCCGGGTGGCTCCATGCCCTTTTGGATAAAGAAATCGCAGAGACGGCAACCTAGGGGATAACTGACCAATGATCATCGCCGAACGCAAGCCACTGGACGAAATCGTAAAGAATGTAAAGAATTTGCACAAACTCCTCCTCGTGGGCTGTGATACCTGCGTCGCCGTATGTATGGCCGGCGGCGAAAAGGAGGTCGCCGTCCTCGCCTCCGCCCTGCGCCTCGCCCTGCGAGACGCAAACCCCGATATGGAGATCGTCCAACGCTGCGTGGAGCGCCAGTGCGAGGAGGAATTCAACGAGGAGATCGGCCGGGACGTGGCCAAAGCCGACGCCACCCTTTCCATGGCCTGCGGCGTCGGTGTGCAGACGCTGGCCGAACAGTTTCCCAAAGCCATCGTCTACCCCGCCCTGAACACCACCTTTATGGGGCGCCCCGAAGAGCAGGGCGTCTGGTCGGAGCGCTGTGTGGGCTGTGGTGACTGCGTCCTGGACAAGTTCGGCGGTGTCTGCCCCATCACCCGTTGCTCCAAGTCCTTGCTCAACGGTCCCTGTGGCGGATCCCAGGACGGCAAGTGCGAGGTGGATCCGGAGAACCTCGACTGCGCCTGGCAACTCATCTACGACAGGCTGGAACGCATCGGACAACTGGAGCGCCTGCTGGAGATGGAACCATTGAAGGACTGGTCCACGTCCCATCATGGCGGCCCGCGCACCATCTCCCGCGAGGATGTGCGGCTATGAGATCGGGCAGCCGTCTGGAACGCATCCTGGAGTCGGGCACCTTTGCCCTCACGGCGGAACTGGGACCGCCCCAGGGGCCTGATATGAGCGTGGTGGAAAAGAAGATAGCCCTCCTGGACGGCGTCTGCGACGCCGCCAACGTTACCGACAACCAGACGGCCATCGTCCGCCTCAGCAGCGCCGCCACCTGCACCATGCTCTGCCAGAGGGGCCTGGAGCCCGTCATGCAGATGACCTGTCGCGATCGCAACCGCCTGGCTATCCAGGCCGATCTCTTTGGCGCCGTGGCCCTGGGTGTGCGCAACCTGCTCTGTCTCACCGGCGACCACCAAAGTTTTGGCAATCATCCCACGGCCAAGAACGTCTACGACCTGGATTCCATCCAACTCATCCACATGGTGGCCCGCATGCGCGACGAGGGGATAAGCGCGGGGGGCGACGCCATCGAGGGCCAGGTGCCCCTCTTTATCGGAGGTGCGGCCAACCCCTTTGGCGATCCCTTTGAGATGCGCGTCATACGCTTTATGAAAAAGGCCGCCGCGGGCATGGACTTTTGCCAGACCCAGTGCGTCTACGACATCCCCCGTTTCAAGAGATGGATGAAGCACATCGTGGATCGGGGGCTCGACGAAAAGGTGCATATCCTGGCCGGCCTCATGCCCCTGAAATCGAGCGGCATGGCCCGCTTTGTCGACGGGAACGTGCCCGGCATATATATCCCCCAAGAGATCATGCAGCGCATGCAAAAGGCGGGACGGGGCAAAGCGGCCCGCCAGGAGGGACAGAGGCTCTGTGCGGAGATGATCCAGGAGATTCGCGAGATTGAGGGCGTCCATGGTGTGCACATCATGGCCATAGAGTGGGAGGACGCCATCCAGCCCATCGCGGAGATGGCCGGTCTGCTTCCGCGCCCCACGTTGGACGATGAGGACGCCGTGGAGAACGATACGTCAGAGAGATAAGAGGATAGGTATGACATCACAAGTCAAAATCTACGATCCCAATTTCAAATACGAGGTGGCGAATCATCCGGGGGGAGAGCAGATCAAGGTGTGCTTCTCCTGCGGCACCTGCACGGCGGGATGCCCGGTCAGCGAGGTGGACGAGCGTTTCAGCCCCCGCCGGATCATCCGCCAGGTGCTCCTGGGCCAGCGGGAGGCCGTGCTTTCCAGCGAACTGCTCTGGTATTGCGAGACCTGCTACGCCTGCTCGGCCTACTGTCCCCAGGACGTCAAATTCGGCGACGTGATGCGCGCCCTGCGGGAGATGGCCGTGGCCGAGGGCTATTTCAGCCCCGCCTTTGCCCAGCGCGTGCGCAACGTGGATCGGCTCAGCCATGCCCTGCGCCTCGATCTGGTCAAGGCCGCCCTGGAGACCAAAGAAGAGATGGAACTGGCCTCCGTGGCCTCTGCCCTCCCCTCGGTGAAGCGTAAAATAAAAGAAGCAAAAGTGTAGGATGCCCGGCATGGAACGTCAGCGAACAATATCTCAACAGAGGGGAAAGGTCAGAGAGACACAGCCCGATACAGAGATGGTCGGCTCCGTGTTGGTGGTGGGCGGGGGCATCGGCGGCATCCAGGCCTCCCTGGATCTGGCTGACTCCGGATACAAGGTGTACCTGGTGGAATCCTCCCCCTCCATCGGCGGCGCCATGGCCCAACTGGACAAGACTTTTCCCACCAACGACTGCTCCATGTGTATCCTCTCGCCCAAGGTCGTGGAATGCGCCCGCCACCTGAACATCGAACTGATGACCTGGTCGGAACTGGAAGCGGTGGAGGGCAAGGCCGGCAATTTCCACGCCCGCATCCACCACAAGCCCCGCCTAGTGGACCTCGACCGCTGCACGGGCTGCACCGACTGCGTGGATGTCTGTCCCATCGAACTGCCCAACCTCTTTGACGAGGGGCTGGGCTCGCGCAAGGCCATCTATCGACCCTTCCCCCAGGCCATACCCAACGTCATGACCATCGACAAACGGGGCACCTCCCCCTGCAAGGCGGCCTGTCCGGCGGGCACCAGTGCCCAGGGATACGTGGCCCTCATCGCTCAGGGCGACTACGCCGAGGCCCTGGCCGTAAGCCGGGAGGCCAACCCCTTTACCGCCACCTGCGGTTACATCTGCTACCACCCCTGTGAACAGGTCTGTAGCCGCTGCCTTGTGGATGGAGAACCCGTGGCCATCGCTCCGCTGAAGCGCTTCATGGCCGATTGGGCCATGGAGCACGGCGATGAGCCCGTGCAGCCCGCGCCCGTCACGCGAGAGGAAAAGGTGGCCATCGTGGGAGCGGGGCCCTGCGGACTCACCGCCGCCCACGACCTGACCAGACTGGGCTACGGGGTAACCGTGTACGAGGCCTCGCCCCAGGCCGGGGGCATGCTGCGCTACGGCATCCCCGACTATCGCCTCCCTCAGGGCGTGCTGGATCACGACATTGAGCGCATCACCGATCTGGGGGTCGAACTCCTGACCGATACGCCAGTGAACGACGTGAACGATCTGCGAGAAGAATATGCGGCCACCCTCCTCAGCATAGGCGCCCAGCGCTCCTTCCACATGCGCATAGAGGGCAAGGAATGCCAGGGCGTCCATTCGGCCATCGACTTTTTGCGGCGCGTCAACATGGGCCAGCGGCCCGACGTCGGCGAGCGGGTGGTGGTCGTGGGGGGCGGCAACACGGCCATCGACGCCGCCCGCAGTGCCCGTCGCCTGGGTGCCGAGGCCACCATCGTCTACCGCCGATCCCGGGAACAGATGCCCGCCTACGAGGAGGAAGTAGAAGAGGCAGAGCGCGAGGGCGTTGCCCTGCGCTTCCTGACCAATCCCGTGCGCATCCTCGGCGACGATGAGAGCGTGGTAGAAGGGGTGGAACTGATCCGCATGCGCCTGGGAGAACCGGACGAGAGCGGGCGCCCCCGCCCGCTGCCCATAGATGACTCTAACTACTCTATGGAAGCGGACGCCGTCATCCTGGCCATCGGACAGCGGCCCGACCTCTCCTGTCTCCCGGGCGACGTGGAACGCACGCGGTGGGGCATGATCGCCTACGACGAGGAAACCACAGCCACCAGCCGCCCCGACCTGTTCGTGGGGGGCGACGTGGCCACCGGCCCACAGAGCGCCATTGAGGCCGTGGGCATGGGACATCGGGCCGCAGAATCGATTCATCGTTATCTTTCGGGCGAAAGGGTGGAATTGTTGCCCCAGGTTTCACCCGAGGAGGTGGTGAAACTGGACCGCAGCGAGGTGGCCGAGCGCATAGCCTCCGGGCAGACCGTTCGACGCCCCCGTTCAGAGATGGGGGGACTTGACGATGAAGAACGGCTGGCGACATTCGATGTGGTCAGCCAGGGATTGACCGAGGAGCAGGCCCTCGCCGAGGCCGGACGCTGCCTGGCCTGTGGCACCTGCTCCGAGTGCTACCGCTGCGTGGAGGTCTGCGAACCCCAGGCCATTGACCACACCCTCCGTGGGACCTATTCCGAGATAGACGTGGGGGCCATCATCCTGGCCACGGGGTTCGATACCTTTGACGCCCGCCGCAGATATGAACTGGGTTACAGCCGCTTCGAGGACGTGATCACCAGCATCGAGTTCGAGCGCCTCCTCTCGGCCTCGGGCCCCTATGGAGGGCATGTGGCGCGCCCCTCCGACGGCGCCACTCCAAAGCGCATCGCCTTCCTGCAATGCGTGGGCTCCCGGGATCGGCAATGCGACAACGCCTACTGCTCCTCGGTCTGCTGCACGTATGCTGTAAAAGAGGCGGTCATCGCCATGGAGCACGACCCCGACGTGGAAGCCACCATCTTTTACATGGATATGCGCACCTTTGGCAAGGACTTTGACAAGTATTACGAGCGGGCACGTGACGAGCATGGTGTGCGTTTCGTCCGCGGCCGCGTGGCCAAGGTGGAGCGCGAGGAGGACGGCTCTCTCACCGTGGTTTGTGCCGCCGAAAACGGACATCAGACGCGCGAGACCTACGATCTCGTCGTGCTTTCCGTGGGACTGGAGCCCTCCCAGGGGACCCACGAGATGATCGACAAACTGGACCTGCGCCACACCGACGAGGGCTTTTGCTACACCGACACCTTCCAGCCCGTGACCACCTCGCGTGAGGGCGTGTACGTCTGCGGCGCGGCCAGCGCACCCAAGGATATCCCAGAGACGGTGATGCAGAGCAGCGGCGCGGCAGCGGAGGCCGGCGCCCTCTTGGCCTCCCATCGCCACACCTTGACCCGCACAAAGGAATATCCTCCCGAGCGCGACATCTCTGGAGAGCCCCCCCGGGTGGGCGTCTTTATCTGCCACTGCGGCATCAACATCGCCGGCACGGTGGACGTGGAGGCGGTGAGAGAGTACGCCGCCACTCTGCCCTACGTGACCCATGTGGAAACGAACCTCTTTACCTGCTCCCAGGACACCCAGGAAGCCATGAAGGAGGTTATCGAGGAAAAGGACCTCAACCGCGTGGTGGTGGCCTCCTGCTCACCCCGCACCCACGAGACCCTCTTCCAGGAGACGATCCACGAGGTGGGCCTGAACCCCCACCTGTTCCAGATGGCCAACATCCGCGATCAGTGTTCGTGGGTGCACATGCAGGAACCGCAGCGGGCCACGGAAAAAGCCAAGGATCTGGTGCGCATGGCGGCCAGCCGCGTGGTGCGGCACCGTCCCTTGCACGGCGAACTACTTCCCGTGACCCACAGCGGCCTCGTCCTGGGCGGCGGCCTGACGGGCATGACGGCGGCGCTCAAGATGGCGGCCCAGGGCTATGACGTGCACCTGGTGGAGCGCCAGAGCGCACTGGGCGGCAACGCGCGGCATATCCGCCGCACCCTGTATGGCGAGAACGTGCAGGACAGACTGCGCCAGATGGTGGCTCACGTCCGCGCCGAGGAGCGCATCACCGTGCACACCAACGCCACCCTGGCGGCCACCGACGGCTTTGTGGGAAACTATACCAGCACCATCCGCTATCACGACGACGGGGACGGGCCCTCCGAGGCGGAGGTAGATCATGGCGTGCTCATCGTGGCCACCGGCGCCGAGGAGCGCCAGACGTCCGAGTATCTGTATGGTCGGGACGAGCGCGTCATGACCCAGCGAGAACTGGAGGAGGCCCTGGCCGACGACGCCTTCTCCCTGCCCACGGACCGACCGGCCACCGTGGTCATGATTCAATGTGTCGAATCGCGCACCACGGCGCATCCTTACTGCAGCCGCGTCTGCTGCTCACAGGCCATCAAGAACGCCATCGCCATCAAAGAGCACCATCCGCAGAGCAACGTCGTCATCCTCTATCGGGACATCCGCACCTACGGCCTGTGGGAGCAATTCTACCAGCGGGCCCGCGATCTGGGCGTCCTCTTTATCCCCTACGATCTGGAGCCCGACGAGGCGGGACAGGGGGGCCCACCTGAGGTGGAAAAGCGGGGGGATGCACTCCACGTCAGCGTGTACGAACCCCTGCTGGATCAGGAGATCACCCTGCAACCGGACGCCCTGATACTCAGTGTGGGCATCGCGCCCCGGGATGACGCCGAGCAGGTGGCCCGCATGCTCAGGGTACCCCTGAACGAGGAACGCTTTTTCCTCGAGGCGCACATGAAACTGCGCCCCGTCGAGTTCTCCACCGAGGGGATCTATCTCGCCGGCCTGGCCCACGGCCCCAAATTCATGGAGGAATCCATCGCCCAGGCCTGTGCCGCCGTCTCCCGGGCCTGCACCGTACTCTCCCAGGAGCACATCCTGTCCGCCGGTTCCGTGGCCCACGTGGACGTCGTCAACTGCTCCGCCTGCGGCGACTGCGTGGAGATCTGTCCCTACCAGGCCATCGAACTGGTCGACGTGGAGATAGCCAGGGACACCTACAAGACCTGCGCCCAGGTCAACGCCGCGGTCTGCAAGGGCTGCGGCGCCTGCGCCGCAGCCTGCCGTGCAGGGTGCATCTCCTTGGAGGGATTCGACGACGGCCAGATCATGGCCCAGATCATGGCCCTGGTGTCATCTTGAGAAAGGAAAATATGAACCGTAACCCAGAGACATCGCAGTGGGAGCCCAAAATCCTGGCTTTTCTATGCAACTGGTGCTCCTACGCCGGGGCCGACCTGGCGGGCACCTCGCGCATCCAGTATCCGCCCAACGTGCGCGTGGTGCGCGTGCCCTGTTCCGGACGCGTCAACCCCATCTACATCGTCGAGGCCCTGCGCCAGGGGGTGGACGGCGTCCTGGTCTCCGGCTGCCATCCCGGCGACTGCCACTATCTGGCTGGGAACTATTTCGCGCGGCGGCGTTTTGCCCTGCTGAAGCGCTATCTGGAATACCTGGGTATCGAGGAGGGACGGGTACAGTTCTCCTGGGTCTCCGCCTCCGAGGGGGAGCGTTTTGCCCAGGTCATCGAAAAGGTCACCGACGACGTCAAGACCTTGGGACCGTCCCGCCACCTGAACATCAACGCCTTCCCCACCGTGCAAAAGAAGGAGGTGGCGTCCCTATGAGTGTGGATTTCCGTGCCCAGGTCACCGAGTGGCTGGCGTCGGGGGAACTCGACCTCTTTATAGGCTATGAGCGGAGCCCCTTGGGGCTCCATGCCACGCCCGCTTTTATCCGTCGGCCCGAGGACGCCCACCGCCTGATCTGGGACGCCACCTGCGAGAACAACTTGGCCGTCTTTTTGCCCAACTATTCCGAGCAAAAGGTGGGCATCATGGTCAAGGGCTGCGACTCCCGCGCCGTCGTGGGCCTCATCCAGGAGGGCCAGGTCGTCCGTGAGAACCTGCGCATCGTGGGCCTGCACTGCCCCGGCGTCGTCGATCCCCGCCGTGTGGCCCGAGAACTGGACGTCGCCGTGGAGGATCTGGAGGACGCCCGCGTGGAAGACGGCGAGATCGTCTACGGGGAGACGAAACTGCCCGTGGACGCCTACTCCTACCAGATGTGCGAAACCTGCCAGCAACACAACCCCATCCTGTGCGACGTGGCCGTGGGAGAATCCATTCCCGATCGAGAGAACGTGGATCCCTTTGCCCACGTGCGCCAGATGGAAGCCCTGTCGGCAGAGGCGCGCTGGGAGCGCTTTGCCGGAGAGATGGAACGCTGCAATCTCTGCTACGCCTGCCGCAACGCCTGCCCCCTATGCTACTGCAACACCTGCTTTGCCGACAGCACCGAGCCCCGCTGGTTCAACGAGAGCACCCGCCCCGAGGACGTCCAGTTCTTCCAGATCATGCGCACCTTTCACCTGGCGGGACGCTGCGTGGGCTGTGGCGCCTGCACCCGCGCCTGCCCCCAGGGCGTCGACATCCGCCTCCTGCTGGACAAACTGCGCCAGGACGTGGAGGAACTGTACGGTTACCAGGCCGGTGTGGATCCCGAGGCCCAGCCACCCTTGAGGACCTATAGCGAGGAGGATTATGACGAGTTCGTCCTGTAGCGCGGAGGACCATAACGCCCTCACATATCCGGTGATGCTGCCCAAGAGCACCCTGCACCAATTCATCGCCCGTCTGCTGGACACCCACCGCCTCGTGGCACCGGTGGAACAGAGTGGGGAACTGCGCTTCCAGCGCCTGAAATCGCCCGAGGACATCGTCCTCGACTACCGCAACACCCCCAAGCCGGCCAAGGGCGTGTTCTTTCCCCAGACCGAGGAACTGATCCGCTTTCGGCGCTCCCGGGATGACTTTAACACGGTCCAGAAGGTGCCTCTGGACACCACGCCCACCCTCCTCCTGGGCGTGCGCCCCTGTGATGCCCGCAGTTTCCTCCTGCTGGACGATATCTTTATGCAGGGCCCCTACCGCGACCCCTACTATGTGGCGCGGCGCGAGAATACCCTCATCATGAGTCTCGCCTGTACCCAACCGCGGCGCACCTGCTTCTGTCATGCCTTTGACAGCGGCCCCTATGACCGCGAGGGTGCCGACGTCTTGATCCGGGACGCGGGAAACGCCTACCTGCTGGAGGCCGTCTCCGAGCGGGGCGTCCAATTCCTGGCCGGGCTCGATATGGTCCCCGCCGACGAGGAACACCTGCGTCGCGCGCGGGATATCGAGGCCCGCGCCCGCCAACGCCTGCAACCGGTGGAACCGGTGGCCGGCCTGGAGGAACATATGGCCGACCTCTTTGAGAGCGACATCTGGGACGAGATCGGCGAGAAATGCCTGGCCTGCGGCACCTGCACCTACGTCTGCCCCACCTGCCACTGTTTCAACATCGAGGATCGGGTCCTGGCCGAGGGCGGCGAGCGCCTGCGGACCTGGGACTCGTGCATGTATTCCACCTTCACCCTGCAGGCCTCGGGGCATAACCCCCGTCCCGACCAGGCCTCCCGCTGGCGCCAGCGGGCCATGCACAAGTTCGACTATCTGCCCCGCAACGTGGGGCGCTATGGCTGCGTGGGCTGCGGCCGCTGCATCGCCGCCTGCCCCGTGCACGTGGACATCCGCCAGATTCTGGAACGTATTCGCCAAGCCCTTAGAGAGGAGAGATCGGAGCAACGAACACCATGAGCGAGACGACGACGCCCCATCCCACCTACCAGGCGGGCAATCCCTACCTGCCCACGAGCATGGTCGTGCAGCGCATCGTGGACGAGACTGACGATCGCACCATCAAGAGTTTCGACCTGGCCTTCGCCCATCCCTCCGACGTCCAGGGCTTTGCGTACCAACCCGGACAGTTTTGCGAACTGTCCCTCTTTGGCACAGGGGAGGCCCCCTTTGGCATCGCCTCCTCGCCCAGCGAGGAGGGGTTCGTGCGCTTTACCGTCAAAAAGACGGGCCGAGTCACGGAGCATCTGCATAACCTGCGGGAGGGGGACACCATTGGCATGCGCGGCCCCCTGGGCAACACCTTCCCCCTGGACCTGATGCAGGGTAAGGATGTGGTGGTCATCGGCGGTGGCTTTGCCTTTACCACCCTGCGCTCCCTCATCGTCTACCTGCTGGACGACGCACGGCGCGATCAGTATGATAGGATCACCGTGGTCTATGGCGCCCGCAATCCCGGCCTGCTCATGTACAAGGGCGACCTGGCCGCCTGGGAGAGCCGGGACGACATTCGGGTGTGGCAGACCATCGACCGGGAGGCCGCCGGCTGGGACGGCAAGGTGGGGTTCGTACCCGCCGTGGTGGGGGAGGTGGCCCCGGCCGCCGACGATGCCGTGGCCGTGATCTGTGGCCCGCCCATCATGATCCGCTTCACCCTGCCGGTGATGACCGAGTTGGGCTTCGCCCGAGATCGCATCTATACTTCCCTGGAGAACCGCATGAAATGCGGCATCGGCAAATGTGGACGCTGCAACATCGGCCATAAATATGTCTGCGTCGACGGGCCCGTGTTCAGCCTGGCCGAACTGGACACCCTGAATTGGGAGTTCTAAAATAACGACACACTCTCAGACAGGCACACGAGAGTCTGGAACCATCGGTTCTGTCAAACAAAGGGATCTGATGGGCACAAGTAATGGAAGCGCACCCTTGAATGCTGCGCAGATGCGTCGACGCAGGTCGACGCCCGACACAAAGTGCCTTTGCGCAGGGCTTCAGACCGAGCACCTTTGGCCGGCCAGTGCGGGGCTAAAGAATAGCCCCGAAGGAGCTTTAACCAATAGTGCAGAATGGCAATGCCATTCTGCAAGGGAATAGGCATAGTCTATTCCCCAGACCACCGCAGGTGGCCCGCTTTTGCCGTCTGAAGCCGGCTCATGAGGCCTATCGGCCAGTCGTCCGCCTGCGCGGACGAGGAATGGCCAGTCATCTACAATATTTGCATGCACCCTCTGAGCCCGGCCGCTTTGAGCCAACGCGAACCTGAAAACATACTACGCGCAGGAGCGAACCCTATGCCACAAGAGGAAAACGTCGACCAAACCTTCACCGAACAGCGAATCAGCGACTTTCTCGATGCCCTGGCCTCCGGCGAGCCCGTTCCCGGCGGGGGCAGCGGCGCCGCCCTGGGGGGCGCCCTGGCGGCCGCCCTGGTCAGTATGGTCTGCAATCTCACCATTGGCAAAAAGGGCTATGAGGAGACCGAGGAGACCATGTCCGAGATCCTGGAGCGTAGCGAGGCCCTGCGGGCGGAACTGACCGACCTGCTGGAGGCTGATACCGAGGCCTATAGCAGGGTCATGGCCGCCTACCGCATGCCCCGCCAGAGCGCCGAGGAAAAGGCGGCCCGCCAGAAAGCCCTTCAAAAGGCCCTGCGAGAGGCCACAGAGGTCCCCCTCGCCATCGCCGACGACTGCGCCCGCATCGTCGATCTGGCCCTGCCCGCCGCCCAAAAGGGCAACAGGTGGGCCGTGAGCGACGCCGGCGTGGGCGCCCTGCTGGCCGAGGCCTCCATGCGCGCTTCCCTCCTCAACGTTTACATCAACCTGGGCAGCATCGACGACGAGGAATACAGGAAAAAGATACGCGCAAAGGTACGAACCGTCATCGAAAATAAGGCCGAGCGCAAGGACGAGGTGATGGGCATCGTTCATCAAAAGATCGGGGGCTAGGCCCCGTCCCAAGGCAAAAAGGAGGTACCATGACCGCCAAGATACTGGATGGCCGTGCCACGGCCAAAGCCATAGAGCAAGAGATCGCCAAAGACGTGGAGGACTTTGAAAAGGCCCACGGCTGGGCGCCGGGCATCGCTGTGATACAGTTGGGCGAGGATCCGGCCGCCGCCTGGTACGTGCGGCAGATCAAGAGGCACTTTATCGACGCCGGCATGCGTTTCGCCCTACACACCTTGGCCGAGACGACCGACCAGGAGACCCTGGCCGCCCGCATGGAGGAACTCAACGGCAACCCTCGAACCAACGGCGTCATCGTGCAACTGCCCTTGCCCGACCACCTCTCCCAGGAGGCGGTGGTCAACATGCTGGATCCGGCCAAGGACGTGGACGGCATGCACCCCCTCAACGCCGGGCGCCTCATGCAGCAGCGGGAAAACGC
This sequence comes from Anaerolineales bacterium, assembly GCA_046538105.1. Taxonomy (GTDB): domain Bacteria; phylum Chloroflexota; class Anaerolineae; order UBA1429; family UBA1429; genus JAWLEV01. Next base: position 2,269 of record JBKHJO010000019.1, on the reverse strand, counting down.
CCTCATCCCCGCCACCCCTGCCGGGGGGATGGAACTCCTCCGGCGCTACGATATCCCCCTCAAGGGGGCGAGGGCGGTCATGGTGGGCCGCAGCAACATCGTGGGCCGCCCCATGGCCCTGCTCATGCTCCACCAGCACGCCACCGTGACCATCTGCCACTCGCGTACCGAGGATCTGGCCGCCATCACCCGCCAGGCCGACATCCTGGCCGTCGCCGTGGGCAAGCCTGGGATGATCGGCGGCGACATGATCCGCCCCGGCGCCGTGGTCATCGACTATGGCGTCAACGTCATCGACGACGAACTGTTCGGCGACGTGGACACCGAGGCCGCCAAGGAGGTGGCCGCATACCTCACCCCCGTGCCCGGCGGCACGGGCCCCATGACCAACGCCATGCTGATGAGAAACACCGTCATCGCCGCGCGGCGACAGACCGCAGAATCTGCTCTCTAGCACATCAAGCGTTCACCGAGTCAAGGAGGACCACACATGCGCAGCGACCTGGAGATAGCCCAAGCAGCGGAACTGAAACCCATCCTCGAGATCGCCGAGAGCGTCGATCTGCCAAAGGACGATCTGGAACCCTATGGTTGGTACAAGGCAAAGGTGCACCTGGATGTCCTGGAGCGCTTTGCGGATAGGGAGAATGGCAAATACGTGGACGTGACGGCCATCACCCCCACCCCCCTGGGCGAGGGCAAGACCACCACCACCATCGGCCTCAGCCAGGCCCTGGGCGCGGAACTGGGCCACAAGGTCTTTACCTGCATCCGCCAGCCGTCCATGGGCCCCACCTTTGGCATCAAGGGGGGCGCCGCCGGCGGCGGCTACTCCCAGGTCGTGCCCATGGAGGATTTTAACCTCCATCTCACCGGCGACATCCACGCCGTGGGTGTCGCCCATAACCTCATGGCCGCCGCCCTGGACTCGCGCATGATGCACGAGCGGCGCCTCAGCGATGCCGCCCTGGAGGGCGCGGGCCTGGAACGCCTGAACATCGACTCCGAATCCATCCTCCTCAACCGCGTGGTGGACGTGGAGGACGCGGCGGCCCGCCAGATCATCACCGGCCTGGGCGGCAAACGCAACGGCGTCCTCCGCGAGACCGGCTTTGACATCACCGTGGCCAGCGAGGTCATGGCCATCCTGGCCCTGGCCACCGGCCTCCAGGATCTTCGCGAGCGCCTGGGCCGCATCGTCGTGGGCAGCGATCACGATGGCGACCCGGTGACGGCCGAGGATCTGGGCGTGGCCGGCGCCATGGCCGTCCTGATGAAGGACGCCCTGATGCCCACCCTGATGCAAACCCTGGAGCACACCCCCGCCTTTGTCCACGCCGGCCCCTTTGCCAACATCGCCCACGGCAACTCTTCCTGCATCGCCGACATGATCGGCATCAAACTCGCCGACTATGTGGTGACCGAGTCCGGATTCGGCGCCGACTGCGGCATGGAAAAGTTCTTTGACATCAAATGCCGCACCAGCGGCATGATCCCCAACTGCGTGGTCATGGTGGCTACCGCCCGCGCGCTAAAGATGCACGGTGGCCTGGGCAGGGTGCGCCCCGGCCGCCCCATGCCCGAGGAACTGACCGAGGAGAACCTGGAGCACCTGAAAAAGGGCACTGCCAACCTGGTGGCCAACATGGAGATCGCCCAGCAGTTCGGCGTCCCCGTCGTCGTGGCCATCAACCGCTTCGACTATGACACCGACGCCGAGATCGAACTCATCCGCAAGGTGGCCCTGGAGCACGGCGCCGTCGACGCCGTGCCCTCCGAGCACTGGGCCAAAGGCGGCGCGGGGGCCCGGGACCTGGCCAGGGCCGTGGTCAGGGCCTGCGAGCAACCCTCCGATTTCGAGTTCCTTTACCCCCTCGACATCCCCATCAAGGAAAAGATCGAAACCATCGCCACGCAGGTCTATGGCGCCGACGGCGTAGACTATACGCGGACCGCGGAGCGCAAGATCAGACGATACACCGAGCGCGGCTACGACGGCCTGCCCATCTGCATGGCCAAGACCCACCTCTCCCTCTCCCACGACCCCAAGCGCCTGGGCGTTCCCAGGGGCTGGCGCCTGCCCATCCGCGACGTGCGCGCCAGCGTGGGCGCCGGCTTTCTCTATCCCCTGTGCGGCAGCATCCGCACCATGCCCGGCCTGCCTCGCCGGCCCGCCTTTATGGACATCGACCTCACCCAGGACGGCGAGATCGTGGGCCTGTCCTGAGAATACCCGGGGATGGGGCCCGCGGGCCCCATCCCTCTTGAA
>JBKHJO010000061.1:0-12513 GCA_046538105.1 Anaerolineales bacterium | reverse complement strand
TTCTCGACCTCCTTGGTCACCTCCTTCTCCACAACCTTGGGCTGACAAGCCGCCAGCGTGGCCGCCGCTGCACCAAGCCCCATAACCTTCAACAACCTACGTCGCGACATACGTCTGGAATCCATCTTTCCCTCCCGTTAGACAAATGTTTAGCCTTTACAGATTAACCCCCAGATTTCCTTGCCGTGCACCTCCCTTCTCATCGTCTCATACCCTCCACCTCTTTGACGCCACCTGTCAAGTGGGCTAAAATTACCATGCAAAGTGGCGTATATCCTTGTCCTTACACTCACAGTATATCCTACAAATCCGAGGATGACCATGACATCGACGGGACACAGGGATGACACGAGCATGACATCCTACCAGGAATTCGAGGAGGCCCTGAAATCCGCCCTCCCCAACCTCTACGATCCGGCTTCTTCCTTTCCCAACGGGTTGGCCGAGGGACTGGGCACGGGACAGGACGGGAGGCGACGGGCCCTGCGTGACGCCCTCATCCAGGCCATCGAGGATCTCAAGCCCGATCCTCAGGTACCCCGCCACGCCCGCGCCTGGCGCATCTATGAACTGCTACGCCTGCGCTACGTGGAGCAGCGCACCCAGGAGGAATCCGCCGCCCGACTGGCCATCACCGTGCGCCACCTGGCCCGGGAGCAGAAAAAGGCCGTCCGCCTGCTGGCCCGCCGCCTCTGGGAAGAGAGGGAGTCGAAGGAGGAAAAACCCATAGAAGAGGGGAACTGGGAGCGCCAGGTGGAGGAGGAGATGGCCTCGATCCACAAACACGCCCCGCAGGCCATCGTCGAGGTGAACGACGTGCTGAAGGGTATCGCCCGGCTCACGAGGGCGCTCTTCTCCAAACGGGATGTCGCCCTGGAGATCGACCCCGCCCCCGCCCTCGATCCCGTCGCCATCCACCCCTCCATCCTGCGCCAGGCCGTGGTGGCCGCCGTCACCTACGCCCTCGACGCTATGGAACAGGGGCAAATTCGCCTCTCGTCCCGGAAGGAAAAGGGGCGGGTGATCGTCCTCCTCGAGGCCTGCCCCGTCTCGGAGGGCGCCGCACCCCCACCCCCCCACTGGCTGGGCCGGGAACTGCTGACATCGCAGGAGGCCTCCGTCGACTGTCGCATAGAGGAAAGCGCGCTCACCCTGCGTATGGCGCTGCCCCCGGCCAGACGAGCAAAAGTCCTGGTGGTGGACGACAACGAGGATCTCTATCACCTCTACCAACTCTATACCACGGGGACGGGGTTCCAACTGTCCGACCTGACAGAGGGCGGGCGCGTCTTTGAGGTCATCGCTGCTGACAGGCCCGACATCATCGTCCTCGACCTCATCCTGCCCGATGTCGACGGCTGGGAACTCCTGGCCCAACTCCACGAGCATCCCCTCTCCAGGGATATCCCCGTCATCGTCTGCTCCGTGGTGCACGAGAGGGAACTGGCGTACGACCTGGGCGCTATAGCCTGCATGATCAAACCCGTCGCCCACCAGGAATTCATTCGGGCCCTGGAAGAGGCCCTCAATCGGATCGCAGAAGGAGAGGGGGAATCCCCCGCGAACAGCGCAACAACTGGCTGACCGACAGCCCCTCCCCCATGGTGGTCACCAGGAGACGGCTCGACAGGGGATGTTCCCCAGGATCCTTGCCCGAGAGGATCACCACGGGCACGTCGGCCAGGGCCTCGTCCCGCGTCATGGCCGACAGGACATCCCATCCGCTCACGTCGGGCATGACGACATCCAGGAGAACGAGATCGGGCGGCGCCCCATCGCGCATCATCTCCAGCGCCTCGCCGCCCCCGGTCGCCGTCCTCACCTCCAAATCTTCGTCACAGGCATATAGCAACTGCCGCACCATCCACAGGGTATCCTCGTCGTCGTCCACCACCAGGACGCGCCGCACCGGCCCCGCGACTTTTTCCATGGCTTCCGCCAGTTCTTCTCGACGTACGGGCTTTAAGATATAGTCCGCAGCACCGGCGAGCAGGGCGTGCTCCGCCCGCGCCGGCAGGGAAAAGCCGATAACGGGCATCTCGGGAGCGCGCTCGCTGGCCTCCGCCACCGTCCCGAAGATTTCGCTCACATCGGCGTTCAGGAGAAGGGCCTGGGCCGGCCATCGTCCCAGCGCCTCCAGAGCCCCATCCACGTCCTCAGCCTCCAGGAACTCCACTCCCTCCCCATAGCGTCGGAAAAGGGGATAGAGTTCGCCGCTGGGATCGCAGAGCACGAGACGATCCTCCAGATGCGCCGAGGGGGTCTTGGCCCGGATCGTGCGCTGGCTCCAGCCCTCCGTGATCCAGCGCTCGGAGCGGGCCCGATGTTCCGGTGGGGAAGAGATGGGCAGGGAGAAGGCAAAGGTGCTGCCCACCCCCGGCTCGCTCTCCACCCACATCTGGCCATGGTGGAGTTCCACAAAGCGTTTACTGATCGGAAGCCCCAGACCGCTGCCCTCTCCCTGCCAAAGCGCGGCAGGGGCCTGCTGAAAGGGCTCGAATATGCGCTTCACATCCTGGGGCGAGATCCCCGGCCCCGTGTCGTTAACCTTGACCACCACGTAGCGGTCATTCTCCTCCGCCTTCACCCGCAGGCCTCCCTCCTCGGTCAGCCGTGCCGCATTGCTCATCAGGTTCAGGATCACCTGGCGGATGCGTGTGGGATCGCACTCCACGGGGGGCAGATCCTCGGGCAGATCCACGTGCAGGTACAGGTCCTTACCATCCACCAGGGGGCGCACCACCGTCAGGGCGCTGTCGAATAGATCGCCCAGATCGACCCACTCTTTGCGCAGGCCCAGGCGCCCGGCCTCCACCTGGCTGAGATCCAGCACGTCGTCTATCATGTCGGCCAGGTGCTCGCAGTTGCGATGCAGGATCTCCAGATTCTGCTCCATTTTGGGGGGAAGGTCCTCACCCAGTACCTCCGGGGCATCCAGCAGGACACCGGCCAGGCCGATGATGATGTTCAACGGCGTGCGAAACTCGTGGCTCACGTTGGCCACAAAGGTCTCCTTGGCCCTCCGCGCCTCCTCGGCCATGGAACGCATGCCATCCAGGCGCTCGTTCATCAGCGCCAGTTCCTCGTTGGCCTGCGCCAGCGCCTCCAGGGCCTCCTTCAACTCCACCTGGCGATCCCGCGCCTCCTCTAATGCTTCCCGCGCCGCCTCGAAATAGTTCCACGACCACGTGGCCAGATCCTTCACGGGCTTGTAGATCAGCAGTATGATGCCCAGCATGATCCACACGGCGATGGCAGCGACGGCTATCACCCAACCAGAGGTACTTGGAAAAAAAAGCCCCGTTGCGGCCAGCAGCAACGTCTCGATACCACTCACTATTACGGCGGGCCACGTGCCCAACAAGGGCACGGCCAGGGCCGTGGGCAAGGTTAACAGCATCAAGACGGCCGGGGCAGCCAGTGCAGCGTGGAACGCATACAGGGCGACGACGAGGGAGAAAACGGCAAACCACCCGCCTACACGCGGCCCCAAACGACCAGCGATCCAGATGGCTACGCACAACGCATAGAGAAGAAGACCGACATTGAGAAGATTCTCAGGCGCGCCGGGTATATTCCACACTACCAAAGGCACAATAATAGCAGGGACTAATAACAGGATAATGACCCAGTTGGGGGATATCTGCAGTTCGTCCTCAAAACTCGGCACCTTCGACTCTGCCATCCCTCATCCCTCCCCTGCCCAGAAGACGGGAAACTCGACCATTGCACTTGATAGTTTATCGCATCCGCCATGCGGCGGCAAGCTCCGGGGTGAATGCGATAGTTACGTAAAGGCCCTTCACCTTCCCTTTGACATATACATGAAGGATCGGCTATACTGGCCACGAGTTCATCGATAGGAGAAAGGGATCATCATCCCCACACGTCCCGCAAGGCCATGAAACCTATCACGCGACGCAAGATCCTGCGCGGTGCGGCGGTGCTGTGTAGCGGCCTGGCTTCCGCCCTGGTGGCCGCCTGCAAGGGCCGCATCATCGAGGTGGAGCGCATCGTGCGCGTCGAAAAGGAGGTCACCAAGGTCGTCACCGAGATCGTCCGCGAGACGGTCGTCGTGGAAAAGACGCCCCAGATCGTGGAGAGGACGGTAGAGAACGTCGTCACCCCCACCTCCGCCCCGGATCCCCGTACCGTCATCGTGGCCGACGTGACCAACTATGGATGGACCGAATTCGCCACCCGCATGTCCCCGGCCTTTCAGGAGATGTTCCCCCACATCGCCATCAGATGGCGCGGGCGCCACGGATGGGGAGAATATCCTCAAAGGATCGCCGCCCTGCAGGCCAGCGGCCAGACGGGGGATCTATTGGAAGCCCCCATGGGCACCCTCCTTGCCGCGTGGACGCAAAGGGGCCTCATCCGCCCCCTCGACAGCCTCCTGGAGACAGAGAATTTCGACACGGGGGATATCTTTCAAGGGGGATTGAACGCCTGTCGCCACGAGGGAGGCCTCATGGGCATGCCCTTTCTTTGCCACGCCGGGGAAAATGTGCTGCTCTATAACCAGGCCCTCTTTGCCGGGGCAGATCTCCCCCATCCTACCGTCGAGTGGACCCTGGAAGACCTGGAGCGGGCCGGCCGGCAGTTGACGCGGGACACGAATGGGGACGGGAGGATCGACCACTTCGGCTATGTCTCATCCCCCGAACTTCCCCACGCCTATCCCCTACTGCACCTCTTTGATGCCCACCTGCTCTCCGAGGACGGCAAAAGCAGCGCCGTGACGGAGGACAATACCCTCTCCTTCCTTCGCTGGGCACACGGTCAGCGGCATGCAGGCCAGATCGCTCCCACGCCGGCCCAGGTCGAGCGGGGGCCCCTGGAGATGTTCCGCACCGGCAGGGCGGCCATGCTGCGCGGTGACCTGCGCACCCTCATCGCCCTGAACCGTATGGGAGAGGAAGCACCACCGACGGGAAGCACCCTCCTGCCCACACATCCGGACACGGGCAGGGAGGGCACGCTGGCCCAGGGGATGGTCTATGCCATCACACAAACCAGCGAGATCCCCCAGCATGTACTGCGGTGGATACGCTTCATGTGCAGTCGGGAGATGGGCGTACAGATGTTTTTGGGAGGCTATGCCGAGCCGGGATGCCGCGCCGCGTCGTGGAAGGATCCCCGCGTGCTGGAGCGCTTTCCCATCTGCTCCCAGATCGCCGAGGCGGCAGAAGGAGCGGAGGCACAACGCCTCCCCTGGAACCTGCGCACGACAGAGTGTCTCGCCGCCTGGAACAGGGACGTACGGGCGATCCTGTCCGATCAAATCGATATAGAAGATGGCGCGGAACGTATGGCGAAGGAGATAGAGGAGATATTGGACCGCGCGCCCGAGGACGGTTTGCAGATGGAAGACTGGCAGATGCCCACACGGGGGTAGCCACGACCTGTCATCGGATGACTGATATGAACGCGATCTGATGAGACTTCGGAAGTCTTCTCTAGTAGCATGACCTGAGCAAGAGGAATCCTTATATCCGAGCGGATGCAGTGGCAAGATGAGCATAGAGACTTCCGAAGTCTTTTGGGGATCCCAGGAACAGGAATCAACCAAGTGTTAAATCTAGGCTTGGCGCCGGGCGTTAGGCCGAGCATGTTCGGGTGGAGAATTGCTTTGCAATTCTCCAAGGGAATACGCACAGCATATTCCCCCTGGGCGTCTCACTCTCGCAAACTCACGCCAGGGATCACCTTCTTCAACCTCTGCACCGCCTTCGCCAACGCCTCCTCGTCCAACGCCTCGGCGTCGGCCAGGGCGCCGTCCACCTCCTCCGTATAGCGAAAGACCTGTAGAAACCAGGTATCATCCCCTTCGAGTGCGCCGGCAATATCCACGAGGTCCGCTTCATCCAGACCGGGCGCCACCGTGGTGCGGAATTCGTAGGCCGGCGCCCGAGTGCGCAAGAGTTCCATACTCTCGCGAATGGCCTCCATTTTCACGGGACGGCCCGCCATCTGCCGGTAGCGCGCATCCAGCGGGGCCTTGACGTCCATCGCCACATAGTCCGCCAGCCCCTCGTCCAATAGATGCCCCAACATCTGGGGACGGGTACCATTGGTGTCCAACTTGACCTCAAACCCCCGCTCCTTGATCTCTCTCATAAAGGCGGGCAACTCTGCCTGGAGGGTGGGCTCGCCTCCACTCACACACACACCATCCAGCAAACCCTGGCGCGTCTCCAGCCACGCCATAAAGTCCTCCACCGCCATGGCCTCCTCGACGTTTGTCGCGTCGCACATCCAGCGGTTGTGACAATAGGGACAGCGCAGATTGCAACCCGCCAGAAACACAGAGGCGGCGATATGCCTCGGATAGTCGATGAGACTGACGCGCTGCAATCCCGCGATCTTGATATTTCTGTACGCTCCTGTTGCCATCGACATGAAAAATACCAAATTCTATGACGCGGCGACGGGCGCCGGAGCACCTTCCCGTTCAAAGGTCTTGCGCTGCTCGTACTCGCTCCGCTTCCCCCTGTTCCATTGCTGCACCGGGCGTAAGTAACCCACCACCCGCGAATAGACCTCACATGGCTGCTCATCATCACATTTGGGACAGACGAAATGCTCGCCCGAAAGATAGCCGTGCACCGGACACACGCTAAAGGTGGGAGTGATAGTGAAGTAGGGCAACTCGTAATTGTGTGCGATGCGCCGTACCAGCGCCTTGGTTGCCTCTAGGGAGGGCAGGCGCTCCCCCAGATAGACGTGCATGACCGTGCCACCGGTGTACTTTGTCTGCAGATCATCCTGCCAGTCGAGGGCCTGGAAAAGATCATCCGTCGCGTCGACGGGCAACTGGGTCGAGTTAGTATAGTAAGGATCGGCGTCCTCGATGTCGGTGGTCGCAGTGATGATATCGGGATAGCGATTCTTATCCAGCAGGGCGAAACGATAACTCGTCCCCTCTGCCGGCGACGCCTCCAGATTGAAGAGCTGGTCCGTCTCCTGCTGATATCTCCACAGGCGATCCCGCATAAAGTCCAGGATGCGGGCAGAAAATTCCCGGCCCCTCTCATCCTTCAGATCCACGCCCATGAAATTGAGTAGGGCCTCGTTCATGCCGTTGAGACCGATGGTGTTAAAGTGATTCGTCCAATAGGCCCCTGTGCGCTCCTTGATGCCATCTAAATAGTGACGCGAATAGGGATACAGCCCCGCATCCGTGAAATGCTCCACAACGCGCCGCTTGATCAGCAGGCTCTCCTTGGCCACATCCATGAGCGAACCCACGCGCTGCAGGAAATCCTCCTCATCGTCCGCCAGATAGCCGATCCGGGGCATGTTGAGCGTCACCACGCCGATGCTGCCCGTGAGGGGATTGGAGCCAAACAACCCCCCTCCCCGTTTGCGCAGTTCCTTGTTCGAGAGGCGCAGGCGGCAGCACATGGAACGCACATCCTCCGGATTCATATCCGAATTCACAAAGTTGGAGAAATAGGGGATCCCATACTTGGCCGTCATGCGCCATACGGGATCCAGAGTGGGATTGTCCCAATTGAAATCGGGCGTGATGTTGTAGGTGGGAATGGGGAAGGTGAAAACGCGCCCCGAGGCATCCCCCTCGAGCATCAGTTCGGCAAAGGTGCGATTCAGGAGATCCATCTCTTCCTGGAAATCGCCGTACGTCTCTGTCTGGGGCTCCCCCCCCACGAGCACGTGCTCATCTGCCAGGGGGCCGGGTACCGTCAAATCCATGGTCAGGTTGGTAAAGGGGGTCTGGAATCCCACCCGCGTGGGCACATTCATGTTAAAGATGAATTCCTGCAGCGCCTGCCGCACTTCCTTGGGACCAAGGCCATCGTGGCGAATAAAGGGCGCCAGATAGGTGTCGAAATTGGAAAAGGCCACCGCGCCTGCCGCCTCGCCCTGGATGGTGTAAAAGAAATTCACCACCTGACCCAGGGCCGTGCGAAAATGTTTGGGAGGACTGCAGTCGATCTTGCCAGGCACGCCGCCAAAGCCCCGCAGGAGCAGGTCACGCAGATCCCAGCCACAGCAGTACACGGCCAGAATGTAAAGGTCGTGTATATGAATGTCCCCGTTGATGTGGGCATCGCGAACGTCTTTGGGATAGAGACGATTCAGCCAGTAGGCGCTGTTTACAGCGGAAAAGATATGGTTGTTGAGCCCCTGCAGCGAGAAACTCATATTGCTGTTCTCGTTCACGCGCCAGTCCTCGTGTCCCAGATACCCCTCTATCAACTCGTTGGCGTCCACCAAAGCACGAATGTCTCGCAACTTGTTGTGCAGGTCGCGATAGAGGATATAGGCCTTGGCCGTCTTGGCGTGGCCGTGTTTTATGAGGGCCCGCTCGACAGTATCCTGAATCTGCTCCACGGTGGGGATGGCCCGGGAACCGAATTCCTCCTCGAGCATGGACACAACGTCGTTGGATATGAAAACGGCACGCTCCCTATCATCACCGCCAACGGACTGTGCCGCCTTAAAGATGGCGTTGGTGATCTTTTCCTGATCAAAAGGCACGACGCGACCGTCACGTTTGCGAATCAAGCGTATCTTACCATCCGACATATCCTTACCTCCATCTCAACCCGAATTCCTTTTAGAAGAGAGCAATTAGCCTCTCTCATCATCTACAATACATTATAATACAAAACTCGCGATAAAGCAAGACTTCTTGCGTAAATTCCTTCTGCCAAGATACACCACTATATCTAGTAGGGCTCACGGGCGCGGGGTACTATGAATAGTATTATGACTAGTCGAAAAAAGAGGAAAATAGAATAAATGTTCTTATACGCTAATTCTGCAATTTTTCCTGCAAAATGCGATTTCAGAGTCGATATCGCACCTCCCTTAAAAACTCTTGATTCTTTGACGACCCGCGCCTATCTCCCTATAATCGCCAGGGTCAGTTGAAAACAGGCATGGAGGATCATTGAAGAGATACATCCAACTCGCCCCGTGGCAACGTAATCTGTGGAGCACGGTTGTTGCCGAAATCCTCACCCTTCTCGCCTTTAACGCCTCCTCCATCCTCATCCCCTATTACATCCAACAGATGGGGGTGATCGATACGGATCGGGTGGCGACGCTGACGGGCATCTACCAGTCGGCGGCGGGGATATCCTTTGCCATCTTTACCCCCATCTGGGGCGCCCTGGGAGATCGCTATGGTCGCAAGCTCATGCTGGCGCGGGCCATGATCGCCACTGCGCTGGTACTGCTCCTCATGGGCTTTGCCCGCAACCCCACACAACTTATCGTCCTGCGAATTATACAGGGCTGCGTCACGGGAACTCCCTCGGCTGCCTCCGCACTGCTGGCCACTAGTTCTCCCAGAGAGCACCGGGCCTATGCCCTGGGCCTGCTGCAGACGTCCCTGTTCATAGGCTCCTCGCTGGGCCCCACCATGGGGGGCTATGTCGCAGATGCCTTTAGCTACCGGACTACCTTCTTCGCCTCCTCCCTCACCGTGATCCTCGCTTTCCTGATCATGATAGCCTTTGTAAGGGAACCCGAACGAAGCAAGGAGGACACACGGAAAAAACAAGAGGAAAATCCCCCAAGTACGTTTGGGGATCTTTTGACATCCAAAACCCTCGTCACCTTCATCGTCGTAATGTTCGCCACCAACATAACCTACAATCTTCTCAGCCCCGTGTTGCCTATCTACATCCAAACCCTTGCACGGAACCCGGGACGGGTGGCCTCCATAGCGGGAACAATTCAGGGGATCTCCGCTCTGACTGCGGCCATCTCTGCGCTGGTCGTCGGTAGACTGAGCGACAGGATGGGGCACCACCGCGCTCTGATAGGTTGTTTTCTGGGAACGAGTATCTTTTACCTTCCCCAGGCCTTTGTTCGGTCAACCACCACCTTGGGGGCGATGCTTGGTCTGCAGGGGCTCTTTCGCGGCGGTATAAGTCCGAATATCAGCGCCACCGTTGTGGACAAGGTTTCCGAGGAAAAGGCTGGGGTAGCCCTGGGACTCACCAGCAGCGCCTCGTCGGTGGGCTCTGCGCTGGGCCCCATGCTGGGAGCCTCCCTTCTAACCGCCACCACAACCCGAACCGTCTATCTGGTTGCTGCCGCCCTCTATGCCCTCATCACCATCGCCCTCGTCATCCTTGGAAACAACGACGCCACATCGAGGGGAAACGAGAGCGAAGAAGCAGGCGCTCAAGAGACGGATGCCTCCCGCAGGTGGTAGTATTCCCGCCTGCCCTGGTACCCGCTTATGAGCAGCGCCCCTCCCACAAGCAGGGCGACGGAAAAAAAGATCCTCTCTCGGAAAAAGGAAACGCCGGGAATGAGCACTGCCCACAGGACGAGCACCGCTCCCAACCACGTCCAGCGACGCAGGCTCATCTTGATCCCCATGGCGAGATGGTACAGTGCCAGCGTCAGTGTCGATAGCAGCGGACCCTCTCGCCATCCGGCGACCTGAATATCCCACGCAAGGGCACGGGCAAAAAGGAGAAGCACACAGGACCACAGAAGGGACTACGCTACGACGAGCCACGTCACACGTAAAAGGAGGGGTCCCCACACGCGACGCCGCCCCAGGCCGCGCAGCCAGCGCACCTCCAGACAATGTGGCCAAGGCTGGCGTCGTGGCCTTGACCGCCTCCATAGCGGCCGACTATCGCCGACGGGGGATCGTGGCCAACACCATCCCCCCAGCATCATCGATACCCCGCACACCAGAGAAAACATGCCAGATGCGGACCATTCGCGCTGGATCACGCCCGAGGAGATAGCGCAGTTGACGCTCTTTCTTTGCCGCCAGGAGAGGGGCAGCCTAAACGGCACAGGAATCCCCATCTATGGTGGGGTCTGAGACGGGGCGACCGATCTCTAGCCCGAACCTCCCCCATCCTCGAAGCGTAGGTGCTCCAGAACACGCCGAAAATCGGGGGGCAATTCTGTCTCAAAGGTCAACCTCTCGCCGGTGCGCGGATGCGTAAAAATCAGACGCTGGGCGTGGAGTAACTGGCGCGGGGCCCCTACCGCTTCATGGCGACGCCCATACTTTTCATCGCCCACGATGGGATATCCTATGGAGGAAAAATGGACGCGCAACTGATGGGTGCGCCCCGTGATGGGTTTTGCTTCCACCAGGGTGAACTCCCGTAGATGCTTCTGCACCCTGTACTCGGTGCGCGCATACCGCCCTCCGCGCACCACGCCCATGCGCTTTCTGTCCTGGGGATCCCTGCCTACGGGAGCCTCGATGGCCGCATGGGATGGGCTCAGATGCCCGTGAAGCAGCGCCAGATACGCCTTTTCCACCTCGCGCGCCTTGAACTGCGCCTGCAGGGCAGATTGAATTCGCCGGTTCGTCGCCACTACAAGGAGACCTGACGTATCCGCATCGAGCCTATGCACGATGCCGGGCCGCTGGGGATTGGCATCCGCTCGCGATATATCTGGGCGATGGGCCAGCAGCGCGTTCACCAGGGTACCCGATGGGTGACCAGGTGCTGGATGCACGACGAGTCCCGCCGGTTTGTTCACCACCAACAGGTCATCATCCTCGTACACCACTTCCAGGGGAATATCCTCTGCTTGGGGGAGGCGCGGCTCCTCCGGAGGAACGTGCACCCGGATCGAATCGCCGATCACTACCGAAGCACTGGCCTTCTTCACCTCGTCGTTGACCAGGATATCACCATTCTCGATAAGCCGCTGCACCTTTGAACGCGAGAGACCGGTCAGTCGCTCGGCGACATACTTGTCCAGGCGCTCGTCGCTTTCCTCGTCCACGGAGAAACGATAACGGGTCATGATCTAGAAAAATGGTCAGCAACCACGGGCAATCTCCGAATCAAGCGACTCCATATCACTTTCCGATTCGGCGGGTGCGCTCAGAAAGAAGGTATAATAGACCAGCAGGATCGTTCCCACCACCACTGCGCTATCGGCCACGTTGAACACGGGCCAGACGCGAAAATCGATGAAATCGGTCACGTATCCCTGCAAGATGCGGTCGATGAGATTCCCCGTCGCACCCCCCAACTGCAGACCAAAGGCCATATGCAGGAAAAAGGAATCATCTGTCAGTTGCCTGTGATAGACGACGATGAGCGCCACCACCACCAGTGCGACGGCGGCAAAAAAGTACTGCATGCCGGGGAACAGACCAAAGGCCGCGCCCGTGTTGCGCACGTGGGTCAGCGTGACGATGGGCTCCAGCCAGGAAAGTGGATTATGCGAAGTACCGAGTTCGAGCCCCTCGCGCACCAGATGTTTTGTATATTGATCCAGTCCAATGACCACCAGGGCCACGAAAAAAAGAGTGCATCCCTTCAGCCTCTCCCCCAAGCCCGTAGAGGGCCGCTTCTGCTGATCTAAAATCTCGTCACCCATATACTATTCGCCCATCACAAGATCAAATAAATCCGATCACCAATCTCATTGTACTCTCCCTGGTCCGAAAAGCAAAGAAAACTCTTTCCTTCACGTCAATTCGGAATCACCTTGGACGAATCGCGGTCATCGGCCACCTCCACCCTGTGCTCCTCC
>JBKHJO010000060.1:0-12723 GCA_046538105.1 Anaerolineales bacterium | reverse complement strand
CGCCTGTCATTCCGCCTGTGTGCACGACGCCTGCCACAGCGCCTGCGTACACGATGCCTGTCACAGTGCCTGTCATTCGGCCTGCGTGTGCCATAGCGCCTGTCACAGCGCCTGCCATTCCGCCTGTGTGAGTGACTTTTAAGATGCAAGCACAGAGTGGGCAGATCATGGACCTGCAGGGATTCGCCACGCACCTGGTGAACGCCACGCGGGATTATATCTATATCCGACCAGAAGACGGTCTCATTATCATGCGCCCCAACCGGCTCAACTTTCTCAACGAGACGGCTCTCTTTATATTGTCCCGATTGTACGATCCGGACAGAGGGCCCGACGTGGAGGGCGTGATAGAGGAGACGGCCGCCCATTATGGAGTGGGTGAGGAAAGGGTGCGCCAGGACCTTTACAGCCTGCTGCAGACCATCTCGGCGTTGTTGAACGACGAGGTCTGCGGCGCTCCCAGCGTGCGGCAGATGCGCTTTGGCAGCCATCATCGGGAACTGCCGGTGCTCTCCGAGATCGCCATCACCTATAGATGCCAGAATCGTTGCACCTTCTGCTACGCTGATTCCCCCGACCGCGGACAGGAGGTCCCCGAGATGACCACGGAGGAGGTAAAGGTCATCATCGATCGCATCTTTGACGAGGCCCATTGTCCCACCGTCTCCTTTACCGGTGGTGAACCCACGCTGCGCCATGATCTTCCCGAGTTGACGGCCTATGCCAAGGACAAAGGCATGCGTGTCAACCTGATCACCAACGGCATCCGATGTGCCGATGCCGCCTTTACCCACGCCCTATCCGATGCAGGGCTGGATTCCGCCCAGGTGAGCATCGAGGGGGGCTCGGCCGGGGTGCACGACAGCGTGACTCAGCATCCCGGCGCCTGGGAAAAGGCAGTACGAGGTGTCGAGAATCTTAGAGGCGAGGGCATCCACACTCACACGAACACCACCATATGTGGGGGAAATCGAGCCCATCTGATAGAACTCGTGGATTTTATCGCCGATGATCTGCATTCCGAATACTTTTCCATGAACATGGTCATCCGCACCGGCACGGCCCTGGAGCATGCGGAGGACGATATCAGTTACAGGGAGATCGGCCCCATCATCGAGGCGGTGCAGGCACGCGCCGAAAAAAAGGACGTGCGCTTTGTCTGGTATTCGCCTGTGCCCTACTGTCTGTTCAATCCCGTACAGGCGGGGTTAGGCTCCAAGTCGTGCGCCTGCGTGGACGGTCTCATCTCGGTAAATCCGGCGGGAGAATTGATCCCTTGCTCCAGTTTCGAGCGCGGTATCGGCGACCTGCTGCATGAGCCCTTAAAAAAAGTATGGCACACGCGCACCGCCCGTTATTGGCGAAACAAAGAGTTTGTCCCCCCCGTGTGTCAGAACTGTGAGATCAAAGAGATCTGCTGCGGGGCCTGCCCCCTTTACTGGGAGGAACGGGGCAACTTTCATGATCTCAAGGATGTGGCGCCGGGCGGCCCTCCCTGGGCGGGCCTGGTGTGGCGCCTGAAAAAGGCCCTCTGGTCCAGGACCTGGGGCGTGGGCCTGAGAAGAAAGTGAGGAAAGGGATGCTTCAGACGAAAAAGCGCGTCTATCGTATGACCCTGGCCGAGTTCCATCGCTATCTACGGGCCAGACGAGAGGAACTGCAAGCCTGCTACAAGGAGGTCGAGGAGGTACAGTTCCAGTTGAACGATATCTTCAAACGCGAACTGGAGATGTGGCAGGAGCAGATCTCCTTTTGTTATCCCCGCCTGGCCGAGCGGCGGGACGAGATGCCTTCGGCCTTTGCCCAACAGATCGACAGGATCGAGGCCCAGGAAAAGGAACGCCTTCGCCAAGAGATCGCCGACCTGGCCCAGGAGATCGAGGAGACGGGCCAGACGATGGATGAACTCATGGCCCAGGGACAGGCGGCCACAAAAGACCTTCGCGAACACAACCCTCGGCTCAACACACGGGAAGAGCGCTTGAAGAAAAGGGTCTTTGATTATGAGGAAGAGTATGCTCAGGCTTTTGAGGAGATCGAGGCCCTGAGAAAACCACCCTTTGGATGGCTGACCAATCTGGGCAGGATCCGCCGCCTCAAGCGGGTGCAGAAACGGGCCAAGGAGCAACAGAGACGCGCTCTGGAGGAACTGCGCGACGTGCGTCGGACGTGGAAGCAAAAGATAGAGGAGACGGGAGAGAGGCAGGGGGAACTGAGGAAGGAATGGGAGCAGTTGAGCATCACTCTCTCCCAGGCCCGGGGAAGACACGACCACCTGCGGGAGAACCTTGATGCCCTGGCCGAGCAGGCGGCCCTCCAGCGGGTGCTGGAGGAACTGGAAGAGCCGCCGGATGTCCCCGGAGCCCTCGGTGAGGGTCTGGAGAAAATGGTCAAGCATAACAAGATCCGCTGGGCGTACGAGACGGGCCTGCGAGCCGTGGGCGAGACTCTGGGGCTGATCAAAGCGATGGGAGAAGGGCTCGACCGCTTTGAAAACAGCGTCCGCACGGTGCGAGAGCAACAGAGGCGGTTCAACCTGTCCCGTACCCATGTCCTGGTGCCCCACTCGGTCGCCGCGACGAACCAGATCTGGAAGGTGCTGCAGGATCACGTGGAGGACGAAAGGGATATGGGCACAAATCCCCTCAAGTTCAGCCGTATCGTGGATCACTATATAAAGTCTCGACTGACCGACGAACAGATCGAGTCCTTTTTTCAGGAATTGGGTCAGGCGCTCAACCGAGCAACCGAGGCTTGGAACTGATCGGCTTTCGCCCCGTTGATAGGAGTAAAGAGATATGAAAAAAGCATTGGCAATCCTTGTGGTTCTGACCTCGATACCTTTTTTGACCTTTGGCATCATCTTTTTGATCGCCGCCGCAGGGGGTTCCAGCGGCAGCCGTATCCTGGTGGGGCTGGTGCTCCTGGGAATCGGCACCGCCCTCTTGGTGGGGGGCATCCGCCGGCTGCGCCGCCTGGCGGCCCTGAGCACGGAGGCTCTCAAAGCGGGTGCCGTGCAGTCGGCCCGTCGATTGGGCGGGGAACTGACTGTATCCCAACTCCGCGCCGAGTATCGCATCTCCCAGGAGCGTGCCCAGGAGATCCTGGAGGCCCTGGCTGCCGAGGGAGCCTGCACGAGGGAGAGACGTGATACCCGCGTCGTCTATCTTTTCGAGGGATTGGGGCCCTCTCTGTCCGAGAAGAAATGCCCCTACTGCGGCACAGAACTCCCGGTGCGCATTCCCGTTCGCCAGTGCCCGAACTGCGGCGCTCAACTGGAAATCCGAAAAACCTAGATGACGCGCAGGCGCTCGGCCCTGTGTGCTGCTGCACTCCTCGTTGCGGCCCTCTTGACCCTGATCGCCTGTGCGCTGCCAGAGTGGCGCGAGGGGCGACGGCCTCTATCTCTGCCCAAAGGAAAAGATGTATCGACGCCGACGACAGTTCCTTCCCCCACTCCTGACCTGGCCATGCGCCTGGCCCGTAATCCCATGCCCCCACGTAATTACGCATCGCTTTGGGGCGGCGGGATGGAGCAGGGGAGTATTCGACCACCGACCCGCATGCCCCGCGCGTACCGGGTCGGAGACCGGGAGAGGTTCTGGACCGGAGATCTGAATGAGGGACGCATGTACCAGATCACGGCTATCCTTTGCCTGCACACCGATCTCGTGCAGATGTGGGTGGAACAGGGCCTGGAATTGGATCAGGAGGATCTGGAACGCTCGGCCACCTTCTTTGAAAAAGAGATCTGTCCCACCAACTATGAGTATTTTGGCCGCGAATGGTCGCCGGGCATCGACGGCGATCCTCGTCTCGTCATCCTCAACGCCGATGTACGCGGGGCGGCGGGCTACTTTAGCCTCCTTAACGCATATCCGCGAGACGTGCACCCCCATAGCAATGCCCGGGAGATGTTTGTCATAAACGCGGCCGCTGTGCCGCCGGGCACATCGGCATACCACGCCATCCTGGCCCACGAGTTTCAGCACCTGATCCACTGGCATCTGGATCGCAACGAAGAAGCCTGGCTGAACGAGGGCGCCTCCGAGCTTGCAGAGGCATTGAACGGGTTCACCACCTGGCGGTCGACCATCAAGGCCTTTGAGCGACAGCCCGATCTCCAACTCAATGCCTGGACGGGCGCCTCGGCTGCCCATTACGGCGCCTCACATCTCTTTTTGCGGTACACACTGAACCGCTTTGGTCCAGAGACACTCAGGGCCGTGATCCAGAACCCCCAGAATGGCATTCGGAGTTTCGATGATCCCCTGCGAGAACGCGATCCCGCCCTCACCTTCGATGCCCTATTCGCCGACTGGCTGGTGGCCAACGTTCTGGATCAGGATACACTGGCCGACGAACGCTACACGTATCCCGACGCGGACGTGAGGATGATGATAGGGGAACGGATAGACTCTTTTCCTCATACCATCAAGGGAGACGTCCACCAATATGGTGCCGATTATATAGCACTTGTGGGAGATGAGACAGAGTCCTCGCTGCAGATCACCTTTCGTGGCACGCCTGCAGTCAAACTTGTACCCAACACGCCCACCAGCGGCCGCTTTCAGTGGTGGTCGAACCGGGGCGATGCCAGCCACTCCTATCTGGAGCGAACCTTTGACCTAAGAGGCGTCAGCACGGCCACTCTGGCCTTCGATCTATGGTACGATATCGAAGAGAACTGGGACTATGCTTATGTGCGGGCCTCCACCGACGGGGGTCGCACGTGGCAACTGCTTCAGGGCGCGTACATGCGGTCAAAAGAGAGAGACACCCTCGCGCTGGGGCCGGGGTATACGGGCAGATCAGGCGTGGCGGACGATGATACGAAGCACAAAGCACGGTGGGTGCGGGAACATCTGGACCTAAGCCCCTTTTCTGGCCAGGAAGTGGCGATCCGCTTCGACTATATGACCGACGACGCCATAACCGCCCCTGGCCTCTGCCTGGATGACTTTTATATAGCATCTCTGGGCTTTCACGACGACGTAGAGTCGGGAGAAGATGGATGGCGCGCCGGGGGATTTTTGCGTCACGACAACCGTCTGGTGCAGGACTATATGGTGCAGGTTGTCGAATTCTCTCCCGCTCCCCGCGTGAGGTCGATACCCGTGGATGCTCGGGGACGTGGTCAAGTCATCATCGAGGGATTCGGAGGCAGCGTACCACGCGCCCTGCTGATCGTCGCCGCAACTGCTCCCGTGACCACGGAAAAGGCCGGCTACGAGGTGAGACTAGAGAAGTTCCCGTAGGCGTCCGAGCAGGGCCTCCTCCTGGCGGGGAAGGACGGTGCGCAGATCGAGAACCACCCGCTCGTCCGCGATGCGGGCCACGACGGAGGGCTCGCCCAGACGCAGGGTCCGGGCCATAGATGCGGCGTCGTCGGCAGGCAGGGCGATGAGGGTTGTGGGCAACGATTCCTGGGGCAGCGATCCGCCTCCCACCATGGAACGTCCGGGACATAGATCACATCGCCTCGCCCTTTGGCCCAGGGCGTCCAAAAGCGCCCGCGCCCGCGAGGCGACGGTATCCTGATCCATGGAGATCATGCGCCAGATGGGAATTCGGGAGAGGGCCTCCCCCTTGAGATAGTGTAGGAGATGGGCCTGCACCCCGGCGATGGTGGTCTTGTCCACGCGTAGGGCGCGAGTCAGGGGGTGGTGCCGCAAGCGATGTATCAATTCCCCTTTTCCGATGACGATGCCCGCCTGTGGGCCGCCCAGCAACTTGTCCCCACTGAAAGATAGAACATCGACGCCCTGCTCCACGCTCTCCTGCACCGTGGGCTCGTGGGACAGGCCGAACTGGTCCGTGTCGATGAGGGTGCCGCTCCCCAGGTCGTGCAGGACGAGGAGGCCGTGTTCCCTGGCCAGGGCGACCAGTTCCGACACCTCGGGTTGATGGCTGAAACCGCCGATGGTGAAATTGCTGCGGTGGGCGCGCAAGAGAGCGCACGTATCCTCGGTGATGGCATGGGTATAATCTGAGAGATAGGTGCGGTTCGTGGTACCCACCTCCACCAGGTGTGCGCCGCTCTGGGCCATCACATCGGGGATGCGAAAACCGCCGCCGATCTCCACGAGTTCTCCTCGCGAGATGATCACCTCCCGCCCCTTGGCCAGCGCAGAGAGGATGAGAAGCACCGCTCCAGCGTTGTTGTTCACCAGCAGGGCATCCTCCGCTCCCGTCAGGCGGCGTAAAATCTCCCGCGCGTGAACGTATCGGGAGCCACGATGTCCCTCCTCAAGATCGAACTCCAGATTGCTGTAGCCCTTGCCGGCATCGTCCATGGCCTCCAGCACGGCGTCGCTCAGGGGGGCGCGTCCCAGGTTGGTGTGGAGTATGACCCCCGTGGCGTTGATGACGGGCCGCAAGGTAGGGACGATAATGGCCCTCAGCCTTTCCTCCACGCGCGGGGGTAGTTCCTCCTCGTCGTAGGCACCGCCGGTCAGGATGTCGTCGCGCCAGGCGTCGAGGGCCTCGCGCACCGCCACCACCACGATATCGCGGCCATATTGCTGCACCCATGGCGCGACAAAAGATCTTTGGAGCACCTCGTCCACGCTGGGGAGCCTGCGCAATTCCTCACGTGTTTTCATGACGCTTCACCCACAATCATCAGATGCCATCCCACCGAAAGCGCTCCAGATCTATGCACCCCTCCTCGTCGAACGCGATCCCCTCATCCTCCAAAAGGGCGCGCTGCAGAGACGTCACAGAGGGACGGGCGCGACGACTGATCCTCCCCTGAGCGTTCACCACTCGATGCCAGGGGAGAGCGTCGGGGCATTCGCTCATGGCCCACCCCACCGTGCGCGCTCCATGGTGCATGCCCAGATGCTGAGCGATCTGACCATAGGTGACCACGCGTCCACGGGGAATCCTGGCCACCACCTGGTGAACCCGACAAAAGACCTCACCCATACCCGCGTCAGGCCAGAGACAGGTTGGGTATGGCGTCAAGAGTCAGGGAGGCCCGTTCGCCAGCCAGATAACGATAGTAGCCCGCCACGGCGACCATGGCCGCGTTATCGGTGCAATAGGCGATAGGGGGGCAGCGCATCGGTATGTCGAGACGACGCTCCATCTCGGCGCGCAGATGCTTATTGGCCGCCACGCCGCCGGCAAGCAACACCTGCACCGCCTTGTGCTGTTCGACGGCAGCGCACGTCTTTTCTACCAGGGCGTCCACCACAGCGGCTTGAAAACTGGCAGCGATATCGGGCAGGGGAAGCTCTATCTCTTCCTCCTCCACTGTGGCATCGGCCAGTCTCTCGTGCGCGTCGACTTTGAGGCCCTCTTCACGGCGCATCTCCTGTACCAGCCGAAGTACCGCCGTCTTTAAGCCACTGAAACTAAAGTCAAAAGGCCCTACGTTCAGCGCCCGAGGAAAGCGATACGCGCTGGGGTCCCCCTCACCGGCGATCCGTTCGATGGCCGGTCCTCCCGGATAGCCTAATCCCAGCAGGCGGGCCACTTTGTCAAAGGCCTCTCCCGCCGCATCGTCGATGGTCTGCCCGAGCAGCCGATATTCGTGATGCTGGGGCATGAGGATGAGGGCCGTGTGCCCCCCAGAGACGACGAGACAGATTAGGGGAAATGAGGGAGGCGTAAAGGTGTCGGGAGCCTCATCTGGAGGAATCAACCAGTTGGCATACACATGCGCCTCTAGATGATTGATCCCGATCAGGGGAATGTCCCGGGCCCAGGCCAGAGCCTTGATCGTGTTCAACCCCACCAGAAGAGAACCCGACAGCCCGGGACCATGGACCACTGCCAGAGCATCCAGATCCTCCAGCGTCACCTCGGCGCTCTCCAGGGCTTTTCGAATAACGGGCGTGATGGCCAATATATGCTGCCGTGAAGCCATCTCGGGAAAGACCCCGCCATACTCTTCATGCAACTCCACCTGAGAAGCCACCACGTTTGAGAGCAGAATCCGTCCATCGCGCACCACGGCCGCCGCTGTCTCGTCGCAGGAGGTTTCTACACCAAGGATTGTCGTCATACCGTTTCGTCCACTCCTGTCCTATACCAAAGGGGGGATGTTGGCCAGCCAAAGGGTCCTGTCACTGAGCCAGAACAGCCGGCCCGTGGATTCGTCCGCATAGACGGCCCGCAGCGTCTCCATGCGGGTTCCGCCCAGTTTGTCTCGAAATTGCCGAATATAGTTGCCGGATTTGTCAAACTGAACGATACGTTGGTTTCCGGTATCCGTAACGTACACATAGCCCTCCTCCTCTTCCTCTCCATCGGTAGAGCCGGAAACGAACAGGGTCGTGGGGCTGCGCATGGGCGAGGGCAGCCCACTCATGGTGAAGGTCTTGGATTCTCCTTCGAAGAACTTGCTGATACGCCCATCCGCAAAGAGGATATAGACATTGCCATCGATGGCCATGTCCACGGCGCCCGTGAGATCCACATCCAGGTGCGGATTGAGGTAACGGTCGGGGGGATTTGTGTAAGCGTTATTGGAGGGTCTATATTTGAGTATATCCCCCAAGAGCGGATCCAGCACGTAAAGATTGCCATAGTAGCCGCCGATGGCCTGTGGGTTGAGCCACTGATCGCTGTTAGCCACGGGCAAAAGGTCGATGCCCTGCTGAGGGTCATACGCCAGCAGCGACCCCGCTCGCTCCAGGGCCACAAAAGTGCTCAGGTTACGCTGACCGCCGGCCTCGAGCCAGGCGATATCCACCACATCGCCAACACGCATCCCCTCAAAAGAATCTCCTTCTTGTATCAGGATGGTATCCTGATCCGCGGATTGGAGCGCATCGCCCACGTCGTTGAGCAGGAATTTGTACACGCGGTCACTGCCACAGTTCAGAAGAAATACATCGATGCCATCTAATACGATGCGCGAGGAGTCGGTCCTGGACATATCCCTGTCGTTCAATTCGCGCAATTTCCATGGGTTGAACAGACGCTCAACATGGTCGACCTGGTCCAACCGGTGTATGGTACGCCTTTTTATCTCATTGAGCGTCTCATCCTCTGGCCGGATGGCCAATCCCTTTTCCACAGCATCCAGGGTTTCATAGAGTCCCTGACGAAGCCGCTCCTCGTCATCCTCCGAACGCATGGCCGTATCGTAGCGCGATTGGGCCAATCTGTGCAGCGACTCAAAGCGTTCCAGCCGTGTATTATCGTACTGTATGCGGGTCATGACGACGATGAAGAGCATAAGCAGGGGTATGATCAGGGCGACGACCACAAGGGCCCGTCCGCTCAGGGATATATCCTCCTCCCGCGACTCCCTGTGCACCTCTGGGCGCTTGGGCGGTTCCTCCGGCAGGACGCGGAGAAGGAGATCCTCCGTCTTTTGTCGCACCGCTCGCACGCCCTGCCCCACCCGCTGCCGCACACCTTCCAGGTCGACATCGGGCAGGCTCATGCCACCTTCCCTATCCTGAATGTATTCCTCCTCGTCCTGCCAAGTCTCCTCTTGCTCAACACGGGGAGCGCCTTCCTCCTCATCCATGGGGACAGCAGGAGGGGATTCCTCGCCCTCAACCGCCTCTGGTTCTTCAACCGTCTCTGGCTCCAGGACCTCCTCTTTCGCCTCACCGACCACAGAGGCCTGCCGCGCATACCCCTCGACCACAATGGCCGTCAGATCCTGCCCAGAGGCCAGCGCCTCGAGACCGTCGCGCAGAGAATCGCCTTTGGCGTGAGTCACCAAATCCACCAGGTCATCGTCGGAGGCTAGGCGGGCCAGATTGGTAGTGGTGAGCAACATCACATCCTCTGGCGAGAACGTCTCGTGGAAGAGATCGGGCTCCACATCCCGCCGCAGGCCAGCCGGCGGATCCCGTTTCAGATCAAAGGCTCCGGGTTCCTCAGCGCGCAGCCACACCGTGTCCGACGGATAGCGCATCACCCGATCCCCGTGAATCACGACGAGGAGGGCGGGGCCGAGTTGCCCGATATAGATATCCTCGCCGCGCAGCACAGCACAGTTTATTCCCAGAACGAGGCGATCTTCCTCGTCCAGGCTTATGTTCGTCTCGAACAACAGCGTATTCGCCGCCAGGAGCGCCGCGCGCAGCCCGCGCGTTATGCTGCCCCCCATGTCGTAATAAGTATCCTCTATCACGTCCAGCAGCGCCTCGCAGACATCCTCGGACAGGGGGGCATCGGCAGGGGCGGTGACAAGGGCACAGAGGTCTCCTCGGCGTCCCCTGCGCCCGGTACCCTCGACAACGCAAAGGCCTGGAGGCTCCCGAAGCGGACGTCCCCCGTGCAGACCAAAAAGAGTGAACGTTCTCTCTGACACGTCCCTACGATCTGAAGAAGCGAATATCATTCCTCAAAAATGCCCCACTATTCCCACTCGATGGTCGCTGGCGGCTTGCTGGAGATATCGTACACCACCCGGTTCACCCCGGTAACCTCGTTTACGATACGATTGGACATGAGCCCCAATACGTCATGGGGGATCTTGGCCCAATCGGCGGTCATGCCATCCTCGCTGGTGACCGCCCTTATGGCCACGGTGTGCTCGTATGTGCGGCTATCTCCCATGACGCCTACGCTGCGCAGGGAGGTCAGCACGGCAAAATACTGCCATATACAGCGATCCAGCCCCGCTAGGGCGACTTCCTCGCGCACGATGGCATCGGCCTCCTGCAAGAGGGCCACGCGCTGGGGCGTCACCTCCCCCACGATGCGCACGGCCAGGCCGGGCCCGGGGAACGGCTGCCGATATACCACCTCGTCGGGTAGGCCAAGCGCCGCCCCTACCTCGCGTACCTCGTCCTTGAAGAGAAAACGCAGTGGCTCGATGAGTTCAAGATCCATCTTTTCCGGCAGGGCGCCCACATTGTGATGGGTCTTGATGCGTGCGGCCGACGTGTCGGCCGACGTGGCGCTCTCGATGACGTCGGGGTACAGGGTGCCCTGAGCCAGGAAATCGACCCGCCCCAGTTGTCTGGCCTTTTCCTCGAATATGGCGATGAATTCCCGACCGATGATCATCCGTTTGCGCTCCGGATCAGTCACGCCCTCCAGGGCCGCCAGGAAGCGCTCCCGGGCATCGATGTGCATCACATTGCGCTCCAGATAGCGCGAAAAGCGCTCCATATTCTCCTCGGCCTCTCCTTTGCGCAACAGGCCGGTATCCACAAAGATGGCCGTGAGTTGGTCGCCGATGGCGTGGCGAACGAGCGTGGCCACCACCGTGGAATCCACGCCTCCCGAGACTGCGCAGATGACCCTGCCATCCCCCACCTGCTCCCGAATCTCTTCTACCTGCCTCTCGATAAAAGCCCCCGTGGTCCAATCGCCCCGACAGCCACAGATCTCCAGACAAAAGTTACACAATATGTCCCGCCCCCGGGGCGTGTGTACTACCTCGGGATGAAACTGCAACCCATAGATCTGGCGCTCGTCATCGGCCACGACAGCGATGGGCGAATTGGGGGAATGCCCGATAACCTCAAAGCCGGAGGGCAGTTCCTCTATACGATCCCCGTGGCTCATCCAGACTTTGAGAGGCGAATCCAATCCCCTGAACAGGGGCGACCGGGTATGGTCCAATTCCAACTGGGCCATCCCGTACTCCCTGGCCTTTGCCGGCGCTATCTCCCCTCCGAAACAGTCTCCCAACAACTGCATCCCGTAACAGATGCCCAGAATGGGCACCCCCTGTTCCACGATATGGGGCAGCAACTGGGGAGCACCCTCGCCGTAGACGCTGTCGGGACCACCGGAAAGGATGATGCCCCTGGGATTCAGTTCCTGCAGCGCCTCTGCGGAGACGTCCCAGGGCACCATCTCACAATAGACGTTACATTCACGTACGCGCCGCACGATAAGTTGATTGTATTGGGAACCATAATCTACCACTACAACGGTTTCGCGCTGTTTCGAGTTCAATATCTCACCCTTTGATCACTTGTTCGACGAGGAATACGAGTCTAAAATAACTCATCAGCGATTATACCCACGATACGCCATTCGCGCAAGTGCTACCGCGCAAGAGGTTTTACACACGGCTGCAAGAGGGTTACACTTGGGCCCTGCACCATTGACTTTGACGTATGCCCCCCATAAAGGAGAAAAAGTTGATCATCGTCGCTCTGGCCGACATGCATGGAAGCACCCGGCATCTGGAGAACATCGCCCATGACCTGCACGCCGCCGACGTGGTGCTCCTGGTCGGTGATCTGGCCACCTTTCGCCACGACGCCGCTGTGGAGGTGGTCGAGGCCGTGGAGGCCTACAACGAGCATCTCCTGGCCGTGCCGGGCAACTGCGACGATCCCGGCCTGGGGGATTATCTCTCACAAAAGGACATCAACCTGGATGGCAGGACGGCCGTCATCGGCGGCGTGGTCTTGGCGGGGTTGGGTGGCTCGTTGCCCTGCCCCATCAAGACACCCAACGAGTACAGCGACGAGGAACTGGAGGCGACCCTCAAAAAGGCCACGGACGATCTCCCCCCCGATATGCCCCATGTGCTGGTCAGCCACCAGCCGCCGTTCGATACGGTGACGGACCTGGCCAACACCGGCAAACACGTGGGCAGCAGGGCCGTGCGCGCGGCCATCGCTCGCCTCCAGCCCCTGGTCTGCTTTACCGGTCACATCCACGAGGGGCGTGGCACGGACAGGATAGGCACCACCGTGATCGTGAATCCCGGCCCCTTTTGGCAGGGCACCTACGCCTACGCAGAGATAGACGCCGGGGTCGAGGTCTTGGAGATAAGGGGGT
>JBKHJO010000018.1:0-45857 GCA_046538105.1 Anaerolineales bacterium | reverse complement strand
CAGGCCCGCCCTCCTCCAGGGCGCCCAGGTTCTCCGAGCCTCCCAGTACCTGGGCTGGGTTGGCCGTGGCCCGCAGGATGACGTCATCCAGCGCGAGCCCCAGAAAGAGAAACTTGTTCAGGGTGGTCACCAGGTC
Organism: Anaerolineales bacterium; assembly: GCA_046538105.1. Lineage (GTDB taxonomy): Bacteria > Chloroflexota > Anaerolineae > UBA1429 > UBA1429 > JAWLEV01. The sequence continues at coordinate 45,721 of JBKHJO010000018.1, read as the reverse complement.
ATAGGTGGGGCCATTCACGCAGCCCGTGTGCAGGTCGGTGGAGATCACATCCGGTGCCTCGCCCATATCCACCAGCAGCCGCGCCACGCGCCAGGAGAAACTGCCCTCGCCATGGCCCACGTCCAGCCATACACCCCGCTGCCGGGCCTCCTTGACGGCAGGGATCAACTGCCCTTCCATATCGATGATGCGCTGGTCGTGTCCCGTGCAGCAATGGGTGAGCACATCGCCCTCTTTGAGATGCGAGACGACCCATTCCACCGTGGGAGGCTGCGTGCTGATGTGCACCATGATGGGCAGGTCGCGTCGGTCGGCCACCTCCCGGGCATAGTCCAGGTTCGGCGCCGATGCCGGCCCTGCCACGTTCCAACCGCACATGGCCTTGAGCCCCACGATAACGTCCCTGTTCTCCTCGATCAACCGCTCCACAGCACCCCGGTTGGCCTGCAGCGCATTGCGCGGATCCTGTGCCTGATCCCAACGTCCGGCCCGCCAGTCGATCTTGATAAGTGAGTAAACGCGGCTGGCGGTGCGGTCGATGAGGAAGCGCCGAAAGCCAGGAAAAGTATCCTGGGTAGCCGTCCCCGCATCGATCTGGGTGCAGACGGCGCCCCTGGCCGCCTCCACGTCCGGATCCACGGCCAGGGAACGCGAGCCCCACGCCACGTGGGTATGTAGATCGATCAGCCCCGGCGTGACCAGTTTGCCCTGGACATCTATCACCTTCTCAGCCCCCATGGCGGGCATCTCCCCGTCCATGGGGGCTATCTTATCTCCCGCCACCGCCACGTCCAACATTCCGTCCACGCCCCGTCCAGGGTCCAACACCCGCCCCCCTTTGATAAGCAGATCGTACATCCCGCCCTCCTTTTGCTCTATACACTCTACCTTTTTTCCCATTGTATCACGATCTCCCATGTGGTGGAAGGGGCTGCCGCATCGAACATGAGAACCACCACCGCCCTTGACAAGCCGTCATGGCGGCTGTATGGTTCCTGGGAATGCATATGCCAGTTCTTGTATATGGGAGGCGCCATGTTCACCCACATCCAACATCAAGTAGAACAAGTTTTCTCCTCCGAGAGGGCCAGAGCGCTCGACGCAGCCATCCATAGCCACGACCGCTGGTCTACCTTCTCTCACTACCGCCTATGTGGGGATTACTGCGCCACACGCATGCGCGAATACGGCCTGGAGGACGTGGAGTTGATGGCGATCCCCGCCGACGGCGAGACCAAGATCGGGGATTGGGTCATGCCCCTGGCCTGGGACGTGGTCGGGGCGTCCCTGGAGATCGTGGAACCCGTCGGCGCCGCTCGCATATTGGCCGACTATAACGAGGAACCGGCAAGCCTGGCCATGTGGAGCGCCCCCACCCCACCTGAAGGCATCGAGGCCCAGGTGATCCTTTTGGAGGACGGTCGCCACGAGGAGGACTATGCAAAGGTGGACGTGGAGGGAAGGGTGGTCTTTTCCTCCCAGCACGCCCAGCAGGTGCGGGGTCCGGCGGCACGGCACGGTGCATTGGGGGTCATCAGCGACTATCCGGCCTGCGAGGACGACGCCCTTGCCGAGGGAGTGTGCTGGGTCAACGCCTGGAGCGACCACCATGGTTGGGGCTTTTTGAAAAGCGACACTCCCATCTCTGGCTTTTCCCTGAACCGGGAAAAGGGAGAGTATCTTCGCCGCCTGCTGGAGAATGGACAGGAGGTGAGAGTACGTGCCACGGTGCAGAGTTCACTCTACGAAGGTGAGATCCTGCTGCCCACGGGCGTCATCCGCGGAGAGAGCGACGAGGAGGTGCTGGTCTATGCCCATTCTTACGAATACGGCGCTGAGGACAATGCCGCCGGCTGTGCCGTGACCCTGGAGGCTGCCAGAAGCCTCAACTATCTGATAGAAAAGGGCAGGCTATCGCGCCCCAGGCGTAGCATTCGCTTCATGATGTCCTGGGAATGTTACGGCTCCATCGCCTGGTGCGTGCGGCGCATCGCCGACGAGAAGAACGTGGTGGCTGGGCTGTGCCTGGACGACATGGGCGGCAAGCGGCAGTTGACCGGCGGAAAGATACGCGTGATCGCGGATGCGCATTGCCAGGCCTCCTATACCGATTTCGTCGCCTCGGCCATCGCAAATACATGCTTCCATGAGGACGAGGGGTTTGACTGGGAGATGGCCCCCTGGGGCACGGGCACCGACCACGCCGTCTTTCAGGATCCGACCTTTGACGTTCCCATGCCCTGGCTCACAGAGCATCCCGCCCGCTTCCATCACACCTCCCTGGACAAGATGGACAAGATCGACGCCCGGAGCCTGGGGGTGGAGGGCGTCTTTTCCGCCACATATCTCTACTTTCTGGCCACGGCGAGCGATAAGGAAGCCCCGTGGCTCGCCGAGGGCACGCGGGGAATGTGGGAGGACAAGATGCTCGAGGCCGCACGGGAGGCTGAAGAGGCGATCGCTGCCCAGGACAGTGCGAAGGCGCTTGCCGAGGCCCGTGCGCGAGGACGTGCACAGATCGAATATCTGGCGGATGTGGGCCGAGGGGCCATCCTCTCCATCGAGAGGCTATGCGATGTTACGGACAGGGAACAGATTCTCCTGGAGGAAGTGGGCAGGTTAACGCGGGAAAGAGACCATCTCCTGGAAAAACTGACTCAAGCGACTGAGGAAAGGGCCAGCGCCGAAACATGGGACCTGTCCCCGATGGAAGAATCTGCTCCATCCCGCGAGGGTACCGACAGCGTCCCGCGACGCCTGGTACCCGGCCTGCTGACACTGTGCGATCTTGCTCCAGAGGATCGCCCCGCGTACGAAGAGGCCACCGGCGGCCAGAATCCCATGTGGTCGCCGCCCCTCATCCTGGCCCTTTACCGGGCCAATGGAAAGCGTACGGTGGCAGAGATCGAGCGCCTGGTGACCCTGGAATTGGGGGAGACGGAAGTCGACCTGCTGCCGTACTTTCGCTTCCTTGAAAACCAAGGATTGATCGAATGGGTGTGAGAAAGGAATAGAGCGGAACACATGTTCATACTCATGGTGGAGGATCCCGCGTTATTCTCTACCCTCCTCATCCGCTTTCAACCAACCCGGTGCTTTGAAAGCAGGATTGGGATAGTCGTAAAACCCCTTACCCGTCTTGACGCCCAGTTCCCCCTTTTCGATCCTGTCCAAAAGGATTTGGGGCGGAGCATCTGATTCATCACCCGACTCGCGATAGTAGACCATCTCGATGTCCCGCACCACGTCGAGCCCAATCATATCCATCAAACCAAAAGGGCCAATCGACTGATCCAAAAAGATCATCCATGCCCGATCGACGTCCTCGTGCGACGCCACACCCTCATCGACTATACGCAAACATTCTTTTTTGATGGCTCGCCACACGCGGTTAAAGATGAAACCGGTGCTCTCCTTACGGACAACGAGGGGCGTCATCTCGATGGTACATGCAAACTGACGCGCAATGTCCATGGTCTCATCGGAGGTGGCCGTACCCCGCATCAACTCCACCATCGTCCGCTGTGAGACCGGAGCGTAGAAATGCATATTGAGAACCTTGTCCAGGCGGCCCGTGACATCTTCGATAGCCGATGCGCGAATGGAGGAACTGTTGGTCGCCAGAATCGTCTTACGAGGACAGACGGCGTCCAACTGGGAAAAAACCTCCCGCTTGGTCTCCAAGCGCTCCGGCACTGCCTCGATGACCAGATCGGCCCCGGATGTCCCCTCCTGCATGCTCGTGGTAAAGTGAATACGGTCCAGAGTGGCCGCCCTCTCCTCGGCCGTGATCTGCTGCTTTTCGAGGCGTTCGTCCAATTCCTGCTCAAGGCTTTGTGCGGCCTGTTGCAATTGCTCTGCGACGATATCGACGAACCAGACACCATAGCCGTGCGTAGCGCATCTCAGCCCAATCTGTGCCCCCATAAAGCCGGTGCCAACGATACAGACTGTTTCAAAAGGTCCCGTTTGCATCTCCTCATATCCCTTCTATTCTGTAGACGAAAAAGGTTCCCACGTAACATACACTCAAGAAGCCAGAACCGCAAGGCTCCAAAAGTCTCCCAGGTGAAAACATCCCATCCGTTGCCCCTCCACATATGCGCATGGGATAAGAAAAAGGAACGAGTGATCCCATGGTTACCCCGATCAGGTATAATCATTTTCTCCCCCACTGCCATTTGACACTTTTTGAGTTCAGCCCTATTCTTATCGAAGAACGATAACGAAAGTCGATAATAAAGGGAGAGTATGCCTCTTGGTCGCGATCTGTTCCTGGGATTTGTCAAACTTCACATCCTTTATCATGCCGGAGAAGAGCCGGTTTACGGCCTCTGGTTGATCGAAGAGCTGAGTCGCCACGGTTATGGGGTGAGTCCTGGGACCCTCTATCCCATGCTACACAGCCTGGAGGAGGAAAGGCTGCTAAGCAGCGAGAAACGCGTCGTCGACGGCAAACAGCGCAAGTACTATTATCTCACAGAGGCGGGGCGCCAGGCGCTGGCACAGGGAAGAGACAAGGCCCTGGAACTGATCAACGAAATCAAATAGCGACCATGTAGGGCGATCCGACGGAGAAGGGGAACCGAAAGTAAACCCCTGCGCGCAGACAAGCACAAGGCTCTCATCCTGGAGCACTTGATTCCAAACGGCATGCCCGATCTCCAGGTCGGCTACCATGGCCGCGCCGCCTCGCAACTGGGCGCAGCCGGAACGGCCTTTTACACTGGTTAGTATCGCTATATGTTCCTGGTACCTTTTCAAGACGACTGTGAAAGGAGGAGAGCGTTTTGCCAAAGAGAGATGTACCATTTTTGGAAGCGGAGCATCTGACGTGGGAGACAAACGGTGTAACCATTGTCAGGGACATCAGCGTGGCCATCGAGGAGGAAAGCGTCGTAGCCGTCGTGGGACCCAGTGGCGCGGGGAAATCCTCTTTCCTGCGACTTCTGAATCGCCTTTCAGAGCCCACGGGGGGCCGCGTATATCTCCAGGGACAGGACTATCGTGATCTGTCCCCCCGTATCCTGCGCCGACAACTGGGTATGGTCATGCAGTTGCCCCATCTCTTTCCGGGTACCGTGGCCCAGAACCTATGCTTTGGGCCGCGACAGTTTGGAGAGGAACTGTCGCCGGCGGACATCCATCAACTGCTCGCCGAGGTGGGGTTGGAAAATTATGCGAGCCGCGACGTGAGTACTCTGTCGGTCGGCGAGGCGCAGCGCGTGTCTCTGGCACGCACGTTGGCCAATTCTCCTCAGGCCCTGTTGTTGGACGAGCCCACCTCGGCGCTGGATGAGGATAGGGAGCGGGAAGTGGAGGCCTTGATCTGTCGGATCATCGCGGAGGAGAAATTGACCTGTCTCATCGTCACCCACGATACGGCCCAAGCCAGGCGTATGGCCGATCAGGCCATGCGGATAGTGGATGGAACCAACGTGGACCTTGGTCCCATAGAGGAGGTACTGGATGCTAAGTAGAATATTCACCACGCCCCGTGCGCTGGGCGCCGCCCAGGCAGCGATCGCCGCAGCGTCCGCCATCTTGCTTATCCTGCTGGCGCGCACGCGCGATATAAAGTTGACCAAGGAAACCCTGGTGGCTTTGCTGCGCGGATGCCTCCAGGTGGTAGTCGTGGGTTCTATCGTTTTCTTTTTGCTTGGGCAACCCATGTGGACGGCCATCATCATCCTCGCGGGCATGATCGGGGCGGCAGCCACCATCGGCGCGCGACGTTCAAAGGAGATTCCGGGAGCCTTTTGGGTAACGCTTCAAGGCATCGGCCTGGGCGCCGGCTGCTTTATCGTCGTCATGACCGTGATGGGCGTCATCGAGTGGAAGATGTCCTCCCTCGTGCCCGTGGGCAGCATGTTGATCGCCAACGCCATGAATACGGTGGCCCTTTCCCTTGATCGCTTTGGGTCCGATGTGAAAGCCCATGCGGGAGAGATCGAAGCGGCCCTCGCCCTGGGGGCGGAACCCAAAGAGACGGTACGCCCCTACGTGCAAGCGGCCACGGAAGCGGGGCTTATTCCCCGTTTGAACTCACTACGGTCTTTGGGCATCGTATGGATCCCTGGACTCATGTCGGGCATGATCCTCGCGGGAGACGATCCCGTGTACGCTGCCATCTATCAGTTTGTGGTCATCGCCATGATCTTTGCAGCCTCGGGACTGACCACCATCGTGAGTATGCTGTTGATTCGCTCGCAAATCTTTTCTCCAGCCATGCAGCTTTTGCTTCGCCCGCGGGAGGGGCAGAAATGATCGTCGGTAGGGCGAATCCCAGTGTACGTGGACGTGGCTCCTCGAAAACTGTCGAGGGACTTTTTTTTTATCTACCAGGTTCGATGGTATATTTGCAACTCAGTTTTGACCAATTCTCCTACTGTGAATATTCCAGGGCGATTTACTCTTGCAGGATCGCATGCGAATCCTGCTGCATGCCGATGAAGGAAAGACCAATGACGAGGTTTCCGAAGTCTTGCATACAGGGACATCCACCGTGCAAAGAACCCGCCTACGGTTTATAAAAGAAAAGTGGAAGGAGCGCCCGACGAACGGCCACGTCCAGTTAGACAGAATTGATGCGCAAGGCAAAGCCCTTTTGGAGACCTTGTCTCACAGCAGATCATCGGCGGGCCAGAGACATTGAACATCGCATCGATTGGCTGACCGTTTGGTACAGTTGAAGGTGAAGGGCAGCCATTGGCCCAAAGATCGCGCATCTCCATAGATCAATGCCCTTTTGACGATCCGCTCCGACAGTGGTAGAGTATGGTGGTTTTCACCCCATTGACTCCCACAAACGATGTAACCGTTGATGGCGGAGGCGATATATGGACTATGAGCAGGCAGAACGTGAATTTCAGCGCATCGAAGCCCTGCGCCAGGCAGGATCCATCGACGAGGAGGCCTACCAAGCTCAACTCGATGCCCTACGGGTAATCGATGAACACGGCCGAACGTGGATGCTCCAGGAGAGAACGGGCCAGTGGTTCGTCTATGATCAGGGCCAGTGGATGGCCTCCACCCCTCCGGGGAGAGAAGCAGCACCACAGCCCGTGCAACCTCCGCCCTCATATCCTGCAACAGAGGAGCCTTTGAGAAGCAGCCGGCGCCCGGGCTGCTTCTCGATAACGTTGCGTATCATGCTCTGGATGATCGTTTGGCTGGGCACGGCCTGGGCGGTGAGCGCCCTACCGCGTCTCACACCGCGCTGGGCTTACTGGGCTGTGGGGCTGGGCGCCCTGGCCACCCTGGTGCTATGGGTCAGATCTATGACACGTTATGGACGTGCACGGCGCAGTCGTGCCCAAGGAGGTGTCGCATGAGCCGACGCGTCCAGATAGGATTACGGCTTTTACTGTTGGTTTCTCTGCTTGCAGGCCTGCAAGCCAGCGTCGCACCCGCTGGCGCATGGGCCCAAGATCCCCTTGACAGTTCCGAAGGCTCTCTGGAGGAGCGCGTGCTGGAGGAAACCGCCCGCAGCCTGGGATGGCCCAGCACCATAGAACGCAAACCACTGCGCGCCTCCAGGGCCGAGGAAGAGACGATGCTCCTCCTGTGGCCGGTGAAGAATGCTATCCGCTTTTTCAACAAACCGGTATACACCATCACCAACGGCGGCAGTTATAGGGACGAGACGATCCAATATGCCCGCGTGCTGCCCATGGGAGAGGCCGGAAGCCGCCACTTTATCGACACCATGATCGAGAACGGCCTGTCCCATTCCTCCTACCAGGGACGCGAGGGAATCGTCATGCGTTCCGGCGACCAAATCTGCGATCCGGGCGGATTGCTGGGTTATCTCATCACCACCATCATGGAGTGGTTAACCCGATTCCTGGAAGAAACCTTTGGTCCCAAAGCCATCGAGGGAATCATAGAAGATCCATGTGCTGAGGCCGATGCCGGCATGATCATGTGGACGTGTGGATCTCACGTTTTTATCGCCCGGGATGATACGGGTCTGGGAGGCGAGGACACCATCGCCGCCGCCCTCTATATGGCCGCCGAGCGCCAGAGCATATGCGATCTGGGCGATACCCTGGTACTTATGGCCGGAACCGATGACGCACCCAATAGAAAGACCATCGGCGAGATACAGGAACTCGCCCAGGACGTCAATAGTTACTATGGACAGAATGCCTATGGCCGCGTGCTGCTATCCTATACCTTTTTGGATGCCGATGGCGACACCGGCCAGGCCGATGGTTATAGCGTCGGCCCCAGCGTCGCGGCTTACGCCGACAAAGAAGACGACTTTGCCATCGCCGCAGTCAAAGAAGCCTTCAAGGACGGCGCACCGCGAGAAGAGGTGGAGCTTTCACGTATCATCGTCGTCTACAGCGGAAGTTCCCAACAGACGAATTCAGACGATAGCAACTTTTCGACCCTGTGCTGTTGGCCCCACAACGGCAAGTGGTTTGACATCGAGGTGGGGCCCGATGATAACAAGGCTCACGTCTTTGCTGGCTCCATTATCATGGTAGGCGAGGAGGACGGGCTGGGCGCGTGGGCACACGAGGTGGGCCACTCTCTCTACAGCCAATATACGATTGAGCAGAGGCATAACAAAATCAACGACCGTTATAATTACAGCCAGCCCTGGGGCAAATTCGGCAACATCGATCACTGGGGACTGATGGGTTCCGGAAACTGGTGGGGCGACCCCGAGGAGTCTTCCCCCGTGCATATGTCGGGCTTTACCAAAGAGGCCGCCGAGTGGCTCAACTATGTGGATGCTGAGTTGGGCAAAAAGTACACCCTTACAGCCATAGAGGATCAAGAATATGGCGGCAGCGTGCTGCGCGTCGATGATCCAACATCAAACGATCCCAGACGTTTCCTCATTCTGGAGGCCCGTGATAGCGGCGCGCCTTATGGCGCGCCGGAGAGCGGCGTGGTGCTCTATCAGGTATCTTGGGACGGGAGTTACGAACACTATATCGTCAACGCCATCAGCGCAGCCGACGGCCCCACCTCAGGGACAGGCCCTGGGGGGCGACACTATCGGCGTCCCACCCTGCGTAATCCCGGGGACGCCGATGCGCCCACCGTCCGACGCTGGCCGGCTGCCAAGATAGAATGGCGGCTCGAATCCGAAAGCACCGCTGACGGCTACTCGGCTGTTGTTGTGACCGACATCTATACACCAACTAACATGGCCGGCGCCACAGTGGCGCCGGCAGGTCCGCCAGCCGTGCCACCCCCGGCCGACGGAGACAATAGCAGTTCTAGCGACGACACAGCAGGCTGCGGCCGCTATCTGCCTATGCCCGACATCGACCTGCACGCCTACGATGATCAGGGACGCCATGTGGGACTCAACTACGATACCGGTCAATACGAGGCCGAGATACCCGACGCCGAGTTTTCGGGCGATCTCAAGGACGCCCCCGAGTGGATCTATGTACCCACAGACACAACGGTACGCTTCGAGGTGAGCGCCTACAAAACCGAGCAATTCCTCCAAGACAGTCCGCAATTCAGGGCGTCCATCCGCCCTCAGGAGTACGAGATCAGGTACCAAAAGATCGATGAAGAGGGGACGATCACCGAAGCCAGGGGCAAGAAAGGTGAGATAGAGGCTGGTGAACAGACTCAACTTCAGGATCCGGGTGATCCCAGCCTCAACTACAAATCGGTGGGCATGCCCGGCTATGGGCGCAACCTACCCGGGAACATATATCTCGTGGTTCTTCTCATCGCCATCGTCCTGATGGGGCTGGTGGGATGGGTGGTGGCTCTGGTACGACGCTAAAGTATCGAGCGACAAAGCCTAAAAAAGAACGGAGATCAAAGACCATTTGACCGAAAAGCACACCTGGCATACACTATATATCGGTTAACAAAACATTGTGTTCTCCGAACCGCACAACCTAAAGGGAAATCCTACGGTTGGCGGTCGCAGCATCGCACAGAGCGTGCGGTCAAAGGTTCGGTGGGAAACGGCCGGGCCACCCGTGTTTGGAAAGGGGAACGTCGTCATCGATCCGAAAGGGCCGGCGTCCTCTTGTACGCCGGTCTTTTGCATACCAGCGTTTTTTTGAGGAGATGAGACATTGAAGATCCGTGCAGCGGTGATAACGGTGAGCGACAAGGGCTCCCGAGGCGAGCGGGAGGATGTAAGCGGCCCTCTGCTTGCGTCCCGCCTGGAAGAGATAGGCGCGGAGGTGGTGGAGCAATTCATTCTGCCCGACGAACCCGACCAAATAGCAGCGGCCCTGATGGAACTGGCCGACAGCGGAGAGATCGATCTGATTATGACCTCCGGCGGCACGGGGGCAGCGCCTCGCGACCGCACGCCGGAAGCGACGCTGGAGGTAATAGACCGTCGCATGCCGGGCCTGGCCGAGATACTGCGCCTGGAAGGATACAAAAAGACTCCCTTTGCCGTGCTTTCCCGTGGGGTGGCCGGACTTTACAAGGGATGCCTCATCGTCAACCTGCCGGGCAATCCCAACGCCGTGCGCGATGATATGGATATACTGGAGTCCCTCTTGCCCCATGCCATACAGATGGCAAAAGGCGAACATCTGGAACACGAAAGTGAGGAAGATGAAGGCTAAACGACCCATACTTTCGGTAGAAGAAGCGCGGTCGCGTATTCTGGAACAGGTATCGTCCCTGGAGCCACAGCGAGTGCCCGTCCTGGACGCTCTGGGCTGTGTGCTCGTCGAGGACGTGGTGGCGCCCGACGACGTACCGCCCCATGACAACGCGGCCATGGACGGCTATGCCATACACGCTGACGACTTGCGAGTCGCTGGGGATACGCCCCGCCTGCGCATGATAGGAGAACTCCCCGCGGGCAAACTGTGGGAGGGCGAACTGGGAACAGGAGAGGCCATTCGCATCATGACCGGCGCCCCCATGCCCGCTGACGCCGACACCGTAGTGCGCTTTGAGAACACGCGCCGCGAGGGAGATGCCGTGCTCATCGAAAAGATCCCCGCGCGGGGCCGCAATGTGCGCCGTGCGGGCGAGGACGTGCAGGAGGGGCAGACGGTGCTACCCAAGGGTACCCCTCTGCGTCCCCAGGAGATCGGCATGCTGGCCTCCCTGGGCCATGAGGAGGCCCTGGTGCATCGGCGCCCTCGGGTGGCCGTGCTGGCCACCGGCGACGAGGTGGTTTCCCTGGGCGCTCCCCTCACACCGGGCAAGATCCGCAACATCAACAGTTATAGCAATGCCGCACAGATCGATGAAGCGGGGGGCGTGCCCCTGTTACTGGAGGTGGCCCCCGACAGGGCCGACACACTAGCCCAGCGCCTGCGCCGCGCCCTTGACGATCAGCCTGATTTGATCGTCACCTCGGGGGGTGTCTCGGTAGGCGATTTCGACCTGGTAAAGCAGGTACTGGCATCTGAGGGACAGATGGACTTTTGGTGGGTGAACATGAAGCCGGGCAAGCCCATGGCTTTTGGTACTCTGGACGGGATTCCCCTGCTGGCGCTGCCCGGCAATCCGGTGGCGGCCATGATCAGTTTCTTCCTTTTCGGACGGCCGGCGGTGCGCAAGATGCTGGGCTACACCTCCTGGGAAGCCAGAAGCGTCGAAGCACGCCTGCGAGAAGGTATTGCACGCAAGGACGACCGGCGGCATCACCTGCGAGTCAAACTATACCCCACCGCCGATGGTCCAGAGGCCGAACTCACTGGAGAACAGGGCTCAGGCATTCTCATGTCCATGGTGAGGGCCGATGGCCTGGCCGTTATCCCTGAGGAAAGCGAGGAACTGCCCGCCGGAAGCATTGTAAAGGTACTTCTCTTTGACGACGCAGATCGCTTTGAGGAACGCGAACGATGAAGGATTTCGCCAGCGAGAGCCGCTACCCCATGATTCCCATGGAAGAAGCCATACAGATCATTCTGGAGATCGTTCGGCCCCTGCACGCCATCTGCATCTCCCGCGACGAGTTATTGGGGCACGTGCTGGCTGAGGACGTGCGTGCCGAGGAGAATATGCCACCCTTTGCCACGTCGCGGATGGATGGCTATGCCATAGTCGCCGAGGACAATAGTCAGCGGCGACGGATACTGGGCGAAGGGATCGCCGGCGCAGAACTCGACGTCACCGTTACGCCAGGCACAGCCATGCGTATCATGACCGGCGCGCCCCTCCCCCCAGGTGCAGACGCCGTCATCCCCGTGGAGGAGACCTGCGAAGTCGACGGATACGTCACCCTACCCGGCGCCGTGCCACAGGGACAGTACGTGCATGAGGTGGGGGGAGATTACAGCGTGGGCGATCTCATCATCCCCGAGGGATCGGTGGTGGGGCCGCCCGAGATCGGTTTGCTAGCTAACCTGGGGCGTGCAAAGGCACTGGCCCATCCCAGGGTTCGCGTCGCCGTCATGGCCACGGGAGATGAGTTGGTGGGCGCCGACGAGACGCCCGGACCGGGCCAGATTCGCGATAGCAACTCCTACGCCCTCTGTGCTGCCGTTCGTGATACGGGCGCCATCGCCCAGCGCGTCGATCGTATTGTAGACAAACGCCGCGCCCTCTACGAGGCGCTCCTTGAGGCCGCCAGCGAGGCTTCTGTGGTGATCACCTCTGGGGGGGTCTCCATGGGCACCAGAGACCTGGTCAAGCCCGTCCTGGCCGAGTTGGGCACCGTGCATTTTGGACGGGTGGCCATCAAACCGGGCAAGCCCCTGACAATGGCCACCATCGAGGGGGCCATTGTCTTTGGCCTACCGGGATTCCCCGTCTCCTCCCTGGTCAGTTTCGAGAATGTTGTGCGGCCTGTCCTGCGGGTGATGATGGGCCACAGAGCACTGTGGCGCCCGGAGATCACAGCGCGATTGCGTCACGACATCGCCCACAAGCCAGATCGCACGGAATTCCAGCGTGCTGTCGTGCGCCAGGACGACGATGGCACATGGTGGGCGACCACCACCGGTTCCCAGGTCTCCAGCCGGCTCAAATCGCTTGTGGGCGCCAACGCCCTGCTACGCATCCCCCAAGGGGTAGGAGATCTTGCGACGGGGGAAAAAGTCCAGGCCCTACGCATCGACCTTCCAGAGGAGCAACCTACATGAACCAATCCCTAAGCGACAACTATGGCCGCACGATCGACTACCTGCGTATCTCGGTCACTGATCGCTGCAACCTGCGCTGCGTCTACTGTATGCCCGAGGACGGCGTTCCCTCTTTGCCCCATGAGGAGATTCTGCGCTACGAGGAGATCGTCAGGCTGACGCGCATAGCGGCCGACCTCGGCATACGCGCCGTTCGTCTAACGGGCGGAGAACCCCTGGTACGCAAAGATATCATCGACCTGGTGGGCATGTTATCCGAGATCGAGGGAATCGACAGCGTGAACATGACCACCAACGGCACGCTTCTGGCCCCCATGGCCCAGGAACTGGCCCGGGCGGGCCTCGAACGCGTCAACATCAGCCTGGACAGCCTGCGTCCCGACCGCTACGCGGCCATCACTCGGCGAGACGATTTCGACGCCGCCTTGGCAGGAATCAAGGCCGCGCAAGAGGCGGGGCTGATCCCGGTCAAGATCAACATGGTGGTCATGGGTGGAGTCAACGACGACGAAGTGGTCGATTTTGCCCGGCGGTCCCGCTCCCACGGCTGGCATGTGCGTTTCATCGAGTGCATGCCCCTGGGAGAGCAGGCGGGTAATGCCTGGCGTGATTATATCTCCACAGATGAGACACGCCGCACGATCGAAGCAACCCTGGGCCCGTTGACGTCAGCCGATGTCGAAAGCAAAGGGCCTTCTCGCACGTGGCGTCTGCCGAATGCGGAAGGCACCATCGGCTTTATCAGCGCCATCAGCCACAACTTCTGCGATCGCTGCAATCGCCTGCGTCTCACGGCCAATGGTCGCCTGCTGCCCTGCCTGCTCTCGGACGTAGAATTTGATCTGCGCGCGCCGCTGCGCCACGGCGCTGACGATAAAGCCCTGCGCGACATCTTTTTACAGGCCGTGGCGGCCAAGCCCAAGGGGCACCGACTTGACCAGCACGCCACGACGCGGCACGAGATGTCCCGCATCGGAGGCTGAAAGGAGACTCTTGTGAAACTATCCCACCTCGATGCAGAAGGCAACGCCCGCATGGTCGACGTCACCGACAAGGAAGCCAGCGTTCGCGAAGCCGTGGCGGCGGGCGAGGTACATATGAAACCGAAGACCCTTGATCTCATTCAGAAGGGGGAGATGCCAAAAGGGGACGTATTCTCCGTGGCGCGGGTGGCCGGCATCATGGCCGCCAAGCGCACCCCCGACCTCATTCCCATGTGCCATCCCCTCCCTCTCACCGACGTGGAAATCGAGTTTACCGTCCACGAGGCGTCCTCCATGATCACCATTCAAGGACGCGTCAAATGCAAGGGAGTCACGGGCGTGGAGATGGAGGCCCTCACCGCCGTGACCATAGCCGCCCTCACCATCTATGACATGTGCAAAGCCGTGGATCGCGGCATGCAGATACGCAATATCCGTCTGCAGCGCAAGACGGGGGGCAAGAGCGGGGATGTGATCCTGGAGCCCCTCGACGAGGGCATCTAGAGATGTCCCGATACAGCCCCTTTTCTCTGCTCATCATAATAGGTCAAAAAGCCTCCCCACGATAACACAATCACGGGGAGGCAAAAACGTTCCTCAGGTCTTTGCTATGTTACAAAATTGACCAGGCGTCCCGGCACATAGATCATCCGCTCGATCTCCTCTTCCTTCAGGTGCCGCTGTACATTATCGTCCGCCAGGGCGGTCTTCCTGGCTTGTTCTTCTGTCACATCGGCGGGAACATCCAGCCGTGCCCGCAGACGGCCATCGATCTGAACGATGAGGGTGATGATCTCGTCTGCAGCCAATTCCTCGTCGTACGTGGGCCAGGGCTGGGTATGCACGCTGTAGGGCTCGCCCAGGCGTTCCCACAGCTCCTCGGACACATGGGGCATGAGGGGAGCCATCATCAGCACCAAATCATGCATAGCCTCCTCCCAGGCTTTGGTGCCATGAACCGGTGTGCGTTTGGCCTTGAGCAAATAGTTGTTGTACTTCATTAGCGACGCCAACGCCGTATTGAACTTGAAGGCTTCCATATCCTCGCTAACCGTCCTGATGGTCTTGTGCGTCATGCGTCGCAGTTCCTCTATCTTTTCCTCAGACGGCGCCCTCTCAGGTTCCGGCCGTGGCGCGACGATGAGATTCCACACGCGGTTAATGAAACGATGAACGCCCTCGATGCCCGTGGAACTCCAGCTTCCCCCCATGTCCCAGGGACCGATGAACATCAAAAAGGCCCGTACCGAGTCGGCGCCCAGGGTGGAGACATAGTCATCGGGATTCACCACGTTGCCCCGCGACTTGCTCATCTTTTCCCCATCCTCGCCCAGGATGATACCCTGGGTAAAGAGACGCAACATGGGCTCATCGAAATCGACCAATCCCATATCACGCATCACCTTGGTGAAAAACCGCGTATACAGGAGATGCATGGTGGCATGCTCTATGCCCCCCGTGTACTGATCCACGGGCAGCCAATACTCGCCCTTGTCAGGATCAAAGGGGACGTCGCCCTCATAGTACGGACTCACATAGGCGTAATGGTACCAGGAAGAGCAGACAAAGGTATCCATGGTGTCCGTCTCGCGGGTGGCAGGACCGCCACATCTGGGACAGGTGGTATGCAAAAAATCCTCGTGATATTTGAGGGGCGACTCGCCCGTGGGCATGAACTCGGCATCATCGGGCAGACGGACGGGCAGATCCTCATAGGGCACAGGCACGACTCCACACTCTTGGCAGTAAACCATGGGAATGGGGGCTCCCCAGTAGCGCTGCCGGCTGACGAGCCAGTCGTGCAGGCGATAGTTGACCTCATGGGCACCGATACCATTCTCCTCAAGCCACTCTGTCACCGTAGCCACAGCCTCATCGCCCGGCGTGCCCGTGAACTGATCAGAATTGATCATGGTACCATACTCTGCATGGAAAAGAACATCCCGATACCATTCCACGTTATGCAACAATTCCATCGTCGTGCGCGCCTCTTTGACCCCTTCCCAATCCCTGTCCGCAGCCAGTTCCTGACAGCGATCGCGTATCTCCTCATCGGCCTCCACGGAATCGAAAGGGATTACTCTATCGGAGAATACAAACAGCCATGCTCCGCCGACTATTTCCACCCAGGCGTCGGGCTTGACGTACTGGCGCACGATCCCCACATAGTCATCGATCTCCCCATCGCCTTGTAGGGAAACAAAGAGGGCGTCGCCCTGCCTGTCGAAATCGAAACCGCCCTCCCTGAGGGCCGGCTCCAGACCGTCCAGCACGGCGTCCTCGCGTACCAGGCTCTTGGCCACACCATCCGGACGGTCGATAACGGGAATTATGGGCAGTCCATACCTGATGGCAAAAGCAAAGTCGCGTTCGTCGTGAGATGGCACAGCCATAATGGCTCCCGTGCCGTAGGTCATCAGGACGTAATCGGCGATCCAGATGGGGATACGGGCGTTATTGACGGGATTTACAGCATAGGCGCCGGCAAAGACCCCCGTCTTTTTCCTTTCCGTGGAGAGACGTTCCATCTCACTCTGCCGCGACGCCTGATAACGATAGTTCTCCACGTCCTCCCTGCATTCCGGTGTAACCAGCTTATCCACCAAGGGATGCTCCGGAGCCAGGACCATAAAGGTCGCCCCCCACAGGGTGTCGGGGCGGGTCGTAAAGACCTCAATGGGATCACCCTCCTCCGAGCGAAAGACTACCGAGGCACCCTCGCTGCGCCCGATCCAGTTACGCTGCATGCGCTTGACCCGCTCGGGCCAATCGATCTCTTCCAGTCCCTCCAGCAGTTCCTCTGTATAATCCGTGATACGGAAGAACCACTGTGCCAGTTCTTTCTTTATCACCGGTGTCCCGCAGCGTTCACAGTGGCGATCCTCCCCCCATACCTGCTCGCGGGCCAGGGTCGTGTTGCATTTGGGGCAAAAGTCCACCGCAGATCTCTCTCGATAGGCCAAACCCTGTTCATAGAACTTGAGAAAGAACCACTGCGTCCACTTGTAGAATTCGGGCAGACAGGTGATGGCTTCCCTGTCCCAGGCCCACATACAGCCCATGGAACGCAGTTGCTCACGCATACGCTCTATATTATCCAAAGTCCACTCTCTGGGGTATATGTCCCGCTCGATGGCCGCATTCTCCGCCGGCAAGCCAAAGGCATCAAAGCCGATGGGAAAGAACACGTTGTAACCCTTCATGCGCATAAAACGCGCCTTGGCATCCGAAGGGGCCATAGCATACCAATGACCGATATGCAAGTCACCGGATGTATAAGGCAGCATGGTCAAGGCGTAGTGTTTGGGACGAGAGGGATCCTCCACCGTTCGGTATAGTCCGGTCTCTTTCCAACGTTTCTGCCATTTTTGTTCGATTTCCTGAGGACTGTACGTATCCGCCCTATGCTCCTCGCTCATATCCGGCCTCCATATCCAAAAACACTACAGAATCTCACCTCTCGAAAGCAGAAGACATTCCCGGTAGGGGACACATCATCGCCGGTATCCCTGCCACTGCCCACTGCCAAGACGCACTCTTTAGAAGATCCACTCCAAAACGTAAAGAATCAAACAAAAAACCCCTCCCCGCCTGGGGTAAGGGGTTGAAATCCGAGCCGACCCTCTACAATCCTACTGTACCCCCCTCCCAACCGACACCCGCTCCTCGACATTAACGAGGAGCCCAACTAGAGTTAGCAACATGACGCCAGTTGTGAGAGAGTTCATCACGCCAATCCTACTCTTTCACTTCTCAGATACATCGAGAGCATAGCATAGGCCAAGAGATATGTCAAAATACTTGGCATGCCAGCGTTGCATACGCGAGGCTGGCCAACAAGCACCAGTGAGTGTCCATCAACCATTCAGCGCCCCATCAAGAAAAAGACCCTCCCGCCAAAAGGCGAAAGGGTTTCGTATGTGCCTGGTAGTATAGAAAAGTGGAGCTGAGGGGACTTGAACCCCTGACCTCCTGAATGCCATTCAGGCGCTCTCCCAACTGAGCCACAGCCCCATAGCGATCTCGAAGGCTCTATCCCACACCTCTCAGATATATCCATGTGCGTGTGGAGCTGAGGGGACTCGAACCCCTGACCTCATCAGTGCGATTGATGCGCTCTCCCGACTGAGCCACAGCCCCTCATTCCTCTTACAAGTATATAGGAAAGAGCGCATGTGTCAAATATGATCAGCGTCACCTCATCTATAAATCGCTTGCCTTGTCCTCTATCATCTCGTCCACCTCCCGCTTGAGGCGCTCCAGATCGGCAAAGGACCGATACACGGAAGCAAAGCGTACATAGGCCACCCCGTCGAGTTCTCGCAGGTGATCCATAACCATCTCTCCGATTACCCTGCTGGGCACCTCGGACTTGCCCAAATTATACAACTCTGACTCTATATGAGAGACGAGATCCTGAACCTCCTCACTGGATACGGGACGCTTGGCACAGGCCTTCCAGATGCCCTCGACCAGCTTTTGCCGATCAAAGGGCTCCCTGCGGCCATCGCGCTTTACCACGAGCAAGTTGACTTTGGCAATCTGCTCGTAGGTGGTAAAGCGCTGTCCGCAGTCCTTACACTCTCTCCGGCGTCGAATGCGATCGCGAATATCTCGCGTGTCAACGACTCGCGAGTCCGATGATCCACAAAAAGGGCACTTCATACACACTCCATCCTAGCCCATAAAGGTGAAAGAAACGTCAAGGGGCATGCAGTTCACGTATTTTCAGTGTATCCCCTTTCAAGATGAGTTCCGGCGCAGAAAAGCGGGCACGTCCAGATCATCATCAAAGTCCTTGACGGGAAACTCGATAGTTTTGCCAACGGACTGTTCCATCGATACCTCTGACGACTTTTTGTGTCTGGTACCATCAAAGCCCGTAGCGATGACGGTAATCTCCAGTTCCGCGTCCAGGCCCCCATCCACGGTAGCACCAAAGATGATATTCGCATCATCATCGACCATCTGCCTGACGACCTCTGCCGCCTCGTTCACCTCAAACAGGGACATATCCTCGCCGCCCTTGATACTGAAAAGCACACCCTTGGCTCCGTCGATGCTCACGTCGAGAAGGGGACTGTTCACGGCGTTCATAACAGCATCTCTAGCCCGGTTCTCGCCCTGACCGCTGCCAATAGCCATCAGCGCCGCCCCTCCATCGCTCATGATGGAACGAACATCGTTGAAATCCACATTCACGAGGCCCGTGTGTGTGATCAGGTCGGAAATACCCTGAATGCCCTGTCGCAAAAGGTCGTCTGCTTCCAAAAAGGCCTGACTCACAGACGCTTTGGGATCGACGACTTCGAGCAATCGGTCATTGGGGATGAGGATCATCGTATCCACATGCTTGCGCAGACGGTCTATCCCCTCTAACGCTATTTTCATGCGTCGCGAGCCCTCAAAACTAAAAGGTTTGGTCACCACGGCCACAGTCAAGGCTCCCAGTTCCCTCGCCCTCTCGGCCACGACGGGGGCCCCTCCAGTGCCCGTGCCCCCACCCATACCGGCGGTGACAAAGACCATGTCGGAGCCACGCAGGATCTCTTCGATCTCCTCGTCCGATTCCTGCGCGGCCTTTTCGCCAATGGTGGGGTCTCCTCCGGATCCCAGCCCCCGTGTGACCTTGTCGCCGATTCGCATACGCATGGGGGCTTCCGAGTTCATGAGCGCCTGCGCATCGGTGTTCAGGGCCACAAATTCGACCCCTTGCAATCCCACCTGGATCATACGATCCACGGCGTTGGAGCCTCCACCTCCCACGCCCACCACCTTTATCTGAGCCACGTTATTCAATTCTTCCATATCATAATCCATCATGCCATCCCCTTTCAATCTCATACTCGAGGCAACAAAACTCTAAGCCAGTCTACAAGGCGCTTATACCAATTCTCCGCGCCCGGCGCGGAGGGTCGTTCTCCTCTAGTTGCGTCCTCTCGCTCCTTCCCCCAAAGTAGTAGCCCTATCGGTGTTGCATAGGCTGGACCACTGATGGCCTCCATCAACCCCCGCAGTCCCATGGGCATACCAACACGCACCGGCAGTCCCAACCTCATCCTGGCAAACTCTTTCACGCCACGCAGGTTTGCCGTGCCTCCTGTCATCACCACACCGGCCGGCAGCAAACTATCAAGCCCCGAACGTCTTATCTCACGTGAAAGCAGTTCGAACATCTCCTCGGCGCGCATCCCCACAATATCACATACATCGCCGCGGGACACAACAACGGGATTCTCATCTCCAAAGGCCGAGATCTCGATCACCTCGTCCTCCTTTACCGCAGAGCGGGAAACATGAGCGTAGCGGACTTTTATATCCTCGGCCGTAGCAAAACTCGTCCCCAAACCCACGGCGATATCTTTGGTAATGTGTCGCCCGCCCAGGCCGATGACTCCGGTCTTTACCACGCTGCCCTCGGCATAGAAGGCCATATCCAACGTTCCCCCACCCATATCCAAAAGCGTCACCCCCATCTCCATCTCTTCCGCCGTGAGAACCGCCCTCGCAGAAGCCAGAGGCTGCAGGACGAGATCCAGAACCTCAACCTGGTTGGCCTGGATACAACGGATCAGGTTCTTGATGCACGTCATGGCGCCCGTCACGATGTGCGCTTCCACTTCGAGGCGGAATCCCATCAGCCCCAAGGGATTTCTCACCCCCCCCTGATCATCGATCACAAACTCGCGTGGAATGGCGTGGACGATGCGCCTGTTATGAGGCATGGTGATGGCCCGCGCGGCTTCCATGGCACGCTCGATATCACCCCGATCCACTGGTCGATCTCCCCTACCGATGGCAGCCACTCCACGACTGTTTCGCGAGGCGATGTGTGCACCGCCCACACCCACATAGGCCGCCACTACAGTGTGCCCCGAGACACTTTCCGCCTTTTGGATAGATTCTCCTATGGCCTCCGAGGCCTTTTCCAAATCGGTGATCACACCCTTGTCCACCCCCCGCGATGAGGCGATCCCCACTCCCGTGATACGCAGGGCCCCCTGTTCGCCCACTTGGCCGATCAGAGTGCAAATTTTAGTTGTCCCAACGTCAATACCGACTATTGTCCTTGGCATCGGCCAGTTCTTCCCCCCCCACCAAGTCAGATATTCTCGAACCCTTCCATAACACCTCTACAACTCTCCATAGCTGGGACGCCGTTCGTTGCGCAGGTCGATATATTCGACTTGCATACCCTTTTCCAAGAGCCTCTGCACCAACTTTCGCATCACGGCAACCTTGAAAGCCGCGTCGCCCTCGTATCCCAGGTAAACGGGCCAGCGATGGTCCGTCACATGGAGGACGAGCCCCACATTCGGCACATAGTCATAAGATTTGACGGCCGGCACCGCCCCCGCCACATCCCAGGCGAGATCGAAAGGAACCCCCACCAGGTGCTCCCCAGGAGACGGCGTGTAACCCTGAACATCACGTATGACGACGCGGTCCTGAGGATCAGTCGTAGGTCCCAACACGTTACCGTCTTTATCCACCCACCAGTGGTTTTCCTCGCTCACCCATACCAGAACATCCTGGCGCTCCTCCAATGTGACAATCATCGTGCAGGGCAGTTTACAGTGCACCGACGAGTTTTTCACACAACCAAATCGCCTCTGGATACGATTTTCCAATTTCCAGGCATTGACGCGAAAGATACTTCTGTCCGGAGCGCCAAGTACATCTTTCACCTCATCTCCCGAAACGAGTTCCCCACCCTTTACCTCCACCTCTCGCACCCAAAAGCGAGAACTGGTTAAAAACTGATACATGAACAAGGCATTGGCCAGGAGAAGCAGCAGGGCGAGCAGTTTGGACCAATTGATTCGGCGCAGGATAGATCCATGATCAGAAACGCCCTCTTCTTTTTGGGGCCTATCCAGCCGCGCCTGAGATCGCGTTCCCTGCCGCCTCGCCATCTTCCCTATGCCTTCACGTCATAAGAGGTGACAGAAGCCGTTTTCTGCTCATACCTCTCCAGGGCGCATTCGATCAGACGGTCGATGAGCCGTGGATAGGAAAGGCCACTGGCCTCCCAGAGTTTGGGATACATGCTGATCTTGGTAAAACCGGGAATGGTATTCAACTCATTCAGGTACAGGGTCTCTGTATCGCGACAGAGAAAAAAGTCCACGCGGGCCATGCCAGCGCAGTCTATGGCCAGAAAAGCGCGCACCGCCATATCCTGAATCCTCCGCACCATCTCCTCATCCAGGTCGGCAGGGATATGCAGTTCCGAGTCGCCGTCTACATACTTGGCCTCATAATCATAGAATTCGTTGCACGGCACCACCTCCCCGGGGAGAGAGGCCTGAGGGGTATCGTTCCCCAACACACTGCATTCTATTTCCCGCGCATCGATGGCTGTCTCCACAAGGATCCTGCGATCATAACGCGCCGCCAGATCGAGGCCGGCTTCCAGTTCATCGCGGTCATGTGCCTTGGTTATCCCCACACTGGAGCCCAGGTTGGCCGGCTTGACAAAGACGGGATAAGAGAACGTTTCCTTCACCTCTTTCAACACACCTTCCGGTGCCTCGCCCCAGCGCGTACGCGTCACGGAAAGATAAGGGACCACAGGGAGCCCGTTGGCGGACAATACGGCCTTTTGTGCTATCTTGTCCAAGCCCAGCGCGGAGCCAAGAACGCCCGCCCCCACATAGGGTACATCGGCCAACTCCAACAACCCCTGCAAGGTACCATCCTCGCCATAGGTTCCATGTAAAACGGGGAACACGACGTCCACGTCAGGGAACCGGGCTTTGGGGGCACCCTCTTCTGCAAGATCGCCCTCCTCCATCACGGCAAGGGCCTTGTCCATATCCATTCCCGTCGTCCCCTCGTCCATTCCAGACTGAAGCAAGGACATGGGATCGCCCCCCGATATCCAGTGCCCCGATTTGGTGATGCCCACCGGATATATCTCGTACCTCTCCTCGTCCATGGCTCCCATGACGGATTTGGCAGAGGCCAATGAGACCTCATGCTCGCCCGACTTGCCACCAAAGAGTATAGCCACCCGTAATCGATCCTTGCCAGATGAGAACGTCACAGATCCGCATTCCTTTCTAGCTTCCCATACGATAACTGTTTCACTGGAACCTGCCACTCGCCCAAGAACTCGATCTCTGGTTCCAGTTCCTGCGAAAAGGCATCCCTTACCTCCCGCTGGACTCGCTCGATCAACTCCCGCATATCGGCAGCAGTCGCCCGACCGGCATTCACGAAAAAGTTAGCGTGCTTGGTCGAGACCTCGGCATCGCCGACACGAAGGCCTCTTAATCCCGCCTGATCGATGAGAAACCCTGCCGGATACTGCACCGTACGCTTGAAGACACTTCCCGCACTGGGTCCCTCGGGCGTATGCATCTTTCTGCGGCGCGTGATACGCGAAACCTTCTTTTTCAACGTCTCGGAATCGCCCGGTTCAAGCCGCAACGCCACGGCCAGCACGATACGCGGATGCCTTTTATGATCTCCCCGCTTCAAAGCGCTGGTTCTATAATCGTATGCCAACTCCCCCACGTCGAATCGCCTGACGGCACCATCGGCATCCAACACATCCACCCACTGGATCGTCCTGGACATATCTCCGCCATAGGCCCCCGCATTGCCTACCACGGCCCCTCCCAGGGTACCAGGAATACCCACCGCCCACTCTAAACCAGCCCATCCCTCGAGTACGGTCCAGCGAGCGAGTTTGGTAAGAAGGGTTCCAGAACGCGCCACAAGCAGCCCCTCCTCCTGCCAAGAGAACCCCCGACAGGCGTTGATGATGACCAATCCCCTGATCCCGGCATCGGCGATCAGAACGTTCGTCCCCTGCCCCAGTACCACAAAGGGAACCCCCTGCTCGCGAGCCATGTTGGCCAGATGCTCCATCTCCTGCACCTTCTTGGTGACCACAAGAATATCAGCCGGCCCCCCAATGCCAAACGAGGTATAGCGAGAAAGGGATTCGCCCTCCTTGACACGCTCGCCATAGCCCTCCTGAAGCAACTTTTCTGCAAAACCTCTCAAATCCATCAGACCCTCCTCTGACCGAGTCGAGCCAATACCCGTTCGCCAATCAAATATCCATCGCCCGCGCCCAGTGTGAGCAACAGATCCCCAGAACGCAGTTCATCAAGCAGATGATCGACGACCCGCTCGATACTACCCACATGCGTAACATCGTCATGATCCACAGCCCCCACGAGTTCTTTAGCCCGAATGATGGGCTCCTCATGCGCGCGGGCGGGATAGATATCCGTGATGATCACCTGGTCCGCATCGTCAAAACAGGACGCGAATTCATCGAGAAGCGCCAGCGTCCGGCTGTAGGTGTGAGGCTGAAAGACAGCCCAGATACGCCGTCGTGGGTAGCGCCCCCGCGCGGCAGCAAGGGTGGCCCGCACCTCCGTGGGATGATGTGCGTAATCGTCGATGACGACGACATCATCCTGCACCCCCTTGATCTCGAAGCGGCGCAGCACACCGGCAAAATCCGCGAGTGTCCCCGCCACTTTCTCTCCCTCAACGCCACAAAGCCGTGCGACGATGAGAGCCGCCGTAGCATTGAGAGCATTGTGCTCTCCAGGCACAGCGAGGGAAAGGGCCTGCCACTTTTCGCCTCGTCTCCATACGGAGCAATCGACCCCTCCGCGTGTATTGGGTTCGATCTCCCGCACCAGGTAATCCGCCTTCGGAGAGGTGCCATAAGTCAACAGATCGGCCCTATCGCCGTCGCGTTCCCGCAGGATGCGCCCCAACGTCGCGCTATCCGCACAGGCCACGATATGCCCCCCTGGCTCCACACCGTCCAGGAATAGATCAAAGGCCTCTTGCACCTCTGCAATGTCACGGTAGCAATCCGGATGATCCATCTCCACATTGGTCACCACGGCGATATGGGGGCTCAAGCCATGAAACATACGCTCATACTCGTCGGCCTCTATGACGAAATAGTCGCCCCGACCGGCCCGCGCGTTCGTTCCCAATTCAGCGAGGATGCCTCCCACGATAAAGGTGGGATCCAACCCCGCTCGTTCCAGGATCACCGAGATCATAGATGTGGTGGTCGTCTTTCCATGAGTGCCCGCCACAGCGACCCCCCGCATCCCTCGCATCAACGCCGGGAGCAGACGTCGCCTTGTGAGCACGAGGATACCCCGCCCGCGCGCTGCACGAACCTCCACGTTATCCTCGGGGATCGCCGAAGAAACGATCAACAGTTCGGCCTCACCCACCTGCGACGCCGCATGCCCCACGTACGTCTCGATCCCCAAGGCATTCAACGCGCACGTGGTCGACGATGCGCGCAGATCAGAGCCCGTCACAATGTGCCCCCTCATGGCAAGGACACGGGCAATGGCGGACAGGCCGATCCCCCCGATGCCCACCATATGAATTCTTTTGGGAACCTCCAGGGCACTCATCGTATTCCACCTATCGAATGACACGTGCGAGCAACAATAAAGCACTAAGATATAGAAGCAAGCTCTGGCCAAAGAGCACGGGCCGGCCCAAAAAGGTCATGGGCAAAAACTCGATCATCTTTTGGGCAATTGCCGACAGACTTTGCACAGAGAAACCCAAAACCTCAAAGGGATAACCAAATTTATCCATATAATACCAGAGAGAGCCGGCGATCAGATATCCATTGAGCGTGCCCGTCAACAGGCCCAGGGTAAGAGCCTGTGTCCCACTCTGTAACCGTCCCCCAAAAGCCAGCGTCTCTCCCTCATAGGAGACGAAAGCCGATCCGATGATGACAAAGGTGAAAATCCCACACTTTATCAGATTCTCATCAGCCCCAGACATGAGTCCGCCCCCGCTATCCATCACCCTCATCAAGCCCCTATCCAGTTCCGGTTCAAAGAGGCTCAAGAAAAAGAGCAGAAACATCATGATCGTGGTCACACCCAGCTCTCGTAAAAACCCACGAACCAAACCGATAAGAGCAAAAACGAACACCAGAGCGGAAAAAAAGACCTCAATTGGGATCATGAATCCTCGAATCCTCCATTGAACTCAAGACTGCTTCCGCTCTCGAGGGCCGGAGGCACTGTAAAGACCAAAGATTATCAAGACGAACACAAAGAGGGCCACCACGCGAGCCACCACCTGCTCATCCACAAGTGCCTCCCTCACCGCACCGCCAGGCAGTGCGATCACGGTCTTGGGCTGTGAAAAAAGGACAGGAAAGAGATAATAGACCATGAGAAAACCGTTGACGAGGCCAACGCACAACCCCAGAACTCTCAGTATGATAGCCCGTGGCGGGGGAATAGCCCCCTGACCCAGCACGTAAAAGAAGAGCACGATGACGAAAAAGAACGCCATCCCCAGAAACTGTATCTCCGCTGGTGTCTCAACCAACGATGGAAGTTGCTGCACCTCCTGCCATGCCTCGGCGGGGTTCTCCGCCATCAATCCACCCGACAGGGCAAGTCGAGCCAGTTTGTGAAAACGGTTCACCAGCGGATAAAAGATCTGGGCCAGACGATCGGCAACGAGCATCCCCACAGCGACGGCAATGACGGAAAGCAATTCCCGATTCACACCACGTCGAAAGCCAATGAAACCGAAAAGGCCCAAAACGATGCCCATGAAAATATACTTGTTGACGTTCCAAACGACGATACCTTCCATCAAATCATCCTTTGGCCAGTGAGCAAAGCATTTCACCTATGAGTTCAGCAGCATTGGGGGCAGCCAACGCCCAAGAAGAGTGTGCCATGACCTCAAGTCTTCTGGGCGCATCCAATAACTGCTGTACTCGCGCGAATAACTGCCCGTCCAATTGATGATCCTGGACGACGATGGCCGCCCCCTTTTGGGCCAGATAGCGCGCGTTCACGTCTTGGTGCTGCCCTGCGTGGGGATAGGGCACCAGGATGGCCGGTAATCCCACGGCGGGAAACTCGCCGAGGGTTGCCGCACCCGCTCGGGCAACGACCAGGTCGGCAGCCACCAGGGCATCCGCCATGCGCTCGTAAAGATAGGGAAAGAGATGATATCGCACCCGCTGGTCATCGCTCAAGATCTGTCGGGCATCCTCCAGCATCTCTTGATCATCGAAGCCACTGATATGCACCAATTGCACCCTGCGCAACAGCGCCGGCAGTTCGTTGCGAACGGCCACGTTGATCGAATGCGCTCCCTGGCTTCCCCCAAGAACCAGTAGAACGGGGATATCGTCCCTCAAGGCGAGGCACTCACGCGCCGCATCTTTAGAAATTCTGTACAGGGCGCTGCGCACTGGATAACCGCTGACCATCACCTTTTGCGGAGGAAAATGCTCCGCCACCCCAGGAAAGGACACTGCCACGCGACGTGCGAAAAAGGCCAAAAGGCGAACGGCCAGGCCGGGTTCCATATCGGGCAGATAAACGAGGGAGGGACATCCCTTGGACCAGGCCGCCAATACCAGGGGTACGGAGACGTATCCACCGGTAGACAGGACGACATCGGCATCGAAACGACGCAGTATCTTGCGCGCCTCAGAAGCGCCCGTCATGGAATGTATCAATCCACGCACGGCACCCACCACACCGCTCCCCCGCAGCGCGCCGGTAGTGACAGGATAGAAGGAGATCCCCTCTTTGGTCAAAACGCGCTCCTCAATGCTATCCTCGCTCCCCACCCAGGCCACCTCCTTCCGATCGAGGTGGCCTCTTGAAAACAGCACCTCAACGACGGAAAGGGCAGGATAGATATGTCCCCCGGTACCCCCACCGGTCACAAGAAGCCTCATATCGCCCCTTCCCCACCGGCAGTATTCTGTGAGATATTCAACAGAATTCCCACAGAAGCCAAAGAACTCACCAACGAGGAGCCCCCATAGCTGACGAATGGTAGAACAGTACCCGTAAAGGGCGCCAATCCAGCCACCACGGCGATGTGCAGGGCAGCCTGAAAGGTTACCCAGGAGACGAGGCCGACCGCCAAAAGCATACCATACACATCCGGCGCATAACGCGCGATATAAAATCCCCGCCAGGTCCAGAGCGCATAAAGCAAAATGATGATGACCGCCCCGACAAATCCCAATTCCTCCCCAATGATAGCGAATATGCCATCGGTGTGAGGGGCATATAGGACGAATTTCTGCTGACTCGTTCCCAACCCCACACCAAACCACCCTCCTTCATTGAGGGCCACCAGTGATTGTATGGGTTGAAATCCCCGGCCCAACGGATCGCTGAGCGGCCCATAAAGCCACGTTCGGACACGAGCCGAGCGATAGCTGGCCACGAGCATCACCGCCACCAGAGCGATACCTCCAAACAGAAAGCCAATCAGTAGCTGTTTCATATCCGCTCCAGCAACAAAGAACATGGCTGTGGCCGTAGCGACCAGGAGCATAGCCGAGGAAAAATCGGGCTGTGCAATGATGAGGCCGGCGATGAGCCCCAAGATTAGGGCAAAGGGGATCAGTCCCAGGCTGATATCCCTGATATATTCCTCACGCGTCGACAACCACACGGCAATATAGCTGATCGCCCCCACCTTGGCCAGTTCCACAGGTTGTACAGACCGCGATCGGATAAGCCATCGCCCCACAGGAGCGACTATGAGCAACAGAAGAACAGTAAGCACAAGAATGTGTATAGCAAATCTTTGGTACAGATGATAGTCGGTGCGCCAGGCAACAAGCATGGCCCCGAATCCCACCAGAAGGAACATCGCCTGACGCTTGGTAAAGTAGGCGGGCCTGCCCTCATATGCCCCATCCTCAAACAGAGCGAATCCATAGGAAGCGCTGTAGACCATGACCAATCCCAGAACCAGCAGGATCAGCACCACGAGAAACATGATCCAATCGGATTGTACGATCCTACGCGGTTTCTTAACCGTCATGACAAACGCTTCCTCTACAAGGTAGCAACCAGATCACGAAAGGCCTCCCCACGGGCCTCAAAATCCTCAAAGGCATCGAAACTGGCCCCGCCGGGCGAGAGCAGCACCACATCCCCCGCCTCCGCCAGTTCTGCAGCCAGCGGCACGGCCTCGTTCAACGAATCCCGTTTATAAACGCGAGGAATATCCCCCTGTAAAGCGCGCCGTTGACGCGCCTCGGCCAGGGCCTCACAGACGACGGGTCTCGCCTCGCCAAAAGCGATCACGTATTTTACGCGATCGAGCACCAGATCCGCCCAACGATCCCACGGCAGATGCTTGTCACGGCCGCCAGCCAGAAGAATCTGGGGCTCCTCGAAGGAGCGCAGGGCAGCCATGGCCCTCTCTGGTGTGGTGGCGATAGAATCGTTCACGAAGAGCACGCCCCGCCATCTGCGTACCTTCTCAAGTCGATGGGGTACACCGGCAAAGTGCCCGGCGACACGGCGCATGGAAGCCACATCGACTCCACCCACCACCGCACAGCACGCCGCCGCAAGGATATTGGCCAAATTATGTCGTCCCCGCAAACGAACCTGAGAGGTCCGACAGATCATCTTTTCACGTCCCTCCCAGCGCAACAAAAGACGATCCCCCTGTAAAAAGGCTCCCCGCGCCACCGGCCCCTCCAGGCTGAAGCGAATTAACTGAGCCATAGATGTGGCGGCCATGTCCTCACAGTACGCATCGTCGGCATTGAGAATGGCCCAATCATCGCGGCCCTGAAAGGCCAGAATGAACGACTTGGCCCGCACATAGTCGGCCATGGAGGGATGCCTGTCCAGGTGATTGGGGGTAATATTCGTGATAGCCGCCACATGGGGACTCCATCCCTTCAGAGACACGACCCGTGAGGCCTCGGACCGCCTGTCCTCGACACCTTTTCCCTGGTAGTCCGGCGAAAAGAGTTCCAGTTGAAAACTGGAAAGTTCCATCACCGCCACTTGGGGTGCGTCGCCCTCCAAAAGACAGTTGGTTAGGGGAAAACCTATATTCCCCCCCACCCACGTCTTTTTCCCGGCCACCTGGAACATCTCACCAACAAGAGCCGTGGTGGTCGTCTTGCCGTTGGAGCCCGTAATTCCCACCACGGGGGCCCGGCATAACTGGGTAAAGAGCCTCGGCTCACTGCTGATGGGCACTCCTCTTTCTCGTGCCCGTTGCACGACGGGGGCCGACGGTGGCACGCCGGGGCTAACAAAGAGCACGTCCACATCCAGATCGGGGGGCTCTCCGCCCAACGCGAGGTTCAGATCGATTCCCTCCAGCGCCGCCAATTCCTCCTGCAGATCCCCGGCAGACTTGGTATCGCTCAACGTGACACGGGCACCCAGGGAGGTCAAAAAGCGCGCCAGGGCCCTTCCCTCGCGTCCCACCCCTACGATGGTTACCCTGAGATGGACGAGGTCGTGTGGAAATAGCATCACCACATCCCCCCCCACCCCACGGCCAACAGTGCGGCCACCAACCCCAGAATCCACAGGCGCGACACGATGCTCACCTCTGACAACCCTCCCAGTTCGTAATGGTGATGGAGAGGTGCCATGCGAAGGACACGCTGTCCCTCGCCAAACCTGTGCCGTGTGTACTTGTAATAAGCAACCTGCAGGATCACCGACAGGGCCTCTGTCACAAAGACGACGCCCACGAGAGGCAGCAGCAGAGCATAGCCAGAGAACAGGGCCACGACGGCCAGCGCCGCTCCCAGGGCCTGGGACCCCGTATCCCCCATAAAAACCTCCGCCGGATGCACATTAAACCACAAAAAGGCCAGTAACATGCCCAAAAGG
Source organism: Anaerolineales bacterium (assembly GCA_046538105.1). GTDB lineage: Bacteria > Chloroflexota > Anaerolineae > UBA1429 > UBA1429 > JAWLEV01. The sequence continues at coordinate 15,016 of JBKHJO010000018.1, read as the reverse complement.
ACAAAACAAAAGGAGGCCAAGAAGCGCCTTCCCACGCCCATGGCCAGCACACCGTAGGCACCAAAGGCCATGGCCGACAACCCTCCCGCCAGACCATCCAACCCGTCGGTGAGGTTCACAGCGTTCGACGTGGCCACCACAAAAAGCGCGTATACGGGCACAGCCCAGATTCCCAGATTCACGCCATGTCCCGAGGCGGGCAGCAAGACTCTTGTCCTGGGTCTCAGCCCATACGTAAAGAGAGCCAGCAGCAGGGCCACCGCCCATTGGACAGGGAACTTGTTTCTCGCCAGCCAGCCTATTCCTTCCTGATCCTGCAATCCCCTTACATCATCAAAAGCGCCCAGCGCGCCATAGACCAACAGGGGCAGGAGAACGAGAGGGACCTCCGAATCCTCTGCCAGAGATAGCGCGATGGCAAACGGTACCGCCCCTATCAGGATTAACATGCCCCCCATGGTGGGAGTCCCCTCTTTCTCCTCATGGGATGAGGGGCCATCCACACGAATATGCTTCCCCACACCATATCGTCTCAACTGTTGTACGAACCAGCCGCCCCAGGGCACGGTGAAAGCAAAGGCCAGCACGCCTAAAATGAGAGGGGATTCCCCGATTCGGCGCAAAAAGGTGATCATGGACCCTGCTCCTCCAGCGCCTCCACGATCGTCTCCATCGTCATGCTCCGGGAGCCTTTTACCAGAACGGCGTCTCCATCTTCCATGACATTCTCAAGTATGGCCAGAGCCTCCTCATTATCGCGCGCCGTATAAAGCCGACCAGCATCAAAGCCCGCCTCACGGGCCGCCTCGGCGATGAGGTGCCCTCTCTCTCCCACCGTTACCAACAAATCCAACAAATCGGCGGCATAACGACCCACCGCATGATGCCCCTCGCGTTCATACGAGCCCAACTCCAGCATGTCTCCCAAGACGGCCAGATGGCGCCCGGGCAGTTCATCCAGTAGATCCAGCGCCGCCATCACGGATTCCGGACTGGCATTGTACGTATCATCCAAAAGGATCGTATCGCGTATCCCTCGTCGCGGCACCAGGCGGAGTCCCTGCCTCCCGCCCCCAAGTCCGCGCTCTATCTCGTCCCATGAAAGCCCCCGAGCCAGACCTACAGCCACGCCGGCCAGACCGGACATGACGGCGGGGAGGCCCAACACGGATGTCCGCAAGTTATGGGACGTGGTGGGAGGGACAGAGGAGCCAACCTCCTCCTCAAACGCCTCCTTTTTCACGTGAACCGTGAATTCCATACCCTCCAATCCACGATTGACAACCTGGTCGGCCCACACCATGTTGTCAGCATGGAAGCCAAAGGTCAACACACGGGCTGCTGTCTGCTTCTCCATAGCCCGCACGCGGCGATCATCGCCATTCAGAACCGCCAGCCCCCCCTCGGGAAGCGCCTGTATCAGTTCCGCTTTGGCCTGCGCGATACGCTCCATACTCCCCAAGCGCTCCAGATGAGACGGCCCCACATTGGTCACCACACCAATCTGCGGCCTGGCGATATCGCACAACAGGGCGATCTCCCCCAAAGCATACATACCCATCTCCAGAACAGCGCACTCATACTCCGGCCCAAGTGCCATGAGCGTCAGGGGAAGACCGATCTCGTTATTATAATTCCCAGAGCTCTTGAGCGTCTCGTACCGTTGAGAAAGCACCGACGCAAGGGCCTCCTTGGTGGTCGTCTTGCCCACACTTCCCGTCACCCCCACAACACAGAGATCAGGCCTCTGCAACCGACGCGCTGCAGCGAGGCGCTGCAGCGCTCGCAACGTATCGGAAACGACGACTAGCATCGGAGGCTCGAGGCAAGCCGGCGCCGTGCCCTCTACCGTGTCGATGATCGCTCCCTCTGCCGTCACCTTTTCTACCAGGGCCACCGTCGCCCCGGCCTCAAAGGCCTCCTCAACATAGAGGTGTCCATCGGTACGTTCCCCTCGCAGGGCCACAAAGATGTTGCCAGGGCCCGCCTGGCGAGAATCGATACATACTTCTGATATATCCATATCGGCGGCCCCCTCGACGACGAGGCTAGGAGCCAGTGTATCCAAAATCTCTCTCAAGGTCAGCACGCTATTTCCTTCAAATGCCCTCCCTCAACGCGTGGGAGGGATCCCATAATAGTCCACCAGATATTTGCACATCTCTCGAAACTCGGGAGCGGCGACCTCCGTCCCCCAATGTCCCTCTCTTGGCTCATCGAATCTCACCAGAACCACGAACCGTGGATCGGACACGGGACCAAATCCTGCAAAGGAGGCGATGATATACTCTCGCACATATCCTTCGACACTGGCAATCTGCGAAGTGCCAGACTTGCCAGCCAGAGCGTAACCGGGCAGGACCGCTTCTTCCATCCCCAGTTCCACGGCCTCGGTCATCAACTTTGTGATATCCTGAGCGGCTTGAGAGGAGATCACCCGACGCACAGGAAAGGGCTCTATAACCTCCACCTCCCCATCTTTTCGAATTCCCTTGACCAGATAGGGGCGCATCAGAATGCCATCATTGGCTATGGCACCATAGGCAGCCACCACCTGAATGGGCGTCACCGCAAACCCCTGACCGAACGAATTGGTAGCCAGATCCGACCTGTGCCAGGTTCTCTCCCCAGGCACACGCAAGATCCCGTCTTCCTCATAGGGCAGATCGATCCCCGTGACCTCACCAAAACCAAAGCGGCGCACCATCTCATAGAACCTTGCTTCGCCCAACAACGTCGCCACATAGGCTGCACCCACGTTGCGTGAATGGGCCAATAGTTCGGTCATCGTGGTCTGCCCATGAGCCCGTCGGTCAGAATTCATTATGCGTTGCTCTCCCACGATGATCTCGCCTCGATCATCGTAGGAATCCGTAGGACGAATCAGATGCGCATCCAGCGCTCCCGCCAGCGTAAGGGGCTTGAAAATGGACCCCGGCTCATATATAGCGGAGATCGAGGTGTTCACATAGTCCTCGGACGATTCTACGTCTCCATAGTTACCGGGCGCATAGGTAGGATAATTCGCCATAGCCAGCACGCCACCGGTTCGAGGATCCAGGACGATGATATTTCCCGAGGTAGCCCTATTCTCCTCTATCCCTTTTCGCAGTATCTGCTCCGCTGCATATTGGATATTGCGATCTATGGTAAGCACCAAAGTCGCCCCGTCCCTTGCCGCCTGATAGTTGGTCAGACTGGCCAAGAGTTGTTCGCCCCAGGGATCCCTCACCCCGTACCATTCTCCCCGTGTTCCCTGAAGCAGGGGATCATAATACTCTTCCACACCATAGAGGGCCTGTCCCTCATAGTTGACAAATCCCAGGACCGAGGCTGCGAGGGTACTATCTGGATAGACGCGGCGAAATTGGGGATCGCCCTTGAAAGCCGCCGCCGAATCTCCCCCCTCGATCTGCGTGTACACAGAAGCGGGTAATCCCTTGCCCAATATCACCGTACCCGTCACATCAAGAGTACGGGATATCTCCTCCCTTTCCCGGTCCAAAAGGTGTGCCAGTTCGGGAACCAGATCCTCTTTCTGCTCAGGGCTCAAGAGATTGGGAGAAACAGAGATATCGTACGATACCGTCGACGCGACGAGACAATGCCCCGTCGCATCACGTATATTCCCCCGGGCCGCAGGAACGATGTCAGGATTATGTCCTCCCTGCAAGTTGAAAGCAAGAATCGTCTCCTGCGGCAAAAGTTGGCAGAAGGCCACCTTCACCACCAGCGCCAATCCCACAGCGAAAAGCACGGTAGTGAGCCAGGCTATACGTCGTCTTTGTCCCAAAGCCTGAGAATCATCCATCACTTAGACCAGAGAATAGATACCCCACGCCATACAAAAAGTCCCTGAACACGATCAGCGTCGCCCTTGCTCTGCAGGAGACTCGAACCACAAGTAGAATTGCTCTACAAGATTCTTCCAGGATCTATTTTTAACGTTCAATCCGGCTTCTTTGAAACCCGTCGCTTCTTTCCCAAGGGAGCCGAAATCCCCTCGCCTCGCCGGGGTCGGTGTACACTCGATATAGAGACGCTCCTGCACATCGGCAGCCTCTGAAAAACGATACCCCAAATCCTTCCCAACGCGATGCACGCGTTCCAGGGAACCGAGTGCAGCCACCTCGCCCTGCAGAATGACGAGTTCTCGATGGAGAACCTCTTTGCGCATCTGCAGGCGGCGGATCTCCCTAGCATACGCGGCCACCTGGCTTGCCTGATGCAGATAGAGCCCTCCCGCCAATCCGATGAGAAGTAGCATCAGGCTGAAATAGGCCAACGTATGTGGCTTGACCCTGTCCAAAGAGATCCTGCGTCTGGTGCGCTCGTAGAAGACGAGCAGATCCTTACGCTTCTCCGGCATCGCCGTATCTCCACTCCAAAAATCAGGGTAAACGTTCCACGACACGCAGGCGCCCGCTCCGGCTGCGAGGATTGCCCTCGACCTCCTCCTCCGAGGGCCACACCACACCCTTTGTCAGGCGTTTGATGGTCGCTTCATGATCACAAACACACTGGGGCAGCCTCGGCGGACAGATACAGTCCTTGGACTCGCGCACGAAAAAGCGCTTGATGATGCGATCCTCCAGAGAATGAAAGGCGATGGTCGCCAAGCGCCCTCCAGGCTTTAAAAGATCGACCGCCTGGGGCAACGTGACCTTGAGAGAGGCCAGTTCCTCATTAACGGCGATACGCAGGGCCTGGAAGGTACGCGTCGCCGGATGGATGCGCCCCCGGCGCCCCACCACGTGGGCTACAAGATCAGCCAGTTCGCGCGTGGTATGAAGAGGACGCTCGGCACAGATGGCCCGCGCGATACGCCGCGAATGACGCTCTTCCCCGAATTCATAGATCACCCGTGCAATCTCTTTCTCGGGCCAGGTGTTCACGATCTCCTCCGCCGTCAGATCCACCTGAGTGCCCATACGCATATCCAAAGGGCCGTCCTGCCGAAAAGAAAAGCCGCGTGCAGGATCATCCAATTGCAAAGAGGAAACGCCCAGGTCAAAAAGGATACCGTCCACATCCTCGAAACCATGCTCCCGTGCTATGCAGGCCAGATCGGCGTACTGCCCACAGACAAAGGTAACCCGCTCATCAAAAGCGGACAGCCTTTCGCGGGCGTACCTCAATGCCTCCTCATCGATGTCGATGGCCAACAGTTCGCCATCAGGTGCAGACCGTTCAAGGATTCCTATGCTGTGTCCTGCTAATCCCACCGTGGCATCGATATAATATCCCCCACTCGCGGGCTGCAGCCAGGACATAACCTCATCGAAGAGGACGGGGATATGTTCCGCAAGATGGCGTGCGTCCGCCCGAGTTTCGGCTTCTGTGGTCACTTTTATACGCCCATCCTCGTCATCTCGCTCAAAATGGCGTCCAGGTTCTCCGCATCGCTGTCAAAGGTCCGCTGCCAGATTTTCGGTTCCCAAATCTCGATATAGGTGTTCACTCCCACGATGATCGCTTCCTGTTCCAGGCGAGCATAATCCCTGAGAAAAGGCGGGATGAGCACCCGCCCCGCACTGTCCAGCGTGGCCTCAAAAGCCCCACCAAAAACGAACCGTCCATAGGAGCGGGCCACATCGCTGGTCCTAGGCACGGTGGCGATCTTTTCCGCCAATCTGACCCATTCCGCCTCCGGATAGGCGATCAGGTAGGCATCATAGCCCCGGCTGATCACCAGGCCGGCATCCAGTTCTTCCCGAAATCGCGCCGGAATAGTGATCCTTCCCTTGGCATCCAACGTATGAGCGTACTGACCCAGGAACATGGCTTGCCTCGCCTTCCATCGTGCAGTGGGAGGAACACCTCTATGGATTCGAGAGGATCAGGGATATGTGCCACATCGTGACACTTTGTCCCACGTTTCGCCACTATTATATACGAGCGCTCCCCACCTGACAAGGAGATCTCGTACCGGCCTCTCATTGAGATGGAGCAAGGGAAAAGAGATACTATATATGGTATGTATTACCTCCTACTACTACAAGATATAGTGGCTAAAAGGCAGGGGACGGATCTCAAAAGTTTACTCAAAGTTGACACAAGGATTCCCGGGTTCGCAAGATCGTACAGGAGGATGAAAGGACAAGTGAAACGAGGACAGAGGTGATCTGGTCAAGCACCTTACCGCCGTCCACAGCATTGCTTGTACTTTTTGCCCGAGCCACAGGGACAGGGATCGTTTCGACCTATGGGTCCTATGGGAGAGCCGGGGGCCTTGTGGGGATTCACCCCCCGATTCCGCAGCACGCGGCGGCGCAGATCCATGAAAGCGTCATGGCTGTGCGTAAAGAATTGCTTATAAGCCCGGCAATGATAATGCTGGGCCCGCCCCTCGACGCCCACAAAGCGGGGGCATCCCTGATTGCAAAGAGGAAGCCACACGCACTCCTGACACTCGGGTCTGGGCTCGGACTTGACAGAGGCAAAGCGACGCAGTTCCTCGCTCTCAAAGGCCTCCTCGAGAGACATATCTCTCAGGTTGCCTATGAACAGATCATCCTGGACAAAAAAGTCACACGGGTAGATATCGCCGTTGTACTCTACCGCCACGTATGAACCACACTCCTCCTGATAGCAACACATGGGCGCTTCTTGCCCCACATACGCGGCGAGGATGGCATCAAAGTCTCGAACCGAAGCCTCGGGCTCCCCGTCGTTGTACCATTTATCAAATACGGTACAGAGGAACTCGGCCAGGGCATCGGGCTCCACGGAAAAGTCCGTGAGTTCCCCCGTCTCGGGATCCACCTCCACACAGGGAATGAATTGCATATAGTAGAATCCCTCGGAGAGGAAATAGTCATAGATCTCGGCCCCGTGCTGAGCGGTGACATCGTTAACCACGGAAAGCACATTGAACTGCACATTATGCTCATCGAGCATGTGCATGTTTTCCACCACCTTTTTGTGCGTGGGAGCGCCGCTGATATAGCGGCGATAGTGATCGTGGTAAGGGGCGGGGCCGTCCAGGCTCACGCCCACGAGGAAATTGTAGCGGCAAAGAAACCGGGCCCACTCCTCGTCGAGGAGTATACCGTTGGTCTGTAGTCCATTACTGACGGATTGCCCAGAGACGCCATACTTTTGCTGGAGAGATACGGCCTTTTTGAAAAAGTCCAGCCCCATCAGGGTGGGCTCGCCCCCCTGCCAACCAAAGGTGGCCTGTCGCCGATCCAGGGCCATCCCCTGCTTGATCAACTCATCCAGGATCTCGGGGCTCATGCGGCGCTTTTTCGTCTCCTTGTAGGGATCCGTGAGGCGCTCATGATAGAAACAGTAGGTGCAATGAAGATTACAGTCCCCCGACGCGGGCTTGATGAGGAGACTGCGCGGTTGCTGGCTGGGCATCTTTCCTTCCTCTCAGGGGTATCCGGTCTCATGAATCCAAAGCACCTCTACACATAACATCTATAATACTACCATCCCACGAGCGCTCAAAACCAGCCTCTCGGCCGCGTATTGAGCACTTGGCAAGGACCGAGGGTGGGATATACTATTCTCTGACACGTGAAAGGAGAGACAGCAGATATGATACTGCTCATCGTCTGGGACGGGCTCAGGCCCGCTATGATCACCGCCGAGCACACGCCATACCTAGCACAAATGGCCGAGGAAGGGGTATTCTGCTCCGCAAGCCACGCCGTCTTTCCCACGGCCACACGCATCAACTCGACATCCCTCAGCACCGGCTGCTATCCCCGTCAGCACGGCCTGGTGGACAATGAAGTCTATGTACCCGCGCTGGATCCCGAAAAAACCATCTCCTGCGCCGACTGGGAGGCGCTGCAGCGGATGGCCGATCTGGAGGGAGAGGAGGCGCCGGATATTGTCGAGATCGACCAGAGCACGCGCGAAAGCGCAAACGAGACGCGGGGAGGGGCACGCCGCCAGACCGTGCACCACAGTCACATGGGACAGAATACATACCTCGATCAGGTCACGCTGGAATAGGTCACCATAAGAGGAGAACACCATGTCCGAGCATACCTGGACGCCGGAAACACTGATCCATTATCCCTCGATCACAGATCTCGACATATCGGCCGACGGCGAACGCATCGTGTACGCCGTGCGGGAGCCGACGATGACGGAGGAGGAGAGCAAGTTTATCAACCACCTGTACCTGATATCCACCGAAGGGGGCGAGCCCCTGCGCCTCACCTACGGCGAGGCATCTCACTCCTCCCCACGCTGGTCCCCCGATGGTCGATACATCGCCTTCCTCTCGGACCGTGCCGACGACGAGAATGACCTTTATGTGATGCGCGCGGACGGAGGCGAGGCCTGGCCCCTCACCAGAAGCGAAAAGGGCGTACAAAAGTTTGCCTGGTCACCCGACAGCACGCGCCTGGCTCTCAGCATGGTGGCGCCGGACAGCGAGGAGGAAAAGGAGAAAGAGAAGGCCAAGAACGATCCCATCCTGTGGGACGTGGACCATGACAGGGCCCAGTTGTGGGTCCTCCCTCTCACGCGGGGAGTGGACGACCTGCCGGAACCGCAGGCCGTAACAAAGGATACCTATCACGTGACAGATTTTGACTGGACACCGGACGGCACCTCGCTGGCCTTTGTGCATCAACCCAGGCCGGTGGAGGACGATTGGCCCAAGAACCACCTCGCCCTAGTAGAGGTGGATAAAGAGGAACCCCAGACGCGCGAGATAGCCCACGTGGGGGCCTGGAACGCGATCTGCAAGGCACGCGGAGAATGGATCGCCTGCACCACGGGGGAGCCCCCCATCGGCTGGACCATCGAGCAGCGCATCGTGCTCTACCCTCTCACGGAGGGCGAGCCACTTTCCCTGGCCATGACCGAGGACGCCCGCCCTTTTATCCTCGACTGGTCGGGTGACGGCCGCTACCTGTACGTCCTGGAGAACAGCGGAACTTGCTCGGCCATCCACGCCCTACCCACGGATGGCGCCGGCCCGCCCTCCACCCTCATCGACGGCCGCGGATACCTCTCTCAGGTGCGCGCGAGCAATGTGGACACTTTTGCCATGGTAGCAGAGGATATGGAGCAACCCAATCAGATCTGCACCATGCGCGCTGATACGGGAGAGCAACGCGAGGTGGCGCACCCCGTTGGGCAATATGCATGGCCCAATACAAAGGCACCGGAAAGCGAGCTCCTCCACTGGCGGTCCGACGGCGGAGAGGAGGATATGCCATCCCTGGAGATCGAGGGTATCCTCACCCTTCCCCTAGCGGATCCCCTGCAAAAGCCCTATCCCACCCTTGTCGTCGTCCACGGAGGGCCCATGTCCCTCTTCTCCCAGACCTATCTGGCCGCCTCCTCCCACTATCCCCTCCTCGCCTTTGCCGAGAGGGGCTATGCCATTCTGCGCGTCAATCCACGGGGATCGGGAGGATATGGCGCCGACTTTCGCGCCGCCAACAAGAGGGACTGGGGCGGGGGCGACTATGCGGATATCATGCAGGGGTTGGACCTCCTCATCGCGCGAGGCATCAGCGACCCCGAGCGCCTGGGCATCATGGGATGGAGTTACGGCGGCTATATGACCAGTTGGGTCATCACCCAGACGTCGCGCTTTAAAGCGGCCTCGGTTGGGGCCGGTGTGACAAACCTCATGAGTTTTAACGGCACCACCGACATCCCCGGCTTTGTCCCCGACTATTTCGACGCCGAGTTCTGGGAAGACCTAGCCATCTACCGGGAACACTCGCCCATGTTCCAGATAGAGGGCGTCACGACCCCCACCCTCATCCAGCACGGAGAGGAGGACAAGCGCGTGCCCCTGGGCCAGGGCAAAGAACTGTACAACGCCCTCAAGGGCCAGGGCGTGAAGGTCGAGATGGTCATCTATCCGCGGCAGGAGCACGGCCCGTCGGAACCCCGACTGATCGTGGACATCATGCAGCGCAACCTGGACTGGTTCGACCGCTGGATCATGAACGGGGACGAATCCTGAAAAGCGGCCATCATACAGGTTAGGAGAATGAACGGGCAATCAGCGCCTCATTCGCCTCTCAGAGGGAAAATGGGTTCGTTTCGTAATCTGGAGTTATGGACGACGGCGGTGGTGGCATAAAGAATATCCCCCGGTATAATAGAACATATGTTCTATTATACCGGGATTCTGCATCCTGTCAAAAAGGCTAAGAAGCCGTTTCTCCCTGTGTGGGGTCTCAACTCCACTGCTCCCGTCCCACATAGCGGGGCGTCAGGTCGGGCACGGGGTCGCCCTGGCGCCAGGCATCCTGCAGCCGTGTGTTACGCGCGAGATAGGCCTCCAGGGGATCGAGGAGGAACTCTTCCCTGAGATCGGCGACGGAGAGGCCCTCGCGGTTCGACTGCACCGTGAAAAAGCCCTCCTCGTGCCATACCTTGATGGTCACGTCGGGGCCGTATCTGGCGCGGATGCTGGGGATCTGCGACTTGTTGAAATCGCAATGAAAGAGCCCCACGTCCAGATCGATGGTTCGTGCGATGATGGGATCATGGACGCCCGTCACGGCCAGCACCTCCCCCATGACGTCGATGATGCGGGCATAGCGCGACTTGACGGCGGAGACCACGTAATAATGCTGGTTCCAGGCGTGGATACCCAGGTGCCTGCCCCCATCATAGGCCGATGACCAGAAGACGATCTCCGCACCACGGCGCTTGAGTTCGGCCCATGTCCCAGGCCAGTTGATATCGAAGCAGATCTGCATGCCGATACGGCCAAAATCGGTACCGAACACCTTGGGATCGCCTCCCGGCGTGATCCCCTTTTCCAGGCTGGTGAACTCGGCCCCCTCCACCACGGGATGCATCTTGGCATAGGAGCCCACGATGGCACCGTCCCGATTGACGAGCACCGACTCGTTCATATAGTGCTCGCCACGGACGGTGGTCAGGGGACAGATGATGTAGCAGTTATGCTGATCAGCATATGTGGCGACCATATCCGTCGTGGGACCGGGCACCGGCTCTGCCACCTGGGACAGTTCGTCGAACTCGACGTTCAGTTCCAAAAAAGTTTCCGGCAGACAGATGATATCGGGCTTTTCAGCGGCGGCCTGCTCGATCAGACCGCGCATCCGCTGCCGGTTGTCCTTAACCGTCGGTCCGCCCTCGTGCAACTGGGCCACCGTCGCTATCCTCACCTCACGGGGCATGATGCCTCCCTCCTGATAATCATCCTCTCAATCCTCATCATCAGTCCACAAAATAGGTATAACGCGCCTCCCCATACCATACCCGACAGACCATCTTCCAGCGGTCCCAACCGGAGAGGGGTTCTATGGACTCTATTCCGTCCGCCTCCTCCAGCACGGACTCCCAGGACTCGAGATCCGCATTGGGATGGACATAATACACGGCGACGGGGAAGCATTCACGGTCCATCTCCCGCGCCTCCTCCAAAAAACTCTCGCGCGCCTCGTCGTCCAATTCCCATATCTCGCCGTCCGGTTCTCCTCCCTCTTCCTCCGCCTCCAGCCCATCCCATATCTCCTGGGCCCGTTCGTGCTCCCCTTCACTCAGGGCCTGCATCACCTCCTCTTCTCCCTTGAGCCTGTCATGCACCGCCTGAGCCAGTTCGCGATTCCTTTCGCCAAACCTCGTCTCCAGTTCCCTGCCGATGGCAGGCACGTTCAAGCCCTCGAACAGCCACCATACGGTCACCCAGTCGTCCACACCCAACAACCGCATGATCGTCTCGCGGTCCATATTCGTTCCTCCTTTTCGGTCTCCACCCCAACCCACATTCGCACCGCACCGCCATCATGGCGCAGCATGCCACCCCTGTCAAGTTGTGGGGAAGATTCGGTGTGCGGCAACAGCCGATGGAGCAGCAGGGGGATAGGAACGTCGCTGCGCGAGGTGTGCGTTTTTTCTCAGACACCTGATTTGACAGGGACTACCATGTGCAAGTACACTTTTACTATTGCAACTCTATTTGAGGAGATATGTACAATGCAGAAGAGACGCACGCTATTGATCATTTTCGTCGTTTTGGCGCTGGCTCTGGCATCCTGTTCAGGCCCGGCGCAGGAGCCCGCCGAGTCGGAACCCACCGGTGGCGAGCAGGAGGCCGCCGCCGAGGCCACGGCAACTCCGGTGCCAGAGACCGAGGACGAGGAGCCCACAGCAGACACCGAAGAGGCCGAGCCGACCGAGGAGGAATCGCAGGAAGTGGAAGAGGCCGATACGCCGGAGGAGGAAGAGGAAAGCGCGCTTGCCGAGGTAGCCGACGTGGATGCCCTGGACAGTTATCGACAGACGGTTACCATGCGCACTCGGGAAGGGGACGGTGAGATGGAGGAAATGACCTATACGATAAGAGCGGTTCGCGAGCCGCCGGCCCGCCACATTGTCATGAGTTCGACGGATGAAGCGGAAGCGCAAGAGTTCTACGAGATGATCCAGATTGGGAGCACACAGTATATCCGCACCTCTTCCGAGGAAGATAGCTGGATGACGGTGGCAGGGGACGAAGAACTGGCCGCCGAGGAGGCCATGGGAGACTTGACCCTTCCCAGTGCCGACGAGTTTATGGGCGACGAGGGCTGCGAGATGGTGGGCACCGAAAAGATCTCGGGGCTGGAGACCAAGTACTATCGCTGTGATCTGGGTTTCATGGAGGACGAGGAACTATCCTTCGAGGAAGCCAAGTCCGACATCTGGGTCTCCACCAAGTATAACCTGCCCATCAAGGTCCAGGCGACGTACACGGGCAAGGGAAGCGACGATGAGGACATCACGTGGGAGACGGAGCAGGTCATCGACATGATCAACGAATCCATCGAGATCCAAGCACCAGAGGGCGTGAGCGAGACCGGCCTGCCGGACGACATCCCCCTCATGGACAGCGCTACAAGGGTGTCAAACATGGGCAACATCGTCACCTTCCAAACAACAGAGACAGTGGAGGCAGTCACCGAGTTCTACAAGGAAGAGATGCCCAAAGAGGGCTGGACGGAGGATGAGGAGCAAGGAGGGACTCCGGGCTACTTTGGCTTTACCAAGGAGGATCGCGTGGCCAACCTTATGGTGACGAGCGACGACGGCTCCACCGAAGTGACGATCATGCTCGAATAATTGACGGGGCCATCACGCTCATCAGCCTGTTGGAAACAGACTTTTTTTTTCGTAGACGCGGGTCAGAGAAGGAAGCAAAATCATGACTTTTTATCTGCACCGAGCGTGTTTGGTGAGTACGCTGGTTCTGTTGCTGTCGGGATGTGCGCAACTACCGGATGTAGACAGTCTGATCAAGGAGGCGGAGGAGGTACTCCCCCTCGCTCCCATCGGCGGGATCCCCGTCCAGGTGGTAGCAGAGGTGGAGTTTGATAATCGGGAGACCGCTGAGGGTATGGAGCTCACGGCCAGCAGTGGACGATGGACGCACACGCAGGAGGGTCGTCTGATGAGCACGTTGGGCTGGCAGCCCCACCTTGATCGGATCGACGGGGCCCAGGGCGGGGGTCGTCTGCACTGTTACTATGACTGGGGACAGGCAGACCCCCGTACGACCCCACACTGGACGGTGCAGTGGTCTAGCGAGCTCTCCTTCGACGATGCCGGTACGGGGAGCGCCTCTCCCCTGATCGATCTGGCGACCTATGACAACGAAGTGCTCGTCCTCTACGCGCCGCCCCGGGAGTTCCGCTACTGGCACCCGGGGAGCCCCGATGACTGCCAGAACCCCGACCCGGTCCCCGCACACGAGGCGACCGGCGATATCTGGTTCCACCTGAACGACGTCGATGTGGAGCGTCCGCCGGACGCGGATACCTCCAGCCGTACGGTCGTCCAGGAGGGCATTGTCCTCCTGCGTATCCCCCTCGAGAGGCTCCGCTCGGGAACCTCGGAGACGAACAGTGTGAGATTCGGGGCCACCGACAAGGGAACCTACGGAACCATCGAGTGGAGCCTGAGTATCACCCTCACGCTGACGGCCCCACCAGACAAGGATTGAGCGACAGAGGATGAACGCAGGGGGCCGCCCGGTGAGCCGACGATAAGAGGCGTCGGGCGTGGGCATCTGCCATTTTCGTCAAGCCGGAGTATCCGGATTCTCTCCTCGCTCACCCAAGTTCATCAGGGCGAAAGTCCGTGGGATTGAGGATCACTATCCGTCTGTATCCCCACCTCCCACAGATGCCTGTCCCCACTTACGATATAAGAGGCCTCTCCGGCTATGGCGCACTCCAGATAGCGATTGTCGGTGGGGTCTCTTTCAATGGCAGAGATCTCCGAAGATCGCACTCACGACAAGGCATAGGCTATTTGTCAATGGCCTGGAGGCATGTCCCGAGGATACTCATGCAGTCGCAGACGGCGGCGCCAGGAGCGGGGGTCATGAATCCACGTCGTCGCGGTCATTCTCGGGGGCCATGCGACTGGCGACATCCTTCAGGGCTTCCAGTTCCGCACTGGTCAAGGTCCATTCATCATCGCACAACGTCAGTTCCACTTGGTCGGCATTCACGATCTGCAAGAACTCCTCTACGTCAAGAAAGGCGTATACCATCTCCAGGACCTGGCGCCCCTCAAGAACACCCTCCTCATAGTCCGTCTCCGGGTCTTGGGCATCTTGGTCTCCAAGATAACTCGTCTGGGGCGTCATGCGGATATCATCGTCCACGAGAATGACCAAATCATGACAGTTCAGGTATTGGGGAGAATCGCTTCTGGAGACGATGGAGAAGAGGACAGTCGAAGGCACAGCGGGCTCGGTTCCCCGATAGTGGTACCTTATGTCAATGCCGAACTGGCTTTTTGTGACCACATCGTGGGCTGGGGCAGAGGATGCCACATACGTCGTATCGTCGGACTCGTTATATTGCTCCGTAATCTCGTGATCGTGATGGTAATCGTCGCGAGGTGGTATGCGATCGGGGATATCGGGCGTAAGGGTAGCCGTAGGGGTATATGTAGAGGTAGGGGTGGGTGTTGGCGTGGGGGTCGCCGCAGCGGTTGGAGAACTCGTCGCCGTGGGAGACGGCGTGGCCTCTGGGGCCAGGGCCGTCACCGTCTCCTCCACAGC
>JBKHJO010000002.1:0-122218 GCA_046538105.1 Anaerolineales bacterium | reverse complement strand
TGTGGACCAAAGTGTGAAATGACATTCATCGGTGTTACCTCTCTCCTATCAGGATCTATTTTATAGCATGGCATCGGCGCGTGTGTCAAAGCCTGTGCTCCTGGCTTTAGGGGAGGGCGTTCTTGACAAATCTTTTTGCATGTAGTATTATTCTAGCACTCTATCATAGAGAGTGCTAAATGTGCGCACACAAGAGTACCTCTATGCAGTGTTCGAGGTAGGTGTTTGGGGAGGGTAGGTGCCTGAGATATGGCAGGACCCTCTCTCTGTACGTCAAATCTGTCTAGGGAGGTCAAGTTAGCGATGGAGAATCTGAAACCGTTGGCGGATCGGGTGGTTGTGCAACCCCTCGAGAGCGAAGAGATGACGGCGGGCGGCATCGTCCTGCCGGACACGGCCAAGGAAAAGCCGCAGAAGGGCAAGATCCTGGCTGTGGGGCCTGGTAAAAGAGACGAGTCGGGAAACGTCATTCCCATGGAGGTGGATGTAGATGACGTGGTGCTCTTTGCCAAATATGCGGGCACAGAGCTCAAGTTGGAAGAGGATCTCGGAGTTCTGATTCTCAGGGAAAGTGATATTTTGGCCATTGTTGAGGAATAACCTGCGTATCGATTTTGGAGGAATGTTGAAATGGCAAAACAGTTGCGGTTTTCTGAAGAGGCAAGGGCCTCGTTGAAAAAGGGCATGGACAAGCTTGCTGAGGCGGTAGGCTCTACATTGGGCCCCAAAGGCCGAAATGTGGCTCTGGACAAAAAGTGGGGGGCGCCGAATATCACCCATGACGGTGTGACGGTGGCCAAAGAGATCGAACTGGAAGATCCTTTTGAGAATATGGGGGCTCAGCTTCTAAAGGAAGCGGCGACCAAGACCAACGATGTGGCCGGCGACGGCACGACGACAGCCACAGTTCTGGCCCAGGCCATCGTGAACGAGGGTCTGAAGAACGTGGCCGCGGGAGCCAACGCCATGCTCCTCAAGCGGGGCATAGAGGCGGCCTCTGAAGTTGTGGTACAGGCTATCGTGGATTCCGCGCGCTCTGTGGATACCCACGAGGACGTGGCCAACGTGGCTTCCATCTCGGCTGCCGATCCAGAGATCGGCGAGCTGATCGCCGATGTCATGGACCGCGTGGGCAAGGACGGCGTCATCACCGTCGAAGAGTCCCGCGGGCTGGAGTTCGAGACCGAGTTCGTGGAGGGTATGCAGTTTGATCGTGGGTACATCTCGCCCTATTTCGTGACCAATCCCGAGTCGGGAGAGGCGGTCCTTGAGGATGTTTATGTGCTCATCCATGATGACAAGATATCCGTGGCCCAGGATCTGGTACCCGTCCTGGAGAAGCTCAATCGCGCGGGGACCCGCAATCTGCTGGTTGTGGCTGAGGATGTGGAAGGCGAGGCCCTGGCCACGCTCGTGTTGAACAAGCTGCGCGGTGTGATGAATGTGGTGGCGGTCAAGGCGCCGGCCTTTGGCGACCGCCGCAAGGAGATGCTGCGAGACATCGCCATCCTGACCGGCGGCCAGGTGATCACCGAGGAGATGGGTCGTCAGTTGGAGACGGCGCAGATATCCGATCTGGGACGTGCGCGCCGCGTCGTGGTTACCAAGGACGATACGACGGTCGTGGAAGGCGAGGGCTCGGAGGCGGAGATCACCGGACGCATCGAGCAGATCAGGGGGCAGATCGAGACGACGACCTCTGACTATGATCGCGAAAAGTTACAGGAGCGCCTGGCTAAACTCTCCGGAGGCGTAGCCGTCATCCGTGTGGGGGCGGCTACTGAGGTGGAGTTGGATGAGAAAAAGCACCGCGTGGAGGATGCCCTCTCGGCTACCCGTGCGGCGGTGGAAGAAGGCATCGTGGCCGGCGGTGGTGTGACCTTGGTCAATGCCATCTCTGCGCTGGATGATCTGGAGTTGGAATTCCCCGATGAAAACACGGGCGTAGAGATTGTGCGACGGGCTTTGGAAGCGCCCCTTCGTGGCATAGTGGAGAACGCGGGTATGGACGGCGCTGTTGTGATCGCCGATATTCGCCGCAACCATGAGGAGACGGGCGATGACTCTGTGGCCTACGATATCATGCGCAACGAATATGTTTCCATGTTCGAGGTGGGCATCATCGATCCCTGCAAGGTGACGCGATCGGCTGTGGAGAACGCGGCCTCCATCGCGGCCATGATCCTGAGCACCGAGGCTCTCATCACCGACATCCCCGAGCCTGAACCGGCCATGCCGGCAGGCGAAGGTGGCATGTACTAAAGAGAGCCATTTGTAAAAACCCCCCTCGAAAGAGGGGGGTTTTTGTTTCAGGGAAAGGTGAGGGCCGAGTTTCTCGATCAATGCAGCAGTGGCACGATATAGCCATAGACGCAGACCAGGTTAAGTATGATCATTGCGCCGTAGAGAGGGGCGAAACCGGTTCCTGATCGCTGTTGCTCCAGCCATTGTCCTGCAAAGGTGGCAATGAGTGCCGCGACGAGGAGAGCAATGCCAAAGCCTTTCACGTCCCTTACAAGGGTGCCGTGTATCAAAAGTATGGTGATTCCTGCTGCGAGGAGGACGCACACGAGCCGTGACGCGTCGCGCAATACGTGATACAGCCCAAGGGTAAAGGCAATACCCCAGGGAACCAGGGCGGGAAACAGATAGCGTCCCTGATGCTGCACGTACTTTGTGTTATACCAGATGTAACTCAGGGTTGTGAGTGTGGCCCATGCTGTGAACAGGAATGCGCTGCGCTTGGTATGGGACGAGAGGTTAGGGGGGGATGATCGTCCGGAAAAAAAGTGTCCCAGGCCCAGCGCGGCCATGCCGCTGAGCAGGGCAAGCGTCCTGTAGATGCGTGGATGGAGGACGACGCCCATCCACCCGAACTGTCCCCAAAAACTCTGAAAACTGGTGACTACAAAGGAACGTAACAATTCCCAAAAGCCTTTCTGCGTCAGGAACTGTGCCGTGGTGAGTTGTCCCACCACCACCTGATCGTGTCGTACCATTCCCAGAGGATCGGTAAGACCGTAAAGGGTGATATTGCGAAGCAACCAGGGCAGCCCTATAAGCAGCGCCGTACCATAGACCACGCCCGCATACTTTGGTGCGCTCTTTGCTGCGAGGGTGTTCTTTGCCTCGGCCTGCCATATGTCCCAGATGAGGGCGAGGACGACCAGGGCGAACGCGATGTAGGTCTGCATCTTGGTCAGGAAAGCCAGTCCCAACAGGGCTCCGATTTTTAGGCTTTCCCATGTGCTCCATCCCTTTTGTTCTGTTAACACCAATGTCCAGACCAATATGTTCAAAACCAATTCTGCCAGTACGTCGTTGTTTACAGAGGCTGTTACGGCCACGTGCATGGGCAGCAGGGCGGCAAAGGCCGTCGTGCCGAGGGCCAGAAGGCGATGGGAGGGGAACGCGTCCCGGGTCAAGCAATAGTTCGCGATCAAGGCCAGAGCCCCCAGGACGAGGGAGAAGAGCCGCAGCGGCAGGAGCATGATGGGTTGGGCACCCATAACCTGCGAAATGTGATAGATGACGGCTGCCAGGATGTAGTAGAGGGGGGGTTGGTGAGATTCGTATCGTAGGGAGTCGATGGACATGGAGGGAGGAAATCCCTGCGCTTTGATCTCTTCCAGGTATGCAGCAGGATAGTCGCCGGGGCGCAACTCGGGCAGTCGTCCCTCCTCGGCGATATATTGGACATAATTATAGTGTGCGGGCTCGTCCGGGGCCTGCCAGATTGGCGTCTCCGTGGCATAAAGGATTCCCAATATGACATAAATAAACAAGATGATGACAAACGCGACCCTGGCCGTTGTGGGGCTTATGTCGGTGCTCTTGGGAAGCATTGTCATATCTTGAAATCTATTGTCCCATTTGGCTAAAAAGGGCCCAAGCCGACCTTTTCCAGCGTGTCGGATTATGCCTCACTTTCCGTATCGTCCTTTTATCTCAGCCCAGGCGTGCTAACTCTTGCTCCACAATCTCCTCGTCCAGTTTCTCAAAGAGAGGACTGGGTTGGCATAGCCTTTGTCCCGGTTCCAGTTGGCTCGGCTTCCAGAGATCCCCCTCGTAATCGTAGCGATAGCAGAGCCCAGTATGTTCTCGGCTTTTCTCCTGGAACTCCTCAGTGTACTGCTCTCCGAACAGATCGGTATCGTATCCCAGGTATTCGTGCAGCCGCTGCGAGGAAAAGGGCAAAAAGGGAGAGAAAAGAGCTTTCAACGAGTCGATGACAGTCAGGGCGACAAAGGTGACCGTGGCCGCGCGTTCCGGGTTCTTTTTCAGATGTTTCCAGGGGGCTGCCTCTTCCAGATATCTGTTGGCCTCCCGTGCCACCGCCATGGCTGCATCGATGGCCGAGCGGAAGCGGCAGGCGTCAATATCCTGTCCCACGCTGTCAAAAGCCTCGTCCACCCTGTTTATTATATCGTGGTCCATCTCCTCCAGTTCATCCGGCGAGGGGACCTTTTCATCAAAGTTGCGGAAGGCAAAGGTCAGCATGCGGTGCGCCAGATTACCCCAGGTGCCCACAAGTTCGTTGTTGTTGCGATCCAGAAACTCTTGCCATGAAAAGTTGGCGTCGGACGTCTGCGGGGCGTGCACCGTCAGATAGTAGCGCAGGGGATCTGGATCGTAACGTGAGAGATAATCGGGCGCCCAGATGGCCCAGTTCCTGCTGGAAGATATCTTACGACCCTCCAGCGTGAGATATTCGTTAGCCGGCACGTCATAGGGCAACTGGCGGTTGCCATAGCCCATCAGCATGGCGGGCCAGATGAGGGTATGGAAAAAGACATTATCCTTTCCCACAAAGTAGTAACTTCTACAATCCTTGTCCATATCCCACCATTCGTGCCACAATGCCGGTGTCCCTCGGTTCTTGGCCCACTCGATACTCGCCGCGTAATAGCCTATGACGGCGTCGAACCACACATAGATCCGTTTGTGGGAATATCCCTCCACCGGCACGGGGATGCCCCAGTCGATATCGCGACTGATCGCCCGTGGGTGCAGGCCCTGATCCAGAAGGTTTTTTGTAAAGTTGAGTACGTTGCTGCGCCAGTGATTCTTATCGGCCACCCATTTCTTCAGGTGTTCGTTGAACTGGGGTAGATCGAGAAAAAAGTGTTCCGTCTCTCGGATCTCTGGTGTATGGCTGCAGAACTTGCAGCGCGGCTCGATCAGTTCCAAAGCATCGAGGGGTCTCCCACAGTTATCACATTGATCTCCCCGCGCCTCTGCAAAGCCGCAAAAAGGACAGGTTCCTTCCACATAGCGATCGGCCAGGTAGCGCTCGCAGTGAGAGCAGTAAAAAGACTCCATCTCCTCTCTGAAAATGAATCCCTTTTCCAGGAGACGTGTGAATATATCTATGGTGACGTCCCAGTGGTTTTCCGTGTCCGTGTGGGTAAAAAGATCGAAAGAGATCCCCAGTCCCTGGAAGGACTCGATAAAACTCGTGTGGTAGCGCTCCACCACCTCTCCTGGCGTGATATCTTCTTCCTCGGCCCTGATGGTGATGGGCGTTCCGTGGGTATCAGAACCCGAGACCATGAGCACATCGTTACCACGTAGCCGGTGATAGCGGGCAAAGATATCGGGGGGAATATAAGCCCCTGCCAATTGTCCAAGGTGTAGGTCAGAATTGGCGTAAGGCCAGGCAACGCCTACCAGGATTTTTTCGTTCATGATGCTCCTTAACAGTATGCTCTAGATATCAACCAAACAGGTAAAAGGGTGAGCCGACATCAGGTATGGAAGCAGTTCAGGATAAAGGGGAAAGGCTCTCCACGTGGCCCTTGGCAGCGCGATAACGCCACAGGGTATTGGGGAGTCTGAATGTATCGATGGTATTCTCATTCTTGTCGAGGATATCGTCAGTCATGATCTTTCTTCCGTGGCGCCACTTTCGATTCGTCTTGTGTGAGAAATGTCCATCTAACCGCTCTAATCTTACAGTCGATTGCTCGCTGCGTCAACTCGTTTGATCTCTATCCCCCTTCCTTCTACCTCCAAGGTTCCTTGCAGGCGATGGATATACTTTTTCTCGTCACTGCAGGTTAGACGCAGCGGCGCAGCCGTGCTAGAATCATCTCCACCATCGTTAGCAGTACTCTTTTGGGGGGATAGGATGCTAGTAGGGGTCATATCGGACATTCATGACAATATATGGGCGTTGAATGATGTTCTGGATGCGCTGAACGATTGTGAGGCCCTGCTTTGTCTCGGCGATCTGTGTGCGCCTTTTACCATGACGGCTATTGAACAGGGGTTCGATGGGCCTATTCACCTGGTGTGGGGTAATAATGATGGGGACAAGGTAGCCATCACGGAGAGCATTCCTGAAAGCGGGGATGTCACCATTCATGGTATTTTGGGAGAAGTGGTGCTGGATGGCCGTTCCATTGCCATGACCCACTATCCGCAGATTGCCCAGGCGCTGGCCACAAACGGGCGGTATGATCTGGTATGCTGCGGCCATTCCCATGAAGAGGAACAGACCAGGATGGGGGAGACATTAGTGTTGAATCCCGGGGAAGTTATGGGCCGCTTTGGGACGCACAGTTTTGCACTGTATGACACGGAGACTGGGAAGACCGAGATTCGGCGCCTGTCGTAAAGCCATGGCTCTGATATCGGTGCGTGCGTGATGAATGGCGATTTTCCTTCTGGCGTTGCGGCGACGAGACCTTGATGCTATAATGGGCTTGTCTTTCCGGAAGAAATCTGGCGTTGAGTGGGGAGATACTATAATCTTTTTTCGCCACACCGTACTGGGCGTGAGGAGAATTAAGATGTCGGATGACAATTCTGTAAATGGAGATGGACCTCGTAAGGCCAAGTCACCTCTTGAGGAGGGGATCGCTCTTGTCGATCAGGACAAGCGTGCGGAGGCGAGAGAGATCTTTCGCAGTATAATACGTAGTACTCCTGACGAGGAAGAGGCCTGGCTCTGGTTAGCCTGGCTGGCGGAGGAGAAGCGAGAAAGCCTTCGTATCTTGCAGGAGGCCAGGGTCATCCTTCCCCATAATGAGCGTATCGAAAAGGGGCTCCGCTGGGTGGAGAGGAAACTGGCGGAGGAGGAGGGGGATATCCTTGAGGAAGCCGATACCGAATCTCGCGAGCAAATCGAGCCCGAACGCGTTTTTTCTGGCGTAGATGATGCTGCGGAGAGAATAGAATCCGTCTTTGAGCAGATCAGGACGTGGACCTATGGTCTACGCTTGCCAGATCTCAATCTTGCCCCTTTGCGCCGATTTGGCCCTCCGCTTTTATCCCTGTTGATAGTTGTTGGGCTGGTGATGCTGGTATGGCTGGGTATCTCCAGGGCTCGGCAGGAGGACAGGATGGTCCAGGCTCTCGAACTACCGACGCCCGTTCTCGATCCTACGGCGACGCCCAGCGTTGAACAGCGTACCCGATCACTTTGGATTCAGGCGGATGTTGCCTGGACGAGGGAGAACTGGGATGAGGTGATAGAGACGTTGCAGCGCATTCGTGCGGTGGATCCGCAGAATGAGACGGCGCGTAGCCAGTTGGCAGAGGCCCATTATAATCGTGCGCTACAACTCATCGAGAGCAACGATCTTGAATCTGCCCGCATAGATCTGGATCAGGCTATTCGTCTCGATGCGGGAAATGATGATCTCCAAAAAACGCGACGGTATCTCAGCAGGTATGTGGCTGGTCTGGAGGCCTATTGGGAAAGGGATTGGGACCAGGCCATTGAGAGGTTGAGCAGCGTGTACGAGATGGATCCGGATTTCCGCGATGTGGAGGTCATGCTGGCCAAATCCCACTATGAATCTGGCCTTGAGAGTCAGGAAGCAGAAGTATGGGACGAGGCGTTGGAGGCTTATGAGAGGGCCATGGATCTTGTGCCCGATGTGGAGGATGCCGAAGTGCGCCGCCAGGAGGTCATGAATATCCTTATCCCGCCTGATCGCATAGAAGTAGACCTTTCCGAAAAACAGGTAACGGTTTATGAGGATGATAAAGAGTTGCGCTCTTTTATCGTCTGTACAGGCCGTGCCACTGCGCCCACATTGCCCGGGCGCTATGAGGTGCAGAACAAGTTACCCACGGCCTATGCCTCCAAGTGGGATATCTATATGCCCCTGTGGCTGGGCATCTATTATGCCGGGGGATCCCAAAATGGCTTCCACGCACTGCCGGAAACCCGTAGCGGAACGACGTTATGGCGCAATGCCCTCGGGACGGCTTGCTCGTACGGCTGTATCGTGCTTAATACACCCGATGCCGAGTTCCTCTATGATTGGGCCGAGGTGGGCACTGTTGTTTTGATCGAACCGTGAGGGGGATTGTATTTACGGATGCACGGTGTGAAAAGTTTGATCGTTTTCTCGTTGCTAGGATGGAGAGGGCTGGTCTATGACATCGGTTGCTGAAAGTGATCCCAACGTCAGTTGGCTTGATGATGAGTTACGCAAGGAGAAGGCCACCGTTGCGGATCTTCGAAAGACGGTTGACGAGCAGGAAGTCATGTTGGAAGATCAGGCCAAGCGCATCACCATGTTGGAGGACCGTTTGGCCAAGTTGCAGGGACAACTCTTGCGCATCCCCGAGGTGGAAGAATCTTTGCAGCATACCCGCGATGATCTTGTAGCGCTTATGTCCGACCTGCGCCAGGAGCAGCAAAAGCGTCATGCAGAGTTTCTGAGCAACCGTCAGGTGGAACATGAACAGGAGGTCCGCGCTCTGCAAGAGATCAGACAGGAACTGGAGCGCCTGGATCCCCTGGAGGAATCGCTCTCGGCGCGTAGAACTGAGGAGCAGAGGCTCCATAAGGCTCTGTTGCGTTTGCAGGATGAGATTGAGGATGTGGCCAGCAATCTCTCGCGGGAGGAAGAGGCTAGGAGGACACTGGAAGATCCCATCAGCAAGAACAGGATGGGACTGGAAAAGATTTTCGAGAGACAGGGGGAGTTGGAAGAAGCACAAAAAAGGCTTCCTCCACGGTTGGACATGCTTGAGGATGCCCTGCCCAAAGTCGAACAGAAGATTGCCGATCTACAGCATATGCGGCGAGAGTTGACGGAACAACAGGAGGAATGGCTGGAAAAGCAGAGGCGTGCCAACCGGGATAATGCACAAAAGTTTACCCAGTGGGAGCGCGAGTTGGAGGGCTATGAGCATCAGGTCGAGGTGTGGGCCGATCAGCTGCGTTATTTTGCCGATCAGAACGAAAAAAGTCGTCAATTCTTGCGTGAGACACAGGAATTGGTCCAGGATATAAGTCAGCAGCAGGATCGGCTGCGACAAGTCCAGCGTATC
The DNA here is from genome assembly GCA_046538105.1 of Anaerolineales bacterium. Classification (GTDB taxonomy): domain Bacteria; phylum Chloroflexota; class Anaerolineae; order UBA1429; family UBA1429; genus JAWLEV01. Next base: position 112,924 of record JBKHJO010000002.1, on the reverse strand, counting down.
TTTGAGGAACAATTACGGCGAGAGTTCCGTGAATGGAAAAGTGAGAACGATAGGCGTTGGGCACGCGAGGTGGAGCATCGCGAAAAGGTTGCAGAGGAACAGACGGCGCGGGAGGAGGCACAGGAAGGGCGTTTGAACACCTTGGAGGGTCGACAACAGGAACTGGTCGACCACTTGGCATCCCTGAATGATCGGCTCGATCGATTGTACGAGGATCTTGCTGCAGATGCTCGCGAGATAAGGGAGGTGCAGCAGCAGACGTGGCAGACATTCGGCGAATCTATGCAGGAGTTTTTTCGAGAAGCCGGCCCGTCCTTTGGGGTGGAGGGGGACTAGCGCGTGTATGTTATCGGGACGGCTGGTCACGTTGATCACGGCAAGTCCATGTTGGTGCGTGCATTGACGGGGATGGATCCAGACCGTCTGGACGAAGAGCATGAACGGGAGATGAGCATCGATCTGGGATTCGCCTGGTTCACGTTGCCCAGTGGGCGAGAGACAAGCATTGTGGATGTCCCAGGCCACGAGGATTTTATCAAGAACATGCTTGCGGGCGTGGGGGGGATCGACGCGGCCCTCCTGGTGGTGGCGGCCGATGAGTCGGTCATGCCACAGACGCGGGAACATCTTGCCATTCTGGATCTACTGGGCGTCTCACAGGGGATCGTGGCCCTTACCAAAATCGACCTCGTCGATGATCCCGAGTGGCTGGAGTTGGTGAGAGAGGACGTGCGTGGGGAGTTGCAGGGTACAGTGCTTGCCGATGTGGCGATCATCCCCGTATCGAGCGTGACCAAAGAGGGAATACCGGAACTGATAGCGGAACTGGACCGCCTTTTTGAGAATGCCGATCCTCCCCGGGATATCGGGAAACCGAGGTTGTCCATCGACCGTGCCTTTACAATTTCCGGTTTTGGAACCATCGTCACGGGAACGTTGCTGGATGGACGATTGTGTGTAGACGACGAGGTGGAGATCGTTCCCGGTGAACTCTCCGCTCGTGTGCGAGGACTGCAGACGCACAAAGTGGATATTGAAGAGGCGTTGCCTGGGACACGGGTGGCCGTCAATCTCAGTGGGGTCTCTGCGGAAGCGCTATCTCGGGGGCAGGTTCTTGCTTATCCAGGATGGCTTGATTCCACCATGCTCCTTGATGCTTACTTTAGGTTGTTACCGAATGCGCCCTGGCCCCTTGGACATGACGATATAGCGGACTTTTACAGCGCCGCCGCCCGCGTTCAAGGGCACGTTCGTCTTCTTGATAGCGACTTTCTGTCTCCTGGAGAGGAGGGATGGGTACAGTTTCGTCTCTCCGAGCCGGTGGCTGTGTTGCGAGGAGACCACTATATCCTGCGCTCTCCCTCGCCAAGCCTGACCCTGGGTGGGGGGAAGGTCTTGCTGACCCAACCTGACAGGCGCTATCGACGGTTCCAGCCTGACAGACGGACACAGTTCAGAGCGCTCTATGAGGGAGAGCCGGAGGATATCCTGTTCTATCTATTGCGACAGGATACCGTTTGTAGAGCAGGGGAACTTTTTCGAAGGAGTCGTCTGCCAGAGGAGATGGCCGCCAATGGTCTGTCGCGCCTCCTTGCCACTGGACGTGTGCTTGATCTGTCTGCTAGGCAGGTTGAGGTAGGATCCATATCTTCTGGGAGCCTGCTCATGGCGCGCGAGAGATGGGAGGATCTGTTGGACCGTCTCGAAGAAGTGTTGGAGCGCTATCATGACCGTTTTCCCCTCCGGCTGGGCATGCCTCAGGAAGAGCTAAAAAGTCGACTGCGTCTTGGCGAAGTGGCCTTTGATGGTTTTCTGCGTCGTGCGGTCGGAGAGCAAAAAGTGGCGACCACTGCCACGACAGTGCGGTTGCCCGATCATCGTGTCTTGCTTTCGCCGCAGCAAGAAGAGGAGGTGAAAAGAGTCCTGGCCGCCTTTAGGGACCAGCCCTTTGCTCCCCCTTCACTCAATCAGGTGGAGGATACTCTGGGCTCTGAGCTGCTTCAGTACCTCATTGATAGGGGAGAACTGGTCAAGGTGAGTGATTCTGTCGCCTTTCACGCGGCGGCTTATGCTGAGATGAAAGAGCGCCTGGTCATTTATCTGCAGGAGCACGAGAGCGTCACGGTGGCCGAGATCCGTGATATGTTTGACAGTAGTCGGCGATATGCCTTGGGCTTCCTGGAGAGTATGGACCGTGCGGGGGTCACAAAACGTCTGGGGGATGTTCGCATTCTGCGTATATGACCTCTTGCCTTGCGTGGGACAGTGGGCGTCGTTAGTATTGGTGGAGGAAAGGGATACATCATGTCCCGTCGCGAAATAAAGTTCCTGGTTGACGAAGAGTTGGCCCGGCGCCTCGCGGCCCGGGCGTCTTATCTGGGACAGGATCTGTCACGGGTCGTGGAACAAGAATTGAAGGGCTGGGTGGGAGATTGGGGACTACAGTTCGCTACCTATATCGTCCAACCTGGTGATACCCTGGGCAAGATCGCCGCTCATTTCTACGACGATGCCAAAAAGGCAGGCGTGATAGCGGCTTTTAACGATATCACCGAGCCCAACCTCATCCATGTTGGACAGGAGTTGCGGGTTCCCGAGGCTGGTCCCTCGGAACCTTTGCCCAAAGGCGAATCTCCCTACATTTTTGGGATTCACGATCGAGGGGGAGAGCACTATATGGCATGGGCGGGGCGCAAGGGTTGGGTGTTGTGCACGGAGGAACTGGGGGCGAATCCCAACGATTGGGGGAGCAAAGGGTATAGCGATCTTGCCGATGACGGCTTTGGTGTGATTGTGCGGCTGAACCATGGCTATGGGGAAAAGGGCACGTTGCCCCAATCCTCGCACTATGATGATTTTGCAAGGCGATGTGGGAATTTCGTGGAGCAGTCCTCAGGCTGTCATATCTGGATCATCGGCAATGAGCCGAATCTGGCTGTGGAAAGGCCTGGCGGCCCCCGGCATGGAGAGGCGATAACGCCCCATAAATATGCGTCGGCCTTTCGTGCGTGTCGTGAGGAGATACGCAGCAGATCCGGTCATCGTAACGATCAGGTCATCAGTGCCGCCGTGGGTCCCTGGAACATCCAGACGAACTATGCGGCCAATCCAAGCGGCGATTGGATCGTCTATTTTCAGGATATGCTAAAGGCACTAGAGGGTAAATTGGATGGTATAGCCCTTCATACGTATGGGCGCGACGCGGACCCTGCCAATATCGTCTGCGAGGTCTGTATGGATCCCCCTTTTGAGCATCGCCGCAAGATGTTCCGCACCTATATCGATTTCATGGAGGCCATCCCCCAGTCGTTACGACATCTGCCCGTCTATATCACAGAGACGGACCAGAACATTGCCTGGGTCGATGTGAATGACAGTTGGGTTCAAGAGGCTTATGCGGAGATCAATCGTTGGAACGGCGATGTCACACACCAAAAGATTCGCTCTCTTCTTCTCTACCGCTGGGAGCGACATGCCGGCGATATCTGGTACATTCAAGGGAAACACGGTGTGATCGACGATTTTCGAGGGGCGTTACAGCACGAATATCTCTGGTACCACTAATCTGAGGTGAGGGCCGTGGAGATGTTTGAGGCATTCTGGAGAGCTTTTTTAGAAAAAGTGCGTCAGGGAAAAGAGGTTCGCTCGGAGGAGGAAAACATGCCCGAGATCATCAAAGAGCCGCCCATGGAGATCGACGGTCGGGTGATGACACAAAAAGAGTTTGTGGGGTATGTGGAAAGCCTGAACTTTTACCCTCCGCCCTCACGCATATTCCTACATCATACGTGGAAGCCCACGCAAAAAAGTTGGCGTGGACGGGATTCCATCATGGCTATGAAAGCCTATTATGAGCGGCAGATCTGGCAGGATAGTGATGGGCGTTTTCACGAAGGATGGACAGCGGGCCCCCATCTGTTCATCGCCGATGATGGTATATGGCTTTTTAGCGATCTGCGCCACGATGGCGTTGGTGTCTATGGTCACAACTATCGCTCGCGTCATGTAGAGATGGTGGGAGATTATGATGAAAAGCAGCCCTCTGGGGCCACACTTGAGAACACTATCGCGGCATTGGGTATATTGCATGAGCGCTTGGGCTTGGATATTCAAGACCTGAACTTTCACCGTGATTTCGCGACCAAATCATGTCCCGGATGGGCGGTAGAAAAACGATGGATCATCCCCCAGGTCGCAGAATGGATTGAGGCCTATCGTCGAGAAAAAGAAGAAGAACTATCCAGTTTGCGGCGTTCCCTGATCAAGATGATCCGGGAACTCTTGTTGCCCGCCAACCCCGAGGCCGCATTGAGTAAGGAGGCGGTTAAAAGGGGATTGTTGGGTCCTCTGACGCACGAAATTCCTATAGAAATAGATGACAAAGGATACATCGTACAGTTGTTCGCGGAGGCGCTTATCGTCCCTGTCAACGATTGGGATAGCGTGCAATCCCTAAAGGAACACGAGGAGGAATTGAGATCGTCCGGGGCGGTCTCCTCTGCTGGAGATGAGGCGGCGGAACGCCCGGTGCCATCTGAGGACCCCTTGATCTTTGACGGTGACGTTCGCTGAGCGAAGTTAGAAGGACCGCAAAGCGGTCCTTCTAACCTGTGGCTTTTCAGCCCTCTTCTACTGTGTGTCGTAGATAAGCCTGGATGAGATCGTCCAGATCGCCGTCCAGCACGGCGGAGACATTCCCCGTCTGCCAGTCTGTTCGTAGATCCTTTACCATGCGATAGGGGTGCAGCACGTAGGAGCGAATCTGATTGCCCCATGCGGCGTTCACATGCTCGCCTTTGAGCCGTTCCTTCTCATCCTCAAGTTTCTGTCGCTGTATATCGTAGAGGCGCGACTTGAGGAGTTCCATGGCGCGGTTTCGATTCTGGATCTGGGAGCGCTCCTGTTGACAGGCGACTACGATACCTGTCGGCATATGCCTGAGCCTGACCGCTGTGGCGTTCCTTTGTACACTTTGGCCTCCGTGTCCCGAGGCGAGAAAGGTTTCCATCTCTATATCCTTGGGGTTCAGGTTCACCTCAACGGTATCGCCGATATCGGGTATGACTTCGACCAGGGCAAAGGAGGTGTGCCGACGATGGGCGCTGTCAAAGGGGGATATGCGCACCAGGCGGTGTACTCCTCGTTCTGAGCGCAGGTATCCATAGGCATTTTCACCCTTGATTTCTACGGTGACGCTCTTGAGCCCTGCTTCTTCCCCCAGTGTCTGATCGAGAATTTCCGTCCTGTAATTTCGCTGTTCCGCCCAGCGCAGGTACATACGCAACAGCATCTGGGCCCAGTCTTGTGACTCTGTGCCCCCCGCGCCAGCGTGAATGGAAAGGATGGCGTCTTTTTCGTCATGTTCTCTGGACAGCAAGAGCGCCAGCCGCCTCTCTTCCAACTCGTCCTGGGCCTCTTTCGCCTCGGCGGTGATCTCTGTTAAAAGGGTTTCTTCGCCCTCTTCCTCTGCGAGAGCAAAGAGTTCCACCAGTTCCTCGACACGTGTTCTGAGCGCTTTCCAAGAGGAGACCTCTTTTTCCAGCCTCGAGAGTTCCTGCATCACGGCCTGTGCCCTTTCTGGATCGTCCCAGAATTCGCTCTCTGCGGAACGCTCGCGCAGTTCGGCTATCCTTTCTTCCCTTCCAGTCAGGTCAAAGATGCTCCAGAATGCGGTATACGTCCTCTTGCATATGGTTTAATTTTGCTTCCAGGTCATCAGTTGTCATTTCGGCTCCTATCTAGACCATGCGAGGGTATCTCGTAAATCAGTTTTCTGCAAACAGTCCTTCAACAAAGGCACGAGCGTCGAATTCGGCGAGATCGGATGGGGACTCGCCCGTGGTGACAAAGAGTATGGGCAGCCTTAGTTCGCTGGCTACGGCAAAGGCCATACCACCCTTGGATGTGCTATCGAGCTTGGAGAGGATGGCGCTGTTTACGCCCGTCACCTCCTGGAAGACTTTGGCCTGGCTCAAGGCATTCTGCCCCGTGGTGGCATCCAGTACCAACATCGTCTCGTGGGGAGCTTGGTGCACCTGCTTTCTGGCCACGCTGCTGATCTTTTGCAGTTCCTGCATCAGATTGTACTTGCTATGCAGGCGGCCGGCGGTGTCTATAAAAAGTACGTCCGCCCGACGCGACTGACTTGCCCGGATGGCATCAAAGACGACGGCCCCCGGATCCGCATTGGGCTGATGTGCCACAACCTCTACCCCCAAGCGTTCCCCCCAGATCTCGAGTTGATCTATGGCGGCGGCTCTGAAGGTATCCGCTGCGGCCAGGATCACCTTTTCGCCGCGATCCTGATGATATTTGGCCAGTTTGGCAATACATGTCGTCTTGCCTGATCCATTGACGCCGACTATGAGCACGACGTTGAGCATTCTCTCGCCGGGAAGATAGGGGCGTTTTACCTCTTCCAAAATCTCTATCAGCCGTTCCTTTAAAAGCGCCTCGACGCGTGCGGCGCTCAGTCCTCCCGCCTCCCTTTGTAGATTCTCGATAAGGTCCAGGGTGGTTCGGGCACCCACGTCCGCCTGTATGAGAAGAGCCTCTAATTCTTCCCAGGTCTCTCCGGTAACCTGGTCGCCATGAAAAAGGCCTCCTATCCTGCCAAAGAACGATTGTCGGGTTTTGGTAAGGCTCGTTTTTAATCCCGCAACGCTTCCAAGCACGCTCACCTCCACCTTCTAGTATGAGAATGATAACAAATTCATTATACCGAGACCGACGCGAGGGGCAAAAATCTCGTCGATGCGAGGATATGTTTCAGCATAAAGCACGGTGGGGATGCACTCTCCCACCGTGCTTTGTCAACATAGAAGCCGGAGGTCAGTTCACCACGTTCTGAGGATTATCCTGCATCCATGCCTTGACGTTTTCCACCGCCGTATTCATCAAGCGGGATCGCGAGGCCCGAGTGGCCCAGGAGATATGAGGGGTGATGTAGCAATTCTTGGCCTCTAACAGGGGGTTATCCAGTGCTGGCGGCTCGTTTTCCAGAACATCGAGTCCTGCGCCGGCTATGATTCCGTTGTTCAGGGCCTCGGCCAGGGCCTCGTTGTCGATGACGGGGCCTCTGCCGTTGTTGAGGATAAAGGCAGTCTCTTTCATCATGGCCAAACGCTCGGCGTCAACCAACCCCTCTGTTTCGGGGGTCAGAGGACAGTGGATCGTTACCACGTCGCTCTGGGTAAAGAGGGTATCCAGATCAACCATGGTGATTTCGGGGACTGTAGCGTCCTCGACATAGGGATCGTGAGCGACGACTTGCATGCCAAAGGCGTGAGCCAGGTCGGCCACAGCGCGGCCTATACGCCCCAATCCGATGATGCCCATGGTCAATCCCTGTAACTCGATGAGGGGATAGTCCCAATAACACCATTCTTCACCTTTGGACCAGCGTTTCTCTTCTTTGACCGTTCGCGAATGATGAGCGACATGCTGGGTCAGGTTGAGCAGGTGGGCAAAGGCCATCTGGGCCACGGACGGAGTACCATAGGTGGGCACATTCGTCACGGGGATTCCCCTTTCCCGCGCGGCTTCCCCATCTACCACGTCATATCCCGTAGCCAGGACGCCGATGTACTTCAGGTTGGGTAGTTGATCCATGATGTCACCATCGATCTCTACCTTGTTTATGAGAATTGCATCCGCATCTTGGGCTCTTTCAATAACCTGTTCGGGAGGGGTACGATCATAGATTTCGCAGTCTCCCAGCTCTCTCAACCCATCCCAGGATAGATCGCCGGGGTTCAGCGTGTAGCCATCCAATACGACAATCTTCATCTTCCTGCTCCTTTCCTTCTCGTTGTTCGTATTTCCCCATGTTACCAAAAGGCACTTGACCATCTCTAACCTAAATCATATATACTTTGTGATGTCAAAGCAAGTCACCGGGTGCCCCCTATGGTGTGTAAACGTCAGAAAGCCTGTAATCGGAAGCCAAGAGTAAATGTGGATGATATAGGGATGAGTGTAAGGCGATATACCTTTGACAAAAAAAAGAGGGGCTGAGACTTGCTCAGCCCCTCCCTCGTACGGAAGCGACGGGATTCGAACCCGCGATCTCCGGCTTGACAGGCCGACATGTTAGACCACTACACCACGCCTCCCAGTGTGACTACATAGTACCACAAGTCATCCATGCCGTCAAAAACGCGTTCTTTATAAAAAGCCCTGCGGAATCACAATTTGTCGGCAGATGTGTATCATGCATACAAGCCGTTTTTGACAAGGGGAGTTTCTCTGTTGAGCGTTATACTGATAATTTCTGAGGACGCCGTCCTTTTGACATATAGCGACGGCTTGCCTATAATCTTACTGAGTGTCACTAGTCTTAGATAAAAACGATGATTTACGATGTCAGTCGATTACTTGAACAGAATATAGGCGTGTCCTGCCGCCGCAAGATTGAGGGACATCTGGTCGATATAGATGAGAATAACCCGGGCCTTACGCATCTTGCGGGTATGGTGCAGTTCGTTCGGACAGTAAAGGGCGTTCTTGCCAGGGGCAAGGTGCATCTTGTCATGACGCGGACGTGTTGTCGCTGTCTTGGCCCCTTTGAGGATAGGATAGAGTTCGCTTTTGAGGAGGAGTTCGTTCCCTCGGTCGATGTGGAGACGGGTGCCAGTTTGCCCGTCGAGGAAAAATATGACGCTGACCTTATCATCGGGCCAGAGGGCACGCTGGATCTCAAAGAGATTCTTCGCCAGTATACAGTGATGGCGAGTTCAGCACCAGTGGTGGGGGATCCGGACTGTAAGGGATTGTGTCCAATCTGTGGGGTAAATTTGAACGAGGAATCCTGCGATTGTGAAAGGTCCTTCATCGATCCTCGCATGGCTGTCCTGGGGCAGTTACTGGAAGAGTAGAAGATAAGTTTTTCGAAAGGAATATAAAAGCATGGGAGCCTTACCGAAACAGAAACCATCAAAGGGACGGAAGCATCGTCGTCGCAGTCACGATGCTCTGCGGGCTGCTAATTTAGTCGAGTGTCCATCCTGTCATAACATGCGCTTACCTCATCATGTATGCCCTTCTTGCGGGGCCTATCGTGGAGAGGCGGTCATTGAGGTAGAGGACGAGGCGTAGCCTTTTCTTTGGGAGAGATGTGCAGCGTACGGCGTCTGCTGTTTGCTTTACCCTGTAGTCGGTGTAATACATATATAGGGAGTTGCATTCGATGGAAGAAAATCTTGGAACAGTTCGCATTTCTCCCCAAGTTCTGGCCACCATTGCGCGCCTCAGCACGCTTTCTATAAAGGGTGTGGTACGCATGTCCCGTGATTTGTCCAGTGGAATGGACCGCCTTTTGGGCAAGGGAGGAGGAGGGGGAGTGCGTATTCAGGTCGTCGATGATGCCGTGTCTGTCGATCTCTATATCATCGCTGCCCAGAATGTCGATCTTTACAAACTGGGACGTACCATTCAGTCACAGGTAGCTCGGGCCATCAAGGATATGGTTGGTATGCCTGTTTTGGCCGTCAACGTTCACGTGGAAAATGTCCAGGTGACCCAGCGTGATAGTAACTGATGCCCGCTTTATTGGAGATAGCCTTTGAAGGTCAGGCGACGCGCCAGAATAGTGGTCTTTCAGACGCTCTTTGAAGTCGATCTGGTGGCACACGCTCCCGACACCTCTTTGCAGCAGCGCCTAGAAAGAGTTTCCCTTTCCCCCTCGGGTATCGATTTTGCAACATACCTTTTAAAGGGTGTGTTGCGTTATGAAAGAGCCTTTGACGCTGTGATACAGCGCATCGCGCCAGAGTGGCCCATCGATCAGATCGCGGTGGTGGATCGTAATATCCTTCGTCTGGCGGCTTTTGAGATTCTTGTGGATGATGATGTCCCCCCAAAAGTGGCCATCAACGAGGCGGTGGAACTGGCCAAGATATTTGGGAGCGAAAGCTCGAGCCGCTTTGTAAACGGGGTGCTTGGTACGCTTTTTGCCGAAAAGGACGCATTGGCCCCCTCGTTGGAGTCGCTGCTGGAGGTGGATGTTGTCCCCGGTGATGAGGCTGTATAGTGTGAGATGTAGCAGGGAGTTCGAGGAGGGGATAGACATTTAGATGTTCGGGATAGGGACGGGTGAGGTACTCTTAATTCTGATCATCGCCACGTTGGTGATTGGGCCGGAACAGATGGTATCTTTTGCCAGAGATATGGGACAGCTTCTCGCCAAATTCCGTCAGGAGACGGATAGCGTTACCGAAGAGTTTCGCGAGGCGCTGTCGATGGAACCAGGGGTGGAGGAGGCGCGCGAGCCACTGGAGGCTGGAGAAGGCGGGGGCGCAGCGAAGGTAGCCACCACAGAGGAAAGCATATCCGAGGAAGAAGGGAAGGCGACAGAAGGTGGGGAAACAGAGGCCCAGGAACAGCCGGTGAATATCCAGCAGGCCTTTGTCGATGGAGAGCGGGAATCCTTTTCTTTGGAAGAGGATGAGGATGCTGAAGACAAGCCCGTTCTTATCATCGTGGGAGAGCCGGTGCCCAAAGATGAGGATGTGGAGCCGATAGTGATAGAGGAGCCCGTCCTCATTATGGATGAGGACGGTGAGGATACCGGAGAGGAAGAAGGGTAAGATCTATGGCCGATGTGGAGATGACAATCTGGGAGCATCTTGACGAGCTCCGATCTCGGATGATAAAGGTGGCGATAGCCTTCGTCGTCGCCACGTTGATCAGTGCTCTCTTTGCTGGAAAGGCTTTGGAGATATTGTTGCTGCCCATGGGGGGCACCATACCCCAGACGATCTATCCTACCGAGTCCCTTGTGGTCTATTTTAGAATCGCCCTTCTCGGCGGGGCCACACTTTCCATGCCCGTGATCCTTTATCAGATCATACGTTTCATTCTGCCCGGTCTCATGCCACACGAGAGGCGATATCTGTTTCTTCTCTTGCCTGGGGTCGCGCTGTGTTTCGCTATCGGCGTGACCTTTACTGCGCTGGTCATGCTGCCAGTGGCCATCGACTTTATGCAGGGATGGCTTGGCATGATGATCGAGAATCGCTGGACGCTGGATAATTATATCTCCTTTGTCACCCGCGTGCTTTTTTGGATGGGCATCGTTTTCCAAACCCCTTTGTTGATTTTTTTGCTGGCCAAACTTGGCCTGGTGACCCCCAGGAGTCTTTCGCGCTTTCGCAAATATGCCATCTTGGTGAGCGCTATCGTGGCGGCCATCGTGACGCCCACGCCGGATCCTCTCAACATGATGATCGTTATGGTACCCTTGTATCTCCTTTACGAGGTGGGAATACTTTTGGCCCGACTTGCCGGGCCGGCAAAGAGGGATCAGGAGGGGAGGATATCCACCTCCTAAAGGTAGGAGAGTGTTTCTGTGGCTAGGCCCTCGATCCCGAAAAGATCGAGGGCCTGATTTTTGTGATTACAGGTATTCGAGTACCTCTGTGGCGCGTCCACTGGGGGTCACATTGCGAAAGATCTTGGTGATCTTGCCTTCTTCATCGATAATAAACGTCGACCACAGGATGCCATCTCTGATCTTCCCGAATACCATTCTCTCCTCCCACGCCCCATAAGCCTCTGCGACTTCGTGATCGGGATCGCTCAGCAGATGAAAGGGCAGGCTATATTTGGCGCGAAACTTTTGATGGGACGCGCCTGTATCGGGGCTGACGCCGATGACTATGACATTCTTTAGTGTGAACTGACTATAGTCATCGCGAAAACTGCATGCCTCTTTCGTACAGCCGGGCGTGTCGTCCTTGGGATAGAAGTAAAGTACAACCTTTTTGCCGCGAAAGGAGGCCAGGCGGATTTCTTCGCCTTTGTCGGACATGAACGTAGAGTCTGGAGCCATCTCATTTTCCTCTACCATGGTGTTTACCTTATCCCCATTAGTTAATAATATTATATTTTAATTATATATATTTTGTCAATAATATATATAATTCCATGACTCATACAGTTTTGGATCTTGGTAACCGGTTACGTGATAATCTGCCAATCCGTGCTTTTGTATGCATGGATTGGCAAGATATATCGACTGTTGTAGAATGCGCATATTAGGTGATCAAAAAAGAGGAGGAGGGCTCATGTTCAAGACACGGCTGAATTTAGGTAAAATCCTGGGCATTCCTCTTTACATTGATGTGAGTTGGTTGTTGATTTTCGTTTGGGTTACTTGGAGCCTGGCGGGGGGGTATTTCCCTGAGCGCTATCCCTCTTGGTCGGGAACCACAGCCTGGGGGATAGGAGCGCTGACGAGCCTGCTCTTTTTTGGTTCGGTCCTCTTGCACGAGTTGGGCCATTCTTTGGTGTCTCGTGCCCAGGGGGTGCCTGTTGACAATATAACGTTGTTCATCTTTGGGGGCGCGGCGCAGATATCGGACGAGCCGAGAACGTCCTTTGACGAGTTCGTGATGGCCATTGCAGGTCCCTTGGTGAGCCTGCTGTTGAGCGGGTTTTTCGCCCTCATCTATTTGTCATGGGGGAACAAAGAGCAACCAGTGGCCGCTCTGGCGCTCTTTTTGGGTGGCATTAACCTCAGCTTGGGGGTCTTTAACCTGATCCCTGGCTTTCCTCTGGATGGGGGGCGCGTGCTGCGGGCCCTGCTCTGGCGCTTGAGAGGGGATTTCCGTTGGGCCACCAAGTGGGCCTCCCGTGTGGGGCAGATGGTGGCCTATGCGTTCGTCATCGTGGGCATCTTGCGTGCCTTCTCAGGGTATTGGGTCAACGGTCTCTGGATCGCGATGATCGGTTTCTTTTTGGATAATGCCTCTCGCACTGCGTATGCGCGTCTTTCCGCGCGTGACCTATTGCGCGGGCACACGGTGGAACAGGTCATGAGCCGAGACTGTCATACGGTGTCGCCACAACTTAGTCTGGATATGCTGGTGGAACACCATCTGATGGGCAATGCCGGGCGATGCTTTGTCGTCACCAGAGGCGAGAGCCCCCTGGGAATGCTCACCCTGCATAATATTCGTGAGGTTCCCCGGGTGGATTGGCCGTTTACTCATGTGGAGGATGTGCTCCTGCCCCTGGGGCAACTTCGCACGGTGCACCCCCTGACACCTTTGTGGGAGGCTCTTGAGGAGATGACCGCAGAGGGTGTGAACCAGTTACCCGTTTTGGATGATGGCGTATTGAGGGGCATGATCACACGCGAGGATGTGATTACCTTTATCCATGATCGGGCAGATCGAGCCAGGGCACAGCGCTAGAGGAGGATGTCAGAGGGGCCGTGTGCGTTTCTTCCCCAGCATCCCCTGAGGGGATCCTTATCAAGGGTTGGTGCGGCGGTGCGTAAAGGCAAGCCCTCTCGCTTGACAGCGTCAAATGCATAAGTTATTATGGCCTTAGTTCTGTTCGGGCCAGGTAGGATAGGTGAGGAAAGTCATGAGCGACGAATTCCAGTTTGAGGAAGAGTTCTATCCTGTACCCCCAACGGCTGCTGAGGCGAATCCTGCTGCCACGATGCGGGAGCTTTTTTATCGCATCAGCCGCTTGGAACAGTCGTTGGAGGAACAGCGTGTACAGGCCAGAAATGATACCAGAGAGATTTTGCTTGACGTGCTGTCTCTGTACGATGCCGTGGGAAAGATCGTCGAAAAGTGGGGCGTTACGACCAAGGCGCAGGAAGCCTCCCTGATAGGGAGCGTGGTGGGCTTTGGCAAAAAACTGCTGGCCGTTTTGGAGCGTCACCGTGTAAAGCCCATCGAGACGCTGGGGAAGGCTTTGGATCCCGCGACGAGCGATGTGGTGGGGACCGAGGTTCGCCCGGATATGCCCGAGAACGTCGTTCTGCGCGAAGAGCAGATAGGATATACGTGGCCGGAAGGGCTTTTGCGAAGGGCAAAGGTTGTGATCAGCGAAAAAGGGCCCACGGCTCAGGACACTGAAGAGGAACCCCTTGCAGATGATGCCACGGTGGTTGAGGATCCTGAGGAGGGCTAGATGGCGATACTTGGCCGATTTGCAGGCTGTGAAAGGAATGCTGAATGATGAATGCTCCCTTGATGACTTGTCCCTATTGTGGCGGCGGTGTACCCCAGGATACTGCGGTTTGCCCCGATTGCCATGAGGATCTGTCCGCACTGGCCAGGATCGAACACGCTCACGAGATTCACTACAACAGGGCCCTCAGCCTTGCTCGGCAGGGAGAGTTTGACAAGGCGCGGGATCAGGTGTTAATGGCTCTTGGTTTTCGGGAGGATTTTTTTCCGGCTTATCTTCTTTTAGCCAAGATATACGCCAAGCAGGGGGCATGGTCGGAGGCCGAGGAGAGTGTGGCCGAGGCGCTCACCCTTGTACCCAAGGACGAGGATGCTGTGGAATTGGCAGAACGGATCCGGCGCCAGGCGATGCAGGAGAGGATATTGGAGAAAGAACGTGCGGTGCAACGCCGCGAGAATGCGGAACGCCTTCTCAACGTGTATCAGCGAGACGTGGCCGGAGCCTTTGTGACTGGCCTCGGATTGGCGGCAGTGGCCATGACATTGCTCTCCTGGCTGTTTGGCAGTGGGGAAGGGAAAGTGGAGCCGTGAGCGAATCCTGGCGCGATCCCAAGCATCTGCTCCTCATGAATTCTCCATGAGGGAGCCCCCTCGTTGTCTGGATTCAGCAGGGCTATCCTACACGCCAGTAAAGGGGTGGGGGCGGATGGAAAACGGGTAGGTGCGTATGAGAAACCGGTTTGCCGGATCTCTTGCCTGTCCTTGGCCACAACAAAAGCCACTCGCCTTATGGCGAGTGGCTTTTCACTGTCGGGGCGAGAGGATTTGAACCTCCGACCTCACGGTCCCGATCCGTGCGCGCTCCCGAACTGCGCTACGCCCCGCACATCACACAGTATACAATGAATGGTGGGAAGGCACAAATCTCAAAGGCAATGCGCGTATTTACGACCCTCGCCCAAGTCAGCGCCATGCCTTATTGCTCTTGTGACGGCGTTTCCTTTCCCAACTGCTGGTCGATGGCTGTGAGCACGGTCACGCGCCCTTTGTTATCGCTTTCGTAGGCGCGTAGAGCATCGAGCTCCTCGGAGCCGAGATCATCCAGGTGTTCCAGGATATCGGTCGCGGACAGCGTATCATAGTCCTCGATGGGTAGAGTCACTGCCTCCGCCGAATCCTCTTCCCCCACGAGCCGTGACAGGAACCTGCTGGCGACGTTGGGGTTCTTGACCACCTCGGTGCCAGCCCTGTGGGCCGCTTTGACGGCGTTTCTCATCCCCCGCACGGTCAGCGCACCCGCTCCGACCCCCGTCAGAAGCGTCGCCCTGGCAGCGTCTTTTAGAGGTTCTGTCGTGATCTTGGGCAATTTGATCTTTAGTTCAACCACGCGTTGTGTCTTCATCTTCTTTTTCCCCATTGACTGTTCTGAAGCGAATTCCTGAGAACTCACCATGTATCCTCCTTCTCAACGATTGTGGTCGATTTCTCTCGTCGATGGTGTTCAATTTGGTGTCACATTACGCACATGACATATTATAGTCATGTGAAAGTGTGAGGCAAATGTGGGCGACTATGGGCATCTATCTTTAATGCTTTGTTAATCTTTGACCCTGACGATCTTCCTTGAAGGCCCGTCGTCTTCATGATACAATGGGCCTGCTCGAAACCGGGAAGACGATGTTTGCTGGAGGGGAGAGGATGGGAAGAATCCGCAATCTGACGTGGCCTCTGATAGTGGTCGCCTTTGTGGTGGGCATTGGGGTGGGGCTCGTCTTGGGCTGGCAGGTGTGGCCCGTCGAGTGGTACAATACGGACCCCTCCGATCTGCGTGTGGAGCATCAGATGGACTATGTCGTCATGACCGCCGATTCGTTGGCGGTGACAGGAGATCTGGAGGCTGCGAGGGGGCGACTCCTGGAACTGACGGATCAGGATACAACGTGGCCCCAGGTGGTCAGTCTGGTGTATCGCGTGGTGGAAAGGCAGGAGGAGGATGGCGACAGCGCAGCGGCGCTGCGGATTCGCCGCCTTGCGGAGGCCCTGGATATGCCTTCGGTTGAGGAAATGCCTTTTGCGCCCTCCGAAAAGCGTGTGGCCTCCTCGCCCCGTTGGTTTCTCTTTTTCCTGGGGATTGTCACTTTTCTTTGTGCCCTGGGCATCGTGATATGGTCGGTGATGCGTATGCGCAGGACACGCTCTCCCCTCCAAGAGGAGGCGCCTGTGTTTGAGGACCCCGGGCAGGATAGGGATGTTCCCGAACAGCCCGAGGAGGGGGCAGTTCCCCCGCCCTGGCAAGACGAGGAGTCAGAGGGTGAGGTGGATATGGGGCCTGCTCGCCCAGAGGCGGGGGAGCAGGAGGTTACACAACCTCCCGCTGTTGAGATGACGCGCCCATCACCTCCTGAGGAAAGTGCAACGGTCGCCCTCCAGGAAGATGACTGGATGGTGCAGGCATTGCCCTCGACCGCCGAAGAACCTTCTGCCATTGAGATTCCCCCTGGGGCTCTCGATGCTTTTGAGGCCACCTATACCTTTGGTGATGATGATTTTGATCGCTCTTTCAGCATCGAGTCGCAGGGAGGAGAATTCCTGGGCGAGTGTGGCTTGAGTATCAGTGATATCGTGGATATACAGGACGCCCAGCGGGTGGATGCCTTTGAGGTGTGGCTATTCGACAAGGGCGATATCCGCACCGTCTCCAAGGTTCTGGTCAGCAAGCATGTCTATGAGGACGAGGCCCTCCTTGGGGAACTCGGCACCAAGGGCGATCTGTTGCTTGCAGAGCCGGGACTCTCCTTTTCCCTGGATACCCTCTCTTTGCAGGTGGAGGTGACGGTGGGAGAGGTGGATTATTTGCCCACTGATGATATACCCGAGGGCATCTTCTCCCGCCTGACCGTACGCTTGGTGGTCGTTGAGGGAGACTAGTGCTCTTTTTGCTTTCGGTGCAGTCCCCATTTGATGTGGGGTTGGTTTGTCCTGTGTTGTCTTTTATCACCTATGGTTGAGCGTTGGATCATACATGCCGATCTGGATGCCTTCTTTGCTTCTGTGGAGCAACTGCTCAATCCCGCACTCCGTGGAAAACCCCTGATCGTGGGAGGGGATCCCCAGCGTCGGGGGGTCGTGGCCGCTGCTTCTTATCCCGCCCGAGCCTATGGGGTGCGGTCGGCCATGCCCGTGACCCAGGCCTTGAGGCTGTGTCCCCAGGCCACCGTGGTTCCCGCCCGCCACAGGGAGTATGAGCGTTTTTCCTCTCGGATCATGGATATTCTGTATGGTGTCAGCCCCGTGGTCGAAAAACTCTCCATTGATGAGGCCTTTCTCGATGTCAGCGCGTGTATGAGTCATTGGGAATCCCCGGAGGCATTGGGGAAGCATATTCAGGGCCAGGTTGCGAAACAAGAGCATCTTCCCATGTCATTGGGTATCGCCACAAGCAAATTGGTGGCCAAGATCGCCTGTGACCAGGGCAAGCCACGAGGGCTCTTGGTTGTAGACCCTGGTGAAGAGCAGGAGTTTCTCGCCCCCCTTCCTATCAGGGAACTCTGGGGTGTGGGGGAGGTGATGGCGGCCAGGTTGGAGGGGCTGGGGGTGGAGGTCATCGGCGATCTGACGGCCTGGACGGAGGAGCAACTCGTCGATACCTTTGGAAAGGTGGGACATCGACTCTATTGGGCGGCACGAGGTATCGACGACAGCGAGGTTCAGATCCGCCACAGGCGACGGTCCATCAGCCAGGAGATGACCTTTGTCCAGGATACAGTGGATCTCTCTTTCCTGCATCGCAGGATGCTGGACATGAGTGAGAAGGTCGCCGCGCGGCTGCGGCGGGATGGATTGGTGACCCAGACCATCTGGATCAAGGTGCGCTATGCGGATTTCACGACGTTCACGCGTCAGTTGACCCTCGAGCATCCCACAGATCGGGCCGACGTGATTGATGAGGTTTCCAGACAACTACTGGACGAAAACTGGCAACGGACGCGCCCTCTTCGGCTGCTGGGAGTGGGGGTGAGCAGCCTGGTCGAGGAAAGCGGTTATCAGCTTCGGTTGTTTGATCGGTCGGACCAGCGCCGCGTACGCCTTAATCGGGCCCTTGACGATATCCGCAATAAATTTGGCCCCGATGCCATCGGGCGGGCCTCGCTCTATCCGACCTCCTCGAAAGAGGATCAGGAGAACGCGTCACAGTCCTGAATCAGCGATCCCACAGGGAGATCTGAAACGAGGGGCGCTTGCCGTTGAACAGGACAAAGGGCGCGGCGCGCCGGGCTAGCGGTTCCGAGATGCCCGCATGATCAAATCCTCTCAGCGTTCCCTGCTGCCGGCGTTTCATGATCTTGGCGGCCGATACGGGGCCGATGCCGGGAATACGCAGGAGATGTTCGCGGCTGGCCATGTTGATCTCGATGGGATATGCCTCGGGATGGTGACGGGCCCAGAGGAGTTTGGGGTCGGCCTCTTGGGGCAGATGTCCCTCCTCGTCAAAGACGAGTTCCTCGGTATCAAAGCCATACTGGCGCAGCAAAAAGTCGGCCTGGTACAGGCGGTGCTCGCGCCAGGTGGGCGTCGCCGGGTGGTTCTCCAGGGGAGTGTCCCTGATGGGTTGAAAGGCGCTATAGTACGCTCTGGCCAGATGCAGGTTGCGATACAGCCAGGCGACACTGCTGACAAGTTCTTGGTCCGTCTCGTCGGCGGCGCCCACCACGAATTGGGTGGTCATGCTTACCCGGCGATCCTGCTGACGACGGATCTCATCCGCTTTTTTGAGGGGGGTAAGAAGTTCCTTGCGGAAATCCTTCCTCTTGCTCAGGGCGCCTATGCGCTGTGCATTGGGCGCTTCCAGATTGACGGAGACGCGGTTCGCCATCCTGACCGCCGCCTCGATGCTGGCATCGTCGGCGCCGGGCAGGATCTTGAGGTGCACGTAACCCCCAAAGTCGTATCGTTTACGAACCATCTCCACTGTGGCCAGCATCCGTTCCATGGCCTGGGACGCGTCGCCCCATATACCGGAACTGAGAAACAGCCCCTCCACCAGGTTTGCCCTGACCATCTCGTCAAAGGTTCGCGCCAGCTCGTCTGAGGAGAAACTGATGCGCCGCGTGTCCCGTCGACTGCGATTGACGCAGTACGCGCAATCGTTGGTGCAGGCGTTGGTCTGTAGTACCTTGAGCATGGATACGCGCTTGCCGTCCGGCCTCACCGCCGGATAGATCCAGCGATCCATCTCGTTACGGCGGCGGGAACTGTCTGTCCCACATCCCCGGCAGATATCGTACTGGGCGGCGCGGCCAAGGATCTCTATTTTTTGATCTCTATCCATACTTCCTCCCCTCGGCGGCCCTTTATCGTCCTAAGAGTGTGCCCAGATATCCCTTTTCATCCGCATGATAGCACAAATGTTCTATTAGTGCAAATCAGAGGGTAGATTATAATTGTTCTCAAACTTTGCATGGGAAGGAGCAACGAGCATGTTTGTGCACGAGATGACGCGTGGTGATGAGCAAAATGTTTTCGTTGAGACTATGAGGGAGGAAAAGCCCCATAGTGGCAAGGTGTTGGCAGCGGTACAGGCACATGCGGACGATATTCCCTTTTTCTGTGCGGGAACCGTCGCTAAGCTGATCGCTGAGGGCTATACAGCACACCTCATTCAAACCACGAACGATGAGAAATGCGGTCCGACGACGAGCATAGGAAAGACAGTGCTGAGCAACGAGGAGGAAGTACAGGCCCTGGCCCAGGTGTTGGGTTTCGACCAGGTCTTTAATCTGGAATACCGCAACCATCGCATGGATGCCGTCTCGCCTCTCGAGTTGCGGGCGCGGCTGATCTTTCTCTTTCGCCTGTTACAAGTAGATACCATCTTTACCTTCAATCCTTGGGGACATGGGGAGGAGAATCCCGACCACTATGTCACAGCCCAGGCCGTAGAGGCGGCCTGTTGGATGGCGGGGATGGACAAGGATTATACGGAGCATTTCGCGGCGGGGCTGGAGCCCCATGCCGTGCAGGAAAAATACTATTGGGTGGCGCGGCCTGGACAGCCCTATAATCGCGTGGTGGATATCTCGGATGTGATGGATCAAAAGATACAGGCTATGAGCGTGAACAAATCCCAGGGGCCGGCCGGATCCCAGGGCTCCCGTCTCAAGGAGCGGCTGGCAACGCGGGGCTTGCGTCTGCCGAAACTGGGCGATACCGACGAGGAAGCCGATCGCGCCTATATAGAGCTTTTCTGTCTGGATCCCTATCGCGATCTGGGCCGGCGGTACGGACTGGAATATGCGGAGGCCTTTTTCCACGTCCGTCCCTCGCAGATGTCCATGGTCGAGGACTATGTGGAGGAGCACGCCCTTCCATTGGAGTAGGGGCGTTGTATCCTAGAAGAAAACGTGTTGTAGCAGGGCATAACTGAGCATGCCGGAGAGCATGGTCAGTATCATACTCCTGGTGCGCCAGGCCACGAGAAAGGCGGGGAGGGCGGCCAGAAGTTCAATATTTGCCCAGGACAGGTTGATGCGGTTCCCCTGCACCAGCAGGGTTTGGGTCAGGGAGGCAGCCAGGATGGCCCCGGGCACCAGGCGCAGCCACTCCCTGGCCCAATCGGGCAGTTCGATCCGCGTCAGCACGGCAAAAGGGACAAAGCGCCAGGCAAAGGTACCCAGGGCCAGAGCCAGGATCAGCCACGTGGTTGCCATTGTTTCCATATAACTCCTAGAGTGACGGCGATCAGCGTGGCCACGAGGGGGCTCCAGGTGCTTGGCAACAGGGGCAACGCGGCCAGGCTCAGCAGGGCGGCGAGACCCGAGATGGCGACACTGAAGCGGTCTTGGATAAGGAGGAACAGGAGGCAGATCAGACTGGCCGGCAGGGCATATGTGAGTCCCAGGCCGGCGGGGAGTTGGGTGCCAAATCCCAGTCCCACGGCCGTGGTGATCTGCCACGTGCAAAAGATCGTCAGGCCAGAGCCCACGACGAAGAGGGGGTCGCCCGTTCGTTTCTCAAACGCGGCAACACTCACGGCAAAGCTCTCGTCCGTGAGCAGATGGGCCATGGGAATATAGAGAAGTCGAGGCACGTCGTCCAGATGCGCGGCCAGACTGGCGCTCATGAGAACCATGCGCATGTTGATTAATAGGCCCGTGATCAGCACGGCCAGGTGGCCTGCCCCCTGGCTCAACATGCTGGCGGTGACAAACTGGGCCGTCCCGGCAAACACGGTGACGGACATGAGCGAGGCCTGCCAGGGCATCATGGCTTCCCCTGCCACCGTGCCATAGGCGATGCCAAAAGGCGCCACGCCCAGGGCCAAGGGGAGCGTCGCCCGCACGCCATCCGTTAACCGTTGCCACATAGGATCCAATCCGTAAACTCGATATAGTGGATTGACCGTCAGATAGCATAGTGCAGACGTCGCTCTCTTCAAAATTCGTGCCGGACGACTGACCGCTGGCGAACCAATCGAGAGGAACTTGTTGTACGCGTTCGTGATTCGCGTCGGGGCCTTTGTCGGGTTTGGCGTCTGTGCATATAATGGGGGACGTGTCCTGGTGAATCTGGACAGTAGCACACGTGATGTATGAAATGGGAGCAGAATGAAAGAGATAGCAGTAAACGTGGAGCGTTTTGCACCGTTGCATGGTTGGGTCAATCGTATCCTGCGCGTCGATCTTTCCAATGGGTCTATAGAGGTGGAGCCGGTCGAGCCATATGTCCCCGATTATCTGGGCGGACGTGGTCTGGCAGCGCGTTTAGCTTGGGAAGATTATCCCGATCCCGTGGATGCCTTGGCCCCCGAGAATCCCCTCATGGTCATGGCGGGGGCCCTCACGGGGACGGTTTCCCCCTATTCCGGGCGCGCTGCAGTCTGCGGCTTTAGTCCCCAGGCTTACCCATACTCCTGGTTCACGCGGGCCAACATCGGGGCCCAGTGGGGCGCTGAACTGAAAAAGGCCGGTTACGATGGTATCATCGTCACTGGCGCCAGCGACACGCCGGTACAGATCGTGATCCGTGATGATGAGGTACGTATCGCGCCGGCCGATCACCTGTGGGGCCTCGATACCTATGAGACTATGGAAGCCCTTGAGAATGAGGTGGATTCCCGCGTCAAGCCCCTGATCATCGGCCCCGCAGGCGAGCGCCTCAGCCGGATTGCGACGATACATGCGGCCACCTCCTCGGCGGCGGGGCAGGGAGGCTTTGGCGCCGTCATGGGCTCCAAAAAACTAAAAGCCATCTCTGTGGTGGGTAGCGGACGCGTGTCGGTGGCCCATAGGGAAGAGTTTCGCGATTTCGTCGGTGCTGTGCGAAACGAATTGCGCCCCAATCGCCCGTTGCGCGATCTGGAATCGGCGAACGAGAAACTGGAATCGGATCGGGGTGGTCGCGTGCGCCATTATGCCTGCACGGCCGCCTGTCCCACGCCCTGTAATCGCTACTATACCAACATGCCTGGCGTGGCCCATCCTGAGCGCACCTACGAGGGACATATGGCCTGCGTGGGTAGTTGCTTCCCAGGGCAATCGGAGGATGGCCCCATATCCTATGGTGGGCTCTATGATTGGAATCTGGGCCTCTATGGTGGATTCGAGATGAACGTGCTCAGCAATCGCTACGGGTTGAATCAATGGGATCTCATTGTGAGCATGGTGCCCTGGCTGGAGCGCTGCCAGAACGCCGGCCTTGTCGACGAGATGAACGGTATGCCCATGGATTGGCAGGATCCCGAGTTCTGGGCTCAGTTCCTGCACGCCATCGCCTATCGCGAGGGGATGGGCGACGCACTGGCCAAGGGCGGCCTGCGCGCTTCCGAGGAATTGGGCATGGGACAGGGCTTTGCGCGGCGATACTATACCGGGTGGGGTTATGGGGGCCATTGGGATGCCCACGCCTGCTGGCTGAATTATCTCGTTTTTCCCTACTGGCTCGTGTCTACGTTACAGTGGTCCACGGATACGCGGGATCCCTACAGTAGCAGCCATGGCTATGTACAGAACATCATGCGTTGGGCACCCTTTGCCATCCGAAATTGGCGCGAGGTGGAGGTGACCTGGGATCACATTCGGGGCATCAGCGAGCGCGTCTATGGCAGTGCCGAGGCCCTGGACCCCAGAAGTGGTTATAAGGAAAAGGCCTATCCGGCCTACTATCACGACAAGCGTTCCGTGATGAAGGATTGCGTGCCCACCGACGATCAGGTCTTCCCTCTCATTTATAGCGTCACGAGCGAGGATCGCTTTTTCCGCGTCGGTGAGGTGGAAGGTCCCTCTGTGGACTATCATCTGTTCCGCCTGGGGACGGGCACCGAGTGGGACGAGGAGGAGTTCGAGCAGGCGGCAGAACGTATCTACACGCTAGAGCGGGCCCTGTGCGTCCGCCACTGGGGACGCGATCGCGGCATGGACGACAGCGTCCTGCCCTCCTTTACCTATGAGGAGAACTGGGAGAACCCCATTCTCGGCGAGAAATATGCCCTGGACCGCGAAAAGATAGAGCCCGTCAGGAAAGAGTATTACCAGCATCTGGGATGGGACCCGAGCACCGGCCGGCCGACGCGCAAACGCCTGTGCGATCTGGATCTGGAAGACATCTACGAGCCCATGATATCGGGGGCCGAGGAGGCAGAGGAGCGGCGCCCCGAATGGCCTGAATGGCCGCCTCCTGAGGTGTAGAATATATGGCGGTGCGGGGTGAGGCGTCGCGCTAAGATTTTCGTTGGATAGGGAGAGGGCCTGTGATCGTGTCCAAAGGTTTCAAGGGAGCCAGGGGAGGCTCGTGCTTTTTTCTGTTCCTCGTTCTGGTCGCGACGTGTGCCTGTGCAGGGCCTTTTGTGGGAATGAGTCCGACATCTACTGTGATACCGTCGCCGACGCCTTCCGTCACACCTACGCCCTCTTTTACGCCCACGGCGACGTATACGCCCTCGCCCACTCCCACAGAGACATCCACTCCCACGCCATTGCCCCTACAGGCGGAAGTGGATCTGGAACAGTCTGAGGTGATGCAGGGGCGCACCACTGTCGTATGGGTGCGCACGAACCTTCCCAGTCATGTGTGGGGGAGCGTCGGCGGCCGTTCCCTGCAATTCGTCTCTGTGAGTGAGTTGGAACATTATTGCCTGGTGGGAATGCAGGCCCTGGATCAGTTGGGCCCTCATCCCTTGGAGGTAGTGGCCCAAGGCCTGGATGGCCGCCAGGTGATCCTCCAGACGTCGCTGTATGTCGTGTCCGGGGACTATGAGCGTGAGACGATCCACTTTACACCAAAAGTGAGCGAACTCCTGGATCCTCAATACACGCGTCCCGAATTGCTGCGGCTGACAGAGGTATATGCGACGTTCACCCCGCAGGTTCATTGGGAACATTCTTTCTCTTGGCCCTGTGAGGGAGCCATCACATCTCATTTTGGCACCAGGCGTCGGTACGGCGGTGAGATTCAGTCCTATCATGCGGGTATCGACATACGCGGGGCGACCGGCGATCCCTTTTACGCCCCTGCGCCGGGGGTGGTAGTTCTGGCTGAGGTGCTAAAAGTGCGTGGGGGAGCGGTGATCCTCGATCACGGCGCTGGTGTGCTCAGTGGATTCTACCACCTTGATGATATTGGTGTGGAGGTGGGGCAGTCTGTGGAGCAGGGAGATGTGCTTGGGGAGATAGGCTCGACCGGATTGTCCACGGGGTCGCATCTGCATTGGGAACTGCGCGTGGGAGGAGTGGCCGTCGATCCTGGGCAGTGGACGGAGCGCTCGTTCCCGCGATGAGGATACTTGGAGGAATATGCCGGCCATGAACACGTTTTACGCCAAGAAACCGCTGATCATCGCCCATCGCGGCGCCAGCGCTGTGGCGCCGGAGAATACTCTGGCGGCGTTTCGGGCAGCCGTGGAGGCGGGCGCCGATGGGATAGAGATGGATGTGATGCGGTGTCATAGCGGGGAGTTGATGGTTGTGCACGATGATACGGTCGACCGCACGACGGACGGTTCCGGGCTGGTGCGCACTATCTCAAAGGATAGCCTTCGCATGTTGGACGCGGGCTCCTGGTTTGGCCCCGAGCATGCAGGCCAGCGCATTCCCACGCTGGACGACGTGTTGCCCTTTGTGGAGGGGGGCATCAGGTTGAATATAGAGATCAAGAGCCAGGGGCTCCGCAGCGAAGGGCTGGAGGAAGAAATCGCCGACATGATTCGCGCCCGGGAATATGAGGATAGGATACTCATCTCTTCCTTTAACCCCCTCGTTCTCATGCGCCTGAGAAATGTCGCCCCAGAGATTCAACGGGGGTTACTCTACACTCCCGGCTCCCTTCGCTCTTCCCCCCGCATATGGCGGCATCTTGTACAGCCCCAGGCCCTACATCCCCATCACAGCGTGGTGGATGAGGAATATATCCGCTGGGCAAAGGAAAACGGCTACCGCGTCAACGTCTGGACGGTGAACGAGGCGGAGAGGATGCGCGAGATGATCGCTCTTGATGTCGATGGCATCATCACGGACCATCCGGCCCGACTACGGAGGTTCTTGTATTCGTAAAAGCGGTCGATATGTCCCCCCTTAGTGAAGGGGAAAGGCGTGGCAGAGTTCCAGGGCCCGTTCGCCCACGATTTGCAGAGTCCTTGGGTCGTCCGTGTCGTGTATGACCCGGAGAATGAGATCCGCCACTTCTTCCATCTCCTCCTCACCAAAGCCACGGGTGGTCACGGCGGGCGTTCCCAGACGGATGCCGCTCGTCACTCGGGCGGGGAGCGGGTCAAAGGGGATGCGGTTCTTGTTGCAGATGATGTTCGCCTCCTCCAGTAGGTTCTGGCCCTTGCGTCCCGTCAGATCGTGGGGAGCCAGGTCGATCAGCATGAGGTGATTGTCCGTACCCCCGGATACCAGGCGCAGTCCTTCCTCAGACAGTGCCCCGGCCAACGTCTGGGCATTGTGCACGATCTGGTGCTGATAGCGGTCAAATGCGGGGGTCAGCGCTTCGCCAAAGGCCACCGCCTTGGCCGCTATGACGTGCATCAAGGGACCACCCTGAGTCCCTGGGAAGACGGCCCTATCGATGGCCCTGGTCAGTTTCTCCGTACAAAGGATCAGTCCTCCGCGGGGGCCACGTAGGGTCTTGTGTGTCGTCGCCGTCACGATATCTGCAAAGGGTATGGGGCTGGGATGGACGCCAGCCGCGATCAGACCGGCGATGTGCGCCATGTCGACCATGAGGTAGGCTTCCACGTCGTCGGCGATCTGTCGAAGACGGGCGAAATCGATGGTGCGCGGATAGGCGCTGGCGCCGGCCACGATTAGTTTGGGCTCAAAGTCTTGGGCTTGTGAGGCCAGATCGTCATAATCGATGCGTTCTGTGTCACGCCGCACGCCATAATGGCGAAAGTCGTATAGTTGGCCGGAAAAGCTCAATTTGTGGCCATGAGTTAGATGGCCTCCATGGGCCAGGCTCATGGCCAGGACGCGGTCACCGGGATCGAGAATGGCCATATAGGCCGCCGCGTTGGCCTGAGAGCCCGAGTGGGGCTGCACGTTCGCGTGATCCGCGTCGAACAGTTCTTTGGCCCGCTGGATGGCCAGTTCCTCGATGGCATCCGCATACTGGCATCCCCCATAGTAACGTCGTCCAGCATATCCTTCGGAATACTTGTTTGTGAACAGGGTCCCCTGGGCCGCGCGCACGGCCTCACTGGCATAGTTCTCGGAGGCGATGAGGTTGATGGTCTCCTCTTCTCGCCTTCTTTCGCCTTCCAGCGCCCGGGCGACGCTAGGATCGACATCGAGCAGCAGTTCGTGTATCGCGACATGGGGTTCACACGAGCCGTCAGCCAGGATGTTTAAAACCCCTTTTTCATAATCGGACATTCTTACCTCCAAGAAAAAAAAAGTGCCCGGACCCACATAGACCCAGGACACAATCGGTTTCTCACTTATCAGAAGTGTACTAGCGCATAACCTGTGCTGGGGCCGCCTCCTCCTCGAGGTTCGCCTTCCGACAATTCTTGAGATCAATCGCTAACGGAAAGACGTACATAAAAATATATACCGACTATTCGTCGGGGACAAATCATCGTTCCCTCTGTCAATTTCATTCAGCCGCGAAGTGAATCAGCGGAGGCGGCGCTTTTGCCACGTCCAGAGCAGGCCAGCGACGAGCACAAGGAGCAGGCCCGAGAGGGCCGTCCATCCCGTACGTAGCCACTTCCATATCCTCCACACGGGGTGCTGGTCCGGTTCGGCAGGTGGATGGTCCCTCGGTGAAGGGGGTGCCATCGTGGCCGTGGGTTCGGGTGGCCTGGGTGGCGCTTTCGTGGTTGTCTGGGGCGTGGTCGTGGCAGGAGTGCCTGCTGTCTCCGATGCTTCCGGCAGTGGATCCCTCTCCAATATCCCAACCTCGGGCTCGGCTGCCTTCTCCGGGCTGATCTCTTCCGTTACATGTTCCGCCGTTGTAGGAATCTCTTCTTCCATGCCTTCTGGTTCCTCCCAAGGCGAGGGGGACGGAGCCTGCGTCTCCTCTTGAGGGACCTCGGCCATCTCCACCGCCATATCTACCTCTTGTGGTGCTTTTGTGGTTTGCCCAGGCAGGGGAATGAGCCCCTGACTGATCGCCAGATCCCCCGAGAGGAACAGTACCAGCAGCAGGGAGGCCACAGCCGTGGCCGTTCGGAGTGCCATATGCATGCGGCTCCAGAAACGGTAGTGCTCTCGCTCCTCCTCGGCCGAGGCTGGCAGATCAAAGGAACGGGGTAGCGGAATGGGAGGAACGGCGTGCAGCAACTCTACGGTGTTGTGAAGCGACTCTAGTTCCTCCTGACAACGGGAGCATTCGGCGAGATGGCGTTCCACGCGCCCTCTCTCCTTGGCTGTTAACTGCCCATCCAGGTAAGCGGACAAATTCTCTTGTGTAAACCTGTGGTCGAGGCGAAAGGCCATCTTCTGCTATCCTGTCTGGCTGCTGTCTTCCGATTCATATAATAGACGGAATTCCTCGGGCAAAAGTTCCCTGTGCTCGAAAAGGTAATCCCGGAGTTTTTTTCTGCCGCGATTGATGCGCGACTTGACCGTCCCGAGAGGGACAGATGTCACTTGGGCGATCTCCTCATAACTCATATCCTGTATGTCGGCCATAATCACCGCTACACGCTGATCGTAGGGCAGCGTGTTCAATCCCTGCTGAATGCCCAGCCCCAGTTCCTCGCGCACGAGACCATTCTCGGCGGACTCGGCGTGATCCTCCAGGATGTCACTGTGTTCCGGATTCTCCACGAGGTCGTTAACGGGGGTGCTGGGATGGCGCTGCTTGTCGCGTAATATGTCGTAGCAGCAGTTGGTCGTGATGCGCAAGAGCCAGGATTTGAAGGAGCCGCCCCGGAATTGGTCCAGGGCGCGATAGGCACGCAGAAAGGCATCCTGCGTGGCATCCATGGCCCTGTCATAGTCGCCAAGGATGCGATAGGCGACGTTGTAGGCGAGTTGCTCATAGGAACGCACGAGTTGGTTGAACGCTTCCACGTCGCCCTGTTGAGCCGTCTTGATGATTTCCTTCTCGTCCATGACTTTCCGTTATTGGCAGTTGTTTGAGCATATGATGGCTGGCAATCCGGATGCCCAGGGATTTGACGGGGCAGTCCAATCTATCTATACTCTTGATTGAATCCAGCCGAAGTGGCGGAAAGGAATACGCGGTGGTCTCAAAAACCACTGGAGGCAACTCCGTGTGGGTTCGAATCCCACCTTCGGCATGATGATACTTTAGAAGGTACATCTTGGCAAGCAGGAAAAAGCGTTTTTCACCATACGAATGGGGGACGGGATTGCCCGCCGATGTGATGAGGCAGCAACCTCATTTCCATATCCCGTCGCCCCTGTGAAAATCTCTTCCTCGCCTGATGGGAGTTGCTTGCCGCAAAATATGTAAAAGGAGTCGACAATATGACCCTCGTATCGACCAAGGAGATGCTTCGCGCAGCGATGGAAGGGCACTATGCCGTCGGGGCATTCAATGCCAACAATATGGAGCAGGTACAGGCCATCGTAGAGGCCGCCGTGGAGGAGCGCGCGCCGGTGATTCTGCAGGTAAGTCAGGGTGCGATCCGCTACGCGGGCCTGGAGACTGCTGCTGCCCTGGTGCAGGTGATCGGCGGGAGGGCGGATGTCCCCGTGGCGCTGCATCTGGATCACGGCACGGACTTTGCTCAGAACGTGCGCTGCCTGCGAGCGGGCTTTACCTCACTGATGTTCGATGGCTCCAAACTGCCCTATTATGAGAACGTGGCCACTACTGCCAGGATCGCCGAGATCGCGCATATCGTGGATATCCCCGTGGAGGCCGAGTTGGGACGTGTGCTGCAGTCGGAGGACGACGTCACGCCAGAGGAAGTCGAGGCGGCTATGACTGATCCCGATCAGGCGGTGGATTTTGTGGCTCGCACCGGCTGTGATTCCCTGGCGGTGGCCATAGGCTCGGTGCATGCCATGAAGGAGGCCGAGGCGGAGTTGAATATCGAGCGACTCAAGGCGATCCACGAGAAAGTTGATATTCCCCTTGTCTTGCACGGTTCCTCCGGTGTACAAGAGGAGAGCGAGGTGGCGGCCATCCAGCATGGTATCGCCAAGATCAATGTGGCCACCATGCTCAATCAGGGCTTTGTACGGGGCCTCAAAGAAGGTATGGCCGAGATGCCCGATAACGTGGATCCCCGCAAGTTCCTGGCCTATTCCCGCGAGAATGTAAAAGAGGTGGTGCGGCACAAAATCCGTCTCTTTGGCGGCAGTGGTCAGATCACGTCCAGCGGCTTTGCGAGCCCCTCGACCCTGCATCGTAGTGCGGATCTTGGTGGGCTGGAGGAATAGCGGACCGGCCCGGTGGGTAATAGTTCGCGGCGACGCCATGGAAAGCATTCGACAGATGCTTTCCATGGCGTTTTCATTGCTCTTAGGATTGGTCCGCCCGCGCAGGTGCAAAGGCTCTGCGCTACGAAAGTCCTGACATACGCTGAAAGGCGCTAGCGTTTTCCCTCAGCGTCCCGCGAACGGGCCTTTCGCACTCAAACACGTGATCTGACTATAGCGCAAAGTCTTAAGGCCCTAAAAGCCCAGTTTAGCGGGCGCAACAGACCACCGAAATGAAACGGGCAGTGAGGAATTGCGCAGTGATTCTTCGAGGCTACCGAGGTGGCCCCTTGACGTATGGAGGTTTAGGCATTAGGATATGCACAATGTCACGACGAAAGGTGGGGAAAAAGATGAGGATCGCGACACACATCGGGGAGCCTACAGACTCTAAATTGAGATTGGCCAGGCAGATGGGACTGAGTGACATCGTATCCGGTCCACCGCGCGCGGAATCGGGCGAACTGCCCCCGGTGGAGGAGTGGGAGCGATTGAGACAAAAGATCGAGAGCCACGGGCTCACCCTCTCGGTAATCGAGAGTATCCATCTCTCTGATAGGGCCATGCTGGGGCAGCCGGGGCGCGACGAGGATATTCAGGCCTTCTGTCAATCGGTCTTGCACATGGGTGCGGCCGATATACCCATCCTCTGCTACGGGTGGGCGCCCACACTTAACGTGCTGCGGACGTCTCGCACCAGGCGAGTCCGGGGCGGCGCTCGGGCCACGGCCTATGAGCACCATCTGCTCGAGAATGCGCCCCTTACTGAGGTGGGGGAGGTCAGCGTGGAGCAGTTGTGGGAGAGCCTGGATTACTTTCTGGAGATCGTCGTGCCGGTGGCCGAGGAGGCCGGCGTCAGACTGGCTATGCATCCCAACGATCCGCCCATCTCGCCCATTCGGGGTATGGCCCGCATCATGAGTACACCCGAGGATTTTCAGAAATTGATCGATCTG
Source organism: Anaerolineales bacterium (assembly GCA_046538105.1). Taxonomy (GTDB): domain Bacteria; phylum Chloroflexota; class Anaerolineae; order UBA1429; family UBA1429; genus JAWLEV01. The sequence goes on along the minus strand of JBKHJO010000002.1, from coordinate 82,147 downwards.
GTGCCCAGTCCCAATAACGGGATCACCTTCTGTCAGGGCTGTTTTGCCGAGATGGGAGTGGATCTTCCCGAGACCATCCGGTACTTTGGCGAGCAGGACAAGATATTTTTCGCGCATTTTCGTAATATCAGGGGCGCCGTGCCCAGCTTTTATGAGACCTTTCACGATGAGGGCGATACGGACATGTTTGCTGCGCTGAAGGCCTACTGTGACGTCGGTTTTGATGGTCCCATGCGTCCCGATCACTATCCGGCCATGGAGGGCGAGGAACCGATGGAATGGCAGATCAAGGGACGACTCTTTGCCGTGGGCTATGTGAAGGGCCTGCTGGAGGGCGTGCAAAAGACAAAGTAGAGGGCGCTTTTCAGTACGGTTCGGGTAGCCATGATCATGACGTACCGTAATCTGAAGGAGGGTGTTTCGTGGTGACACTGTTTGACCCCCTTACCGTAGGCGACTTGCATCTTCGGAATCGCGTCATGCGCTCGGCAACGGCGGAATTCGTGGCAGATAAGGAGACAGGAGCCCCCACGCCAGAGATGGCCCATATATACCGCGAACTGGCCGAGGGAGAGGTGGGGCTGATCGTGACGGGACATACCTGTGTCTCCTTTGCCGGTCGCGCGCATGCGGGTATGGCTGCCATGGCCAGCGATGATCTCATATCTCCCTGGCGGGATGTCATTCGTCCGGCCCAAAAGGCCGGCGGGCGGGTGATGATGCAAATCAACCACGCGGGGGCGAACGTGGATCCGGAGGTAACGCCCCACCCCCTTTCCCCTTCTGGGGTGGCCACCAACGATCTTGTGAAGCCGCGGACCATGTCCGAGGGGGAGATTGGAAAGGTCGTAGCGCAGTTCGGTGAGGCTGCTCGCCGCGTGCGGGAGGCGGGCTTTGACGGTGTGCAGATACATGGCGCGCACGGTTATCTCATCACCCAGTTTCTGACACCAGAGACGAACTTCCGGCAGGATCGCTGGGGAGGGGATGAGGAGCGGAGGAGCGCTTTCCTGAAAGCCGTCGTTGCCGAGATGCGGCGTCAGGTTGGCCCCCATTATCCTGTGTGGATCAAGCTCGGCGTGGCTGGGCGTGAAAGCAGTGGGCTGGATGTGGAGAAGGGGGCCAGGATAGCCGCATGGTGCGCCAGCTATGGCATCGATTGTGTGGAGATAAGCTTTGCCCTCGGTCGGCCAGAGTGGATGGATCTCACCGTCGAGGCGCCCTTGCGTCCCCTGGCCGGGGCCGTGCGCGACGCCGTTGGGCCTGACTATCCCCTCGCTTTGGTCTATGGCTTTCGTACGCGCCGATGTATGGAGCGCGTGTTAAGCAATGGTGCGGTACAGTTGATCAGTCTCTGTCGCCCCTTGATTGCCGAGCCCGATCTCGTGCGCAAGATAAAACAGGGCCTCATCGACGAGGTCGCCTGCGTGCGTTGTGATCTCTGTCATCCGGGAGAGGGTGAGGAGGGTATCGCCTGTCGCAATGAGCGCGTGCTGGAGGATCTGTCATAGAGGCCTTTGCGCTCTTGGCCTGGAAATAGTTTGCGGGATATCGCAGATCTAGGGTGGGAGAAGACGTGCAGCGGTCCTTGTGGTGGTGCAAAATCTTTGTGTTATGTGTCTTTCTAATCCTGGTTGCGGGTTGCTTCGGGGGGGAGAGAGAGACGCGGCCTGTCATCTCTCCCACGGTGCCCTCCACCCCCTCGAGATCCTCCTTTCTTACGGCATCCCCCAGTCCAGTCGTGTCTCCTTCGCCCACGGCCGTGTCCCCCTCTCCCTCTCCTACGCCTCCGGAGCCTTTGCCTTCGGTGCTCGCAGAACTGAATTTGGGGCCGGCGGTGGGCAACGCCTACGATCCCACGGCCCTGGCCGTGGATGGCCATACCGCCTACGTTCTTTGTTCTCATCATGGGGCCCCCGACGCCGCGGGAGCCTGTATGGCAGTCATAGATCTTGAGGCGGGCACTGTGCAGGATATCTGGTCCCTGCCCGGGATGCCGAGGGCCCCCATGGCCGCTGAAGGTGGATGGGTCTACCTGATCTGTGAAAGGGAAGACGGGGAATATCTCCTTGCCCTGGATACCGCCGATGGCCAACAGGTATATGATGTCGATCTGCGTCCCCTTGGATACGTGGACGACATGTGGGTGGACGCCCAGCGGGAATGCCTGTATCTGTCCCTGCCCGACCGCCTGCAGGTTCGTGACTCTCGAGAACTCGACATAATAGACGACCTTGTGTATCCTTCCAGGGGCGCGGAGCGTCGCGTGGTCTTTACAGAGGATATGGATATCTTGCTCGTCTCCCTCTCTAATACTGTCTATGCCTATGCGTTGCCAGAGATCACCCCCCTCTGGGAGGTAAAGATGCCACTGGAGACTGTGCGGGCCCTGATTGTGGATGAGGGAGGCGAGTTTTTTGTTGTTCAGGGGCCTTTGGCGCAAGGGGAAGAGACGTCCTCGGTGCTCCTTTATAGTTTGGATGAGGGCGTTTTGCAGGAGGAACTCGCACGCATTGACGATCAGCAGAAAGAATTGGTGTGGGGGGATGTAACCTCGGAACGCCTCGTCTTTACCTATATTACCTATCCGCCTGGCCAGTCTTACCTGCTGTACCTGTGTAGCACCGATATGACGGAAGAGGGGACAGGCGAGGCGTGGCCGTTCGCGGGCGCTGTCCTGGCCGATGAGCAAGGTGATGGTGCGCGCCTCTACGTTCTGGATCGACAGGGACACAGGGTGATCGCCGTCGACGGCGTCACATTGGAGATCGACCAGTCGGTACAACTCGGTGTCGAACTGTGCGGACTCATTGTGGATCGTGATAAGGAGAGCCTGTACATGAACGATACGGGCGCCGTCGTCTATGAGGTGGATATCGCCCATCTGCAAAAGGGGACTCTCGGTTTGGATCGTTCGGTACCGGCTGGGGCGGGCCAGATGGTTCTGGATGATCAGAATGGCCTCCTGCTCGTGGGACAGGGCGATGGTTCGCAGATCAGCATCATCGACGTGGACGATTTCCAGGTATCCCGCGTTATCACAGGGGGCAATCGCATCGCCCTGGACGCGCGGCGGGCGCGGGCCCTCGTCGGAGCGGAGGGGGAGGTGTATCAACTCGGGGAGGGGGAGGTGCAGATCTGGGACCTGATGAGGGACGAACATGTGGGCGTCATCCCCGAGGGGGGTGTGCCTGCCTACAATGCTCTGCGGGATGAGATATATGTCGCAGCGTATGGTGCACACGTGTACGATGGGGGGAGCCTTGAACGGATCGATTCTCTGACCCCCGATATCGATGCCCAGTCTTGTCGTGGCTGTACGGGGAATCAGTTTGTGCGCGATTTAAAAGTACACCCGACCCTTGGCGTCTTGTCCGTGGTTGTGACGACGTGGGGGAGAGGCTCCGGTGCGGTTCCCACGCCGCGATTTTTTTCCCTTGATACGCTGACGCCCGTGACCCATACCATCAGTGTCCTGGCCGGTGTGGGTGGGGAGAGGCTGCTTCCTCCAATAGGCGGCCGCGTTTATGAGAACGTGCGCTACAGGGGGCCCGATGTCTCACACGTAAACCTGTTCGTCCGCGACGTTGAGAGTGGTGAGGTCATCTCCTGGCGCGACGGCGTTCTTTTGGAGATGCTCTCACCGGATGGTGCCCAGGGCTTTGTACCCCGCGATGGCCACTGGTTGGTGGTGGATACGGAGACGTGGACGCCGTTGGGATATACGACGCGCCACCGTGTGCATAGTTATGACGGGGCTCTCGATCTGTTCTATGCTTTGGAAGGCTCTCGACTGGCGCTGTTGCAGCCCCAGGGGGGAGAGTTCGCTGTTCCCACAGTCCCCCAGCAGACCACACTCGAGGGAGGCGTTGCCCAGTTATCCCTCTCGCCGCGCTATGACGTGGATAAGACTCTCTTCGTCGTGAGCGAGAATGCTCTCTATCGCTCCCATACGGACGGGCGTGATTGGGTGCGGCTTGGGGGCGGGCTGCCGCAGGCACGGCACGATACGGGCGCCCATCTCGTGCTGGCTATGTCGTCCGCGTACGAGGACGATGGAACCCTTTTTGTGGGGGGATGGGACGGTGATGGACAGGGGTTTGGCGTGTGGCGTTCCCTGGATAGGGGCGATACCTGGCAGCCCATGTGGCGCGGTCTGACTCACCTTCAGGTGGAAGAGATCGCCCTTTCGCAGGATTACGGTATCGATGGTACCCTTTTGGCCTATTGCCGCTACCGCGATCTGAGTTCCCACGAGGTGGGGCGGTCCTTATTTCGGTCCTCGGATCGGGGGCAGACGTGGAAACTGGTTGCTCAGGTCGCTGAGGGAGAGGATCTTCCCCGGGCGGAGGCCCTGTTAGGTGAGGAATCGGAAGACACTATGCTTCGTGCGCCTAAAGGGAGCCGCATACTCACGTGGGGGGATGACCCAGAGCGGACCGTTTTCTCTTTGCCGGCGGGAGAATTTGTGGTGGCAAAGCAAAGGTCTCCCTTCTATGATCGGGATGGCACCGTGTACGTGCTTTCCTCTCTGGGCCTCTACCGTTCGACGGATAGGGGCGAGACGTGGGCTCGGGCTCAGGGGACGCCCTTTTCCGAGCGGCGATTGGAGGAACGTTTCACCGACCTGGACATCAGCGTAGAGGGCGAGGAGCGGGGGCTGCTGGCGTTGGGCGACCTCGTGGGCCAGGTGTACCTGGTGCGGGCGGAGGAGGCCGTTTGGAGGCCCGTTTCCGCCTCCCCATAGAGGATATCGGCGAGCCGCTCTACGTTGTGTCATGAGCGGGCCTGGACTGGCTTCTTACAAGGGCGATGCTCCACAGTAGAAGAAACAGGACGCCCGGTGCCGCCACCAGCGCAAAATAGGGACCACGGGGAAAGTGCCCGTCAAAGCCCCACAGAAGGACATAAAAAGCCAGCAAACTGCTCACCGTTATGGTGCCGCCCAGCCCCTCGTGCCACCAGGCCACCACAAGTCCCACACATACTCCCACGGGGAAAAGGGCCATGCCCAAGAGGTCGCGTGCCGCTATAGGCGGTGACCCTGTGGGCGAGGCGAGTTCCCCGCCCACTATCAGCAGCACGAATCCCAGGCTGACGATACTCCAGACGCGCGCCACCCAACGGATGACAGGACTTATGATATCGGATTTCTCGCTGGCCTTGACCATGGTTGACTCCTTACACGGATGATCTGAGACGTATCTATTATAATATGGCAGGGAATTGTCCACCACAGGATCCTGAGATACAGGACTTTGCAGGGGCCCCCGCCGTAAAGGGGGGCGGTGCCGGTGCAGAATCAGTTCCATCCCATCAGAGAGAGGGAGGAACCGATATTGGAATGGATTGGCCCACTTGTCAATGCTCTCTACCCCTCGTACAATAAGCCAGTGTGTCCTACGCAAAAAGCGAATCTTTGATAACAAGGGAGGGATCTATGTCTGGCGAGATGAGCCTACGCTATGGTGTGAATCCACACCAGAAACCAGCCCGCGTCTTTGTGGAGCAGGGCGATCTGCCCTTTGAGGCCCTGAATGGAAAGCCGGGCTATATAAACCTGTTGGATGCCCTGAACGGTTGGCAGTTGGTGAGTGAGTTAAAGACCCTCCTGGGGCAGCCAGCAGCCGCCTCTTTCAAACATGTGAGCCCGGCGGGAGCCGCCGTGTCCATCCCCCTGAGCGAGGCGGAGAAAAAGGCCTGCTTTGTGGAGGATCTGGAACTCTCTCCGTTGGCCACGGCCTATGCCCGGGCCCGAGGCGCTGATCGCATGTCGTCCTTTGGTGATTGGATTTCCCTGAGCGATCCCTGCGACGTGCCCACGGCTCGCGTCGTGCGCCGTGAGGTATCGGACGGCATTATCGCTCCCGGCTATGAGCCGGATGCCCTGGAGATCCTGAAACAGAAGCGGAACGGCGGCTATCGCATCCTGCAGATCGATCCCGCCTATGGGCCTCCGGAGATGGAGCAGCGTACCGTCTTTGGTCTGATCCTGCAGCAGCCGCGCAACGACATCATGCTCTTGGAGGACTATTTTGAGAATATCGTGACGGAGAACGAGGATCTGCCTGCATCGGGGCTCCGCGATCTCATCGTCGCTTCCGTAGCCCTCAAGTACACCCAATCCAATTCCGTATGCTTTGCCTATAACGGTCAGGTGACCGGCGTGGGGGCGGGACAGCAGTCCCGCGTGCACTGCACGCGCCTTGCGGCCTCCAAGTCCGATCTCTGGTTTCTACGGCAGCATCCGCGCGTGCTGAACTTCCAGTTCGCCGAGGGTATCTCGCGGGCCCAAAAGAACAATGCCATCGATGTCTACTTTTTGGAAGAGATTTCCGAGGCCGAGGAGGTTGCCTGGGAAAAGGCCTTTGCGGTGGTCCCCGAGCGTCTCACAGCGGAAGAGAAAAGGGAATGGTTGGATCGGGTGGGGGGAGTGGCCCTCAGTTCGGATGCCTTTTTCCCCTTCCGCGATTCCATCGATCGCGCGTCGCGCAGCGGCGTCAGTTACGTGGCCCAGCCCGGCGGTTCTTTGAACGACGAGAGTGTCACCGCGGCCTGCGATAAATACGGGATCGTCATGTGCTTCACAGGTGTTCGCCTGTTCCACCACTAGACATCTACGATGATAGGAGCATGAGGTGAGACGATGATTGATGCGCAGAGAGCGTATATCTACAAGATGACGGATCAGGTCAGACTGTTCCTGTACCTTTATCTGCCGTCGGATTGGCAAGAGAGTGATCGGCGACCGGGAGCGGTCTTCTTTTTTGGGGGCGGATGGCAGCAGGGCACGGCGAACCATTTCCGGCGCCAGGCCCAATACCTGGCGGACCGGGGCATGGTGGCCGCCTGCGCCGACTATCGCGTCAAGTCGCGCCAAAACGTGCTGCCGGATAGCTGCGTGGAGGATGCCAAGAGCGCCGTCCGCTGGATGCGCGCCCATGCCAAAGAGTTGGGGCTCGATTCCCAGCGTTTGATGGCCGCGGGCGGGTCGGCCGGTGGCCATCTGGCAGCCTGCACGGCTATGATAGAGGGATTTGAGGCTGAGGATGAGGACGAGACAGTTTCCTCTGTTCCCAACGCTCTGGCCCTCTTCAATCCCGCCTTGGATCTATCCGCCGATCTTCCCGGCATCGTGGAGCGGTTTGGCTCCGCAGAGTTGGCCAGGGCACTTTCTCCCAACCTCTATATCGAGGAGGGATTGCCACCAGCCGTGGCCTTTCACGGGGAGAACGATGCCGTGGTGCCGGTTGAGCAGTCCGAGACCTTTGTGCAGTTGATGGAGGATGCGGGCAATCGCGCCGAACTCCACGTGGCATCGGGGGAGGGGCACGGCTTCTTCAATCGCTCTCCCTGGTTCGAGCGCACGCTGTATCGGCTGGATCAGTTCCTCGCCTCGTTGGGCTATCTGGAAGGGGAGCCGACCGTTCCGCTGTTGGAGGAGAATGTATAGGCGGCTGCGTGTCTGAAAACTATGGTTGATATCTATCTCTTTCGGCACGCACACGTCGATTATGATCCTCCGGCAACGATAACGGCGCACAATCCGCTGACGGCGCTGGGCCACGAGATGGCCGAGCGCCTGGCGGAACGGTGCGACGAGTGGGATCTGCAGTACCTCTTTTTGAGCACCATGCCCAGGGCGCGGCAGACAGCGGACGCCATCTCTGAGCGCTTTCCCAACGTGCCGCGTATGGAGATGCCCGAGTTTCGCGAGGTCTGTCTCGATCACCTGGTGGACTATTCCGGAGAATTGCCGGAAGAGGATCTGGCAAGTTGGGAGAGCGACCATTTTGCCCACGGCAACGCGCGCATGTGGAAGCGCGTGGAGGCGGGATGGCAGCGGATGATGGATGTGATAGCCGACAAGGACCTACAACGCGTGGCCGTCGTCTCCCATGCCGGCCCCATAAACGTCATGCTGCGCCAGTTTTTGGGCGGGGGCGTGGTTCGCCTGCGTACCTGCTGGTTCGAACTGGATTGGGCCTCCACCAGTTGCCTGCGGTCCACGCCAGAGGGGAGATGGGTGCGTTGGGTGAACGACGCGCGGCACATCGATGCCCTGCGCCATCGTCTGTCCTCCGACAAAGAGGATGACGCCTCGTAATCTCATAATCCGTCTTGCATTTGCATCGGTAAAGGGAGGCGTCTCTCAGAGACGCCTCCCTGTCACTTTGGGAAAGTCGAACGCTCGTTGTGAAGGATAGGGAGGCCGAGTTGATGCAACGCTCAAAGAGCCGGAAGTATATCTTGCTGGTGGATGATGAGAAGGCCATCACGGATAATCTGGCCCCCATCTTGGAGCGCGCCGGATTCGCCGTGGCCGTGGCCGCCGATGGGGAAGAGGCACTGGAGCGGGCTGCCGCCTTTGCGCTGGATCTGATCGTCCTGGACGTGCTGATGCCTAAATTGAACGGGCGGGAGGTGCTGCGGCGGCTGCGCCAAAAGGGCGACTGGACGCCCGTGATCCTCCTCACCCAGGTGGGGGAATCGACGGAGCGGGCCATGGCTCTGGAAGAGGGGGCGGACGACTACCTCAACAAGCCCTTTGATCCCCACGAACTGATCGCCCGCATGCGGGCTGTGCTGCGCCGCCGGGGCGCGGCCCTTGAGCAGAAGCCACTGGCGGTGGCGGGCCGACTCCGTGCCTGCGACGTGACCCTCGACCGCACGGCCCGGCGCGTGGAGAAGGATGGACAGCCTGTGGAACTCACCTCTCGTGCGGTGGCCCTGCTGGAGTACCTGATGCTTCACGCCCAAGAAGTGCTGAGCCGGGAGCGACTGCTGGATGCGGTATGGGGTTGGGACTATGTCGTCGCCACCCGCGCCGTGGATGCCCGCGTGGCCGAACTGCGCCGCGCCCTTGACGACGATCCGGACGCCCCCCGTTTCATCGAGACGGTGGTGGGGCAGGGCTACCGTTTCGTGGCCCCGGTGGAGGCTGTATCGTGAGTCGCGAAAGATGGTCTCGGTGGTGGCCGCTGGTGGCGGTTCTGGTTCCATTGCTGCTGGGTCTGCTGGCGGCACTGTTCTGGCAGGCCGGTCTCTTTTCCGATCCGCTGCTGATCTTTCGGCTGCGCGCCGACGTGGGTACGCTGTTCCTGCTGCTCGGGGCGCTGCTCACCTTGCTGGCGTTGCCGGCTGCGGCCGTCGCCGTGTACGCCGGGCGCCGCCGCGCCCGCGACCTGGAGGCCGCCCGCGCCGCCTGGACCGACGACCGCCAGCGCTTTTTACGTCGCCTCGACCATGAGTTAAAAAATCCCCTCACCGCCCTCCGCGCCGGACTGGCCAACCTGGCCTCCCTTGACGATGGCCCCGAACGGGACGCCGTCCAGGCCAGCGTGGAGACACAACTGATGCGCCTCAATCGTCTGGTCGGTGATCTACGTAAACTCGTGGAACTGGAGCGCCGCCCCCTGGAGCGCGCCCCCGTGGATGTGGGCACGCTGCTGACCGAGGTGGTCGATCTGGCGAGGGAGACACCCGATCGTCAGGTCTCCCTCACCCTGCCTCAGGCTCCCTGGCCGCTGCCGCCCGCGTCCGGCGACCGGGACCTGATCTTTTTGGCCTGCTATAACCTGGTGGATAATGCCTGCAAGTTCACCTGTCCCGGCGACGCCATCGAGGTACGCGCCTTTGAGGATGATCGTTGGATAGTCGTCGAGGTGGCCGATACCGGCCCCGGCATTCCCGCGGAGGATCTCCCCCACATCTTTGAGGAACTGTATCGCGGTGATGGCGCCCGTGCGGTGGAGGGCAGCGGGTTGGGGCTGGCGCTGGTGCGCGCCGTGGCCCGTCACCACGGCGGCAGCATGGCCGTGCGCAGTCGCCGTGACGAGGGTACCGCCTTCACCCTGCGCCTGCCCATGGCATAGGTGTGGCGCACGCTGCCTGGATAGCCCATCCGCCGCTTTCCCGATGCAGTATTTTCCGCCCTCACGCGTTATAAGTAGTGAGTTGGATGGATCCTAAACAGGAGTGTGGATCGGATGGACCCCAAACAGGAGCGAGCGCTGTTAAAGCGCGCCGCGAGCGAACCCAAGGCCCTTCAGGCGCTGTACGATCACTACTTTCCCAGGGTTTACGCCTACACGAGTTATCGCGTGGGGCGGGCGCAGGATGTGGAGGATATCGTCGCCGATGCCTTTCTGACCGTGGTCGATAAACTGGACACGTTTCAGTGGCGTGGCAAGGGCTCTTTTGCTGCCTGGCTTTTTCGTATCGTCCGCAACCGGGTGAGCGACTTTTACCGGCGTGGGCGAGGCTCTGAGGCGGTGGTTCCCCTGGAGGATCTGCCCGATCTGGCGTCTGGCGCTCTGTCTCCAGCTGATGCCTTTGCCCAGAAGGAGAGATTCGCCCACTTGCGGCGGCTGATCGAGACGCTCTCGCCTAGACGCCGGGAGGTGGTCCTCCTCCGGTTCTTTGGCGGTCTGCGCAATAAAGAGATCGCTGAACTGTTGGCGTTGGACGAGCGCACTGTGGCCTCGCACCTGTGTCGGGGACTGAAGGATCTGCACCGTCGGTACATGGATGAGGTAAAGAGGGAGGTGCACGATGAACAAGCGGTATGAGTTGATGGAGCGGGAGCAAGAGTTGTTGGAGGAAATTGAGGAGAGCATCGCCAAAGGGGGCGATGACCGGCATGGTGGGGATTCGCTCTATGGATTTTGTGCCCGCCTGGTCCGTACCGTGCCTCAGGCCGACGATGGGTTTCGAAAGCGGTTAGGGAATCGTCTGGTCGCCGGAATGCGGGAGGGAGCAGTTCATAAAGAAGACCAGGGGGTGAGCGAGAGGTCCAAGGGGTGGCGAGTGCCTTCTCTTCGCCGCTTGCTCCCGCAGGCGCTTATGCCTGTCACCCATCTGGGTTGGGCGGCGCTGCTCTTGGGTTTGCTCCTGACCTTCAGCGCGGTGGGCTATGCGGTGGCCCCTGCTGTGGGGCGGTTGTTTCAGCAGGAAGCCGGCTTGCAGCACGTCGAACAGGCCGATCTGGTGCAGGAACTTGATCTGAGTCAGACGGTGAATGGTGTTACCGTTACCCTGGAGCGGGCCTATGCCGATGCCAACCGCATCGTCGTCGGCTATAGAGTCGAAGGCCCAAAGGGCCGGCACTACGATGAAAGGGTGACGCTAACCGAGGACGACACCGTCTTTCCCATGACAACCGGATTTGGAACCAGAGGCCAGTCCGATATTTACAATGTCTCTCTTCCGCCCGGCGAAGGGGCTTATGTGCTTTCTTTCGATGCTTCCCCTGTGGAGGGCGCGCCCGAGGAGTTGGATTTGCGGCTGACGATGGAGTTGAGGGAGATTGTTCCGCCCACCGACACGCCAGACAGCTCTCCCGGTTCATCGAGTGACCCGGCGGAGCCCATGGTGGTGGAACTGGAGCCCATGCCTCAGGAGGACGTCGTTGGGACCTTTGCCTTTGACTTTAGCGTGCCCTTTATCCCTGGACGGGTGGCCGAGGTGAACCAGACTTTGGAGGCGGCGGGGGTGACGATGAAGTTGGAGCGGCTGGTGGTCACTCCTTCGGAGACCCGGGCCTACCTGCGTTTCGATCCACCGACCGAAGTGGAAACGAGCTGGACGTCCATCGTGACGCTCAAAGCGCCCGGCGAGAGGAAGAGCCGTGAGTACTTCTATGCCGTTGCTGATGACTCGCCTGTCCACATATATGGCTTTCCGGCATCCCTCTATGAACGGCGAGGTGAGTGGACGCTGACGGTAGCCGAGTTGGTAGGAACCGAACTAGTACCTCCATACGAGGATGTGAGGCTTGCCGGCCCGTGGGTGTTCCGCTTTCGCGTGCCGTAGCGGGAAGGAAGAGTCGAGGTTCGTATTGCCAGATATGGACCTGACTGGCCCTCATCGCCTATGTAACGAGATTGTAACACCGTATGGCGAGATGATTACCCCTCTGTCATACGGTGTTACACGTTATGTGATATACTGGTTGTTACAGGAGGGAAGGATTCATCAATTTTACTTGGGGGAGTTCTGATATGGAGCGACAGTCATCGCGGAGATGGGTAACGGGTCTGGTGCTGGCGATGACTCTGTCCCTGGTCGCCGCCTGCCAGCCCCTCGACTGACGACGACGCCCCCTAGCCCTTCACTCCGTCCCGTATTGAAAGAAGGAGGACGCCTCTAATATATGTCCTCCTTGTCACAGACTGGACAAAAGATCTAGATATTGCCCTGTACCATGCCTTTTATGCGCTTGGGCAGTTTGCCGCGCACATGGATGCCGTCCTGGCCATAGTCTTCCCGCTCGATAATGCCCTGCTTGTGCCATAGGTCCAGCAGGTTGCTCACCTTGTACGGGATGACGAGATCCACATCCTCCATCTCCTCCAGAAGCATCTCCTCCAGGGTAGTCAGCAGATCCTCGATCCCCACTCCCTGCTGTGCTGAGATCGGAATTACGTGGCTGTACTGCCTTCGGAGTTCTCCCACCGGACTGTTCTGCATGGCGAAAGGATGTTTTTTCTCGTTCAGCATTTCTGGATCGATGAGGTCGATCTTGTTCAGGGCCATGATCGTGGGCTTGTCGCCAGCATCGATTTCCTGCAGTACGTCGTTCACAGCGGTTACTTTTTGGAGCAGATTTCTATCTTGGACATCGATGACGTGGACAAGGACGTCCGCTTCGTGGACCTCTTCCAGAGTGGCGTGGAAGGCGGCTACCAGTTGGGTGGGAAGTTTCTGGATGAATCCTACCGTGTCTGTGAAAAGGATCTCTTTTCCACTGGGTAACTCAACCTTGCGCGTGGTGGGATCCAGGGTGGCAAAGAGTCTGTTCTCGACGAGCACGTCGGCGTCCGTCAGGTGATTCAGCAGAGTGGACTTGCCGGCGTTAGTATAGCCCACGATGGCTGCGACAGGCAGGCCACGCGATCTGCGGCGGCTTCTGCGCAGATCGCGCTGCTTGCGCACCTCTTCGATCTCCTCCTTGAGCTGCGTCATGCGCCGCCTGATGTCCCGCTGGTCCGACTCGAGCTGCGTCTCGCCGGGCCCGCGCAATCCTACGCCACCCACAGCCTGCCTGGAGAGGTGGGTCCATCGCCGCGTGAGACGCGGCAGGCGATAGACGTACTGGGCCAGTTCGACCTGCAGGGCGCCCTCTTTTGTGTTGGCGCGCATGGCAAAGATATCTAGGATCAGCGCTGTTCGATCCAGGACGTTGGTATCAAGGATCTCTTCCAGGTTGCGCAGTTGTGCCGCCGACAACTCGTTGTCAAAGATGACCACGTCGAACCCCAACGACTTTTTGAGGCCTCTTATCTCCTCGGCCTTGCCTGTGCCGATATAGGTGGCAGGATTGATGCTGTGCAGGTTCTGGGATGCGCGGCCCACCACCTTCAGCCCTGCTGTGTAGGCAAGTTGCTCCAACTCGTCCAGGGATTCATCCGGGGTGAACAAGGATTGCTCTCCCCTGACCTGGGCTCCGACGAGAAAAGCACTCTCGGGGCGCTCCAGGAGACCCGTATCATGTTCCCCTGCTATGGCTCTTATATGTCGGATAATCTTTCTCCTGCTTCTCTAAGGCGCTCTTCCGTCACACATAGCGAAATGCGCATGTAGCCCTCTCCATATTTGCCAAAAGCTGTTCCCGGTGTGATCCAGACGCCCGCTTTTTCCAACAGCGTGATGGCGAAATCGTCGCAGTTTGTATTCTCTGGAACCTTGGCCCATACATAAAGCCCGCCTTTGGGAGTTTGCGCACTCATGCCGATGTCGGGTAGCCAGTCGAGAATGATGTCACGGCGGCGCTGGTACACCATGTTGCGCTCCTCGATCCATGTCTGATCGCTGGTGAGGGCCACAGCCGCTGCGTCCTGGATGGGGCGAAAGATACCAGAGTCGATATTGGTCTTGACCGTGGTCAGCGCGCCGATGGCCTCGGCATTGCCTACAGCCATACCCACGCGCCAGCCAGCCATATTGTATGTCTTGGAGAGTGAGTTAAACTCCACCGTTATATCTTTGGCACCGGGAGTCTCCAGTATGCTGGGCGCTCTATAGCCGTCGAAGGTCAGATCGCAATAGGGATTGTCGTAGCAAAGGACGATGTCGTACTCTTTTGCAAAGTCGACGGCCTCCTGCAAAAAGTCCTCCGTGGCCACGGCTCCCGTGGGATTGTTGGGATAGTTGAGCCACAGGATAGTGCTCCTGCTGGCTATGTCCTCGGGTATCTCCTCAAAATCCACCAAATAGTCATCTTCCTCCAGCAGGGGTATGGCGTAATAGCCCCCGTCGGCCAGGATGGCGCCCATGCGGTAGGTGGGGTAGCCAGGAACGGGAGCCAGGGCCAGGTCATCCGGATCGACAAAGGCCAGGGCCATGTTGGCCAGACCCTCCTTGGAGCCTATGAGGGGACGAATCTCCGTCTCGGGATTCACTTCCACATCGAAGCGTTCCTTGTAATAGGTCGCTATGGCCTGCCGCAGATCAGGCGTTCCATAATAGCCCGCATAGCCGTGGGTATCGGGGCGCGCGGCGGAGCGACACAGCGTCTCGACGATGAAATCTGGTGGGGCGAGGTCAGGGCTGCCGATGCCCAGGTTGATGACATCGACTCCTTTGGCCTCCTGGGCGGCGATCTTTTTTTCCACGGTGGCAAATACATAGGGTGGAAGATTGTTGATGCGGTCGGCGATTTTCATGCTAATAGTCTCCTATTCCTGTGCTCTATGGGCTTTGAAAGAACCTCTAAGGGGCTCGCCTTCGAGCAGCGTTTCCATAACATCTCCCACACGCTGTAGACTATCTACGTTGATCTTGTCTACCGTATCGTGACTGGTGCGCCAATAAGGGTAATCCAGATCTGTAACGATGGCTGCCGGTACACCTGCCTCCAGAAAGGGCGTATGATCACCGACGATACGGTGCTGATGCTGAGGGATGAAATGAGGCCGGTGTCCCAACTCTGCTGCAATTCCCCACACCTTTTCCTGTAACCACAATGTCGATGACCACTCATAGTATATTCGCTGATCGTCGTCGCCCACCATATCTATGATGAGGGCATAGTCGGGTCTGACGTTCAGGTTTTGCGCCATGTGACGCGAGCCGACACAGCAGGGCCAGCCCTCGATATTCTCTTTGGTCTTACCGTCGAAAAAGGCCAGCCATATCTCGACCTGATCCGTGGCTGCGGCATCCAACACCCGTGCAAGCTCCAGCAATATGGCCGTCCCACTTCCGCCATCGTTGGCTCCTGGCACGGTCTGGGAGCGATCTGATGGGTCTCTATCCGCCAGGGGGCGGGTATCAAAGTGCGCTCCCAAAAGGATGACGGGCCCTTTTCCTCGCCTTCCCACAACGTTCCGGAGCGTTTCCCTCTGATACACAAACTCCTGTACATCGACCTCCCAACCATTTTGCTCCAGCGTCTCGACGATGTAGCGCGACGTCTCAAGATTGGCCTCACTGCCCACCGGGCGAGGGCCAAACCCGCAGAGCCTCTTCACATCTTTGAGGGCGCGCTTGCCATCAAAGTGCTCCTTCCCCGAACTACATTGTATACTGAGTATAACAAGGAGCAATGCCAGCGATAGGGAGGCCAGGCGCTTCATCGCCGGGCCTCTAGACCGTTTCTCCAAGGTCTTGCGCGACGACGATATCCTCCAGCACCTCTCTCTCGCCAATGAAACGGATCATCTCCCGCTGCGACCTCTCGGCCCGTGCTGCATAGCGCTCCCGCTTGTTGCGGATGCGTTCCGGCAGGGGAGCCAGCAGCCCCATGTTCGGCTTCATGGGTTGAAAGTCCTCCTCTTCGGATCGCGATACATAGTGCAGCAACGCCCCCAGCATGGTCGTGCGAGGGAATATCAATTCCTCGTCCCCTCGCAGGGTGCGCGCCGCGTTGATGCCAGCGACCAGGCCGCTGGCCGTGGAGGCCACATATCCCTCTGTGCCCGTTATCTGGCCGGCAAAATAGAGATTCTCTCGTCCGCGCCAGTGCATTGTGGGCTCCAGAAGGGCGGGGGTGTTGATGTACGTGTTCCGGTGCATCTGTCCGAAACGCACCCAGTGGGCGTTCTCCAGCCCCGGAATGAGGGAAAAGACTCGTCTCTGCTCTGACCATCTCAGGTTCGTCTGAAAGCCCACCAGATTGTACAGGGTTCCGGCCAGATTGTCCTGGCGAAGCTGAACTACAGCGTGGGGACGTTTCCCTTCCTCTGGGATCTCCAGGCCGACCGGACGCAGGGGACCGTAGGCCAGCGTCTCGCGGCCGCGGGCGGCCATCTCCTCGATAGGAAGGCAGGCCTCAAAAAAGTGGGGATCCTCTCGCTCAAATCCGCGCAAGGTGATAGTTTCCGCATTGACCAACGCCTCCACAAAGCGATCATATTCGGCCTTGGCCATGGGACAATTGATATAGTCCGTCTCCTCTGCCTCGTAACGGGACGCACGAAAGGTCTTGCTTTGGTCGATAGATTCGCGGGTTACGATGGGAGCCATGGCATCGTAAAAGTAGAGGCGTTTCTGCCCCGTCAGCGCGGCGATATCCTCCGCCAACACATCGGAGGTGAGGGGGCCGGTGGCCACGATGGTGGTTGTCCCCTCTGGGATGTGGCGTATCTCCCGGCGGGTCACCTGGATGTTTGGATGTTCCTCAATGGCCTCGGTAACCATCCGGGCAAATGCTTCGCGCCCCACCGCCAGAGCGCCGCCAGCGGGGACGGCACACGCCTCGGCGCAGCGCAGGATGAGGGAGTTGAGCTGTCGTAGTTCTCGCTTGAGCAGTCCCATGGCCCGATCCGGACGTTCGGAGCCCAACGAGTTGCTGCATACCAGTTCAGCCAGCCATTCTGTTTGGTGCGCAGGAGTACTCACTTGGGGACGCATCTCGAACAGGTGAACTTTGATTCCACGAGAGGCCGCCTGCCACGCCCCTTCACTTCCAGCCAGCCCCCCACCGATGATGACCAATGAAGATTTATCTGTCATATACTGCCGAAAGGTCCAGACATCCTGAGAAGATGATAGCACAGATATACCATGTGGGCAATTGTGCCCACATGGTATATCTGTGCTGCTTTTAGGAGCCTTTAGGCCACCTGGGTGATCAGTTCCTCTCGTGTATCCTCGCTCACTTGTTGGTAGTGCGAGAACTGCATAGTAAAGGTCCCGCGTCCTTGGGTAACGGAACGCAGCGAGGTGGCATAGCCGAACATCTGGGCCAGGGGCACGTGGGCCTTGACGCTCTGCATGCCCATAGAACGGGGTTCGATGCCCCTCACGTCCGCCGCCCGCCTGCTGAGGTCGCTGATTACATCGCCAGTGTATTCCTGGGGAGCGATGACTTCTACCTCCATGACAGGTTCCAGGAGGATGGGATTCGCCTTTTTCAGGCCATCCCGCAGGGCCATGGCGCCGGCCGTCTCGAATGCCTGTTCCGAGGAATCGACCTCGTGATACCTGCCATCTATCAGCGTCGCCTTGATGTCCACGACGGGCTGCTTGGCCAGGGGGCCCTCTTCCATCGCCGCGATGATACCCTTTTCCACGGCGGGAATATAGTCCCTGGGGACAGCACCGCCCCTTATCTCTTCCTCAAAGACGAACCCACTGCCCGCTTCCAGGGGCTCGAGATCCACAACCACCACGGCATACTGACCGTGCCCACCGGACTGTTTGACGAGCCGGCCCTCGACGCGGACGGGCCGGGTGATGGTCTCCGTGTAGGCTACCTTGGGGGCTCCCGTCTCCACGTTTACGTTGAATTCCCTTTTCAGGCGTTCTACGGTCACTTCTAGGTGAAGTTCACCCATACCCGCCAGGATCGTTTCTCCCGTGTCCTCGTCATAATGCACGTAGAGGGTGGGGTCCTCGTCACAGAGACTCCGCAGTGCATTGCCCAACTTTTCCTGGTCGGCGTTGCTTTTGGGATGCAGTGCCAGCTTGATCACTGGTGTGGGAAAGGTGATCTGCTCCAGCAACACGGGTTGATCCGTGTCACAAAGAGTCTGTCCTGTCCTGGCTGACTTGAATCCCAGGATTGCGCCGATATCGCCCGCTTTTAGTTCTTCTACCGCTTCGCGTTGGTCAGCATGCATGCGAACCAGGCGGCCGATACGCTCGGTCGTGTGCTCCATGGCATTCAACACCGTCATTCCTTGGCGTATAACCCCCGAATAGACGCGAACAAACGAGAGTTTGCCCACATAGGGGTCGGTGCTGATCTTGAAGATGAGGGCGGAAAGAGATTCCTCGTCGGTGGGGTTGCACACAAATGGCTCATCATCCTCAGTATAGCCCACCATCGGCTTTACATCAAGAGGTGAGGGAAGGTAGCGCACGATGGCGTCCAGCAGAGGCTGTATGCCAACGTTGTGCAATCCCGATCCACATAGTACGGGAACGGCCAGATTATCGCACGTGACCCTGCGCAGAGCCTCAATGATCGCCTCGTTTTCCAACTCCTCTCCTTCGAGATAGGCCCAGGCAAAATCGTCGTCCACGTCGGCGACGGCTTCGAGCATCTTGTCTCGCTTTTCTTCGGCCACCGCCCGCATATTTTCCGGGATGTCCTGAACCGTTGGTTCCAGGCTTTCCTCCTCAAACAGGATGGCTTTCATGGTGATGAGATCTATAACCCCACGGAATTTGTTTTTCTCTCCTATGGGAATCTGTATCACCACGGGATGCGCCTTGAGGCGTTCACGAATCATCTCCACGGTGCGATCCAGATCGGCGCCGGGCCGATCCATCTTGTTTACAAAGGCGATGCGCGGCACGTCGTAGCCGTTCGCCTGACGCCACACCGTCTCTGACTGGGGCTCCACGCCGGACACGCCATCAAAGACAACCACGCCCCCATCCAGGACGCGCAGCGCACGCTGTACCTCAGCGGTAAAGTCGATATGCCCCGGCGTGTCGATGAGGTTGATCTGATGCCCCTGCCATGTGCAGGTGATGGCCGCCGATTGTATGGTGATGCCTCGATCACGTTCCTGAGGCATAAAGTCGGTGGTAGTATCTCCGTCATCGACGTTTCCCATACGATGCGTCAGCCCTGTATAGAACAGGATTCGCTCCGTGATGGTCGTTTTCCCCGCGTCTATATGCGCTATGATGCCGATGTTTCTCAGTGTTTCTAGCCGTCCGTTACTCATTTTATATCCGTGTACCTCGTCAAACTGATATGTTTGCTCAAAGGATGCTGCCATCCAATGAAAGAATTCCCCGAATCTGATAAGCAGACAACAAAAGACGGTTCTGCCCAGGCATCCTGTCTTTGATGCGGACAAGCATGTCAAGACGAAACCGTCTGCTTGTATAAATTCTATATTTCTGAACCAGCATTTTGATAATAACATATCTTGTTCTCCTTGTCAAAAAGACGCAGTCTCTTATAATCTCTCCGTGGCGGGGGCGGGGGACTGCTGGGACGCTGCTCGTGTGACTTCTATCACATCGTGAGTGCTGTTGCTCTGATAAAATGTGTCTGTAGACTGCTAGGGAAAGGAGCCCGGTGATGCAAGTACGAGAGATTTCTGATCGCGTCAGTTGGTTGGGGGCTGTGGATTGGGATCGGCGCCTTTTCGACTCTCTCATCCCGCTGCCCGATGGTACGAGTTACAATGCCTATCTCGTTCGTGGTAGCGAAAAGGTGGCCCTGCTTGATACCGTCGATCCCCGCATGGCGCATGTGTTGCTATCCCAACTTGAGGGGATAGAAGAGGTTGATTATCTCGTCTCCCACCATGCTGAGCAGGATCATTCGGGGCTCATCCCCCAAGTCCTTGAGATCTATCCCGAGGCCGCGCTGGTGGCCTCTCCCAAGGGAAAAGAACTCCTTATTAGTCATCTGGGAATTGCCGAGGATTGCTTTCTCACTGTGGAGGATGAAGAAGAGATCTCCCTTGGCGATAGAACGTTGCGTTTTATCCATACACCGTGGGTACACTGGCCCGAGACGATGGCGACCTATGTGCCGGAGGAACACATGCTTTTTTCCTGCGACTTTTTTGGCTCCCATCTGGCTACCTCCGATCTCTATGTTAAGGATGAGGGGCGGGTTTATGAGGCTGCCAAACGTTACTATGCGGAGATCATGATGCCCTTTCGCCGTGTCATCAGGAGAAATCTGGAAAAGTTGGAGGATTACGCTATTGACGTCATCGCGCCCAGCCATGGCCCCCTCTATGATCGGCCATCGTTCATCGTCGATGCCTATGGGGATTGGGTGTCGGACGAGCCAAAAAATGAGGTCGTTCTGCCCTATACCTCCATGCATGGCAGCACGCGTAGGATGGTGGAGTACCTGGTAAGCGCCCTGGTGAGCGAGGGGATTACCGTCCATCAGTTCGATCTCTCGGTGACCGATATCGGCAAGGTGGCCATTACCTTGGTGGACGCCGCGACCATCGTCATAGGGACCCCTACGGTCCATCGGGGCCCTCATCCCAATGTGGTGTATGCTGCCTATCTGGCCAACGCACTCCGGCCCAAAGTCGCGTTCGCTTCCGTCGTTGGTTCCTATGGTTGGGGGAGCCAGGCGGTAGATCAGATCGCTCACCAGATCGGAGATCTGAAGGTGGAGATCCTCGATCCCGTCCTCTGTGAGGGCTTGCCGGACGAGGATACCTATGCGGCCCTGGATGATCTGGCTCTTGCCATCGCCGAGAAGCATCGCGGGCGGGGGTTGGCCTGATGATTTCGCGATTGCCTGGCATGTTGAGCGTCCCTCCGCTTTGATTGAACTTGGCACCACGGAAAGATATGATACCATGTAGGTGTAAGACGCTGTGGGATCTATTACGTCGCAGTTTCATCCCTCATCCCATGGCGTCTTTTCTCTTGCGCCGACCCGCTGGTAGACGATTCGCCTGGGAAGGCACACGGCGTGTTGACGGGCCACGACCTCGATCCTGATGATCGCCACTTTGCTCTTTGTACACACATCCGATAACGCATATGATAAGGTAATAGTCTGCGGCAGGCCGCTTTTGGTTCGCCAGAGATAACATCGAAAGGAGAGAGCGTTCATGGATACGCGAGTAGTCTATCTGGATGTCGGGGAGATCATCATGGATACAATGACCCTCCCCGAACTGGGACCCAACGATGTTCTGCTACAGGTGCATCAGGCATCGGTATGTGGCTCGGAGAGATACTTTTATCGTGGCATCTCTGTAAGGGCGGAGGATGAAGCCCGAGGGCGTCCGGACGAACGGGCAGAGGGGGGCGAACTACAACATACCTATCCCATGGGGCCCCTGGGTCACGAGGGGGGCGGCACCATCGTGGAGGTTGGTTCGGCTGTGGAAGAATATCTGGGGGGAGGCGAGGTCTCTGTTGGAGATCGTGTGGGCAGCCTCGTCTTTCCCACCTATACTGACTATTGGGTCACGGATATCAGCAACGTGCAGCCCATTCCAGAGGGAGTCTCTTTCGAGGTAGGATGTCTCTACGAGGCACTGGCTTGTGCGGCCTGGGCGGCGCGACGGATAGATATCAGGCTCGGCGACACGGTGGCCGTCAATGGCGCTGGCTTTGCGGGCAATATCCTCTTGCAGGGAGCGATCAAAGCCGGTGCCTCCATGGTCGTCGTCGTGGACGTGGTCGAGGAGAAGTTGAAGGTGGCCGAGGAACTGGGCGCCGACGTGGTCATCAATGCGCAGGAGGAGGATCCCGTGGCGCGGGTGAACGAGTTAACCGACGATAAAGGGGTGGATGTGGCCGTGGACGCCGTGGGTGGCACGGGCATCGGCATCGTGCAGGCCCTGGGCATGGTGGCCCACAACGGTGTCCTCGCCCTGTATGGGGATAATTATGCGCCCATTGAGGAATTCTGTTTTCATCGTTTCCACGAGGATGGGTTAAAGGTGCAAAATCTGAATGCTATGCACTATACCAAACTCCAGGCGGTGGAGAATGCCCGGGAGGCATACCGCGCCGTGCGCCGAGGCGTCTTTGACGTGGATATCATATTGAAAAACTCGGATCGTTATGCTCTCGACGAGATCGCCGATGTTTTTGCGCAAGAGGCCGAGTCTTTGGGATCCCAACAGTCGCTGAAGACGTTGATTATACCCTGAATATCCAGGATGCCCCTGAAGGCTAGCAAGGGAGAAAGAAAGGAGAAGCGGGCTGACGTGGTCCACGTCAGCCCGCTTTCACTGAGGGACAGGGATTCGAACCCCGATTTACTGATCCAGAGTCAGCCGTCCTACCATTAGACGATCCCTCATCACAGACGCAATTTTAGCATATTTCTCTACCTTCCGCAAATATGATTCTGGCTTCCCAGGAGGGTATGTTCTGTCATCTGGGCTCTGATCATTTTCAGGGCAGCCGATTTTGACATACGAGGCATGAGAGATAAACTGTTATCTGTCTTGCTCATCATTTGCCAGGGGCAGGAGATCGAAACGGCGCGGGGCTATGGGTGTTATAGTGAGGGAAAGGTAGTAACGCTCGCATGGAATGGGACGAGAAAGCGTGTGTTGAGGCGGCAAAGGAGGACCCTCGCGCCTTTGACAGGATATACGAACACTATGTGGATCGCATATATGCTTATCTCTATCGCCGCGTTGGCAACGTGCGCGATGCCGAGGATCTCACATCGAGAACCTTCTATCGGGCGCTTTCACACTTGCCTGACTATGAGGATAGGGGGTTTCCTTTTTCCGCCTGGTTATATCGCATTGCACACAATCTTATGGCCAATTGGCATCGGGACAATAGTCGTAAATCTGTCGTATCCCTCGATGCGACGGTATTGCGCAACGTGGTAGAGCCACAGCCAGAGAGCGTGGCGGAATTGGGATATGATGTGCGGCTCCTGCGCGATGTACTCCGTACCCTCGATTCCGCCCGTCAGGAGTTGCTTGTACTCAAGTTCACCGAGGGGCTTACCAATAAGGAGATCGGTACGATTATGGGGCGAAGCGAAGGGGCTATCAAGTCGCTCTATCATCGCACCCTTGTGGAACTCCGTGAGAAGATGGCAGAGAAAGGTCTGGGTGTCGAGTGAGTCTGAGAACAACGACCTGGCGCATGGTAGATACCATGCGTGATTTTCTGGCCTATGTGTTGGAAGCGTTGGGTCTGTGGTCCCATGATGTGGATGAGATGGAGGAGTTGGAGAGCACCATGGAGGTGGCCCTTCCTTCTGTCAAACCCTCTGATCGCTTTCGGAAGAGGCTGAGGGATGATCTCAGTCTGGCGGCAAAACACCGGGTGTCCGGACTTGTGGTCGACTATCCACGGCCACTCCGAGAGGCTATCCTGTTGGGCCTTTCGGCGGGCGTCCTGACTATCTTAGTGACCGTCGCCGTGGTGATCTTTTATATTCATCTGGTGACTTCTGAGGACTGATCGGGTCTGTGGGCAAAAAAGAGGCCCCTTTTTCTCAAAGGGGGCCTCTTTTTTATGGGCTGATATTATACCCGATGGCACGCTACCCAATGTCCGTCTTCCACCTCATGCCATTCAGGGCTTACGGTTTCACATCTTTCCGTGGCGTACCGGCACCGGGTGCAAAAGTTGCAGCCCTGTGGAGGATTCGCGGGGCTCGGCACATCCCCTTGTAGTATGATCCGTTCTCGCTCATCCTCCACTTCGGGGTCGGGAATGGGTACAGCGGACAGGAGCGCTTGAGTATAGGGATGAAGTGGGTTTTCGTATAACTCGTCGCGCGTCGTCAACTCTACAAGCTTGCCCAAGTACATCACGGCGATACGATCGCTGATGTGTCGCACCACAGACAGGTCATGGGCGATGAACAGGTAGGTGAGACCAAAATCTTCCTGGAGTTCCTCCAGCAGGTTGATGATCTGGGCCTGGATGGAGACATCCAGAGCGGATACGGGTTCGTCACACACGATAAAGTCGGGCTGAACGGCTAGGGCGCGGGCCACGCCGATGCGCTGACGTTGGCCGCCCGAGAACTCGTGGGGATAGCGATTGATGAAATAGGGGTTCAGACCCACCGTCTCCAATAGTTCCTGAACGCGCTCGCGGCGTTCCCTCGGCTGCAGAATGTTATGTACCTGTAAAGGCTCTCCGACAATGTTCCCCACCGTCATGCGCGGGTTGAGGGAGGCATAGGGATCCTGGAAGATCATCTGCATGCGTCTCCTCATAAGCCGCAGCCGCTCCCCACGCATCTCTGTTAACTCCCGATCCTCAAACTGGACCTTGCCCTCCGTTGGGCGGTAGAGTTGCAGGATGGCGCGTCCCGTCGTCGATTTGCCGCAGCCGCTCTCTCCTACCAAGCCGAGGGTCTCTCCCTGGCGTATATCAAAAGTCAGGCCATCGACGGCCTTGATATCGCCGATATGTCGTTGGAATATGATACCCCGAGTGATAGGGAACCACATCTTGAGATTTTCAACTTGTATCAGTACATCGTTATTTGTGGCCATATCTTATGCCCCCTTTGTCCTCCGAGACATCGACCCAGCATGCTATTTCGTGTCCGTCTGGGCCGATGGGTTCAAGCTCCGGGTTTCGCTCCAAACATTTTGCTACTCTGTATCCACACCGTGCATAAAAAGGACACCCTGGTGGCAAACTGACGAGATCGGGGGGCAGTCCCTCGATGGGAGTAAGTTTTTCGCGTTCCTGCTCATCCAATCGTGGAAGCGAGGCCAGCAACCCCCTGGAATAGGGATGGCGGGGATTGCTATAGAACTCGCGTACGTCTGCCCGTTCCACAATATAGCCGGCATACATCACCTGCACGTGATCCACCAGCCCGGCCACTACGCCCAGGTCGTGGGTTATCCAGATGATGGCCATGCCCAGTTCCTCCTGCAGTTCTTTGATCAGGTCCACTATCTGGGCCTGAATGGTGACATCCAGGGCTGTGGTGGGCTCATCGGCGATGAGTAATTTGGGGTCGCAGGAGAGAGCCATGGCGATCATCACGCGCTGGCGCATACCCCCTGAAAACTGATGCGGATAATCGTCGATGCGATCCTGGGCCTGTGGAATGTGTACCATGTTCATCAACTCGATGCTGCGCTCACGAGCCTCTTGTCTGTTCATACCCATGTGAAGTTCCAGGGCCTCGCTTATCTGACGCCCGATCGTCAGCACGGGGTTCAGGGACGTCATGGGGTCCTGAAAGATCATGGCGATGTCGTTACCCCGCACACGGCGGATATCCTCTTTGCTTATCTGAAGCAGATCCCTTCCCTCGAACAGCACCTCGCCGTCCACAATGCGACCCGGGGGCTCGGGAATGAGCCGCATCATCGAAAGCACGCTGACGCTTTTGCCACAGCCGCTCTCGCCCACCACGCCCAGTGTTTCTCCCGCATCCAACGTAAAACTGACGCTGTTGACCGCCTGGACGATTCCATCCTGGGTGACGAATTCGGTACGTAGGTCTTTAACTTGTAATAGAGGTTCCATAGTAGTACTTCCTCCAGTAAGAATCCTTCTTTTTTCAGTCCTCGATGCGGACATCCTTCAGCCACGGGCGCAGTCCCGCACCAGCACTAAACTCCTTGATATTGGGTTTCACCAAATAGTGATTCATACCATGATACAGGGGAACTATTGGCGCCTCCTGCACGAGAATACGTTCCGCCTCTCGGTAGAGCTCCCAGCGTTTTGCCGCGTCGCTTTCCACCCGCGCCGCCTCCAACAGTTCGTCCACCCGTTGATTATGGTATCCTGTATGATTTTGAGAACTTTTGCTGTGAAAAAGAATATCTAAAAAGTTCTGGGGATCCGGGTAATCGGCGATCCAACCAGAAGAGAACATCTGATAGCGTTGCACGCTCAGGTCATCCAAAAAGTGTTCCCAGTCTACTTGTTGTACCATGATGTCCAGATCCAGACTCTCTGAGAGCATGTGCCGTATCGCCCGCGTCGTGTCGGGCATATGTCCGCTGGTGCCGCTGATGGCCAGCACGATTTCGGGCATTTCCTCCTCGGTGCCATAGGACGAACGCTCCAGATTCTCGCGCGCTGCCTGGGAGTCATGGGCCCAGTCTCTCAGAGGTGCCTTATGGGCAGGCATTCCGGGGGGCAAAATGCCCTCTGCCCGCGTGCCGGTGCCCTTCAGTACAAGCCCGGCAAGTTTTTCCTTGTCGATGGCCTGAGCGAAGGCCTGGCGCACCTTCACGTCGTCAAAAGGGGGCCTGTTCACGTTCAAGCCCAGATACTGCAGACTCAATTCCGTGCTCTGCACCAATTCGTCATGTAGCGGATTGTACGGGTCCGATACACGCTCGATCTCGAATGGAGGTACGTTGACGATGTCCAGCATATCGTTCTCATACATGGTGATGGGCATACCCTCGCCCATCACATATTCCACCCTCTGGAGGGCTGGTTTCTTTCCATAGTAACGCTCATTGCGTAGGAGGATAATCTCATCTTCATCGTGGCGCTCCAGAACAAAGGGCCCGCTTCCGTTGGGAGCCTCCAGCCACGCTGTTCCCTCCTGTGTTATTTGCTCTTCATCCACCACAAAGGCCGTGGGATAGGTGAGTTTGGCCAAAAAGTAGGCTTTGGGCGCAGCTATATCAATCTGCAGAGTATGCGAATCTAGAATTTCCAGGCCCGCGATCCGTTCCGCTTCTCCGTCCATAAAGGCCCTTGCCCCCACAATATCTCCCAAATAGGCTTCTGCCACGGGGGAGCCCAGCCGCGGGTCACAGGCCCGCTCTATAGAATAGACGATGTCCTGCGCGGTGATGGGAGTTCCATCGGCGAATTGGATCGCTTCCTCCAGATGAAAGGTATACGTGGTATCGTCGTGATCGAATTCCCATTCCCTGGCCAGATCGGGTACGATCTCCCGTTTCTCGTTGAGGGCTACCAGACCGCTATAGAGATGGACCACATATTCTGCAGATGTGCTGTCCTGTACCATGGCCGGGTCCAGTGTCGGGGGCTGTCCGCCAAGGACGCGGAGAGTTCCCCCCGTATCTTCCCGCTGTACCTTGCCAGGGGGAACCACCTGGGGGATCGGGGAGGAATCCCCGACCCAAAAGCCCCTGTAGGCCAGATAGCCGGCGGCGACGCAGGCCCCACTTAGGACACATAAAGAGAGCAGGATCAGCCCTATACCGCCCAGCCAGGTATGCCTGGACATGTTCATTCCCCATTCACTGCTAGAGTCTCTACTGGGTGCCTCGCATGCGAGGATCCAACGCGTCACGCAATCCGTCTCCCAAAAAGTTGAAAGCAAACATGGTCAGGGACAGGATGATAGCGGGAAAGAGTACCTGGTTGGGATAGGAGCGGATAGACCTGGCCCCTTCAGAGATCATGTTTCCCCAACTCGGAGTGGGAGGATCGACGCCCAGCCCGATGAAGCTCAAAAACACCTCGGTGTTTATGTAACTGGGGATATCTAGCGTCACGCTGACCAGGATGGGGCCGATGATGTTGGGCAGGATGTGCCGCACAATGATACGCAGGTCGCTGGACCCGATCATGCGGGAGGCTTCGATAAACTCCTTCTCTTTCAGGGAGAGAATCTGTCCTCGCGCCAGACGGGCGGTGCCCATCCAGGCCGTAATCCCGATGCCCATAAAGATGAAAAAGATGCCTCCGCCCTGTAAACCAAAGAGTCCGTCGATGGCGTTGTTGATCTTGTTGAACGTATAAGATGCCGTCCCCGGTTCTGGCGTGCCACCAAAAGTGGTTTTGAAAAAGGCCATGAGCAGGATGATGAGTAGCATCGTGGGAAAGGCATATACGATCTCTACGATACGCATCATAATGTCGTCCACTCTTCCGCCATAGTATCCCGATATACAACCGTATACGAGACCGAGGATCAGGGCCGTCAGGGCCCCGATAAAGCCAACGGGCAGGGACACGCGGATACCATAGATGACGCGGCTCAGGAGGTCACGCCCCAAGTAGTCGGCGCCCAACGGGAATTTGTTTCCTATGCTGGCGTAATCCTGCATGTTTCCGGGCATCACCCTTGTTAGCCACAGGGGGACCATATAGTTTTCTTGCGAATTGCCCACTGCGTAATGATAGGGAGCAAGGGCATCGGCGAATATACCCAAAAAGATCAATAGAAGCACGAGGATGCCTCCGATGATGGCGGCCCTGTTTCGGAGCAAGCGCTCAAAAGCGTCCTGCCACAGGTTGGTTACTCTATGTTGGGACTCGCGGTCCGTACCGGTGGTTAGACGGCGAGCGGCCCGTTGTTGTTTGCTCATGAAGAACTGTCCTTTCTAATCGTAATGGATCCGGGGATCCAGGAAGGCGTATATGATGTCGACGACGAGAGTCGATACAGTCAAAAAGAGGGCGTACATGAGCACCGTTCCCATCACGACGGGATAGTCCCGGTTACTGATACTGGTGATAAAGTATTTGCCCATGCCGGGGATGGCAAATATCTGTTCCACCACAAAGCTCCCCGTGACGACGGCAGCGAACATGGGAGCCAGGACAGTGGCGACCGGGATAAAGGCATTCTTTAGCGCGTGACGTACGATCACGACTTTTTCGCTCAAGCCCTTGGCGCGCGCCGTGCGTATGTAATCTTCCCGTGTGACCTGTAGCATGCTGGCCCGCGTCAGGCGGGCGATGATGGCCGATGAGCCCAGCCCCAGGGCGGTGGCGGGCATGATCACCTGCTTCAGCCGTCCCCATCCAGCCACGGGAAACCATCCCAGGGTCAGGGCGAAGAGGAGGATGAGCAGGGGACCCAGGACCACAGAGGGCACCGACACACCAAAGATGGCCACCGTCATGCTCGCATAGTCCCATATAGTGTTCTGTTTCAGTGCGGCCAACACGCCCAGGGGCACGCCCATGCCTACGGCGATCAACATGGCTACCAGGCCCAACTGTAAGGAGACGGGTAGGTGATCGCGAAAGATGTCGTTCACGGTGCGGCTGCGCGAGGCATAAGAGGGGCCAAATTCCCATTGAAGGACGCCGGCAAACTCTCCCTGTGGGTTGCGAGTCAAACCTATATAGTCGGTGTACTGTTTCCATAGGGGTTGATCGATGCCATAGTGCTTGTTCAGGTTGGCTCTGATCTCGGCCGGTAGGGGCTTTTCGCGGTCAAAGGGTCCGCCGGGGACGGCGTGCACCAGGGCAAAGGTGACGATGGAGATAAAGAGGAACACGGGGATTAACCACAATATGCGTCGAACGATATATCGTCCCATCTCTTTCTATTATCTGTCCTCCCTGTACGTTACGGAAATTCCCAACTGTATCCACTGAGAATCCAGATGGTTTCAATGGATAGTGTACTATTTATCATGGATGTTGTCTCTGTCGTAAGGCGAAATCCAGATTGGAACACCAACCACATATTATAACACACATCCCACTATATACATAAAAGTGCCACATGGTCACTGGGGCCATGTGGCACACATCCTAGCGATGGCGGGAGCCTATTCCTTGTCGATGGTCCACTGCTCCCAGTGCTCGCCACCCAGAGGCGCATACGTGCGGTTCACGTATGGCTTGGTGCAGACGACGATCGTATAGTAGTAGATAGGCGCGATGATGGCCTCGTCGACGCAAAGGATCTTTTCCGCCTCAAAGTAGAGTTCCTCACGCTTGGCAGGATCGGGTTCTTCTGCCGCCTGCTCTGTCAGTTCCATGAATCTCTGTGCAGATTCTGACTCGGGATCCCATTGGGGATCGTTGGAACTCTTTGTGGGGTGGAAGACTTCCATGACCCAGTTGTTCTCATCCGGATAGTCCGCACACCAACCCAGGCGGTAGATCTGCGGTGCGTCCTCGGTCACAGTGTCCAGATAAACTTTCCACTCCTGGTTGGCCAGTTTTACTTCCACGCCCAGGTTCTCTTTCCAGGTCTGCTGAGCGAACTCGGCGATCTTTTGGTGCCCCTCGCTGGTATTGAACATAAGCGTGATGTCGGGCAGCCCCTCGCCCTCCGGGTACCCCGCTTCTGCCAACAGTTCTTTGGCCTTGTCGGGATCGAAGGTGATACCGGAAAAGTCCGGGTTTTCCGCCGGGCTGCCAAAGATACCGGGGCAGGCAAAGGTCTGGGCCGGCTTCTGGTCGCCCTTGGTTACGGTGTCGATCAGTTTCTGCCGATCAAAGGCGTAGGAGAAGGCCTTTCGCACCAGGGGATCGTCGAACGGTTCCTTGGTCGTGTTGAAACCATAGTAGTAGGTACAGAGATCTGGCGCGATGTAGAGTTCCTCGGACAACTCGGGGTCCGCCTTGACGCGATCCATGTCCTCCTGGGGCGGTGATTGCACGTCCAGTTCGTCGTTCTCGTACATGGCAAACGCCGTCGAGTCCTCGGTGACCATGACGCAGTTGACCTTGGCGATCTGCACGTCATCTGCTGCATAGTAGTGAGGATTCTTGACAAAGACCATCTTGTCTTCGTGGTCCCACGTGTCAAGACAGTAGGGGCCGTTGGTCACAATGTTCTCGGGTTCTGTCCACGTATCCCCATGTTCCTCGATGATATCCTGGGGTACGGGGCGGTTAACCCACATGCCGGCGATGGCGGGGAAATAACCCGCGGGTCGTTCCAGCGTGAACTGTACCGTATAGTCGTCGACGGCCTCTACGCCGATGCTGTCCAGGTCTGTGCTCTCACCAGTGTTTACGGCCTCGGCATTCTTGATGATATAGTCGACGTAAGCATAATCCGACGCCGTTTCGGGGTTGATGGTGCGCTTTACGCCGTATTCCACGTCGTGGGCCGTGACGTTGTCCAGCTTTTCCGTCTTTCCGCTCTCGGGATCATAGTCCACCCAATAGGCGTCATCCCGCATATTGAACGTCCACACGAGACCATCGTCGGATACGTCCCAATCTGTGGCCAGTTCGGATACGATCTCCATGGTCTCGTCGTCAAAGTCCGTCAACCCCAAAAAGAGCGCCTGGTCCACCTGCACCGATGTGGTGTCTGTGGCCAGGGCAGGGTCCGCGGTGGGAGGTTCGGTGCCCAGGTTCCAATTGAGTTCGGGCCCCTCGGCCTTCCCTCCAGCACATCCGCTCACCACCGTCGACAAAGCCATAAAGACGGCCAGCAAAACGAGAACTACTTTCTTACTTGCCATTTTTCCCTCCTCAGAGAGTGTTGTGAAATGAGATAACTCTATTCATCCCCCACATGACCGCCTCGCGTCATCTTCTACTGCTTCCGGTCAAACGATCCCCGCTGGAGGATAAAATCGACGCCTTGTCATATTGTATCCTGAATTTGTAGCCAATCGCACAATTATAGTTCCAGTTGTGTCTTGCTCCAAATATGTGTTCCATGGGGGGTCAAGGAACCACAAGTTGTTGCCCCACATGAATGGTATTGGGGTTCCGCAGTCCATTGGCGCGCACCAGGGTCTCCACGCTCACGCCGTATCGCCTGGCGATGGCGTAGAGATTCTGTCCCGGGGCCACGACGTGAAGGCGAACAGGGGGTGCTGTGCCCGTCCTGATGGTAAGCGTGGTGCCTGGTGACAGGTCGTTGGGATCTTTGATATGGGGATTCTCTGCTATGATGTCGGAGATCGTGGTCCGATACGCGCGGGCGAGTTGGGCCAGGCTCTCGCCCTGTTTTACCATGTGCTTGACGGTATAGGGGGTGAGAGTCCCCGACGGTTTGTGCCCTACCGGGATCACAAGTTCTTGGTTTACGCGAATTGCATTCGAGTAGGGAAGGTCGTTCTTGTCGATGATGGCCAATACGGTAGTGCCATATCTCTCGGCGATGCTGTAAAGGGTCTCTCCCGGTTTCACCACGTGCACCACCTCATCTGTGGAATGCGGGGGCTGGCGAGCGGAGGAGGTCGTCGTCGCGCCTATGGGAGGGATCTCGACTGTGGTGGTGGGTGGAGATGTTGTGGTCGGCGTGGGTGTGGGAGGCGGAAGAGTAGCCGTGATGCCCAGCGTGGGTATGGTCGGAGAGAGAGAGGCCCGTTTGGCGGCGTCCCCGGTCAGGATATTCTCAGCAGCAAATTCCTGCGTCTGTTCAAGGCTTTCGGGTACCGTGACCGTACGGGGTGGCTTGGCCCGCACGCAGCCCAGGGCCAGTGTCATAAAAACGAGCATTGCCCCGGTCCCTGCCAGGAATGCGAAAAGGTGGCTCTTATCGTCTCCGTTTTCTCGCTGTGGACGTTCCATCCTGGACATTGTGATGCTTGCACTCTTTTCCTCGTATGATCAATCGTGTTCCATCCTATCATGGTTGCTCGAGGTCGTCAAGGACTGATCAACTTTTCTCTTTTTCGCGGGCTCTTTCCGGGCCGCATTCGCTGTAACTGGAGCCTTTCGCCCTTTGATGAGGGATTATCCTTCTGAAGCCACCGTCGTGGCGGCTTCCCCCGCGCCCTCTGCAGTAACCTCCCCTTGGTGTTGTTCGAGGCATATTTCACCAAAGGTTCTTTCCTGGGATACCCGAATGCGTTGCTGTTTTATCAGTTCCAGCATGCCCAAAAAAGTGACGATGATCTCCATGCGGGAGCGCGCCCCGCGCATTAACTCGCTGAATCTCACCCTTTCCTGCCGGTGCACTCTGGTCAGGATGCGTTGGATGCAGTCATCTATGTGTACCTCAAGGCGAGAGACCATCTCCTCCACGGGAGAACGGGGTGGGTGTCTCTCCAGGATCTCCTCAAGAGCCCGCAAAAGATCCTCGATGTCGCCCTGCCCGGGCTTTACTCGCTGCTCGATCTCGGGGGGCGGAGCGAGCCGCATATAACTTCTCTGGCCCCTCTTCTCAATCTCTCCCAGCCGATAGGCCATCTCCTTGAATCGTTTATATGCCTGCAGCCTGCTCACGAGATCGCTCTCCCAGTCCTCTTCCTCCTGCTCTTTGTCCTCTTCTGACTGGGGCAGGAGCACCCTCGACTTGATCACCAAAAGCTCGGTGGCCACCACGACAAAGTCTGCCAGATCGTCCGACTCTACGTGTTGAATCTCTTCCAGATGGGCCAGGTATTGGTCTGCTACGGTGGCCAAAGAGATGGTGGTGATATCCAGTTCCTCTGCCTCGATAAGGCGCAGCAAAAGTTCCAGAGGTCCCTCAAAGATGTCGAGTGCTACCGTATATGAAGACATGCCACCTCCTGACAAGTATAGGATACCTAGAAAACGTCCTTTTGTCCATGCTGTGGACTCTGGTGCATGTTGCTTCGAAAGATGGGCAGTTGACGATATGGGATGGAGGGATATCTATCCGATTTGACGTCACGAGATGAAAGGCACACAATATCTCCTGTACGCGGATACGGACGTTAGAGAGGATAGGGTGGGGAGGTCCGCTGTGGGTGATATCTCGGATGCCAGGTCAGAGTGGGAAAGGGATGTCCTGAATCCCCTTTTGGAGCGCTATCCCGAGCGGCACATCCCGCCGCGGTTGAATGGGGAACCGGTAAGGCGCCTCTATACCCCGTGCGATGTAGAGGGGGACTATTTGGAGGATCTCGGATTCCCCGGTGCGTATCCCTTTACACGAGGGATATATCCCACCATGTATCGAGGGCGCCTGTGGACCATGCGCCAGTACGCCGGATACGCCACGGCGCAGGAGTCCAATCGTCGCTACAAGTATCTACTGGACCAGGGGCAGACGGGCCTCTCGGTGGCCTTTGATCTCCCCACGCAGATCGGATACGATGCCGACCATCCCCTGGCTCTTGGTGAGGTGGGCAAGGTAGGGGTTTCTGTATCTTCTTTGGAGGATATGGAGACCCTCTTTCAGGGGATACCCCTGGATGAGGTGAGTACCTCCATGACCATCAATGCCCCAGCGGCCGTGCTGCTGGCCATGTATATCGCCGTGGCGGACGCGCAGGGGGTGGAGCGTCGAGTTCTGCGGGGCACCATTCAGAATGACATCCTCAAGGAATATGTCGCGCGCGGTACCTATATCTATCCTCCTCAAGCCTCTATGCGGCTCATCACCGATACCATCAACTTTTGCACGGAAGAACTGCCCCACTGGAATCCCATGAGCATCAGCGGCTATCATATGCGCGAGGCCGGCTGCACGGCGGTACAGGAGGTGGCCTTTACCCTGGCCAACGCTATCGCCTATGTGGAAGCGGTACTGGAGGTGGGGCAGCATATCGATGCTTTTGTAGGGCGTCTCTCCTTCTTTTTTGCCGCCCACAACAACCTCTTGGAGGAAGTGGCCAAGTTTCGAGCGGCGCGGCGCCTGTGGGCACGGCTTGTGATGGAGCGCTTTGGCGCTGAGGATCCTCAATCGGCGCGCCTCAGGTTCCATACACAGACATCGGGAGTGACCCTCACCGCGCAGCAGCCGGAGAACAACGTGGTGCGCGTTGCACTTCAGGCCTTGGCGGCTGTGTTGGGCGGTACCCAGAGTCTGCACACCAATTCGCGGGACGAGGCCCTGGGCCTGCCCACGGAAGAGTCGGTGCAGATCGCGCTACGTACACAGCAGATCATCGCCCATGAAAGCGGTGTGGCCGATACCATCGATCCTCTGGCGGGCAGTTGTTTTATAGAGCATTTGACGGAGGATATCGAAAGGGAGGCCCAGGAATATATCGCTCGCATCGACGAGATGGGTGGTGCACCTGCCGCCATCGACGTGGGGTATGTGCAACAAGAGATTCAGGGGAGCGCCTACGAGCAGCAACGGGCCATCGAGGCAGGGGAACGGGTTGTGGTCGGGGTCAATCGCTTCAGGGAGAAGCAGGAGGTGGATCTTGATCGCCTGAGCGTGGATCCAGAGATAGGTCGCCGCCAGCGCCAACATCTGGAGGGGTTGAGGGAGCGTCGTGATGATACCGCCGTTCGGCAAACGCTGGAGGCATTACAGAGGGCGGCCGAGGGGGAGGACAATCTGTTTCCTCCCATCCTTGATGCCGTCAAAACCTATGCGACTTTGGGGGAAATCTGCGATACCCTGCGGGACGTCTTTGGAGAATACGACCAGGTTACTACAATCTAGGGGTGGGAAGGCATGACACGTATCGATCACGTGGGGATAGCGGTGGAGGATATCCAGGAAGCAGCTCGCCTCTACACCGAGGGGCTGGACATAGAACTCTGTCATATTGAGACGGTGGAGGATCAGGGCGTTAAGGTGGGCTTCCTCCCTTTGGGCTCTTGCACCATCGAGCTGTTGGAGCCCCTGGATGACGATGGTCCCGTGGCCAGGTTCCTGGCCCGGCGGGGCGAGGGGATACATCACCTCTGTGTGCAGGTATCCGACATAGGGGCGGTTATGGAGCGCCTGCAGTCGCAGGGCGTGCAACTTCTGAGCGAGCAGCCCGTCCGTGGGGCTGGCGAATCTTTGGTGGCCTTTGTGCACCCTCGCAGTGCAAATGGTGTGCTGCTTGAACTGCGTCAGCAGCCTTGAGGTCGGCGTGGCGTTACGGGGGAGGCGGTAAAGGCGTATAATATGGGAGTGGAATATGTCTGAGAGACCTGTTCGGGTTTTGATCGCCAAGCCCGGTCTGGATGGGCATGACCGGGGTGCCAAAATCATTGCCCGGGCACTGCGGGATGCCGGTATGGAAGTCATCTACACCGGCCTCCGTCAGACGCCAGAGATGGTCGTGGAGACGGCCCTGCAGGAGGATGTGGACGTGATTGGACTCAGCATCCTTTCCGGGGCACATATGACGTTGGTGCCTCGGATAACGCAGTTGTTGGCGGAGGTTGGCTTGAAAGAAACCATTGTGCTTGTAGGGGGTATCGTTCCACAAGAAGATATCCCCCGCCTGGTGGAACAGGGTGTTGATGGCGTTTTTGGCCCCGGTACCTCCACCGATGAGGTGGTGCGGTTCATCCGCAGACGAGTTGATGGCCAGAGCGACTCATGAAAGAGGCCGTAGAGAAGGCCCTTGCCGGCGAGCGACGCGCCATAGCACGTCTGATGACCCTTTTGGAGAACGACGGCTCCAGGGCGAGGGAGATAATGCCCCATGTCTATCCGCACACGGGGAGGGCCCACCTCATTGGTGTCACGGGAGCGCCCGGCTCGGGCAAGAGCACTTTGGTGGCGCGACTGGCCGCTGCGTACCGTGAACGCGATGTCACCGTGGGCGTGGTAGCTATAGATCCCAGCAGCCCCTTTTCTGGAGGGGCTATACTGGGAGATCGCGTCCGCATGAAGGAACTCAGTGGCGACCCCGGCGTCTTTGTGCGGAGTATGGCCAATCGGGGAGCCCTGGGAGGTCTGGCCCGGTCCACGGGGAACGTGGCAAGATTGTTGGATGCGTGCGGCTATCGGCGCGTTATCATCGAGACCGTCGGTGCAGGGCAGGCGGAGGTTGAGATTTCCAGAATCGCCCATACTGTGGTGGTGCTTCAGATTCCCGGTATGGGGGATGCCATCCAGACGCTAAAGGCGGGTGTTTTGGAGATTGCCGATATTCTGGTGGTGAATAAGGCCGATTCGGAAAAAAGTGAGCGCCTGAGAATGCGCTTGGAGGCCATGCTGGCTATGGCGAAAGCGGAGGACAAAGGGGAATCTGTTTGGCATCCCCCTGTCGTCGAGACGGTTGCTACGGAGGATCGGGGAACGGAGATCCTCGTTGATCGTATCGAGGATCACGCCGATTACCTGAGAAAGAGCGGGGCACTTGATACGCTGCAGCGGGATCACGTGGAGAAAGAGATTCAAGGCATCCTGTTCGAGGATTTCGTGCTCAAACGCTTATCCCAAACAAGTGCCGAGTACTATGATGCCCTGATAGAGCGCGTTGCGATACGTGAGATAGATCCCTATACGGCGGCTCAGGGGCTGCTGGAGAGAATAAAAGACGTAGGATAGTTTGCAAGGAGAAGGAGATGGAAAAAGGTGTCACAATCTATGGGGAACTGGCTCTCATCGCGGGGAGCGGCAACCCAGAGCTTGCACAGGAGATCAGTGAAGCGTTGGATGTACCCTTGCTCGATGCGGAGATCACGACCTTTGCCAACGAGAATATCTTCATCCAGTTGAAGCAGACGGTTCGTTCCAAGGACGTATTTATCATCCAACCTACCTGTTTTCCCGTCAGCTACAATGTGATGGAACTACTCATCATGATCGACACCGTCAAGCGCGCTTCGGCAGGGCGTATCACGGCGGTGGTTCCCTTTTACGCCTATGCGCGCAGCGATAAGAAGGATATGCCACGCGTACCCATCAGCGCGAGCCTGCTGGCAAACATGATAGACGTTGCCGGCGCGGATCGCTTTATGACCGTGGATCTGCATGCGCCGCAGATTCAGGGCTTCTTTGACGTGCCCACCGATGAACTTACCGCATTTCGCCTCATTGGAGAGTATTTCCAGCAAAAGGAGATTCCCAACTTGACCGTCGTCGCGGCGGACCTTGGCTTTGCCAAGGAGGCGCGCTATTTCGCCGAGCGTCTTGACGTGCCTGTGGCCTTTGTTGAGAAGCGGCGTACGGGGGGCAGCACGCAGAGCCTCACCGTCATCGGTGATGTGAAGGATAGAAACGTGGTTCTGATCGATGATGAAGTCAATCAGGGAACGACCATAGTGGGTGGGGCCAAAAAGTTGTATGAGGCTGGGGCCCACGATGTCTATGCCTGCTTTGTACATCCTACGTTTATCGATGAGACGATAGACCTTTTGGAAGAGGCCAACTTCAAAGAGATCGTCTTTACGAACACGGAGCGTATTGACAAAGAGAAACTTTTGCCCAATATGAAGATCATCCATCTGGGAGATTGGCTGGCCGCCGTGATAGATGCTGTACATCGCGGATTTTCTGTGGGAGAAACCCTCAGAAACTATAAACCCAAGTTTGATTGAGCGAGGAACTGCTCTGTAGTGGCAGAATGGTGCTATCCTATATCCCCCAGTGCATACAGAAGGATGGCACTGGCTACAAGGGGGGCTGTTTCAGTGCGCAGGGTGCGCGGCCCCAGCGAGACTGGCTCCCACCCCGCCTCAAAAGCACTGTGTACTTCTTCCGTCGTAAAGCCCCCCTCCGGTCCTACGCAGAGGTGAACCTCTTGGAGATCGAAAGACGTTTCATCTTCCAGGATGTGGCGCAGGGGAAGGGCTTGCTCTGTAAGGGAGAGTATGAGGGCGAGGGTGTCCGACGATGGGGAATTCTTGCAGATCTGAGACAAAGATCTGGCCTGCATGAGTCGGGGGAGATGTACCCGCCCCGATTGCTCTGCGGCCTCTTTTATGATACGTTGCCAGCGTTCCATCTTGTGCTCGGTGATGCGATCGAGATCCTGTATCATGCATCGATGGGTGAGCAGCGGCACAAAGGTCTCTATACCTATTTCCGTTCCCTTTTGTAGTACCCAATCGAAATTCTGCGCTTTGGGTACGGCCTGATAAAGAACGACCCGTGTACGGGGTTCCGTTTCGGGCCGAGAGACGGAGAGAATATGGGCGTGGCATTGAGAGGGCGCGACGCGGTCGAGTTCGGCAATGTATGCGCGCCCCGAATTGTCCAGAAGGACGATGCGCTCGCCGGGATGCATGCGGAGGACGCGGCACAGTTGGTGTGCCACATCTCCGGTGAGGCTGACGGATTCCTCTCGTAGCCACTCCGGTGGTATGAAGAAACGGTGCATACCTTTTTAGATCCGATGCCCTATAAGGGCTACCCAGTCGTCTTCTCGTAGGATCTCGTCCAGTGTGATCTGTTCCTGAGCAAGGGCCCGTTCCACCTGAGAGGCCTTTTTCTCAATGATCCCAGAGCCTACAAAGAGACCTTGCTCGGGCAGGACAGCGCCCAGGGCCGGGGCCATATCCACGATGACCTCCGCAAGGATGTTCACAAGGAGAAGGTCATAGCATCTGCTTGAAAGGGATGCCTCCAACGGCATCTTCAGCGTCCCCTCCTGTACAGTAACCCGGTGGTCCACATTGTTCAATGTCACATTGTCGCGAGCGACCTGTACACATGTGGGATCTGTATCCAGAGCCCAGACGTGCCCGGCTCCCTGCAGGGCTGCCGAGATGGCCAGGATGCCTGAGCCCGTTCCCACGTCCAATACCTTCATGCTGGGGCGCAGGAGGCGTTCTATGGCCATGAGGCACAGTCGTGTAGTGGCGTGCAGCCCCGTGCCAAAGGCCATGCCGGGATCCAGATGGAGAACGATCTCCTCTGATCTGGGCTTGTAGGAGCGCCAGGTGGGCACGACCACGGTGCGCTCGCCGATGTGTAAGGGTGAGAAATGGCTTTTCCAGGATTCGGTCCAGTCTTCTGGTGCCAGTATTCTGGTGCGTGGTGCGGAGATGGGCGCGGTCCTGGCCAGCAGGAGGAGAGCGATCTCCAGTTTTTGGCGCGTTTCCGTATCCTTTGCCGACAAAAAGCCGCTAATTTTCAGACGCGCGCGGTGTTCAGGCTCCTCTGCGTCCTGTTTCTCTATCACGGCGCCTCCTGGACAGTTTCTTTCAAAGAGACTGACCAGATCGTCTGCGGCCTCTCGGTCGGCCCATACGCTTATCTCTGCCCATCGTCCTTGCTGGGACATCGCTTCCTATATGCCCAGTACAACCTTGAGACGTTTCAGGAAACTCTGTTCCTCTTGGGGTGTTATCTCATCCCCTAACGTTTTGCCCAACTCGGCAAAGAGTTCCTGCTGATGTTCATCCAGCGTTTCAGGGATCTCCACGTTGACGATCACGATTTCATCTCCACGTCCCGTGCCCTGTAGGCGGGGCACGCCTTCCCCTTTCAGTCTGAAGATGGCCCCTGTCTGAGTACCCGCAGGAATGATGAGTTCTCGTTCACCATTCAGCGTGGGGACGACGATCTCATCGCCCAGAGCAGCCTGGGCTACATTGATATTGATGTTTAGCAGGATATCCTGGTCGCGTCGTCTGAAATAGCGGTGTTCCTTGACATGTACTACCACATAGAGGTTTCCGGCAGGGCCTCCATCCAGGCCCGATTCTCCCTCGCCGGCCAGACGTATACGCATGCCATCGTCGACGCCAGCGGGAATATCCACAGGGATCGTTTGGGTCTCTTCGACGCGCCGTGAACCATGGCATGTCGAGCAGGGGGTCTCGATAATCTCGCCCCGCCCTCCACAGCGAGGGCATGTGGTCACGTTTACAAAAGAGCCAAAGATTGACCGCTGTGCGTGGCGTACCTGTCCCGTACCGTTGCATTCTGGACAGGGTGTGGGGCGCGTGCCGGGTTCGGCTCCCGTGCCACCACAGTGGGGGCAGGTTTGCATTCGAGAGATCTCGAGTTCTTTGCTGCATCCAAAGACTGCCTCTTCAAAAGTGATCTCCAGATCGTAGCGCAGGTCCGAGCCGCGTCGGGGGCCTCCTTGCTGTGTTGCCCCTCCTCTGCCGAAACCGAAAAAGGAATCAAAGATATCCTCGAAACTGTCGAATCCCTCAAATCCGCCCCTCATGCCGGAGCGATCCAGGCCAGAATGACCATAACGATCGTAGACGGCCCGTTTCTCTTCGTCATTCAGGACCTGATACGCTTCGTTGATCTCCTTGAATCTCTCCTCTGCGTTCGTGTCCTGGCTTACGTCGGGGTGGTGCTTGCGAGCCAACTTCCGATAAGCAGCGCGAATCTCGGCTTTGGAAGCCTGCCGAGAAACGCCCAATATCTCATAGTAATCGCGTTCTGTATCGTTAGAAGCCATATATCAAGAAATCTCGCTACAGTGAACTGATACCCTATTAAGTCTACCCATTCTATCCCCTGACGTCAAAAGCAAAGGGTTAGGAGAAATATGTCTCTCCTAACCCTTTGCCGGTCGCGAAAGGTTGTTCTCTATACTTCTCGGAACTCGCCTTCTACAGTATCGTCCTCGTCCGATTCATCACCCTGTTGCTGTTCTCCGCCAGGATGGGGACCGTCCGCGGCGCCGGCTCCACCCGCACCTGGTCCACCGGCCTGTTGATAGGCGGCGGCACCAACCTGTTGTAGGGCCTCGGACAATTCTTCGCGGAGACGACGAATCTTGTCGATATCGTCGCCCTCAAGGGCGTTGCGTACCGCCTCGATCTTGGATTCGATATCGGATCTGACGTCCGAGGGAACCTGGTCGCCCAATTCCTTCAACGTCTTTTCTGCCCTGTAGGCCATGCTATCGGCCTCGTTGCGCTGTTCGATCCTTTCCTGTTTGTGGCGGTCTTCCTCGGCGTGTTCCTCGGCCTCCTGAACCATCTGCTCGATCTCTTCCTCTGTGAGGCCGCTGGAAGC
Source organism: Anaerolineales bacterium (assembly GCA_046538105.1). Taxonomy (GTDB): domain Bacteria; phylum Chloroflexota; class Anaerolineae; order UBA1429; family UBA1429; genus JAWLEV01. Next base: position 41,070 of record JBKHJO010000002.1, on the reverse strand, counting down.
CTGGATGGTGATCGCCTGCTCGCGTCCCGTGGCCTTGTCCTCCGCGGAGACGTGCAGTATGCCATCCGCGTCGATGTCAAAGGTCACCTCGATCTGAGGTACGCCCCGTGGTGCAGGGGGGATGCCGTCGAGAACAAAGGTGCCCAACTGCTTGTTGTCCGCAGCCATCTTGCGTTCGCCCTGTACGACGTTTATCTGCACCTGTGTCTGGTTATCGTCCGCAGTGGAGAACACCTGGCTCTTTTTCGTGGGAATGGTCGTGTTTCGTGGGATGAGAGGTGTGGCCACGCCCCCCAGGGTCTCTATGCCCAAAGTCAGGGGAGTGACATCCAGCAGCAATACGTCATCCACTTCGCCTCCCAGAACGCCCGCCTGGATGGCGGCGCCAATGGCGACCACCTCATCGGGATTGATTCCCTTGTGGGGCTCCTTGCCAAAGAACTCTTGGACGCGTTCCTGTATCATGGGCATGCGGGTCTGGCCGCCTACCAGTATTACCTCGTCGATCTCGTCTGTGGTGAGATCTGCGTCGTCAAGCGCTTTGCGGCAGGGCTCCATGCTGTCGGCTACCAGGTCGTCCACCAGTTGCTCCAGCTTGGCGCGCGTCAGCGTCATATTCAGATGTTTGGGGCCGCTGGCGTCCGCGGTGATAAAGGGCAGGTTTATCTCTGTCCGTCGTGTTGTGGACAACTCGATCTTGGCCTTTTCCGCCGCTTCCTTCAGGCGCTGGAGGGCCATGCGGTCCTTGTTCAGATCGATGCCTTGATCCTCGCGAAATGCCTTGACGATCCAGTCGATCACGCGCTGATCAAAGTCATCCCCGCCCAAAAAGGTATCGCCGTTGGTGGATAGCACCTCGAATACCCCGTCGCCGATATCGAGGATAGAGATGTCGAACGTCCCGCCTCCCAGATCATAGACGGCGATCTTTTGATCTTCTTTTTTATCCAATCCATAGGCCAGAGAAGAGGCTGTCGGCTCGTTGATGATGCGCAGCACCTCCAGACCGGCGATGCGACCGGCATCCTTTGTCGCCTGGCGCTGAGAGTCGTTAAAGTAGGCGGGGACGGTGATCACGGCCTGAGTCACCTCTTCCCCCAGATAGGACTCGGCGTCCTTTTTAAGTTTTGAAAGGATCATGGCCGATATCTCTGGCGGCGAGTACTCTTCGCCGTTCATGACCACCCAGGCGTCCCCGTTCTTTTCCACGATCTCATAGGGCAAGAGTTCACGTGCCTTTTGCACCTCTGAATCACTGTGCCTACGTCCCATGAGACGCTTTATAGAAAAGATGGTGTTTTCGGGGTTCGTTATCGCCTGTCGGTGTGCCACCTGTCCCACCATGCGCTCGCCCGTCTCAGGATTCACGGCGACTACGGACGGGCAGAGACGACCTCCCTCAGCCGTATTGATAACCGTCGGCTCATCACCTTCCATGACGGCCATGACCGAGTTTGTCGTTCCTAGGTCTATACCAATTATTTTTGCCATATTTTCCTCCTAAACTGCTAATTATCTATAATTGGGCCATCGATGCGTATGGATCTGTTGCAAAGGATCATTCCTCATCTTTGGCTGCTGATTCGTCTCCATTGGATTTCGTTCCCGAGGAAACCTTGACGAGGGCGGGTCGAAGAACCCTGTCGCCGATGAGATAGCCTTTTTCTATCTCTTCCATCACGGTGCCTGCCGGGTATTCTTCGCTCTCGGCCTGCAACAAAGCCGAGTGATAATTGGGGTCAAAAGATTCTCCCAATGCTTCGAATGGCTTTACCTCGTATTTGTCCAAGAGCCCTTCAAGTTTGCGCTGAATGAGAATGATCCCCTCCATCCATTCCTTGTCCTCCGCTTGCTCGGGCACATTCTGAAGCGCTCGCCGAAAATCGTCCACGACGGGTAAAAGTTCGCCCAGCACCTCGGTGCGAAGACGGATGGATTCATTCTCGCGCTCTCGCTGTTGGCGCTTGCGGTAGTTAGAAAAGGCGGCTGCCTTTCGACGATATTTGTCAACAAGTTCTTCTATCTCTGTCTCGTATTCTTTTATTTTCTCCTGCAATCCTTCCAAGGTTTCCTCGCTCTCATTCCGTCCTTGTGCGTCCGTCTGTTCGGTGCTACGCTCCGTTTCTTTGCTCTCGTCTTGTTGTGGCATATTCATCTGTTCTTCACTACCTCTGTTTTCATCTTTTCCGTCTCCCATATGACCTCCCTTTATGGCCATCTGTGTTTCACTTTCTGAGGGGGACCGACCTGCTCCTGATGATTTACTCGTTTCCCCCATAGACGTTACAGATTAGGTCATCCATCAGACGTGTGACATAGCGCACCGTGGAGATCGCTCGCCCATAGGGCATCCGTCTTGGTCCCATGATGCCCAGGACGCCGCTCGCTCTATCTCTAATCCCATAACGTGAAAGCACGAGACTTAGGCTGTCGATTTCCTCATATCGTCCTTCGCCGCCGATGATTACCTGAATACCATTCGAGTTTAGAATGCTCGTCAGGATGGGCTCCAACAGACTGTGGTGCTGTTGTATCTCGATTAACTGCTGCATCCTTTCCGCATCTCTGAACTCGGGCTCGCGGAACATGTTTTCCAGGCCATCGCGATAGATCTTGCTGATGGCCTCGCGATCTATACTTTCCATGATGTCTATGACACGATCCAACACCTGGCGCGTTAGTCCCTCCAGGGCCGTCAGTTCCGGGTCCTTGCTTTCTTGTATCTCCTCCACGGAGCAGCTTTTCAACAACACGTTGAGTTTTCTTGACGTCTGTGTCAATGTCTCCTGGTCTATGGGATCGGCCATGCCCAGCATCTCCTGATGAATGCTGCCATCCTGCAACACCAGGATCATGAGGCACATGATATCGTTGATCCCGATTAGTTCCAGATGTTTAAAGTAAGCACTCTTGGCATGGGGAGGTGTGACCAGAGAGGCTGCTCTCGCGGTATGGGCCAATACGGCCGCCGTCAGGGTCATCCACTGATCCAGATTGAGCCGCATCTGATGAAACTGGTGACCGATCATCCGTCGCTCTGGGATGGATAGGTTGACTCTATCCATCAATTCCTCGACAAAATAGCGATATCCTTCCACTGTCGGTACCCTGCCCGCAGAGGTGTAAGGTTGATACACATAACCCGCTTCCTCCAGCGCAGCAAGTTCGTTTCGGATAGTGGCAGAACTGACCTCAAGTTTCCCCACCCGACGTACAGTCTCCGAGCCCACTGGATCCGCCGTGTTGATATATTCCTGGACCAACGCTTTGAGGACACCACGCTGCCGAGGCTTCAGTCTACATTCTATGGATTGCTTATTCTCACTCTCTACTGTCATCATCATCCAGTTGATACTGCTGAATTAGCAGTCCTCTCATTAGAGTGCCAATATAATAACATCCATCCCCTCATGTGTCAAGATTGGCCGCATCCAAAATCACTTTTAGGACCCTTTTGCGCCAGGGGATTCGAGTTATAGTCAAATAGTTAGCACTCTTACCTCAAGTCTGCTAAAATTATACTACCTTTAGTACCATCTGTCAAGTTTGCTTAGATAGTATTATGAGGGTTTTCCTTGTATACTGATTGGATCTTCCATGGCAAAGGGTGTTATGTTACCAAAAGGGAAACAGTGAATCATCTGGAAACAGCGTCGTGCGAATATGGGAAGATGGCGAACAACCCCCAGATGGGGGCAGGAGCGTGGGGAAATGGAGGGCCTTTTCGCCTACGTTTGTCCAAGAGGGTGATCGCGCAACCGGGGGAAGAGGAGCCCCTCGCGGCGCAACCAGGCACCTGTATGCCGTATCCCCTCCGCAAAGTCCACGCGAGGGCGATATCCCAGTTGTTCCCTGGCCTTTTCGATGGAAAAGATCTGATCGGTGCCCATGATCTCCACCATCATGCGGGTCATAGGGGGACGCTCCGTGTGCCCCATGAGATGGTAGTAGTGCTCCCATGCCGCAGCCATCAGGTAAGCGAACCAGTGGGGATGGCTGCGTGTGGGGCGGGGAAGTTCGGCCAGATCTGCCAGGGCATTCAGGTACTGCCGCCACGTCACCCTGCTGCCATCGGAGATGTTGTATGCCTCGCCGATGGCCGTTTCGCTATCCGCCGCCAGAATCAGCGCATCCACCAGATTCCCCACATAGGTCAGTCCGGCGATGTGTTGGCCGTCATCGATCAGGATCGACTCGCGGTTGCGGATGCTCTCGAGCATTTCCGTGACAAAGAGGTCGGCTCGGGGGCCATATACAGGACCCGACCTGATGACGCAGACGGGCAAGCCCACGCGCCGCCGGTGGTTCCAGACCAGGCTTTCCGCCTCGATCTTGCTGTCCACATAGGGAAAGCCCCTGGGGGCGGGCCGCTCATCCTCGGTTACCTCTTCCCCCGCAAAGCCATAGATGTCGGTGGTGCTGAGGTGAATGAACTTGCCCACCTTGGCTCGCGTGGCCGCCGCTAGGATGTTCCGCACACCATGAACGTTCGCCTGGCGAAAAGCCTCCTCGACGCCCCAGTCGCTTACCAGGGCAGCGCAGTGGAAAACACAATCCACCTCCCTGGCGATGGCCATAAGGGCGGCCGCATCTGCCAGTTCTCCGATACGGATCTCTACCCCCAGTTCGCGCAGGCGGCCTTTGTCGCTGGTGGGGCGGACCAGCGCGCGAACCGTTTCCCCGCGCATCACCAACGTCTCGACGAGATGACTACCAACCAACCCTGTGGCACCGGTCACCAGGCTTACCATACTCGGCCTCCTTTGTCGCCGTGTACCATCCAGTTAGGCCATCGTATTCACTTGTGGAGCATCTCATTAGGGTGTAGTGCTGGTTCAGGACACGAGGGCGAGCCGCGGCTGTTCCCGTGTGCCAGACGTTTTATCTCAGCACGACCACCTCTAATGCCTGTGCCAGACCATCCTCCTGGGCCGGGAGCATCACATGGGGCGTATGGCGTCGTATCTCCGGAGGACCCCTCCCGTGATCCCACTGCACTCCTGCCCGCTGTAGATGTGCCCCTCCGATTCTTTAGGCCGTTCTTAACCCTGCTGCCGCGCTTCCCAGGCGCGATAGAGCATGATGGACCCCGCTACGGAGACGTTGAGGGAGTTGATGCGTCCCACCATGGGAATGCGGTACAGAAAATCGCACTTTTCCGCCGTCAGGCGGCGCATACCCTGGCCCTCGCTGCCCAACACCAGGGCCAGGGCCAGGTCCAGGTCGGCTTCTCGGTAGTCCTGGGCATCTGGGTGATCCTCCACGCCCACCACCCAGACGCGTTCCTCTTTGAGCCTCTCCAGGGTGCGCGCCAGGTTCGTCACCTGGGCTACATGGAGGTACTCTATGGCTCCCACCGAGGCACGACTGACCGCCTCAGTAACGCTTGCAGAGCGGCGCTTCGGAATGATGATACCATGTACGCCCACTGCCTCTGCCGTACGCGCGAGGGCCCCAAGGTTCTGGGGATCCTTGAGCGAGTCCAGAACCAGAAAGAAGGGCTGCTCCTCGCGCTGTTTGGATAGGTGTATCAGTTCGTCCAGAGATAGATAGGGGTAGGGGGATACGCGCGCGGCGACCCCCTGATGGTTCACGTCACGGGCTATACGATCCAGTTGCTGCCGATCCGCCCACGAGATAGGAACATCTCTTTGATTGCACGCTAGGAGGATGTCGTCGATGATATCCTTTTGATCTATGCCCTCGGCCAGGATCACCTCTTTTACCGAACGACGCTCGGCACGCAGTGCCTCATAGACGGGATTGCGACCGGCAAGGGTCTCCATGGTCATCTACCTTGGATGATCGCTGGTGCTTCTCAGGCGTAATTCCACGTGGTGCCCTCCGGTCCATCCTGCAGTTCGATGCCCATCTCTTGAAGGCGCTCTCGCGTCTCGTCGGCCAGGTCGTAGAGCCTCTCCTCGCGCAGTCGGGTGCGGATGTCGATGAAGAGTTCGACTAGATCCTCCTCCAGCCCTCTCTCTGTCCGCTGTCCCAGATCGTCAGGGAGGATGCCCAGCGCATCGCCGGCCAGGCGCGCGAAAAGGTCATCTATGGCCTCCAGAGAGCCTCGGGAAAGGGGATGGTCCGCGTTCAGCAGGCTGTTGACCTGTCGCGTCATATCAAAGAGGGCGGCGATGGCTCCCGCTGTGTTGAAATCGTCGTTCATATCCTCCTCGAACCGTTCCCGGGTCTCGTCTATGAGATTCGCTACCGGGCGACTGACGTCTCCCGCGGGTGCGGAGGATAATTCCCTCCGCGCAGCGGTGACGGTGTTCAACAGACGCTGATACCCATTCCCTGCAGCGTCGAGGGCCTCCTCCGTCATATCCAGGGGACTGCGATAGTGGCTGAGCAGGATAAAGAAGCGGATAACCATAGGATCCCAGCGTTCACAGGCTTCCTCCAGAGTAATGAAATTGCCCAGGGACTTGTGCATCTCCTCGCCACGGATCATGAGCATGCCGTTATGCAGCCAATACTTCGCAAAGGGTTTGTCCTCTGCGGCTTCTGCCTGAGCGATCTCGCATTCGTGGTGGGGAAACTTGTTTTCCATGCCGCCGCCGTGGATATCAAAGGGCTGACCAAGGTATTTGATGGACATGACAGTGCATTCGATGTGCCATCCGGGATAGCCTTCTCCCCAGGGGCTGTTCCAGCGCATGATGTGCCCGGGGGGAGCCTTTTTCCAGAGGGCGAAATCGGCCGGATGGCGCTTTTCCTCCCGTACCTCCACCCGGGCGCCGCTCTGCATATCCTCTATGCTCCGTCCAGAAAGTTTGCCATAGCCCTCGAATCTGGTGACAGAAAAGTACACCGACCCGTTCACCTCGTAGGCATATCCCGCCTCGATGAGCTTTTTAACCCACTCTATCATCTCTGGGATGTGGCCGCTGGCCCTCGGCGCGATGTCGGGGCGCACGACATTGAGTTTGTCCATATCGCGGAAATAGCGCCGCGTATAGCGTTCGGCGACCTGCATAGGCTGCATCTGCTCGCGCTCCGCCCCTTTGATCAGGCGGTCCTCTCCACTCTCCAGCAGATGGCCCACGTCGGTGATGTTCTGTACATAGAGAACATCATAGCCCAGATAACGTAGATAGCGCACGATGGTGTCAAAGTTGACATAGGTCTTGCCATGGCCCAGGTGGGCGTCGTTATACACGGTCGGACCACAGACGTACATATGCACCCGTCCCTCGTGTACGGGTTCAAAGACTTCTTTTTCTCGCGTCAGCGAATTGTACACGTAAAGCGTCATCGTTTCGTACCTCCGAACGCAAAGAGCAATAGGAGTGCTGAGATCGGAATATGGGTAGAGAGGTTATATATTCTACGAACTGGCCATCTTCAGGCGTTTCTGGCAGCGTGACAGGCCGCACAGGGACATGACCAGGCCGAGGCTGGGACCAGAGAGCGAGCCCGTGAGGGCAGCCCGCAGGGGAAACATGACGTCCCTGCCCCCAAGGTTGGCTGTCTCTCGAAAATGCTCCCGCAGGCGCCGTAAATAGTTGTTGGCTGCCTCGTGGCTGGCTAGATCTGACGTGCTCAACGTGTCAAGACTGTATTGCAGTACCATACGCGCGTCTTCCTTTTCCAGAACCTGCCGGGCCTCGGGGGAAAAGTCAGATACCCTTTCCCTAAAGGCAAACTCGCACAGGGATACCATGTCCTGCAGGGTGGTGGCTTCCTCCCGGGTGGCTTCCATGAGCAGACGATACCACGTGTGCGGATCGTATAGGGTGTCCTCGGCACAGTGCCAGCGGTCATAGACTGCCTGCAGGCGCGGTTTCAAGAGTTCGCCCACATATTCTATATTCGCCCCTTGCAGTCGTCTCCTGTTGAACCAAGCCAGGCGATCGGGATCAAAGACCGATGGATTAGTGGACAATGCATCAAGGGCGAAACGCTCGACCAATTGCTCCCGTGTAAGGCGCTCTGGATGCTCACCTGGCGCCCAGCCCAACGTGGAGAGATACGCTACCAGGGCTTCTGGCAGGTATCCTCTCTTTCGATACGAGGCGATGGATATATCCCCGAATCGCTTGCTCATCTTGGTGCCGTCGGGCGTCATGATCAGCGAGAGATGACCAAAAACAGGAGGCGTGTGATCGAGTGCTCTATATAGTAGAATCTGGCGAGGGGTATTGGGGAGATGTTCCTCCCCTCGCAGGATGTGGGTGATACCCATGGCCTGATCGTCGACGACAGCCGCCAGATTATAGAGCGGATGCCCTCCCTCCAGACTCTCGTCCTCGCTTCTGTAGATGACAAAATCGCCGATATCATCGCTGGCAAAGTGGACCTCGCCGCGTACCAGATCGCGAACGACGATGGTTTCCCCCTGGGGCACCCAAAAGCGCACCACGGGACTGCGTCCCTTCTCCTGGGACAGTCTCTGACGCACCCTGGGATCCCGGCAGCGACCGCTGTAGCGAGGCGGACGGCCCTCGGCGGCGGCGCGCTCTCGTTCGGCCGCCAGTTCTTCTGGGGTGCAATAGCAAAAATAGGCCTTGCCCGCATCTAAAAGATGGCGTACCGCCTGACGATAGAGTCTCAGGCGTTCGGACTGCCGGTATGGTCCCGCGTCTCCTCCTACGTCGGGTCCCTCATTCCATTCCAGGCCCAGCCAGCACAGTGAGGCATACAGGTCTTTCTCATAGCGCAGTTCAGAGCGGCTGATGTCCGTATCCTCTATGCGCAGGATGAATTCCCCGCCGGTCTTGCGGGCGTAGAGATAGTTAAAAAGGGCCGTTCGCATGCCGGCGATATGCTGTTCTCCCGTAGGGCTGGGCGCGTAGCGGACGCGTACTTTTGTCATGGTCATCTACTATCCGTGTCCTTTGATATTGCCGAATATCATCCGGCCGGCGGCTGTTTGCAGTACGCGCGTCACCTCTATCTCTACCTCTCTATTCATATGGCGTTCCCCGTTTTCCACCACTATCATCGTCCCATCGTCCAGATATCCCACTCCCTGCCGCGGCTCCTTGCCCTCCTGCATTATCTGTACCTGAAGCGTCTCTCCGGGCAACACCACCGTCTTGACCGTGTTTGCCAGTTCGTTGATATTCAATACGCGCACACCCTGGAGTTCGGCCACGCGATTGAGATTGTAGTCGTTGGTGAGGATGGGACAGTCCAGTTCCTGTGCTAGTTTGATAAGTTTGGCGTCCACGGTGTGCCCATTTCTCACATTGTGTTCGCTTATCCTCAGGGGGACATCCCCGTCCGTTTGCATGCTGTTCAGCATCTCGAGGCCTCGCCGGCCCCTTCTGCGGCGCAGGTCGTCTGACGAGTCCGCGATGTGCTGTAGTTCGTTCAGCACAAAACGTGGGACGATCAGGGTGCCCCTGACAAAGCCCGTTTTCCGAATATCGGCTATGCGCCCATCGATGATTACGCTGGTGTCCAGCAGGACGAGATCCTCTTTTTTCCGGATATCGTCACGGTAAAGCCCCAGAAGAACGGAAATTTCTTTTTCGTGCATATGCAAGAGCGCCGCGCCAAGTAATCCAAATACCACCGCTGCGGCAAGGGGAGAGAATTGTCCCCATTGGCCGGGCAGCAGTGAGAGGGGGAGGGTCAGAAGCGCGGAGACTAGCAACCCCATGACGAACCCCAGTATGCTGACGAGAAGAGAAGGCACGGAAGTTTGCTTCAGTTGCCTGTGCAGCGCCTGTCCAGGCCTGGTCACCAGTCGGGGTGCGGTCGTAAATCCCACAACGGCCCCCAGAAACGAGACCACAAAAGAATAGTGCCCCCTTGTGAGGGGAATCGGCGAAGGGATTCGCGGGCCAAGAAGGAAGCCGAGTTTCCAACCTAACAGGGCGAAAATGCCCATAAGTGCGAGTCGTGAAAAAATATTACTGGACATGATACCTCTTTCCAAAGATCTCGGCGCCGTGCTAAGAGACGCCTTCTTCCTCTATCCACTTTTGTCGGATTGTGTCGTGCTCAGGCCAAATGGCCACCTCCTTTCCGAGGGGACGAACAGTATCTGTGGCTAGCTGGCTTCTTCCAGGCCTGCGTCGATGGCTTGGGCTACGGAGCGTGCTGTGATGGGTTTGATGTTTCCTTCTGTGGACCGGCCCTGTCTTTCCGTGCTGGGCATAAGGATATGCTCAAAGCCAAGATTGCCGGCCTCGCGGCATCGCCTTTCGCTTTGGCTCACGCGTCGCAGTTCTCCCGCGAGCCCCACCTCACCAAAGATGGCCAGATCGGCGAGGACGGGACGGTTATAGTAACTGGAGGCGACGGCCATGGCGATAGCCAGATCCACGGCAGGCTCTCTGATGCGCAGCCCCCCCACCACGTTGACGAATATGTCCTGATTGCCCAGTTTTAGCCCCACCCGCTTATTAAGTACAGCGGCAAGAAGGAGCAATCGATTGGCATCTATACCATTACATGTACGGCGTGGATAGTTGAGGTTCGACTGGCTGACCAGAGCCTGGATTTCTACCAGGATGGGCCGCGTGCCCTCCATGGTGACGGCCACGGCGGATCCGGACGCATGCCCCAATCTCTCTTCCAGGAACATCTGGGAAGGATTAGGCACTTCGAGAAGTCCTTTGTCGCACATCTCAAAGACGCCCACCTCGTTCGTAGAGCCAAAGCGGTTCTTTACGCTGCGCAACAACCGATAGGTATGAAAACGCTCGCCCTCCAAATATAACACCGTGTCCACAATATGCTCAAGGGCTTTGGGCCCTGCTATGCTGCCCGTCTTGGTGACGTGGCCCACGATAAAGGTGGGAACGTTGCGGGCTTTGGCCAGACGGAGAAGAGACGTTGCACAGTCTCGCACCTGGCCTATACTGCCGGCCGAGGCATCGCGACTCTCCGTGTAGATGGACTGAATCGAGTCCACGATGACGAGACTTGGTTCCATCTCCTCGATTTGCTGCACGATCCCTTCCAGGTTGGTCTCCGACAGCACGTAGAGTTGCGAGGAATCCAGGGACAGGCGGTTGGCACGGAGTTTGATCTGTTGTAGAGATTCTTCTCCCGAGACGTACAGTGCCTTTCCGTCCCTCTCGCTCATGATGGAGGCCAGTTGAAGCAGCAGGGTGGATTTGCCGATACCGGGATCGCCTCCCAACAGCACCATGGCGCCGGGAACGATACCGCTTCCCAGTACACGGTTCAACTCATCGATGGGTATAGGGATGCGATCATGGGGGTTTGGAACGATATCAGCAAGGGGAAACGCACGCACTTCTCCTGCGGGTGCGGAGACGCTGGCCGAGTCGCCCAATGATTCTGAGAGGGCTGTCTCTACAAGCGTGTTCCACTCCCCACATTCGGGACAGCGTCCCATCCACTTTAGTTGCATCGCACCGCAGGCTTCGCATACGAAGCGCGTGCGTTTTTTCGTCATGCCTAATGCTGCTCCCCGGACAGCAGGGCCGCTGGCTCATCCAAGGCTTCGGCGTCCTCCAGTACTATCTCTCCGTCTTTCGCGTCGATCAAGATAATATCCCCCGGCCCAAAGATCTTTTTCAATACCTTTTCTGCCAGTGGATCTTCTACCAGGCGTTGTATAGCGCGACGAAGCGGTCGAGCGCCGAACTTGGGATCGTAGCCTTCATCAGCGAGGAGATCGGCACCCGCTTCGGTGCATTCCACTCGCATCTCGTGTTCTTCCAACCGCTCATTGACCCTGGTTATCTGCATGTCGACGATATTCTTGATATCCTCTTTGGACAGTTCGTGGAAGACGACGATCTCGTCAACGCGATTCAAGAACTCGGGCCGGAAGAGCCTCTTGAGCTCTCCCATGGCTTTGCCCTTCATCTCCTCGTATTCCGTCCCCCTGTCCTCTCTGGCCAGGTTGGAGAAGCCTATAGCCGCGTCCCGCGTGATCACGGAACTGCCCACGTTGGAGGTCATGATGACGACCGTATTACGGAAATCCACCGTACGGCCCTTGGCGTCCGTCAGTTGTCCCTCTTCCATGATCTGCAGCAACATGCTAAAGGCCTCGTGATGTGCCTTCTCTATCTCGTCAAAGCAGACGACGGAATAAGGGCGCCGGTGAATGGCCTCTGTGAGCTGTCCGGCCTCTTCATATCCCACATAGCCGGGAGGGGCCCCCACCAGCCGCGAGACCGTATGACGCTCCATGAACTCGGACATATCGAGTTGAATAAGTGCCTCTTCACTACCGAACATGAATTCGGCGAGCGCTTTACAGAGTTCCGTCTTGCCCACGCCCGTGGGTCCCAAAAAGATCAGGGAACCGATGGGGCGGTTGGGGTCTTTTAGTCCGGCCCGGGCTCGACGAATGGTACGCGAGAGGATTTTGATGGCCTCATCCTGCGATACTATGCGTTCATGGAGGGCATCTTCCATATGCAGCAGTCGCTCGGATTCTGTTTCAGCGATACGGGCGACGGGGATGCCCGTCCACATGGAGATGATCTCGGCGATATCCTCTTCCGTCACCTTGAGCCCGGAGGGATGCTCTGATATCAGAGTCTCAAAGCCAAGTTGATCGCTCATAAACTGCAGTTCATCGCGCATGTTGGCCGTAGCGGGAACGATCGCGTCTTGCTCTGCCGATTCTATATCGTCTTCTGATGGCTCGCCGATCAGTCCCGATATCTCGTCGGGATGTAGCACCTTAAAGACGCGCACGCGCGAGGCGGCCTCGTCCACTAGGTCGATGGCCTTGTCGGGCAGATAGCGATCAGAGACATAGCGCACAGCGAACTTGGCCGCCGCTTCCAGCGCCTCGTCCGTTATCTTTAAATGATGGTGATCCTCGTAACGACCGCGGATGCCGTGCAGGATGTCGATGGTCTCTTCGATGCTTGGCTCATCCACGAACACGGGTTGGAACCGACGCTCCAGCGCGGCGTCGCCCTCGATATGTTTGCGATATTCATCCAGGGTCGTTGCCCCGATGCACTGTAGTTCGCCCCGTGCAAGGGCGGGTTTCAGGATGTTGGCGGCGTCCACCGAGTTGCCCGCGGATCCCGCGCCGACGAGCATGTGCAACTCGTCGATGAAGAGCATAGTATCCGTCGAGGTGATCTCGTCGATGACGCGCTTGAGACGTTCCTCGAACTGTCCCCGATACATGGTCCCTGCTACCAGGGAGCCCACATCCAGCCGCACCAAACGTTTTGTCTGCAGGTCGGGGGGAACTTTTCCGGCCACGATGCGCTGGGCCAATCCTTCCACGATGGCTGTTTTACCCACGCCGGGGTCTCCGATCAGCGCGGGGTTGTTCTTTGTCCGGCGGGCGAGAATCTGTATCACACGTTCGATCTCCTGGAGGCGTCCGATGACGGGGTCCAGTTCGTTACGGCGTGCCAGATCGGTCAGATCCACGCTCAACTTGTCGAGCACCGATTTGCCCTTGTTCTGAGATCTCTCTCTGGAGACCGGGGAAGAATTGGCATTCTGGCGCATCAGGTTCAGCACTCTGCGACGTACCACCTCATCGTTGATCTTGAGGCTCCGCAACACGGCTGCAGCTACCGAGTCCCGATTGCGCAAAAGGGCCAGCAGCAGGTGTTCTGTGCCGATATAGTCATGATCAAGTTTCTTGGCCTCTTCTATGGCTAACTGTATTACCCGTTTTGTCTGATCGGCTAACTGTAAGCTCGTTGACCCATGCTCGCCCGCTCCCACGATGCTCCGCACGACGCGACGCGCTCGTCCCACAGAAAGCCCCATGTCCATGAGCACGCGGGAGGCGATGCCCTCTTCCTCACGCAACAGTCCCAACAAGAGGTGCTCTGTACCAATATGGCCGTGATTCATACTGCGTGCTTCTTGCTGTGCCATGCTTAATGATTGTCGAGCCCGCTTTGTAAAACGGTCGAATTTGCCAGTCATTTTCTCACCTTGCTTTCATACAATCAATCAGAAAATACCTTGGTAACGCCTAAACCTCTCCGCCTCGATATAATGCTCCAACATTACATCTTGATTATATCGATTTTGGGGATAGAAGGCAAGGCCGAAATGCGCTTTCACAGCGTGATCATGGTCTCAATGTTCGCCCTTGAGATATGTGGCTAGGAGTCGAACCAGAGGGTCACCACGCCTCCCACGTGAATCCCGCTCTCGCTGGTCTGCAAGATCCGCAGATTAAGGCGTGCATAGATATCATCCCCAAGTGTGCCCTCCCAGAATATAGAGTCGCCCACTTTGCGATAGGGATGTCCCTCGATCCCCTCCAATCTTACCCCTTTGTCCGTTTTTTCTTCGAAGACGATGGTCGAACCGGGGACGACGGCTCCCTTGGCGATACCATAGGCCACAGGGCCACTGAACTGAATGGGGGCCGAGGTGGAAATGGCCCCCGGCACTGGATTGACATCTTTTATGGTACTCTTGGCTGTGCCCACAAGGTGCAGTTCTTCATCTGTGAACCAACCTACGCGCAATTCCAAATCTACAGATGCGCTGGGGTGGGGATCGAAACTTGCTGACAGCGAATCTCCCTTTCTTTTGAGCGCTCCTTGGCCATCTATGGTCAGGTGTGCACCATCCTCGTCCCTGTAGTCGTAGATGATATCTGTGCCGGGTAACTTTTCTCCGGCGGCGATAGTCAGTGCGGTGGGGAGATTGTAGGTGAGGGGATTCGGCTGCTTTGGCGACGCGCGCAGGCAGCCTACGAGCATCAGAGATACAAATAGATGGATGAATACGAGAAATATGGATCCTCTCATCGCACGGGGCTTCACAATGGCTCCCTTCTCCTCCAGTCGTTGAGGTCAAGCCTCAACTTCATTCTACAAATCTGAAAGACCCATGTCAAAGTCCGCGGGCATGGACTATGAGGCCCCAAAATGGCTGATCCTAACCCCCGGTGCTACTACTCTGTTGACCAGCGACTTTGCTACAGTTCCTAAAACCTCAATTTCAGTCCCGAATATAGGAACGGCGGGGTAGTTCTCAGAGCGCATTCTCAGTGCGCTCTGGGCTAGCGTCTCAGGGTGGGTCTGATGACTGGAGCGAAGATTTCCTTTGGTAAGGTATCCACTTCGGCAGGTTCCTCCGTGCATTCTTTGCAAATCTGATCTTTTAGCATCCTGATTTCACCTTCTGTCAGTGGGAAATATAGGCCGGCATCGAATACCCAATCACGGATATTGCCAAAATCTTTCTTGACATGCTGGTAGCCTATCCACATCACCTCTGTCAAGTAGATCGGTGGAATAGCGTCAAAGCTGCCATCATCATATTGGATGAGTGTGGCTCCATCTCTCCATGTCGCGCGCCGCAGCGCATTTGCTATGGCCTGGTCTAGACTTGTGCCCCTCTTATTCATTTTCGTGCCCCCTCTACGTTTCGTCCAGTGGGCCATTCACCTTGCCCGTTTCTACAGCGATTGTTCCTCTTTTCTGATCATCCATTGCTCTCTCAGCGACCCAAAACACACAGGGACGCCACATCTTCCGTGACGTCCCTCCAAACAATAGATAGACGTTGTGGAATCCTCCCCCAACGTTGTCTATTCACCTTCCAAAGGTGTCGATTGTTCCTTTACGCCGTATTCGATGTCATTCTCGTTGGCTGCTCAGGATATCACCACCCTCTGCTCTCTACCTCTATTGTAACAGTTCTTCAATCTTTTGTCAATTATTATTTCCATAATTTTTTAGAACTTCTCCTGCTGCTCTTTTTTTCGCCATCTTCTCCGTTCTTGCCCGATGATCGGCGCCTCCATTGTAGGTTTGGATTGCAGATTTGACACCACCGATCGGTCATGTTATATTTATTTTCAATCTTATAAGCGAAACATTGACCAAGAGTAGTAGGCCGCATGACGGAGCCGAGAGAGTCGGTGGCTGGTGTGAATCCGATGCTCATAGTGCGGTTGAATGGACTTGCGAGTTGTGTAGCAAAAGGGTGTTAAGACCCAAGTAGCCTACACCGGTGACGCCCCGTTATCGGAGCGCGGGATATCGGGCATCCGTACAATGATATGGTCGGAGCCTCGTATTCGTCGAGAGAGGCTGGCTTACCCGTCTTTTGACGGGTTTTTTGTTATAGGTCAGTCTAATGTGGGTGGTACCGCGGGGGGATTTGCCCCTCGTCCCGCTGAATCTCCTGTTCACAGAGGATAGGAGGCGGGACGAGGGGCTTTTTGTGTATCTGGAGGGAGAGTTTTTATGATGGCAACGCTGGAAGAGTCTGCAATTTCGCGCCGTGAGTTGCAGCCGATCATTCGCGAACTGCCGGCCGATGTGGATACGCCGATCTCTGTATATCTTAAACTACGGGGACTCGGCTCATCGTTCCTCCTGGAGAGTGTCGAGGGGGGTGAGCATCTGGCCCGCTATTCGATGATCGGCACGCAGCCCAGGGCCATTCTACGGTCCTGGGGAGATCGAGGAGTGTTGGAGGAGGAAGGGCGCTGGGAAGAATTCGCCTTGGATGGAGAGGATATCCTGGACGTACTGCGGGACTATCTTCCGATATATGTCTCGGAGCGACAGGATGGATTACCCCGGTTCACCGGTGGGGCGGTGGGTTATATGGGATACGATCTGGTGCGTTGCTTTGAACGGTTGCCCGAGTCCGCTCCCGACACCCTGGAACTCCCGGAGGCTGTCTTTTTGATAAGCGACCGTCTGGTGATATATGACCATGCCCGCCACTGTCTGCTGGCCATCGCCCATGCCGATCCCTCCAGTGCCGGGTCGGTGCGCGAAGCAAAGGCAGCACTGGATGAGATGGTCGCCCGCTTGCAGCGCCCCCTGCCCACGCCGCATGCTCCTGTAGGGGACGCGCCGGGGGCAGAAGGGGCGGATTTCGATTCTGCTTTTTCCCAGGAGGCCTTTGAGGATGCGGTGCGCAAGACCAAAGAGTATATCGCCGCTGGGGATATCTTTCAGGCGGTGATCTCGCGGCGGATTCATCGCCGCACAGAAGCCCGCCCCCTTGACGTGTACCGCGCGCTGCGGCGGGTGAACCCCTCTCCCTATATGTTCTATCTGGAGTTGCCGGACGGTTTACGCCTTATCGGTTCCTCGCCGGAGGTTCTGGTGCGTCTGGAGCAGGGCGTCGCCGAGAGCCGCCCCCTGGCCGGGACGCGTCCGCGTGGCGAGACGGTGGAGGAGGATGAGGCGCTGGCCAAAGAACTTTTGGCGGATGCCAAGGAGCGGGCCGAGCATGTGATGCTGGTCGATCTGGCACGGAACGACCTGGGGCGCGTGTGTCGTTTCGGAACGGTAAACACTCCCACGATGATGGAGATAGAGCGCTATTCCCACGTTATGCACATCGTCTCCGATGTCCGGGGAGAACTGGAGGAATCCAGGGATGCTTTCGATCTATTGCGCGCCTGCTTTCCCGCGGGAACGGTCTCTGGGGCTCCCAAGGTGCGCGCCATGGAGATCATCGAGGAACTGGAACCTGAGCGCCGGGGGCCCTATGCCGGTGCCGTGGGCTACTTTGGGTTCTCTGGTAATATGGATACCTGTATCACCATCCGCACCATCGTCATGCAGGGAAAAGAGGTATACCTGCAGGCAGGGGCTGGGATCGTCGCCGATTCCGAGCCTAGAAAAGAATTCGAGGAGACGAACAACAAACTTTGTGCGCTGTCCCAGGCCCTGTTGCTGGCCGAGCGCCGAGAAATGTGAATCTGGAGGTGAGTGATGATTGTCGTGATCGATAATTACGATTCCTTTACCTACAATCTAGTGCAGTACCTGGGAGAGTTAGGGGCGGAATCCCGTGTCTTTCGCAACGATTCCGTCACCGTGGAGGATCTGGCGGCCATAGAGCCATCACATCTTGTGATATCGCCCGGGCCGGGAAGACCCGAGAGCGACGCGGGAATCAGCAATCAGGCCATCACCCATTTCCATGGGCGAGTCCCAATCCTTGGGGTCTGCCTGGGGCATCAATGCATTGCACATACCTTTGGCGCGCGGGTGGAGCGGGCCTCGCGGTTGATGCATGGCAAGGTCTCCCATATCATGCACCGCGGAGATGAACTCTTTGACGGCGTGCCTACCTTTTTCGAGGCCACCCGCTATCACTCTCTCATCGTCAAGGAACCACTCTCCGATGCCCTGCAAGTCATTGCCCACACGCCCGAGGGGGAGATCATGGCCCTTCGCCACCGTGATGCTCCCACATATGGAGTGCAGTTCCACCCCGAGTCCATCCTGACGCCCCATGGCAGGCGATTGCTGAAGAACTTTTTGGAGATAGCGGAAAAGAGCGGGGCCGCCTCCGAGGTGTCGGCGGGCACGGGTACCATAGAACTGTCCACTGCCCTTGAACGGACGTTGTCCTACGAGCATCTTTCCCCCACCGAGGCGGAGGCGGTGATGACGCGTATCATGGACGGCGAGGCCACGCCCGCGCAGATAGGGGCCTACCTGGCTGCTCTGCGCGCCAAAGGGGAGACCGTCGACGAGATCACGGGCTTTGCTCGGGCCATGCGGCAGCATGCCACTGCCGTCCGTCCGATGCGGCGCCCCTTGATCGATACGTGTGGTACCGGTGGCGATGGGGCGCATACCTTCAATATCTCCACGACGGCGGCTCTGGTGGTAGCGGGAGCCGGCGTCGCCGTGGCCAAGCATGGTAACCGCTCGGTCTCCAGTCGCTCGGGCAGCGCCGACGTGCTGGAGGCTCTGGGGGTGAATCTGGAACTCAAACCCGAGGATGTGGCCCGCTGCATCGACGAGGTGGGTTTTGGCTTCCTCTTTGCTCCCTCGCTCCACCCGGCCATGAGACACGCCATTGGGCCCCGCCGCGAAATGGGCGTGCGTACTGTGTTCAACATCCTGGGACCCCTCACTAATCCCGCAGGGGCCTCGATCCAGATTATCGGTGTCTATGATCGCCGGCTGGTAGAACCCCTGGCCCACGTATTGCAGGGATTGGGGTCTGAAGCGGCCTATGTGGTCAACAGTGCCGACGGACTCGACGAACTCTCGACCACGGCCCCCAACTTTGTGGCGCGTTTGCGAAACGGCCAGGTGCGACCCATGACCATAGATCCTCGGGATTATGGCTTGGAGCGGGCGGCTCTGGAAGAGATCCGGGGAGACGACGCGGAGGAAAACGCCCAGATCACGCGGGACGTTCTGACAGGAACGCGGGGACCACAACGTGACATCGTCCTGTTGAATGCGGGGATGGCTCTCGTGGCTGCAGGCGTGGCTGAGGATCCTCGGGATGGCCTTGATATGGCTGCCGAGGCTATCGATACGGGCCGCGCGGCACAGGTGCTGGAGGAACTCATCGCCTTCACTCAGGGGGAGTCATGATTCTGGACGAGATCGTGGCGGACGTGCGGGCGGCGCTAAAAGAGCGCAAGACGGATCACTCCCAAAGAGGATTGGAGGAACGGGTTGAGGAGATGGCACCCCCCATCGATCTGAGAGCCTTTCTGGGACGTCCCGGCGTCTCCATCATCGCGGAGGTAAAACGCGCCTCGCCCTCTCGGGGGGCACTGAACATGGGCCTGGATCCCGCCCAACTGGCTATCTTGTACGCCTCGGCTGGTGCGCAGGCCATCTCCGTATTGACCGAGGAGCGGCACTTTTACGGGCGACTGGCCGACCTTGCGGACGTGCGACGGGCCCTTGACGAAACGGATGTGGCGTGTCCCATATTGCGCAAGGATTTCATCGTCGATCCTTACCAACTGCTGGAGGCCCGCGCATACGGGGCGGACGCTGTCCTGCTCATCGCCGCTGTGCTGGAGACGTCGACCCTGGAGGCCCTGATGCGAGCGGCCCTGTCTCTGGGGCTGACGCCCCTTGTGGAGGTGCACGATAAGGTGGAATTGGAGGCCATTCTGCCCCTCGAGCCCCCGGTGATCGGCATCAACAATCGCAACCTGAAGGATTTCACCGTGGATCTCGCCACGACGGAGAAACTGGTGTCCCATATCCCAAACTCTTCCCTGATCGTTTCGGAGAGCGGAATTCACGGGGTGGATCAGATGCGCCGCCTGTCGGCGCTGGGCGTCGACGCGGCCCTGATCGGCGAGGCGCTGGTCACGGCTGCCGATCCCGCAGCCACATTGCGAGAATTACAGGAGGCTGGCCGGTGGAGCGAGGCGGGCCGATGACGAAAGTCAAGGTATGCGGCCTGACCAACCTGAAGGACGCTCGCTGGGCGTGGCAGTGTGGCGCCGATCTTTTGGGGTTCATCTTTGTGCCCTCCAGCCCCCGTTACATTCCTCCCGCAAAGGCGGCTGGCATCACAGAGGCCCTGCGGGCAGAAGGATGTGAAACGCGTCTTGTGGGCGTCTTTGTCAATGAGCCATCGGAGTGGGTTGAGAAGACGGCGAGAGCGTGTTCCCTGCACCTGGTCCAGTTGCACGGGGACGAGTCCGTAGAGTATGCTCACCGACTGGGCTTTCCTGCTATCGTCGCGCGACGCGTGCGCGGGCGCGTGCCCTGGGAGGAACTGTCCACCTATGGGGCCTGGGGCTATCTGCTGGATGGCTATGACCCATCGAAAAGGGGGGGAACGGGACAGACGTGGGACTGGAAACTGCTTCAGAGAAATCAGGGAGAGGAGACACCGGGAAGATTGATCGTCGCCGGCGGGCTCACGCCGGATAATGTGGCCACGGTCGTGCGCCGCACACGGCCCTGGGGAGTGGATGTTGCCTCGGGCGTGGAGTGTCGTCCTGGCCATAAGGATCACCATGCGGTCAAGCGATTCATCGAAAATGTTAGGGAGGCGGACAAAAGATTATGCGAGAAGAGCGAACGATGAGAGCAACCAGGACGGAGCCTGATGAAAGGGGATACTTTGGCCCTTATGGTGGCCGCTACGCTCCTGAGGTGCTCATGGAGCCATTGTTGGAACTGGAGCGGGCATATCGGGAGGCGCGGGACGACGAGGATTTTCGCCGTTCCCTTGATGATCTCCTCAACGATTATGTGGGGCGTCCTACTCCCATCACCCATGTCCGGCGCCTGAGCGAGGCCTGCGGGGGAGCCCAGATATGGTTGAAACGAGAGGATCTGGCCCATACTGGCGCGCACAAGATCAACAATGCCCTGGGACAGGCTCTTCTGGCGCGGCGCATGGGCAAGGAGCGCGTCATTGCCGAGACTGGGGCCGGGCAGCATGGCGTGGCTACCGCCACCGCAGCGGCCCTGTTGGGATTTCCCTGTGTGATCTATATGGGGCGGGAGGATATGCGGCGGCAAGCCCCCAACGTGCTGCGCATGCGTCTCCTTGGTGCGGAGGTTCGCCCCGTCGACACGGGATCTCGCACGCTAAAGGACGCCATCAACGACGCCCTGCGCGATTGGGCCGCGAATGCCCACGATACCTACTATCTGCTGGGATCGGCGCTGGGTCCCCATCCCTATCCCATGATGGTGCGGGACTTGCAGAGCGTGATCGGGCGCGAGGCCCGGACGCAAAGCCTGGAGCAGATGGGGCGTTTGCCCGATCTGCTCATCGCCTGCGTGGGAGGGGGATCCAATGCCATTGGCCTCTTCCACCCTTTTCTTGAGGACAAGGTGGAGATGGTGGGGGTAGAGGCGGGAGGTGAGGGCATCGCCAGTGGACGGCATGCGGCGCGCTTTGCCGCTACACAAAAGAGCCGCCTGGGGATCCTCCATGGCGTCAGGACGTACGTGCTTCAGGATGAACACGGTCAGATTGCAGAGACCCATTCCGTGTCTGCCGGTCTCGATTATCCCTCAGTGGGGCCCGAACACGCCTATCTGCGGGCGTTAGGGCGTGCTTCCTATACTTCCGTCACCGATGAGGAGACCCTGGAGGCTTTCAAGGCGCTTTCCCGCTACGAGGGCATCCTGCCGGCCCTAGAGTCTGCCCATGCCGTGGCGCACGCGATAAAAGTCGCCACCGATATGCCTCAGGAGACGATCGTACTGGTCAATCTCTCGGGCCGGGGCGATAAGGATCTGGATACTGTTACAGAAAGGCTGGCGGACGAGATATGATCGAGAATGCGCGAGCGGTACAGGGATTACAGGCCATTCATGGGGCCTTTCGTAGGGCGGAGGCGGAGGGGCGCTGTGCTTTTATCCCCTACCTCCCCCTGGGGTATCCCACACCCGCCGATACCCTCGAACTCGTTCCCGCCCTTCAGACTGGAGGGGCGGACGTTATCGAGTTGGGGGTGCCCTTTTCGGACCCCGTGGCCGATGGCCCCACCATTCAGGAGGCGAGCCAGGTCGCCCTGCAGGCTGGCGTGACCCCTTCCCTATGCCTGGATTGGGTCGCAGAGTTACGGCAAAAGGGTGTCACAGTGCCCCTGCTTCTGATGGGTTATTACAATCCCATCCATAGTTATGGGGTGGAAGATTATGTGCGCGATTGTGCCGAGGTGGGCGTCGATGGCTTTATCATCCCCGACCTGCCGCCCGAAGAGGCGGGGGCACTGCAAAAAGCCTGTGAGGGACGGGGGATGGCCCTGGTCTTTCTCGTCGCTCCCACGACCAGGGAGGAGCGCATCGCTACCATCGCCGACGCCACGCGGGGGTTCCTCTACGTTGTGTCACGGCTGGGCATCACGGGGACGGAGCACAGCCCCGAGGCGGACCTGACCGCCCGGATTCGGCAGGTGCGCTGCCATGCCAGGACGCCCATCGCCGTGGGCTTTGGCATATCCGAGCCCGAGCAGGCGCGGGGATTGGCTCCCCACGTGGACGGCGTGGTGGTGGGTAGTGCCCTGGTCCGTCGGGCGGCAGAGGGGCCAGAGGCCGTGCGCGACTTTGTGGCTTCATTTCGTCCTGCTTTGGCAAGGTAATTTCGCCCGCCGAGAGTACGATGGAGAGCGTCGCCATTCTCTCTGGAGATGAGTAGTAGGCTGAGGAACAAGGAGTCTCCTGCTAGGTATGCGATGATATGGGAAAAGGTGGGGCTGGCGCGTACTTATCTACAGCGGTTCAATCCGATCCAGCAAAGCACAAGGGCGACGATGGTAAGCAGCGCGGGCATTCGCATTTCCCCTTTTGGCTCGGCAATATGACAGGGCTGACCTTGTTTTCCCTTACTTATGATAACGCAGGAACACCCGCGCAGTTACGGGAAAACGCGTAGAAGAGTTGTTTGAGGCATAACTTGGTGGCCAAAGGGTGCCTGTATCTCGTACGGCGATTCGCGATCGGGAGGACACGCGGGGGGCCTATTCCCTGCCGTCAGGAGTTTCCCCGGAACAGCCTTTGATAGCTATGATAGCGTTCCTCGTCTATCTCGCCCGCTTTCACGGCGCGGCGCACCGCACAGTCCGGTTCGTGCATGTGGGTGCAGGTGGCAAAGTGACATTCGTTCAGGTAGGGGGCCATCTCGGGGAAAAAGGCCTCCAACTGCTCCGGATCCACGTCCCAGAGGTGGAAGCGGCGCAGGCCGGGCGTGTCCGCGATATAGACGCCGGGTTCAGGGTTGAGCAGTTCGGATACCACCGTCGTGTGTCTTCCCTGGTCGTGATAGCCGCTGATCTCTCCCACCTTTTGGTTCAGGTGGGGCCATATAGCGTTCAGGATGCTGGATTTGCCCGTGCCCGAGGGCCCTACCAGGGCGGAGATGCGCTCTCGGGCCAGGTCCCTGATGCTGTCCATCCCCGTTCCCGTCTCCGCGCTGGTGTGGATACCCCTGTAGCCGATACGACGGTAACGATCCAGCAGACCGAGGGACGCATCGGGGGGCAGAAGATCGATCTTGTTGATGACGATGATCGCTGGCAGGTGCGCCGCCTCACAGGCTACCAGGTAACGATCCAGCGCAGAGGGACTGAGAGGGGGATTGCGGACAGAAAAGACGACGAACACCTGATCGAGGTTGGCGACGAGTATCTGTTCCCGGTCTCCATGGGGGCGTCGACGGGAGAGTCTCGACGTGCGGGGCAGAACCTCCTCGATGATGCCGCGCCCCTCTTCGGTGGGAGACCAACGCACGCGGTCGCCGATGACCACCAGATCCCGTCGGCTCTTTTCTTGTTTCAGTCGCCCGCGCATGCCACAGTCGATCACAGCATCGTTCGCTTGGACATAGTAATGTCCCCCATGTGTACGGACGACCAAGCCTTGCCGAAGGTGCATAGAGATGTGCCCTGTGATTCCTCTCGCCGACGGTCCTCTTTCAAAGATATGAATTAGAGAAAACAGTTTAACATATAAGCGAGGGAGGGACAAACTTTGGCACAGGTCCCTCCCGTCTTTACTTCCCCATCAGGATCGGGCGGGTTGAGAGAGGCGCAATCGAACCACGACAGCGGCTTAGGACTTTTTCTCCTCGTAATGGCCTCCACCCAGGATGGCCCGCACCTCGGCGGCGTTTCCGGCCTGGCGCAGTTTGGTCATATGTTCGGCCTCCTGGTCGCGCAGTCTGGTCACCCGCTCCAGGACCTCGGAGAGATATTGGGACGGGAACTTGACCGCGCCGTTCTCGTCCATGTGGATGATCTCGCCGGGTGCCACGTCCATGCCAGCCACACTCACGGGCACGTTCACCGCATGGATGGCCATGTTGCCGTGACCGGCACAGACGCCGCCCGTCAGGTATTGAAAGCCCATCTCCCGAATCTCGTCGATGTCGCGTGAGGGGCCGTTGCTGATGGCGCCCACACAGCCCGATGCCTTCATCGCCGTGGTCATGTTGCCACCGGACAGCCCCACCTTGTTGGCGATTTCGGGCGGGAAACGCTGCTCGAACACAAAGATGGTCGGGTTGGGGGATGCCTCCATGGTCGCGATGACATCGGAAAGCGACAGTCCCTCATAGTTCGGATCGGGAAGCCCGTACACACACGTCACCGCATATCCCGCCACGGCCCCCAACTCGGGGTACCAGCAGCGCAGGCTGGCATCGGTGTACCAGTTCTGGCTCCAGGGGTTGTAGAGTTCCAGGCAGATGGGATTGCCCGGATAGGTAGCCACCACGTTGGTGATGGATGGCGTGTCAAAGTCGGTCAAGGCCTCGAGTATTTCCTGATCGTTGGACATCTTTCTTTTTCTCCTCTTTCTGCACATTGATGGATGAAGGGGCAGGAGCGGCCGCGTTCCAGGTTCTAAACTCTTACTCTGCCATGTTCACGGATGGAACGTTGGATGGCGAGAAGGATGGATAGTTCCTGGAAAGCCCGCTCTTTGGTATAGTACGGCTCGTGGCCCTCAGCCACGGCGTCCACTAGCGCGCGCCACATGGCCTCGTGCGCCCTCTCGGGCGGACGCTCGATGACACGTTGGCTGTCGTCATTATAATCGATGACGAGCCGCTCCCTCTCTATGGAGAGGATGCCCTGCGTGCCGCGGATGTAGAAATGGTTTCGATGTCTGTTGAGCACTGCGCCGTGGCTGAAGGATCCCCGCACGCCGCTGTCGTATTCAAAGAGCATAAGCACGTGATCGAATTCCCCGTGTGTGGGGCGAACCTGGCGCCCAGACGCATAGATCGAGGCGGGGCGCCCAAACAAACGGCTGAGTCGGGCCATCGGATGATGGCCGCCGTCGAATAGGGTGCCCAGGGGAAAGTCTGCGTGGACGCGCCAAAGCGTGCTCCCATGCCCCTCATCCTCGGCGGTCGTATCAAATATCCTGTGCGAAACCAGATCGTACATTATGATCTCGCCAATCTCGCCCGAATGGATCACCTCCTCCACAGTCTCGAGATAGTCGGGGTAGACGGCCTGCTCCAGCACGTAGAGGTGCCTACCGGTCTCGTCCGCCGTGCGCATCAATCTCTTGCCCTCGGTCAGACTACGGGCCATGGGCTTTTCCAGAAACACGTTCTTGCCAGCCTTCATGGCCGCCAGTGCGACCGGCGCGTTCAGAGAAATGGGGGTCAGAACGAGTACCCAGTCGATCTCCGGCGAGGTGACCAGGTCGTGATAATCAAAGTAAAAGGGTACGTCTGGATAGGTCTGTGCAACCTCGCGCCGTGACGCTTCACTGGAAGCACAAAAAGCAGCGATCTCGATCCGATCCTCTAAAAGATCCAGCGCTGGCTTGTGGGCTCGCTTCCAGATACGTCCTGGTCCAACGACACCTAGACGAATCTTGTCCATGTTGCCATCCTTTCTATTAGGTGGATACACAAATATAGAACTCCCTTTGCAGGTGGCAAACTGCTGATTTGGAAACACCTGGCGTCAACCGCGATATTTTTCGACCACCGTCGCCACGCGGCCCTTGCCTTGGCAAGGACATTCCGATGGCTCCTTCTCTCCGACCTTCATCTCCCGCCCAAAAGATCTGTTCAAGCCCAGTCTAGCACACGCGGTGGGGAGGCGCAAGCCTTTGTCTCTTTTATTCTCCGCGCCCATCGCTCAGATGGGCGTAAAACTCCTTGGGGGCCAGTTCTTCGAAATCGCCTGCATCCAGCAGGTGTTTGCGGATGTCCAGGCAGAGGTCGCACCTGGAGATATATCCGTCGTCGCGCGTCTCGTAACCAAAGTCGTGGGCAAGGTTCAACAGGCCATCCATGTCCTCCACCATCAGATATGCCAGTACGGGATGCTCCTCCAGATCGATCCCCTCTGTGGTCAGGCGCTCCAGATCGTGCCAGTTCCCCAGGGATATCCCGCCGCAGTAGCCGGGGAGAAAGTGACCATAGTTGTCAAAGTGGTTGTGCCAATTGCGAAGGAAAGATGGACGGCAGGGCTGGCCGAAATAGGTCTCCGCCGGGCGGTGACTGTGAAATGTCCGCAGTTTGTGGGCGGCACGTCCCATCAAAAAGAGTTCCACGTGCTGGGCGGCCTGTGGGTCGCGGGTCATCTCGGCGTATTCTTCAAGGGGGATGCGCCCCTCGATGCCCAGACGCCTGAACTGGCGATAGTAGGCCTGCTGATAGACCATGACATTCCCCCCAAAGACGCGCCGGCTCACACGGACGCAGCGCTCGGTGCGCCGAAAGGGCACATACTCGGCGTAGAAGGGATTTACCGAGATGAGGATGCCCTTGAGGCCGGCGTCCTGAAGCCGGCGCAATCTCTCCTCAGCCTGTGCATCCTCGCGGCACCAGTAGCCGTTGGTCTCCACAAAGGTGGAGGGGATCTCTAACCCGTCGGCGATCTCTACCGCCCTCAGCAACAGGTCATAGTTCAAAAAGGGCTCACCGCCGGTAAAGTGCAGTCCATAGTTGAGGCTGACCCCCTCGGGGCCGGCCGGGCTGGGTTGGATGGTGCGTGCCAGTTGCGCCAGACCCTCCTCCAGCGCCGCTTCCTCAATCCAGTCGCCGTCCCACTGAGGGGAACAGGCGTACATGCAGTGGCGGCAGGCCGCAGAGCATCTGTAGGAGAGGATCAGCCCTCCCGAGATGGGCCGTGGTAAGGTCATGCGTCCTTTATCCATTTTCTCGTCCCTCCTCCACCATTCGATTGCAGATTGCTTGCCCCTTCTCATCCTCTTATAATTGTATACGAACCGTTCGCCGTGAGACAATATCCTTGAAAAAGCGCGCATCGGCCGCGATGTAAGCGGCGGGGATATCTGTCTTTATCGTACAGGTGGGATGATGCTACATGGCTTCCGATAATGACAAAGAGACGATCCTGCAGGCCCTCTGGCGGGACAGGATGCACGTGACGCCCCGGACCTTTGAACTTTCGCCACCCTCGGCGCAGGAACGTTTTGAATACGCCCTGGCGGCCACCGACGTCGTTCTGGACCTTTTGCGTCCTTTTCCCACGGGATTGTTGCGCCTGTGGCAGGATGCCCCCTGTGGCCACGTGGTCGTCACCCATCGCCCCTCGGCCTATCGACCGGGGCCCCAACCCTGGCGCGATGGGCACTTGGAGAGTGTGTGTTATCTCTCCCTGCGCGATCTCGGTGCAGAGGAACAGCGGGAGGCCATGGTGGCCCTCTTTCATCTCCTCGATCATATCTGGGGCAGTCGGGGGGTGGCCGGTGAGCCCTGGCTCTCCGATCGAGGAGGCGTCACGAAACGCCTGCAGCGCGTGGGAGAGAGGTTCGCCAAGATCCAGGCTCTGGGATATGGGCACGCGGAACTGGGCGTGTCCAGCGCCCACGACTATTTTGCCCACGGCCTGTGGCTGTACTTTCGGGCGCGTAAACGGCTCAACGCCCTCGACCCCCTTTTGGAAAAACTCTACCGAGGGACCCTTTTGCGGGAGAATCTGTGGTGAGCCGGGCGTCGCCTATCCAGCCCGGACTATATGAGGGGTTCCCCGATCAGGTCGTACTCCCTGGCCTGTACTATCTCTGCCTCTAAAAAGTCGCCCATGGGAAATTCTCCGGATAACAGCACTATCCCGTCGATCTCGGGCGCGTGGCGATAACTTCTCCCCACGCTGATGCCGTCCCCCGCGCCGTCTATCAGGATGGGCAGGCGGCGTCCCACTTGCTCCTGGTTGCGGCCCAGCGATATCTCTTGCTGCAGGAGCATGGCTCGCTCGTAGCGCTCGGCTATCACCTGCCGCGGGATGCGGTCGGGCAGTTCCGCGGCGGGGGTACCCTCCTCTGGGCAGTAGGCAAAGATCCCCACATGATCGAAGGCCAGGTCGCGCATCACCTGCAAGAGCGTCTCGAATTCCTCCTCCGTCTCGCCAGGATACCCCACGATAAAGGTGGAACGCAGGGCGATGTCGGGCATGGCCTCGCGCAGAGAGGTCACCAGGTCGTAGACGCCGTCCATGTCGGGGGAGCGATGCATGCGGCGCAGGACATCAGGATGCCCGTGCTGCAGGGGGATGTCGAGATAGTGACACACGAGATCCAGTTCGGCCATGGTGTGCGCCAATTCCTCCGTAACGTGCTGGGGATAGGCGTACAGGATGCGCAGCCAGTCCAGTTGGGGAACCTCTTTGCTGATGGACCGCAGGAGGGATGGCAGCGTGCTGCCGTCGGTGCGATCTCGCCCATAGGCGGTCGTGTCCTGGGCGATGAGGATGATCTCACGGACCCCCTCGGCCACCAGTTCCTGGGCCTCGCGCAGGATGTCGGATTTCGGTTTGCTGCGTTGGGGCCCCTTGATGAGGGGGATGGCGCAAAAGGCGCAGGGGGCATCGCACCCGTCGGCGATCTTGAGGTAGGCGGTGCCACCCGTGACGGCGTGACGCCGTGTCGAGGCCACCAGATTGCCCTTTTGTTCGACGTAATCTATATCCCCGTGTTTGTGGCGCAGATCTCTGACCAGCGAGGTGATCTCGGGCCACGACCGGGTGCCGATGATGGCATCCACGCCGGGGATGCGACGCAGGACGTCCCCCTCATAACGCTGCGGCAGACAGCCCGCGGCGATCAACTTTTGGGAGGACTTTTTGTTGGCCGCCAGTTCCTCCAGCATCCCATAGGCCTCCTGACGGGCGGCCTCGATAAAGGCACAGGTGTTCAGGATGAGCAGTTCGGCCTCTTCCCGTTCCTCCACCAGTGTATGACCCTCTTGACGCAGGAGTTGGGCCATCATCTCCGAGTCGACGACGTTCTTGGGGCAGCCCAGCGTGATGATGTGAAACTTCATAGCCTTTCCTTATAACAAAAAAAGCCGACGTGCCAGGGCGCCAGCCTCATGGTTCATCTTTTGATTGTGAGACATTCGCATCAGGGTTCGGGAAGGTTGTCCAGCGTGTATTCCACGTCCAGCACCTCGCCCGATGCTCCCAGCGCCCCCACCTGTACGCCGTTCACCGTCAAAGAGATGCCCTCCGCATTGCCGACGCGCAGGGCGATGCGCTCGCCGGCCGTCCAGGAACGCTCCTCCCCCTCTTCCAGAACCCCCATAAAGACCTCCTCTCCGTCGCTTCTCACCTCCACATAGGTCGCCGCCGTCAAGTCCGCCTGGACGACGATGCCCTCTGTCGACGCCGGAGCCTGGGTCGGCCTGGGGGTATAGGCCGGTGTCGGTGTTGCCAGCGTCGGTGTCGGTGCCGTGGGAGAGGGTTCTTGCGTGGCGGTATCCACTTCTGTGGGGGCCACGACCTCCTCTTCCATCGTGGGGGAGGGGGAAGGCTGATCCTGATCCGGTGTCCATGTGCTATCGACGTCGAGGGTGGAGACGATGGCCGGTTCCGTGGCCTGGGATCTGGACGTGGGCCAGGGATCCCTTTGCAGGTAGAAGCGATTGTAGGCGTACCATGCGGCAAAGGCACAGATGAGAAGGATCATGATCGCCAAAAAGATGCCTCCCCATAATCTGGGATGTGTGCGCCCCAACAGTGGTTCGTTCAACACCCGGGGAACGTTGGCGGAGGCCTCTCCATGTATGTTGCGGTATGCGGCGAGTGTCTTTTCCGCATCCAGCCCCAAAAAGGTGGCATAGTTGCGCAAAAGCCCCTTGGTATAGGTCCCTTCGGGCAGATCATCGAAGCGCTCTTCTTCCAGGGAGCGAATAACAACGTCCTGTATGCGGGTCCTTTCCTCTACATCTTTGTAGGAAAGACCCTTTTCCTCCCGTGCCTCCCGTAGACGGTCGCCGAGCTCTCCCACCTATTCTCCACCCCTCCCATCATAGACTACAACGGCTTACTATACATGCGAAGCCGGCGTATGTCAAAGGTTTGATCCCTCTCCGTCACGAAAAAAAGCACGGTCGGCTCGTTTTTTCTTGTCCGCGGGAGCGGAGCACATTACAAAAAGGTGGTTGTCACTTGTCCTGGCAACTTTTTGTCTGCGATTACCAACAGGAAGGAGGAAGGACAGTGACGTGAAGGATCATTACTATCAGCGCACCGATTGGCCAGAGGCGGCGGCATGGAAAAAAGCGTTCGCAATAAAAAAGAGCGGCCGCCGATTGACCCGGACGCAGAACGCCCCGGCCCTCAGGCACAGGAAGAATTGCTGGGGCTTGAGGAGGAAATTCCCGTTCATGGGCTGGACGAGAACTGAGAGGGGACATATCTCATCCAGATAAAGGTTCCGCGAGGGCTATTGTTCCTCGCCCGTGGCGATGGCCTGAGGCGCGGGTTTGGCGATGGCCTTTTCCAGTGCCTGAGCCAGATCGGCGATGAGGTCTTTTGTATCCTCGACGCCCAGCGCATAGCGCACCAATCCGTCCGGGATGCCGATCTCTGCCCGCGCCTCTTTGCTCAGGCTGAAATGGGACATGAGGGCGGGCTGCTCCACGATGCTCTCCACGCCGCCGAGGCTGGGCCCCATATAGGGTATCTGGAGGGCGTCGATGAAGCGGCCGGTGCCCTTGGCGTCCGTCTCCAATAGAAAACTCACCACGCCCCCGTATCCCTTCATCAGGCGCTTTGCCATCTCGTGATCGGGGTGGGAGGGGAGGCCCGGATACCACACCCGCTGCACGGCCGGGTGTGCCTCCAGGAACTCGGCGACGCGCTGGCCGTTCTCGTTGTGGCGCGCCATGCGCAATCCCAGGGTCTTTAATCCGCGCAGAAGAAGGTACATGGTGTGCGGGCTGGGGACGGCCCCCATCATATCGTTGGTCTCCTTGATGCGTTTGACGCGCTCCCCGTCTCCTACCAGCACGCCGGCCAGCAGGTCGTTGTGGCCCCCCAGATATTTGGTCGCGCTGTGTATGGCGATGTCGATCCCGCAGGCCAGGGGCTGGATGTTATAGGGCGTGCCGAATGTGGTATCGACGATGGTCAGCAGATCGTGGGCCTCGGCGATCTCGGCCAGGCGAGGCAGGTCGGCGATCCGCAGATAGGGGTTCGTGGGCGTCTCCGAGACGATGAGGCGCGTGTTCGGCTGGATCGCGGCTTCCAGCGCCTCATCGTCGCCCAGAGGTACCAGGCTGCACTGGACGTCCATCCTGGCCATGAACTTTTGGGAGAAGCGCCGCGTCTTGCGGTAGCAGTCGTCGGTCAGTATATAGTGATCCCCCGACGACAGGAAGGTGAGCAGCGTACAGGTGATGGCCGCCATGCCGCTGGAAAAGGCGAGTCCGCTTTCACCGCCGTCCAGGGCGGCCACCTTGCGCTCCACAGCCCTTTGCGTGGGGTTTCCGTAGCGACCATACTCGCCCCTCTCGGTCTGCTGGCCCCGTTCTTTGCGCCGCATATGCGCGACGAGCGCCGCCGAGTCCTCAAAGCAGTAGGTGGATGTTTGAACGATGGGCATGGTCAGCGAATGGTAGGACTTGTCCTTGTCCTCGCCACCATGGACGGTTTCCGTATCAAAATGTGTCGTCTCGTCACAGTCTGTCATGCTTCCCCCTTACGATATAAAAAACCTCCAGTTCTTCCAGAACTGGGGGCCATACTCTTGCCATACAAAAAAGGCCCTTTGCCGATTCCAGCGCAAAGGGCCTACACCTATACCATCCGAGATCCCATCTTTCAGAGTCCTTGTGCGTCGACTCTGTCGGAATTGGCACCAACGACATAAGTAGGAGCGCTGATGGTTCTAAAGCAGCGACTACCCCTTGGCTCAGGTTGCCGAGGTTTCACAGGGCCGATCCCTCCACCTCTCTGGATAGAACTTTTTTCGATTTCGCCTATTATAGCATCTTTGGTTCGTATGCCCAAATCGCGTCCGCATCCCCGGCGGCTTGACGAGGGGCCAGGGCTGAACCTATAATAGCCTAACCGTGCCCGCCCGTGGGCACAGCATCGGAATCGAAGAGAGGGCATATGCGCTATTTGAGCTTTGACCTGCGCCTGGGAGAATGGGACCCCGATTCCCGTTCCGGAGTCGCCGAGGTGCTGGACTCGCCCGCCGGCCAGGGAGAACGCTACACATTTTTTCTGCCGCGTGAACTGATCTCCTATGATGGCACAACCTATTGCACGCTCCCCCACGCCCGGGATCTCGGTCGCAAATTGTTAGAGGGCGCCTTTTCACAGGACAGCCTCACCCTGTGGTACGAAAGTTATCAACTGGCCCGCGAACGGCGCCGCGGGCTTCGCCTGCGCCTGCACATCAACTCGTGGGAACTCTCCCGATTGCCCTGGGAACTGATGTACGATCCCCGTCGCGGCGAGTTCCTCGTCTTTGATCAGCGGGTGTCCCTCGTGCGCTATCTGCGCCTGCT
Organism: Anaerolineales bacterium; assembly: GCA_046538105.1. Lineage (GTDB taxonomy): Bacteria > Chloroflexota > Anaerolineae > UBA1429 > UBA1429 > JAWLEV01. The sequence continues at coordinate 8,190 of JBKHJO010000002.1, read as the reverse complement.
GGCCACCTCCTCGGCGCTGCCGTACTCTTCCTCGCTCAAGATCCTGGCCGTGGTGGCCTCGCCCCACGATCAACTGCAACTGGATTGGCGCTCCGAACTGGGTGTCCTGCAAGAGGCCGTGGGCGAACTCGTGGATCTTGGCTTTGTGGATTTTTCCGTGTGCGAGCATGCCACCTATGACAGGATGCACAGCGCCCTCCTGACCGAGCGGCCGGACGTCATCCACTTTATCGGGCATGGCGAGTTCGATCCCCAGGAGGAACGGGGCTATATCATCCTGGAGGATGGCGAGCGGCGCGTGGATCCCCTCGATGCCACTGGGGCGGCGCGGACCTTTCGCCGCTATGGCACGCGCCTCGTCGTCCTCAATGCCTGCTACACGGCCACGGGGGGATGGGCGGGGCTCGCTCCGGCCCTGGTGCGGGCCGAGATACCGGCCGTGGTGGCCATGCAGTGGCCCGTGGAGGACGAGGCCGCCGTGCGTTTCAGCCGTGCCTTTTACCGTTCCCTGGCCCTGGAGCGGCCCATCGACGAGTGCGTGGCAGAGGGGCGCCTGGGAGCCAGCGCCACCACCTCCGACCCCGGCCATTGGGGCTCCCCCGTGCTCTTTTTGCGTTCCGTGAGCGGACAGTTATGGAGAACCCGAACCATGAGCGATGACGAACAGAAACCACAGGATTCCCGCACGCCTCCCCAGCCGGCCCCCGCCGGCCCTGATGCAGATGTGGGAGAGGAACACGCCGCCTCCCTCTTCAAGACCCGGGGCCCGCTGGTGGCCTCCATGGACGGCGACCTGGTTGTGGAACGGCCCGAGTTGAAACGCGCCCTGCGTATCGCCCGCCAGCCCTCTGTGACCCAGTACGTGGCCTTTTTGGGCCCCCGACAGATCGGCAAGACCACGCTCCTCTTTCACCTCATGGAGCGCCTGCGCGATACCCATGCCTGTATCTTTATCGACCTATCTGTGCTCCGTGCCCAGGATACCCGCGCCTGCTTCCGCTTCATCGCCTTTCGCCTGCTCAGCGAACTCTGTCATCTGCTGGAGGACGACCGCTCCCTGCCAGAGACGGCCCATATCGAGGGCTCGGTCGATTTCCTGGCCTTTTTATACGACCTGGCGGACGCGGTGCCCGTGTCGCGGATCGTCCTGTTGGTGGACGAGGTGGGTGCCCTCACGCCCGAGGTGTCCGACAGTTTCTTTAACACCCTGCGCACCGTGTTCACCCAGGGGCGGGGGGCGGGCGAGGAACTGTCCAAGTATCTTTTCATCTTTAGCGGCGCCATCGATCTCTATGCCCTCACCTTTGGCAGCAACTCTCCCCTGAATATCTGTGAGAAGGTCTACCTCTCCGATTTCAGTTTGCGGCAGGTGAGGGAGATCGTGCGGCATTTCGACCGCATGGGCGTCTCCGTGGAGGAGAGAGTCCCAGAATTGCTCTACGACCTGGCCGGCGGGCATCCCTACCTCACCATGCGCGCCTGCGCCCTGATGGAACAGGACGCCCCCGACAGGGTGACGCCGGACCTGGTGCAGAGGGCCGCCGACAGGCTGCTGCTGGAGGACGATAACATCCGCCACGTCATTCGCGAACTCGAGAACCACCCCCTGGAGCGGGAGCGCCTGCGAGAGATCCTCATCGAGGGGCGCGAGTTGGCCTTTAGCCGCAACGACCTGGTGCTCGCCTCCCTGGAGATGATCGGCGCCGTTCGTCCGGGGCAGCCCTGCCGCGTGCGCAACCGCCTCTATGGGCGCGCCCTGCGGGAATATTACCAGGGGCGGGATGAGGGCATGGAACTGGCCGATCTCTTTGCGGAGCAGCAGACCAGGGACGATCTGGAGTTGACCTATACCCATCTACAGGCCCTGCACGCCAAGGCCTTGGGCACAGAGGGGACCCTGGCGCCAAACCGGGAATGGGAGGCCTTTGCGGGGGCCCTTTTTTCCCTGGTGCCCGCCTTTTCCGTCTATCCCCACGTGCAGGGTCAGGGAGGAGAGATCCTCTTGACGGTGGGGGGCGAGGGCACCCATTGGGGTTCCCCGGCGGCGCCGATTCTGGTCACCTGCCGGGAGGGGCAGGGAATGGATCAGGACGCCCTGCTGGAGCGGGCCGCACACCACGGGGCGGAACTCGTCTTTGTGATGGGCGGCGGTGCATCCGAGGGGAACGACCCTTCCGGCACCCGGGGCGACGCGACCGTGGTATTCCTGGACGATGCCGAGGTGACCGCCCTGCTGGAGGAACGGGGGGACGTGGAGGCCTTTTTGCGGCACAGGGTGCGGGCGGCGCGGTCGCGCCAGACGTAGCGGCCACCCGGGGCTATTTTGCCTGGAGACGGGTCTTGTGTACAATGGCCTGCACGAGAACGAGGCGCGGATGAGGAAAGGGGCGTGCATATCGGGGTTGAAAAAAGGTTGGTCTGTACGGGGATTTGTCCATTTGTAACGCGATTCGACTAAAGGAGTAAGAGACGATGGAGTTTAACTGCAAAAAAGATATCATTCAACTGACCCCCCTGTGGGAGGGAGAGCGCTTTGAGGACGGCAGGCCCAGGGTGCCCGACGACATCCTCACACGCATGGAGAACGTCATCACCGAGGAGGCCTGGTCCGTGCTGTGGCGCAACGGCTACCAGTTCCAGTTCGAGGGGGGCTGGAATATCATGCATCCGGACCGCATCCTCGTCGGCCGCGCCGTGACCGGCGTCATGGTGCCCCGTCGCCCGGACCTGCACGACTATTTGATGGAGTACGGCCACGAGGAGGAGGGGCGCATCGGGGCCATGAACTCCTGGGTCATTGAGACCCTGGTCAAGGACGACGTCATCGTCATCGACCTCTTTGGCAAGGTATACAAGGGCACCTACTCGGGGGCCAACCTCTCCACCGCCATCGCCTCGCGCACCGGCCGCGGCCAGGTGATCGATGGTGGCATCCGCGACGCCCAGCAGATCATGGAGATCGACGGGTTCAACACCTTTTGCCGGGGCTGGGACCCCACGGGCATTCGCGACGTGACTCTCGTGGGCATGAACGTCCCCTGCCACATCGGCGAGGCCACCTGCATGCCCGGCGACGTGGTGCTGGGCACCCCCACGGGCGTCCTCTTTATTCCCCCGCACCTGGCCCGGGACGTGGTGGAGCACTCGGAGCGCACCCACCTGCGGGAGCGTTTCAGCCACCGGCGCCTGCGAGAGGGCATCTATAACTCCAGCCAGATGGACACCCAGTGGACGCGGTCCATCGTGGACGACTTTATGCAGTGGCTGGAGGATAACAAACTGGGCGGACACCTCACCTGGGAGTGGGGCTTTGAGGATGAGGAAGGCGAAGAGGAGGAGACCCTGCTGGGCTAGCGTTCCGGCCTGAGGTGTGGCGCATCGGGTGCAGGCAAAGTCTGTTAGACTGACCGGACATTCTGCAAAGAAGAAACTGATGGGACAGGAATAGCACAAGTGCGGCCTTGGGCGCTACCCAGACGCGTCGACGCAGGTCGACGCCCGGCGCCCAGCGCCTTGGCGCTGGGCCAAAGAATAGCCCCAAAGGAGCTTTGACCAATAGTGCAGAATGGCATTGCCATTCTGCAAGGGAATAGGCATAGTCTATTTCCCAGACCACCGCAGGTGGCCCGCTTTCGCCGTCTGAAGCCAGATCGTGAGGCCATTCGGCCAGTCGTCCGCCTGCGCGGACGAGGGATGGCGAGTCATCTGTAACGTTTGCGTGCACCCGGCGCATCGGGGATCATATCCCCGATGCGCCACCTTTACGCTTTGGGGATCAGGCCTCTGGGTCCTGGGGCTGTGAGGGCGCCCCAAAGTTCCGCACCACCAGGTAGAGGCCGCCCAGGATGAGGGCCGCGGGCCACACATACTGCAGGACGGCTACCTCCCCGGCCATGACCACGATGCCTATGAGCAGGAGGATGCCCCCGGGGATGAGGGGCCAGCGCATGCGCATCCCCTCTATGGGCACCATGGCCAGCAGGAGAAAGGTCAGGCCGATGCCCAGGAGCACGATGCCCCCGGGGTCAAATCCCAGGGCCACATTCTCGAGGGCCGCGACGACGGCCACGCTCAGCAGCACCCCGCCCGGGATGATGGCCCACCAGTGCTCCCTGTGTATCAGGTAGATGATCCAGAAACTGGCCGAGATGGCCAGCAGGAAGAAGGGACCGCCTATGGTGTCCTCCGCGGCGGGAAAGAACTCCCCCAGCAGGATCAGCGCCGAGATGCCCAGGAGGATAAACCCCGGGATCAGCGCCCACCACTTTTCCGGGTCGGAAAAAAAGATGTACAGCAGGGCCACGCCGCCGGCGGCAAAGAGCACGATCCAGATGATGGTCCAAAAGGGCAGGATGCCCAGGTTCTGCAGCAACAACAGGGCCCCCAGCAGGACCAGCAGCAGGCCAAAGATCAGAGCGGGCCAATCACGCCTCATGGTATTCTCCTTATTTCTGTCTTCCCAACTGCCCGAAATATACAACAATCTCCCATCCATGACAAGGCTTTTGGATATTTTACGGGCCCTCGCCATGTGCTATAATGTTGCTAGCAGTGTCATAGTGGCAGGGGAGTATAATGGAACATCTTGCGTCCTTTGTAAAGGTGCTCGGGGTCCTCGTCGCGGTCTCCTTGCTCTTGCCTCGTCCCGCCCACGCCTATCTCGATCCGGGCACGGGCAGTTACATCCTGCAGTTGCTTATCGCCATCCTGTTTGGGCTGGGATTCGCCATCAAGTTGTTCTGGAAAGAGATCAAGGGCTTTTTCGGAAACCGGTTCTCTGGAAAAGGGGGGCATGAAAAAGCGCAGGACTGAGGGCCGGGTTTCGTCCTCGTTTCGGGACCCCAGCGGCTTTCTCTTTTATCGGGACGGCGAGATCTATCGCCAGGTAAACGCCGTATACGGGGAAAATTACACCCACCTGATGGATTCCGGCCTTTACGAGGCCCTTGTAAAAGATGGGCTCCTGATCCCCCACGAGGAGGTGGATGTCGCGGGCCCGGAACCCGACCCGGCTTTCAAGGTCATCAGGCCCGAGCGCCTGCCCTTTATCTCCTATCCCTACGAGTGGTGTTTCAGCCAGTTAAAGGACGCGGCGCTGACCACGCTAAAGATTCAAGAGCGGGCCTTTGAGTTTGGCATGTCCCTGAAGGATGCCAGCGCCTACAACATCCAGTTCAGGGAGGGCAGCCCCATACTCATCGATACCCTCTCTTTTGAAAAGTATCGCGAGGGGGAGCCCTGGGTCGCCTATCGGCAGTTCTGCCAGCACTTTTTGGCGCCCCTGGCGTTGATGAGCTACCGGGACGTGCGACTCAACCAGTTGTTGCGCGTCCATATTGACGGTGTGCCCCTGGATCTGGCCAGTTCGCTGCTTCCCTTGCGCACCTGTTTTGTCTTTTCCCTGCTTTCCCACATTCACCTCCACGCCAGAGCGCAAAAACGCTTCGCTGACAAAACTGTGGACACGGAGAGGCGCGAGATGGGGCGGCTGTCCTTTCGGGGGCTCGTCGATGGTCTGAAATCCGCCGTCGAGCGATTGACGTGGGCGCCCCGGGGCACAGAGTGGGCCGATTACTATGAGGAGACCAATTACCCTCCGAAAGCGCTCCAGCACAAAAAGGGGCTCGTGGCCCAGTTCCTGAGCGAGATCGAACCGGAGAGCGTCTGGGATCTGGGGGCGAATGTGGGGCTGTTCAGTCGCCTCGCCAGCGAGAGGGGGATACACACCCTCTCCTTCGATGTGGATCCCGCCGCTGTGGAGCGGAACTATCTTCGATGCGTCAAAGAAGAGGAGAATCACATCCTCCCCCTGTTCCTCGATCTCACGAATCCGAGCCCCGGCATCGGTTGGGAGAACGAGGAGCGGGCCTCCCTGTTGGAGCGCGGCCCGGCCGATACGGTCTTTGCCCTGGCCCTCATCCACCACCTGGCCATCTCCAACAATCTGCCCCTGGATCGTATCGCTGGCTTTTTCAGCAGGATCTGCCGCTCTCTCGTCATCGAGTTCGTGCCCAAGGGCGACTCCCAGGTGCAGCGACTGCTGTCCACCAGGGAGGATATCTTTTTCCATTACACACAGCAACATTTTGAGGATGCCTTTAGTGAGTATTTCATCATACGATGCTCGGAAAAATTAAAGGGGACGGAGAGAAGCCTCTATCTGATGGAAGGGAAACGCGCCTCATAAAGAAATCCCCGATTATACATCCCTTTTTGCTGGCCATATCCCCCATCGCCTTTCTGTTCGCCCACAATATAGAGATGGTCTTTATCTCCGAGACCCTGTTGCCCTCGGCGGTGGTGTTGGGCTTTACGGGGCTGGCCCTGCTGATCCTGGGCAGGGTCCTCAAGGATGCCCGGAGGGCGGGGATCATCGTGTCCCTCTTTTTGGTCCTCTTTTTTTCCTATGGCCATATCGCCCATGAGGTGGAGGAGCGCCTGGGGGACGGCTTTCGCCACGGCTATATGTTCCTCGCCTGGGCCATCCTGTTCGCCGGGAGCGTCTATCTGACCCTCCGCATTCGCGATGCCCGGAGGTGGACGGCGCTCCTCAACGTGGTGGCCCTGGCCCTGCTCGTGCCCTCGCTCGTCACGGTGGGGACCTACGAGTTCGAGACGCGGCGCATGGCGCGCTCGGCCGCCCCGACGCCGGCGGACAGGGACGTGCGGGCCAACCCGGGGGAGGGGGCATACGAGAATCCCCCCGACATCTACTATATCATCCTGGACAGGTACGCCAGTGCCAGCACCCTGGAGGAGCAGTTCGGCTTCGATAACAGCGAGTTCGTCGACCATTTGACCGATGAGGGATTCTACGTCGCGGACGAGAGTGTGGCCAACTATCCCAAGACCTTTCTTTCCCTGTCCTCCTCCCTGAACATGAAGCATCTGACCTACCTGGCCGACGAACTGGGAAGGGATGCCACCGATCACACCCCCCTCTTTGAGATGCTGCAGGATTACCAGGTGTGGCGCTTTCTCAAGGCCAGGGGATATACGTTCACTCACCTGGGGACGGGGTGGGAGCCGACGCGCTATAACCGCCACGCGGACACCAACTTTGTCGTGTGGCCGGCCGAGTTCTCCATGATGCTGTATCAGACCACCCTGCTGGAGCCCATCGGCGTGGAGTTGAATCTCCTTCACAACGAGCGCGAGATGCAGCGACGGGCCATTGAGAACAAGTTCGACGCCCTGGCCCGGGTGCCGGAGAAAGAGGGCCCCCAATTCGTCTTTGCCCATTTTCTCCTCCCCCATCATCCCTACGTGTTCGAGCCCCACGGGGGAAGGCTCACCCAGGAGGAGGAGGCCGGGATGACCGAGCCCGAGAAATATCTGAGCCAACTGGCCTTTGCCAACGAAAGGATGGCCTGGCTCATCGATCAGATCCTGGAGAGGTCCGAGCGCCCGCCCATCATCATCCTGCAGTCGGACGAGGGCCCTTTTATTCCCTTCCATCTCGAATATGGCGGGGCGGACACCGATTGGCGCCAACTGGACGACGAGGCCATCCGGACCCATATGCGCATCCTCAACGCCTATCACCTGCCGGGCGTGGATGCAAAAGAGATCCTCTATCCCTCCATCACCCCCGTCAACACCTTTCGGGTCATCTTTGACCACTATTTCGGCACCGATCATGGCCTGGTGGAGGACAGGTGCTACATCATCGAGAACACCCTGCACCCCTATGCCTTTGTCGACGTCACCGACAGGGTGCGGTACGACTGAGACGGGGGACAGAAAATGGGTTCGTTTCGTAATCGGGGGGTACGGCGCGACGGAATGGTTTGACATAAAGACCCCACGGGCCGTACCCCTGGCACGCTATTCTCTCCCCCTATACTTTTCCGCCTCAAACACCTTCTCGCAGACGTCGCAGTACCAGCATGCACCTTCTCCCGGGCCACAAGGCATGTCTTGGGCCAGATTGGCCCTGCGATTCGCGTGGGCGCTTCTGTGGATCGTCTGCATGATGCGCGTCATCTCCCGGTCCCCATGGATCCCTATTATATATCTGCCGGATTGCAGATGGGGATATTATAGCAGAACATTTGTTCTAATGCAAATGGGATAGACGCAGATGCACGCCGATTTACACAGAAAGGCATTTGATCTGTGTCCCTCTCTTTGGCCCCGTAGGGGCGAAGCGTCTGCTTCGCCCCCTCTCCCGCATCTGGGAGAGGGAAT
>JBKHJO010000127.1:0-2786 GCA_046538105.1 Anaerolineales bacterium | reverse complement strand
CCCGATTGGCCGATAGGCCTCACAAGGCGGATGGGCGGGACACAGATGTCCCTCCCAAACATGCTCGGGCTGAAGCCCAGCGCTAAGGCGCTTGGCGCCGGGCATCGACCTGCGTCGACGCGTCTGGGGAGCGCCCACGGGTGTGCTTACGTTACTCGTGCTCTCTAAGAGTCCTCTTTTGACAGGCCCGATGATTTTAACAGACTTTGCGTGTACCCTATGTGCGTCATGTCAGACTTCTCTCGTAAAGGTCGCGGTACAGGGCGACGGTCTCGGCCGCGATGCGGGATTGGGTGTAATGGTCGAGGACGCGCGCCCGGCCTCGCCGGCCCAGTTCCCGTCTGCGGGCGGTGTTGCCGCGCAGCGTGCGCAGATGTTCTCTGAGCGCCCGGGCATGGCCCTCGGGAAAGATCAGGCCGCCGTCGCCCACAACGTGGGGAATCTCTCCCGAGTCGGAGCCGATGACGGGGACCCCGCAGGCCATGGCCTCGACGATGACGCGGCCAAACTGTTCCTTCCAGTTCGGCCTCGTCAGGGAGGGAAGGACCAGGGTGTCCATGGCGCGAAAATGATGGGGCATCTCCTCGGAAGGGACATGGTCATGGAAGATCACGTGGTCTTGCAGGCCCAGTTCAGAGAAGCGCTCCTCAAGGGGGTGGCGCAGGGGCCCCCGGCCCACGAGGACGAGGCGCCACGTGCCCCGAAGATCTGCCAGGGCGTTGACCAGGGTATAGAGTCCTTTCTCCTCCACCAGGCGTCCGGCGTATCCGATGGTGAAAGCCCTCTCCGGTGCGTCTGCCGGGGCGGGTGAGAAGGCGTCGGGATCCACGCCAAACTGGGGGATGACGCGCAGGGGGCCCCGATAGCCCTTGTCCCGCAGCACGCTGGCGGCGCCCTGACTGCCGGCGATGGCCGCATCGGCATGTCCGTGGACAAAGCCCTCCATGGCGCGAAAGGGGAGGGGGTAGCGGCGCTGAAGATTCTGCCAGGTAAAGAAAAGAGTCCGGGCCCCCTGGCGCCGCGCGGCGCGCAGGGCCAGATAGGTGGCCAGGTTATAGGGCTCCTCGTCGATGTGACAGATATGGGGATTGGATTCGCGCAGGATGCCGCGCAATCGCGGATAAAAGTGCAGGTGAAAGGAGCCGTTGAACAGCATGGGGGTGACCACGAGTTGATAGCCCTGCGTATGGGCCCGCTCCAGATGGAGCGTGTGGCTTCCGTGCCGCCAGCGTGGCGGCACGACGACGGTCAGGTCGATATCCTCATAGGCCGCGATCTGCTCCAGTTTCGTCTGATAGGCGCCCACGATGCAGGCCTTGGAGATCATGGTGACGCGCAGCGCCGCACCTCCCATAAATTCACAGGACGACCTCCCATTCTAGCGTATGTGGAGCATAATGCAAAAAAGTTCCTTTTCTTTGACAAATCGGCCTATTATGGCTATGATCAGGGGTGTGGGGCGGTGGCGAAAAGGCAGACGCTGCGGACTTAAAATCCGCTGGAGTTGTCCTCCGTGAGGGTTCGAATCCCTCCCGCCCTACTGGCTGAGCACAGAACATCCCCTCAAACCCGCACAAGATTGTAAAGATGCCCGACAGCATGTGCGCGCGGCCTGGACCTTGCAGACTCGGTGGTATCATCAAGGCTGCACGGACCGGCGAAGCGAGCGCAGGAGATGTATCAATCTCGAGCGCAGGGCAGGGAGCCTTGCAGAGAGGGCGGAGGGGGGCTCTTCTGTGCGGATGGTCAGCCACGTGGTGGCGCCGGCCTCCACGGAGACCTCTTCAGTGTAGAGTTGCCCCTCATGGTAGAGTTTGACCAGCCAGTCCCCCGCCTCTACGTCGCCTGTGGCGAAATTCTCGTCCCAAAGGGGATCGGGGTTCACCTCCTCGTGGGGATAGGTCAGCAGATCGCGGGCGATCTCGTCTGGTCGGTCTGCGCGGCGGAGGACGAGTTTAACCTCGGGCAAGGGCTCTCCCGTGGGCGACAGAGCCTGGCCGGCCAGGGTTCCCTCACCCTCTTTGGGCGTCAACCACAGTTCGGGATTCACCGTCTCGTCATAGTCGTTCTCCCCGTAACGCACCTCCAGATGTACGTGGGGGCCCTCGGCCACGCCCGTCATGCCCACCAGGCCTATACGTTCTCCCGTCTCAACGTGTTGATCGACCTTTGCGTCCACCTGTGATAGGTGACCGTACAGCACATAGATTGGTTGTCCATGGTAGCGCCTGTCGAGTTCCTGGATCACCAGTTTCCCGTAAAAATCGGTGCCGTCCCCGTACACCTGGGTCCCGTCGTCACCGGCCACGGTGATGGTACCCGGCGCCACCGCCAGCACGGGCGTGTCCGACGGGTTGACGAACTCGACGCCGCGATGGACGGGGTAGGTGCCGTCGCCGCGGGAGGCGTAGGGATAGAAGCGGGCCACCCTGTCGTCTTCCTCGGGGGCGATGGGGCGTTGCAGCCAGTAATGGTCGGACATTGGGGAGGGGCTGGGGCTCGGCCCCGGGGTCGGCGTCGGTGCGGGTGTGGCCCCGGATTGGGCGGCAGAGATATGCCCGATCCTCTGCGGCGCCATCGTGTGGGCCCTGGCGGCACCGGGTGCAAGGGCCGAGATGATGGGGGGCGCCAGCAGGTGTAAAAGGAGCACTGTGGCACACAGGCAACAGATTTGTCGCAGATGAGAGCGCACGCGCTCTGAAGGCAAAAGGTCCTCCTCTTTTGAGTCTATCCCTCTCAGATTATATGAGGCCTCGACCGCAGGGGCCAATCTGTTACGGGTGCAC
>JBKHJO010000017.1:0-46545 GCA_046538105.1 Anaerolineales bacterium | reverse complement strand
CTTCAGTTTCTCATGGGGTCTGATGACCGTTCTATTTTCCATAGCCGCCTCTTAACTCACAACAGAATACCTTTTTTCACTCCTCACCAGGAGCGCACACGGCATAGGCGTGCCGCAACGCCTCCAAGGGATCACCTTTGGGCGTGAACTCGTGCCCCACATAGAGTTCATAGCCGGCGTCATCGATGGCGCGACAGATGCCCGTATAGTTCAACTCCTGCATGTCGTCCAGGTCATGACGGCCCGGGTTGCCCGCCGTGTGGAAATGGCCGATCCAGCGGACATTCTTCCGTATGGAGCGGATCAAGTCCCCCTCCATGATCTGCATATGGTAGATATCGTAGAGTAGTTTGACGCGGGGACTGTTCACCATCTCGCAGAGGGCCACGCCCCAATCGGTGCGATCGCATTGATAGCCGGGATGATTCACTTTTGAATTGAGCAGTTCCACATTCAGGTTCACCCCTTTTTCCTCCGCGTAGGGGGCGATACGCCGCAGTCCCTGAGCACAGGCGACCATACCCTCCAGATCGCTCTGCCCCGGGTTGCGGTTGCCGCTGAAGCAGATCAGGCCTCCAATGCCGTACTTGGCAGCCAGCTCGATGGAGGCACGCAGTTCCTCCTCGATACGTTCGTGGTTTTCCCGTCTATTGAACCCGTCCTGTAGAGAGGCATGTCCCACCATGCTGGCTACCGCCAGATCGTGTCGCCCCGCCGTCTGCACGATCTCTCCCAGATCCTCCCCAGGCTGCATCACCTCTATGGCCGCGTAACCGATCCCCGCGATCACCCCACAGAAATCATCCAGCGACATCTCCTCAGGCTCAAAAAAGAGGGGCAACACCACACATTGTTTTACGGACATCCCTTACCTCCGTTTCAGCGATCCCCAATCAATAGCACACGCCCAATTTAACCCCGGCCTCGGCATGGGCGGTCACTCGAGGGTATTCCTCCAACAGATCATCAAAGGGCACCACGGGTTGCACGATGGGCTCGCCCGTGACGGCCCCCTCGCAGAGCAGACGCCAGCAGACGGCATAGATACGATCGTTGTCCCAGCGAGGATGTTCTCGATTGGGCTCGCTACAGGCCCGCGAAAAGATCACGTTGGGCACGTTGATATGGGATTCGGCGCCCAGATCCAGCCCCCGCCCATAGGGCGCGGGAAAGGAGCCCAACACCACATTGCCCCCGTAGGCCACCCCGCGTAGGGCCTGTTGAACGGCATCCTTGGCGCCGCTATAGTCGATGGCCACATCCACTCCCCGCTTTTCCGTGGCACGCTTGATCTCCAGACCGGCATCGCAGGCGGTGGGATCCAGCGTGAGATCTACATCCAGTTCCTCGGCCACCTCCCGTCGGTTGGGCAGGGGATCGATGCCGATGACGGGATGCGCCCCAGCCAGCCTGGCGAACTGGACCACCATGAGCCCTATGGCCCCCAAACCAAAGACGGCCACGGCATCGCCGACGCGCACGTGTCCGTCACGTACAGCGCCCAGGGCGAAATCGGCAGGATCCAGACAGACGGCTGACTTCCAGGACATGCCAGGGGGCATCTTCCAGCAGGCGTCCTCTTTCACGACACACATCTCGCGAAGGGAACTATAAACGCACACCCTATCTCCCACGTTCACAAGGCTGACCTCTGCCCCGACCTCCTCCACCTCTCCCACTATCATGTTGCCCACATGGAAGGGATACAATTCCCCCTCCTCCGCGTCGCGACAAAAGACTTGGTAATCGGGGTCGTAAACGCCCCTGGCATGGGCATAACCCTTGAAAAAGGCCATCTCCGTGCCATGCTTGGCGGCGGCGAACCGGGCGCGGACGCACACCTCATGGGCCTTTAGGGCGGGCTCCTCGTAGGTTTGCCATTCCAGTTTCTCCTTACCCACACAGGTTAATCTCCTGGACACCTTTTTCCTCCCTTTTAAAAAAGCACGAACCCTCCGACACCGCTAAGCAGCCTCAAGTTCTGAGGTACAGTTCGGGCAACGAACCGCTTCGATAGGGATATCGGTCTGGCAATAGGGACATTTTTTCGTGGTGGGGGCCGGTTCGGGCTCCGCCTCCGGCGCGGGCATGGCCCTGTTCACCGCCTTTATGAGGAGAAAGACGGCAAAGGCGATGATGAAAAAGCTCACTACCGTGTTGACAAAAAGGCCATAGTTCAGCGTGACCGCACCGGCCTCACCGGCCGCTTGAAGGGTGACATAAGGTCCGGCTTCCTTACCCCGTCTCAGGACGATGAACAGGTTGGTGAAATCGGCCGTTCCCAACACGAGGCTAATGGGAGGCATGATCAGGTCGTTCACAAGAGACGTGACCACACTCTTGAATGCCGTGCCCACGGCGATACCCACGGCCATATCGATCACATTCCCCCGTTGAATGAACTCTTTGAACTCCTCCCACATTTGACCACCTCCTCAAAGCCGTCCTTTTCAAGGCGTGCGGCCAGTGACGCGAATGGCTCCTGGCATCAACTGAACTGTTTCGAATTCCAGATCCGTTACCGGAATGGGAATCCCTTGATCCGCCTCATAACTTTCTATGGCAGCCTTGATCAGACTATTGGCCACGATGCGCGAAAAACCCGATATGCTATCATCCAGAGTAAAATCCTGTATCTCCACATAGAGTTGGCCATCCTCCACCCTGGGCACGCCGTGCACAGTAACCCCTCCCCTTATTCCCGATCCCTCATGCACCACATGAAATGTGACCGATATGCGCTCCTCGTCTATGGTAGCGACCATATCGCTGATGGACACTCCCTCCTGCTCCAGCGCCTGATCTGCCAGATATTCGTTGACTTTTTGTTCGGTGAGCCGGATATCAAAGGATTCGTCGGACGCCTCGGGGAAAAGTGGGGGGACAGTTTTCTCGGGAGGGGAGGTGGCGGCCGCAGTGGGCAAGGGAGTGGAAACCTCCTCTTCGGCAGAGGACCCTCTCGCTGGCGTTGCGGTCGGGGAGATATACTCCCTGCCCAGGCGAGTGGCTCCCTGCAAAAGCCCGCTGCAAGAGCAGGCCGAGGTAGCCAACCATATCACAAGCAGCATCCCAATCAACAGATACCGTTTGGTATGCAACCGCATAGGACTCCTCTCTTGACAGATTTAAATCAACTCTTCCAAGGGAACATATTCCAGATCAAAGACCTCAGCCACAGCCTCGTGGGTGACGTATCCCCCCATGGTATTGACTCCCCTTTGTAGGGCGACATCCCGAGCCAGGGCCTCCTCAACGCCCAGATTGGCCAGATTCGTGATATAGGGCAAAGTGGCGTTCGAGAGGGCATAGGTAGATGTCCTGGGGACAGCCCCAGGCATGTTGGGTACAGCATAGTGTATAACATCATGTACCGTATAGGTGGGCTCGCTATGCGATGTGGGCTTGCTCGTCTCGATACACCCTCCCTGATCGACAGCCACATCGATGATCACAGAACCAGGGGCCATCCTGGCGACCAACGACTCGGGGACGAGGAGGGGCGCCCTGGCTCCCGGGATCAGGACGGCCCCGATGAGAAGTTCGGCGCGTCGGACTGCCTCAAAGATGTTGCGCCCATTAGAAGCGATGGTGTTTAGGCGCCCGTGCATCACACGATCCAAATAACGAAGGCGGTCCAGACCTCTGTTAATGACGGTTACCCGAGCCCCCAGACCCAAAGCCACCTCCGCCGCGTTGCTACCCACCGTGCCGCCGCCCAAGATGACCACGCTGCCCGGGCGCACACCAGGCACACCGCCCAACAGGACCCCCCGCCCTCCGTAGGGCTTCTCTAGATAGTGAGCGCCGATCTGTACGGCCATCTTCCCCGCGATCTCGCTCATGGGCTCAAGCAAGGGGAGGGCACCATCCGCGCGCTGCACGGTCTCGTATCCTATAGCCGTCACCTCGCTCTCCAGCAACCTTTCGGTGAGCGTCCTGTCGGCCGCCAGGTGAAGGTAAGTAAAGAGCAAGAGGCCGGGTCGCAGCAGAGGATACTCACTTGGCAGTGGTTCCTTAACCTTCAGAATCATCTCGGCCGCTTCGTATACTTTTTCCGCTGAACCGAGAATACTCGCGCCGCTCTCCACATACTGATTATCGCTGAATCCGCTGCCTACTCCTGCCCCCCCTTGCACCAGAACACGATGACCATGGTCAGTCAGGGATTCGGTGCCCTCGGGCGTCAGCGAAACGCGATTCTCCCCATCCTTTATTTCCGCAAGTACCCCAATGATCATGCGCTAGACTCCTCTTCCTAAAATCAGCTGAGGTCGATCCTGTTATCATCCCCCACGTTCAGCTGGTGAATCGGGCCCACGATAGAAGCACGGCGGGCGATGAGGGAATTCTCAAGAATAACATTATCTATTCGCGATCCATCCTCCACGATGACATTGCAAAGGATGGCATTCGTAATGCACACGTCCTCGCCCACCGTGACATAGGGCCCCACCACGGCATTTTCGACCTTTGCGCTCCTGGCGACATGCACAGGGGGTACCAATACACTATTCTTTGTCTCGATCTCTTGGGTATGACCATGCTCCAGGAGATAGCGGTTGGTCTGCAGCACCGTCTCCGGCTTGCCACAATCCTCCCACACAGAAACCGGCCGACTGATGATCCTGGCGCCGCGATCGATCATGATCTGGAAAGCGTCGGCGAGATAATACTCGCCCTTGGTTTGCATATCATGGGTGAGGAGATGTTCGATGGCGTCAACCAACCGGGCACCCTCTTGAACATAGTAAACGCCGATCATGGCCTTGCGGTGTTCAAACCCTTCTGGCTTTTCGATGAGTTGCACGACGCGGTCGCCCTCCTCAACGATGACGCCAAAGCGGCGTGGATCATCCACCTCCTGTACAAAGAGGACGCCGTCGGCATCCACCGAAAGTCCCGAGAGGTCGGCCTCAAAGAGGGTATCCACAAAGGCGATGAGACAGGGCCCCTCGAGGTGCTCTCTGGCCAGATAGATGGCGTGGGCCTGCCCTTTGAGTTCTTTCTGCACCACGTAATGGGCCTCGAAATCATAGTTGGATTGTACATACTCCTGAATCTGATCACCCAGCCAACCAATAATAAAGACCACATCCTGGATACCCATCTCTTCAAACATGTCCAGGATGTGGCCAAGGACGGGCTTGCCGGCGACGTTCACCAGCGGCTTTGGCCTGGACCAGGTATGGGGGCGCAAGCGGGTACCGAATCCTGCCAGGGGAATGATGACCTTCATTGTCAACCGAACCTCCCTTTTCATAGAGCCAACAGATGGTGGCCTGTCAACAAGTTCTCTTCGAGCGCGCTAGATGGGGGGCTGGCGCATATGCCAGTCCGTAGCCTGCTCATACGCGTAGGCGATACGTAGCACGGCGGATTCATCATAGGCGTCGCCAAAGACCTGAAGACCAACGGGCATCCCTTCAATAAATCCACAGGGAATGGACATACCGCACACACCTGCCAGGTTCAGCGAGAGGGTAAAGACATCCCCCAGATACATCTGCAGGGGGTCGTCCGTCTTTTCGCCGATGCGAAAGGCCGTCGTCGGCGTGGTGGGAGCGATGAGGGCGTCACAGGTCTCAAAGGCCTGATCAAAGTCGTCCTTGATGAGGGTGCGCGCCTTTTGTGCCTTGAGATAATAGGCGTCATAATAGCCAGCGGAGAGGGCATAGGTGCCCAGCATGATACGCCGCTTTACCTCGGCGCCAAAGCCCTCCTGGCGGGTTTTGCGATAGGCCTCCCAGATATCCTCGGCCTCTGGATGTGAGAAGCCATAGCGCACTCCATCATAACGGGCCAGGTTGGCCGAGGCCTCTGCCGGGGCAATGATATAATAGGTAGGCAACGCATATTCCGTGTGCGGCATGGAAACCTCCACAATCTCGGCCCCCAATTCCTCCCACGTCTCCAGGGCCGCTCGCACCATCTCCTCCACGCCGGGCTGCATACCCTTCACAAAGTACTCCTGGGGCACGCCCAGCCGTACGTCCTCCAGATGTGGATGTAGCGTCTCCGTATAGTCAGGCACGTCGAGTTCGGCGGAAGTGGAATCCTGGGGATCATATCCCGCCATGGTCTCCAAGAGGATGGCGCAGTCGCGAACATCCTTACACAGGGGTCCGGCCTGATCGAGGGAGGAGGCAAAGGCTACCAGGCCATAGCGGGAGACGCGACCATAGGTCGGCTTGAAGCCGGCCACACCGCAGAAAGCGGCGGGCTGTCGAATACTCCCTCCCGTGTCGGTGCCAAGGGCCGCGATGCACTCGTCGGCGGCCACGGCGGCGGCGCTCCCTCCGCTGGAGCCCCCGGGTACGCGCGCAAGTTCCCAGGGATTATGGGTCGTGAAATAGCCCGAGTTCTCGGTGGAGGAGCCCATGGCGAATTCGTCGGTGTTCGTCTTGCCCAGGAACACAGCCCCCGCCCGACGCAGTCTGGCCACGCAGGTAGCGTCAAAGGGCGGTATATAGCCCTCGAGAATGCGCGACCCACACGTCGTCTCCACGTCCTTGGTGCTCAGCACATCCTTGATGGCCAGGGGAATGCCCAACAGGGGGTGGTCCTCTCCGTGACCCCGCCGGGCATCGGCTGCCTCGGCATCTTTCAGGGCTAGATCCGGCGTGAGATTGAGATAGGCACGAACATCATCCTCCACCACCTCGATGCGTTCCAGAACAGCCTCTGTAAGTTCCACAGAGGATATCTTTTTTTGACGCAGCAGTTGATGGGCCTGATGGATGGTCAGTTCGTGTAAATTCAAGATACTTGCCTCCGGCAACAAAAAACGACAGAGATATTATACAAAGATGTCAAACTTTCCGGACTATTCCAGAATCGGCTCGACCCGAAAAAAGTTTCCCTCGCGCGCGGGGGCGTTACCCAACGCCTCCTCAAGACTGAGGGAAGGTTCTACCTCGTCGGGCCGGATGACGTTGCGCATATGGATGGCCTGGGCCGTCGGAGATATGGCCGACGTATCCAGGCGACTCAACATATCAAAGTAATCGAGAATATCGGAGAGTTGATCGGCAAAGCGCTCGGTCTCCTCCTCGCTGATGCCCAACTTGGCCAACTCGGAAATGTGCAGGACCTCTTCTCGGCTCAGTTTCATACACCATCTCCTCATTCGATGACAACGAGCGCATTATAGCACCTAGCATATGGACACGGCAAATGATAGAACCACAGGCCGACAGGGTTAAATCTCGTTTTGACAGCCCTTCTGAGATATGCTATACTTTTTGCAGTGTGAAAAGGGTAAAGAAAGCATGCCTAATATAAACCTCCTCACAATTGGCGTCGTTTTGCTCGTTCTAGTTGAGCTCCTCGTTATTATTGAGGAGCTAGCAGCGGTTGGGAGGGGGGCACGGTAGCGTTACAGAATCCCAGTTTAGACTCGAACCCCTTACCCCCAAGCGGGAAGGGGTTTTTTGTTTGCCCTTTCAGATTAGAGTGCTCAGAGAAGAGTGCTCCGCAACAGCAAAGAGGCCGTGGCCCATGAGATCGCTCATCCTCATGGACGATGGCCTTCGCTGTTAGATCCCCGATATATCTTTTTGACTATTGAGAGGAGAGTCGCCGTGAAAAGTGATATCGCCAAACGTGGGCTTGAGCGGGCGCCACACCGCTCCCTTTTGCGCGCTTTGGGATGTACGGACGAGGATATACAGAGGCCCTTTGTCGGAGTTATCAATTCTTTTAATGAGGTTATCCCTGGCCACGTCCATCTGCGACGTGTCGCCGAGGCAGTCAAGGCGGGGGTCTATCGCGCCGGAGGAACGCCCTTTGAGGCCAACACCATCGGCGTTTGCGATGGGATCGCCATGGGACATCGGGGGATGAAGTACTCGTTGCCCTCGCGTGAGCTCATCGCCGATTCGGTGGAGACCGTCGCCCAAGGCCACGCCTTTGACGCTCTGGTGCTCATTCCCTCCTGCGACAAGATCGTCCCCGGTATGGTGATGGCCGCCGCGAGGTTGGATCTTCCCGTCGTCGTCGTGACCGGCGGGCCCATGCTGGCCGGCCGACTGGGCGGGGAAAGCCTTGATCTGAACAGCGCCTTTATGGCCGTGGGTGCAGCGAGAAAGGGCGAGATGAGTGAGAAAGAGGTAGAGCGCATCGAGCGGGCCTGCTGCCCGGGCTGCGGTTCGTGTGCGGGCATGTTCACAGCCAACACCATGGGTTGTATGTGCGAAGCGTTAGGCATCGCCCTGCCGGGCAATGGCACGACACCAGCCGTGGCCTCCGAGCGCTATGGCCTGGCCCAGATGGCGGGCATGAAGGTGATGGATCTTTTGCATGAGGACATCAGGCCCAGCGACATCCTCACCGATAAAGCCTTCCACAACGCTTTCACCACCGATATGGCCATGGGCGGATCGACGAACTCGGTGCTGCATCTCTTGGCCATCGCCCACGAGGCGGGCATCGATTTTGATCTACACGCCCTCAACGATTTCAGCAGCAACACCCCCCATCTCTGCAAACTCTCCCCAGCCAGCGATCAGCATATCGAGGATCTATATTACGCTGGCGGTATCGGCGCCATCCTACACGAACTCGACGAACTGGATCTGCTGCAGAGGGATGCGCTCACGGTGACGGGCAATGCGGTGACGGAGAATCTGGAGCCAGGCTCGCCGTGGGCACCCGATTACACACTCGTAAATCGCGACGTGGTGCGGTCCGGGGACGATCCCTACTCGCCCACGGGAGGCCTGGCCATCCTCTTCGGCAACCTTGCCCCAGAAGGGGCCGTGGTCAAAAGCGCAGCCGTGGCGCCGCGCATGATGCAGCACACGGGCGCGGCCCGCGTTTTTGATTCGGAAGAGGAGGCTACAGCGGCCATTGTCAACCGAGAGTTTGAGGAGGGCGATGTCCTCTTTATCCGTTACGAGGGCCCCAAGGGCGGTCCGGGGATGCGTGAGATGCTGACCCCCACGTCCCTGCTATCGGGCATGGGATTGGATGATCGCGTGGCCCTCATCACAGACGGGCGTTTTTCAGGTGCTACCCGAGGGGCGGCCATCGGCCATGTCTCGCCCGAGGCCGCGGCACGGGGGCCCGTGGCGGCCGTTCAGGACGGCGACAATATCTCCATCGACATCCCGGCACATCGCCTGACCCTTGAGGTATCAGAAAGAGAGATCGCACGGCGTCTCGAGACCCTGCCTTCCTATGAACCCGATGTAACGAGGGGATACCTGCGCCGTTATGCACAGATGGTTACCTCGGCGAGCACGGGGGCCGTGTTCGCGGAATAGGATATCTATAAGCATGCTATGTATTGGGTGTTCATCGAGGAGGTCGCCAATCCGCCGTCGTAGCAGTGGAGGAAAAAGAGGATGAAATTGAATGGATCACAGATTCTTTGGGAATGTTTCGAACGTGAAGGCGTGGAGATCGTCTTTGGGATCACGGGCGGGGCTATCATGCCCGTCTATCATGAGATGCCAAACTATTCCGTCCGTCATGTGACCATGCGCCACGAACAGGCGGCGGCCCACGCTGCCGACGGCTATGCTCGGGCGACGGGTAAGGTTGGCGTATGCATGGCCACCTCGGGCCCCGGGGCCACGAATTTGGTCACGGGCATCGCCACAGCGCATATGGACTCCTCTCCCCTCGTAGCTATCACAGGCCAGGTGCCCTCCTCAGCCCTTGGGACCGATGCTTTTCAGGAGGCTGACATCACGGGCATCACTATGCCCATCACCAAGCATAACTATCTTCTGACCGACGTGGCTGATATGCCGCGTGTGATAAAGGAGGCCTTTTACATCGCCCGTACGGGACGTCCTGGCCCCGTCCTCATCGATATTGCCAAGGATGTACAGATGGCTGAGGCCGAGTTCGAATATCCGAATGGCGTCAACCTGCCCGGATACAAGCCCCACCTGCAGGGAAACACGCGTCAGGTGCGCCAGGCCGCAGAGATGATCAACGAGGCCCAGCGACCTCTACTACTTGCGGGGCGCGGTATTACCGTCGCGGGGGCAAAAGAGGAATTGCACGCCCTGGCCGAAAAGGCGCATATCCCCGTCGTGACCACGCTCCTGGGCAAGGGCACCATACCCGAGACCCACGAACTGTGCCTCGGGATGGGGGGCATGCATGGTGAGGCATATGTGAATCACGCGCTGCAGGAGACCGATCTGATCGTCGATATCGGGGCACGTTTTGACGATCGCTTCACCAGCAGCGCGGGGACATTTGCGCCCAAGGCCAAAATCATCCACATCGACATCTCGCCGGCCGAGATCGGCAAGCGCATACCCGTGGATCTGCCCATCGTGGGAGATGCAA
The DNA here is from genome assembly GCA_046538105.1 of Anaerolineales bacterium. Lineage (GTDB taxonomy): Bacteria > Chloroflexota > Anaerolineae > UBA1429 > UBA1429 > JAWLEV01. The sequence continues at coordinate 36,240 of JBKHJO010000017.1, read as the reverse complement.
AAAACGTACTGCAGGATCTCCTGCCCCTCGTCCAGCCGGCCCGCCACAAAGACTGGCTCGTCTGGATAGAGGAGAAGCGGGAAGGCAGCCGCGCCAGGGATGTACTCCTCAGAGAATCGGAAAAACTGCAGCCCCAGTACGTGGTGCGCAACGTGTGGGAACTCACCGATGGGCAGGCCATCATGGTCAGCGATGTGGGCCAGAATCAGATGTGGGAGGCCCAGTACTATATGCATCAGCGCTTTGGCGGCCTGATCACCTCGGGTGGACTGGGCACCATGGGCTTTGCCCTGCCGGCGGCCATCGGTGCTGCCATTGGGCGGCCCGAGTGTCCCGTATGGGTGATGGCGGGCGATGGGGGCTTTCAGATGACCTGTCAGGAGTTGACGACGGTGGTACAGGAAGAACTGCCCCTCAAGATTGTCATTCTGAACAACGGCTATCTGGGCATGGTTCGCCAGTGGCAGGAATTGTTTTTTGAGAAGAACTACTCGGCAACTCGCATCGTCGGACCGGATTTCGCCAAGTTGGCTCAGGCCTATGGTATCCCGGGGCGGACGGTCAAAGAAAAAAAAGAAGTGGTAGAGGCCCTGCAGGAAGCCCGGGCAACAGAGGGGCCCATGCTCATCGATTTTCATATCGAGCAGGAGCATAACGTGTTTCCCATCGTACCCACTGGCAACCCCATCGATCGCATGCTTCGGCGTCCTCTAGAGGACTAGGCGGCGCCAAGAAAGGATCTAGTGGAGAGGCAAATTATGAACGCAATACCGTTAAATGAGGAATACTCGCGACGCACGCTGGTCGCCTTGATGGCCGACAGGCCCGGCGTACTCAGCCGCGTATCGAATCTTTTTCGAAGACGCAATTATAACATCGAAAGTTTGACCGTGGGGCACAGCGAGACGCCCAACATATCGCGCATGACCATCGTGGTACATGCGAACGATGCCGTCCTGGAACAGGTGATCAAACAACTCTACACGCTGATAGATGTGACCAAGGTAAGCGAGATCGATGATCGTGAGGCCGTGATCCGCGAACTGGCGTTGATCAAGATTCATGCCCCCTCGGGCAAACGGGCGGAGATCAAACAACTTGTGGATATCTTTCGGGCCCAGATTATCGACGTCTCCCAGGATTCCATGACTGTGGAGATTACGGGGACGGAGGACAAGGTCGACTCGCTCATCGATATCCTGCGGTCCTTTGGTTTGAAGGAACTTACGCGCACGGGCCGAGTGGCCATGGCCCGTGGCGCGCAGAATACGAACGGCGCATATTAGATAATGTAGGTCTTAATCTCGTTCGCACCGGGCACGCTCTCATGGGGAGAGCGCCCTGCACATTAGCATATATGGAGGAAAAAAGCATGGCTACCATCTACTATGGCGAGGACGCCGATCTTTCCCTTTTGAAGGATAAAAAGATCGCCATCATCGGCTACGGCAGTCAGGGTCACGCACACGCCCTCAACTTGAGGGATAGCGGCTGTGACGTGCGCGTTGGTCTGTACAGGGGCAGCAGTTCCTGGGCTGAGGCCGAGGAGGCGGGCCTGGACGTCAAACTGTCGGCCGATGCCGCGGCGGAGGCTGATATCATCATGATGTTGACCCCCGATCACGTACAGCCGGCTATCTACCAGGAATCCATCGCCCCCAACCTGGACGAGGGAGACATGCTCATGTTCGCCCACGGATTTTCTATCCACTACGGACAGATCATACCTCCAGCGAACGTGGATGTCACCATGATCGCTCCCAAAGCGCCAGGACACAGGGTGCGAGAGATCTTTCCCGAGGGACAAGGTGTCCCTGGTCTGTTGGCTGTCTATCAGGACGCCACGGGAGAGGCGGCGGATTTAGCCCTGGCCTATGCCAAGGGCCTGGGCTGCACCCGCGCGGGGGTCATCGAGACGACCTTTGCAGAGGAGACAGAGACCGATCTCTTTGGCGAGCAGGCGGTACTCTGTGGCGGCATCACGGCCCTGATGAAGGCCGGCTTTGACACACTGGTGGAGGCGGGTTATCAGCCCGAGATCGCCTACTTTGAGTGTGTGAACGAGATGAAACTCATCGTCGACCTCATCTATCAGGGAGGTCTGTCCTACATGCGCTACTCGGTGAGCGATACGGCGGAACACGGTGACTATACCGCCGGTCCCAAGATCGTTACCGACGAGACCAGGAAAGTGATGCAAAAACTGCTTGAGGACGTTCAGGATGGTACCTACGCGCGTAGTTGGATCCTGGAGAACCAGGCCAGCCGTCCCAGTTTCAACCTGATGCGCAAAAGGGAACAAAATACCCTGATCGAAAAGGTAGGGCGCAAACTACGCGACATGATGCCCTGGCTGGACGCAAAATAGACACGGAAAATGGCGTGCCAGCACAGAAGGGATATGCGCTGGCACGCCGAGCCCGTCTCAAACATGGACCGCAAGATGGGGGGATGGGCGCAAATCGCAAACTACTATAGATCGTACAAGAACTTTTTTTGTTAGAATTGGGGCGAGAAGAGAATGGATGGGGGCATGGTTAAAAGAATCTCTGTTTTGGACACGACGCTTCGCGATGGTGCACAGCGAGAGGGAATATCTTTGTCGGTCGAGGACAAACTGCGCATAGCGCAGGAACTGGATCGCCTCGGCGTGGCCTATATAGAGGGCGGCTATCCGGGCTCCAACCCCAAAGAGGTGGAATTCTTTGCTCTCGCCCGGGATCTGGATCTCCAGCATGCCAAGATCGCCGCTTTTGGCAACACACGGCATGCCGGCATATCCATCGAAGAGGATGATAACATACGCGCACTGCTGGAGGCGGGCACGTCCGTGGCCGTCATCGTGGCCAAATCCTCCCCCATACAGGTGAAGGAGGTTTTACGCACCTCGTTAGCAGAGAACCTGGATATGATCCGCGAGACGGTGGCTTATCTAAAAGGGAGGGGGTTGGAGGTTCTATTCGACGCGGAGCACTTTTTCGATGGTTATCTGCTCAATGCGGATTATGCCCTGGAGACCCTGCGCGCCGCCCAACAAGCCGGGGCCGATTGCCTCGTGCTGTGCGATACAAAAGGGGGTACGTTGCCTTCTCAGGTTTCGGATATCGTATCCGCAGTGCGTGGGGCGCTTCCCCAAGCGAGATTGGGTATCCATGCTCACGAGGACGCGGGGGTGGCCGTGGCCAACACGCTGCTGGCCGTGGAGGCCGGCGCGACGCACGTACAGGGCACCATCAACGGGTATGGCGAGCGCTGCGGTAACGCCGATCTCTGTACCGTCATTCCTAACCTGCAACTCAAAATGGGCCATCAGGCGCTGGCCAATGGCGATCTCACCATGCTTTCTTCTGTGTCCCATTATGTAAGCGAAATCGCTAATCTGCGCCCGGACGAATATGCCCCCTATGTGGGGCACAGCGCTTTTGCCCACAAGGGGGGGCTTCACGCCAGCGCTCTGCTCAAGAACACCGACAGTTACCAACACATCGATCCCAAACTGGTGGGCAATGAGATGCGCGTGCTGGTGTCCGAACTTTCCGGTCGAGGTAACATCGCTCACAAACTGTCAGAACTGGACTTGCCCGTGGAGCCCGACGCCGAAGAGATGCGCCGTCTGGTGGAGCGGGTCAAGTTCCTGGAGAGCCAGGGCTTTCAGTTTGAGGGGGCCGAGGGATCCTTTGAACTGCTTATTCGTCGCGCACAACCCGATTACAGACGGCCCTTTAGCGTGCTCGACTTTTTAGTGCTGGTGGAAAAGAGAACGGAAAAGGATATCCTGGCCGAGGCCACGGTAAAGGCCGAGGTAGACGGGGATATCATCCATACCGCCGCAGAGGGCGACGGCCCGGTCAATGCCCTGGATGCCGCGCTTCGCAAGGCACTGCTGCCATTTTATCCTCAGCTCGAGCCCGTGCACCTGACGGACTATAAGGTGCGCATCATCGATCCCCAGGCAGCCACCGCGGCGTCCACCCGCGTGCTTATCGACGCCAGCGACGGCGAGGATGCCTGGACGACGGTGGGATGCTCCGTAAACATCATCGAGGCGAGTTTTCAAGCCCTTATCGACAGTCTGGAACTGCCGCTACTCAGGCGGGCCTCCTCCTAGGAGGGTTCCATCCCTCGTCGGGCGGCGGGGATGGGATTAGGAGGTCCGCATAGTGGCTCATGTACGCCTCTGATTCTTTACAAATCGATGATGGAAATTTGGAGGAACAAGATGGATAACAACAGAGTGATCATTTTCGACACAACGCTGCGCGATGGCGAGCAGTCTCCAGGTGCGACGCTCAACGCCGATGAGAAATTGGACATTGCCAAACAGCTGGCACGTCTGGGCGTGGATGTCATAGAGGCCGGTTTTCCGGCTTCTTCTCCCGGAGACCTGAAGGCTGTACGGCGCATCGCGCAGGAGATCAAGGGGCCGACGATCTGTGGCCTGGCCCGCTGCATCAGAAGTGACATAGACGCCGCGTGGGAGGCGGTACAGGATGCGGAGAAAAGACGCATCCACACTTTTATCTCCACGTCGGATATTCACATGGAGCACCAGCTGCACATGACGCGGGAAGAGGTGGTGGAGCACACGCGAGAGATGGTCTCCCACGCCAAATCCTACTGTGACGACGTCGAGTTCTCTCCGATGGATGCGGGGCGGTCCGACCCGGAATTCGTATACAGAGTGTTGGAGGTAGCCATCGCGGCTGGGGCCATGACGGTCAATATTCCGGACACGGTGGGATATACCATGCCTAAGGAATTTGCAGCCTTGATTCGCGGCATTCGGGAGAACACACCGGGTATAGAGAATGCGATCATCTCCGTCCACTGTCACAACGATCTAGGACTGGCCGTGGCAAATAGTCTGGCCGGCGTCGAGGCGGGCGCCCGTCAGGTGGAATGCACGATAAACGGTCTCGGCGAGCGGGCCGGCAACGCGGCTCTGGAAGAGATCGTCATGGCGCTTTACACGCGGCAAAAATACTTTGATCTGTCGACGGGCATCGATACCCGGGCAATCTACCCCACGAGCCGTATGGTCTCCCAGTATACGGGACTGGACGTACAGGCCAACAAGGCCATCGTGGGAGCCAACGCCTTTGCCCATGAATCGGGTATCCACCAGGACGGCGTCTTGAAAAACAGTTTGACATATGAGATAATGGATGCACAGATGGTGGGACTCTCCAAGAGCACGTTGGTGTTGGGCAAGCTCTCGGGGCGACATGCCTTTTCTGACAGGCTCGAGCAATTGGGGTATCATCTGGATGAGGATCAACTCAATCGCGCCTTTGCCCGCTTCAAGTCGTTGGCGGACAAAAAGAAGATCATCACGGAACGTGACCTGGAAGCCGTCATCTCGGACGAGGTGTTTCAGCCTCGAGAGGTTTACAGGCTGAAGCATATACAGGTCACCTGTGGCGATCATGCCATCCCGACGGCCACAGTGTCCCTGGAAGCCCCAGATGGGAGCACGGTCACCGATTCCTCCCATGGAACGGGGCCCGTGGATGCCGTGTACAAGGCTATAAACCGTATCGTCCAGGTCTCCAACGAGTTGACCGAGTTCTCGGTCAAGGCAGTCACCGAGGGTATCGACGCCGTAGGAGAAGTCACGATCCGTATCGAGGCCACTGTAGAGGACGACGCGATTTTGCCGACCAATCCACAGACAGGTAAAAAGACCCATGTCTTCAGTGGACATGGCGCCAGTACTGACATCATCGTGGCCAGCGGGCGAGCGTATCTGAGCGCATTGAACAAGTTGGTATCCATAGTTGATAGCACATCCTGAAATTGATATCGAAATTCCGGAAAGATGCATAATTCCTTTGCATCGTGTAAAATAGAGGTGCGTGTGGGGCCGTCTCCTGGTGGAACCAGCCGCCTGGCTACCAGTCCGCTCAGGGATTGTCCTTTGCTCACGTATTGTTTTTCATCAGCGTTCGACTGATGTGCTCGACAAGGCCGACGTACATTCTGTCGGCCTTGTGTAACTTTTGGACGCGAGTCTGTTGTTAAGGGGGGACGGGGATCGTGGAAAAACATAGGCCTTTGACGATGGCCCAAAAGATACTGACAGCCCATGTAAGCGAGGAGGTGCGCGTCGGGGACTTTATGGATGTAGAAGTGGATATGGTGTTGGCAAACGACATCACCGCTCCCCTGGCCATCCAGGAGTTTGAGCGTCTAGGCGTGGATGATGTGTTCGATAAGGAGCGCATCGCGCTGGTCCCCGATCACTTTGCCCCCAACAAAGACATCAAGTCCGCCGAACAATGTAAAATCATGCGGGAATTCGCTCACGCACATGATATCGTGAACTATTTCGAGGTGGGGAGAATGGGTATCGAACATGCTCTCCTGCCAGAGCAGGGGCTTGTCCTGCCGGGCGACGTGATCGTTGGCGCCGACTCCCACACCTGCACCTACGGCGCCCTGGGCGCCTTTGCCACCGGCATGGGCTCCACCGATATCGCCGTGGCCATGGCCACGGGCAGCATCTGGATGCGCGTACCCGAGACGACCAAGATCGTCTACGAGGGGGAACTTGGGCCCTGGGTAGGCGGGAAGGATCTGATCCTGTACACCATCGGGCGCATCGGCGTGGATGGGGCGCTCTATCGGGCCCTGGAATTCACGGGATCCACCATCGACGCGCTTCCCATGGCCGGGCGCTTTACCATGGCCAACATGGCCATAGAGGCCGGCGCCATGGCAGGGTTGTTCGCCGTCGATGAAAAGACAAAAGCCTATATGTCGGAGCGCGGCGAACATTACAAAGTGTACGCCGCTGACGAGGGAGCCGAATACGCCGAGGTTATCGAGATCGACGCCAGCGCCATCGAGCCTCAGGTGGCCTTCCCCCATCTTCCCAGCAACGCCAAGCCCTTGAGTTGCGTGGATCCCATCGAGATCGACCAGGTAGTCATCGGTTCCTGCACCAACGGTCGATGGGACGATCTGGTACAGGCGGCAGAGATCCTGCGAGGACGCAAGGTGAGCGACAACGTGCGGTGCATCATCATTCCCGGTACGCAGGCCATCTATTTGCGCGCCGTGCGGGAGGGGTTGGCAGAGGTCTTTATCCAGGCCGGCGCCGTGTTCAGCACGCCCACGTGCGGTCCCTGCTTGGGGGGCTATATGGGTGTTCTGGCCGCGGGGGAACGCTGTGTCTCGACGACGAACCGTAACTTTGTCGGCCGTATGGGGCACGTGGAGAGTGAAGTCTATCTGGCGGGCCCTGCCGTGGCGGCGGCAAGTGCCATCCTGGGCCATATCGGAGGGCCTGACAAAGTGCTGCAGGCCGGATGATACTCTATAGAAATCCCTGCTGCCTATATATCTGGGAGGCCAACAGTTCTCATGCCTGAATTCACGTCCTGGTTCGAGTGCATTCGAGGATGCAAAGGGCGCTACTCTATTTTTGACGTCATATACCATTGCCCCCGCTGTGGAGGTTTGTTGCGAGTTGCCCACGACGTGGATGCTCTGGCGCAGCGCACAGCCTCGGAGTGGAAGGCGCTGTTTGACGCGCGCATCCGCACAAACGAGTGGCCGTATGGCAGCGGTGTGTGGGGTAAAAAGGAATGGATATGCCCCCAGGTCGAGGACGAGAACGTGGTCTCCATGTTCGAGGGACATACCAACCTCTTTTGGGCCCAGCGTTTGGGACAGCAGGTGGGCTTGGAGGATCTATGGATCAAGATGTGTGGCAACAGCCACACGGGGTCCTTCAAAGACTTGGGCATGACCGTCCTGGTCAGCGTGGTCAAGCAGATGATGGAGGATGGTTCTCCCGTCAGGGCCACGGCCTGCGCCTCGACAGGGGACACGTCGGCTGCTCTGGCTGCCTATTGCGCCGCGGCGGGCATCCCATCCATCGTCTTTCTGCCCCGCAACAAAGTCTCGGCGGCTCAGTTGATACAGCCCATCTCCAACGGAGCCATGGTCCTAGCCCTGGACACCGACTTTGATGGCTGTATGTCTATCGTCAAAGAGATCACCAAAGACAACACCATCTATCTCGCCAACTCGATGAATTCTTTGCGCATTGAGGGACAAAAGAGCATAGGTATCGAGATCGTCCAGCAGTTCGATTGGCAAGTTCCCGACTGGATCGTCATTCCCGTGGGGAATCTGGGCAACATCTCTGCCCTGGGAAAGGGCCTGTTGCTCATGAAACGGCTTGGTCTCATCGACAAACTTCCCAACCTTGTGGCGGCCCAGTCCCAGCGAGCCAACCCCTTCTATCAAAGTTACCGCAAGGGCTTTGATGAGTTGGTTTCCTTGCAGGCCGAAAAGACCCTGGCCAGCGCCATCCAGATCGGGAACCCCGTGAGCTATGAGAAGGCCGTGAACGTGATGCGCAAGTTCGACGGTTTCGTTGAACAGGCCACAGAGCACGAACTGGCCGATGCTGCGGCCCGCGCCGACCTTACGGGCATGTATGCCGATCCTCACACGGGAGTGGCCCTGGCCGTCCTGTTCAAACTGTTGGAGCGGCGAGTCATCCATCCGGACGACAGGGTGGTGGTCATCTCCACGGCACACGGCCTCAAGTTCACCAAGTTCAAGATCGGTTACCACGAAGATACGCTGGAAGATGTGGAACCGCTACGGCGCAACCCCCCTTTGGAGCTTCCCCCCGACGCCGATGTGGTTCGAGAGGCTATACACCACAACCTGGAAACGTGGGACGATTGATGTTCCCATATCACATATGAGCAATTGATGAGGAGGATCTGTGAGTACGATTCGTGGGCGCGTCTGGAAGTATGGAGATAATGTGGATACGGACGCCATCATCCCTGCCCGCTATCTCAACGTGTCGGCGGAGGATGAACTGGCTGCCCATTGTATGGAGGATATCGACGTCGAGTTCACCAAGGAAGTGCAGCCCGGTGATATCATCGTCGCGGGCAGGAATTTTGGCTGCGGCTCCTCTCGCGAGCATGCACCTGTGGCCATCAAAGCCTCTGGGGTAAGTTGTGTAGTCGCTGAGACCTTTGCGCGGATCTTTTTCCGAAATGCCATCAACATCGGCCTGCCCATACTAGAGTGCCTCGAGGCGGTGGAGGAGACAGCACCGGATCAGATATTGGAGATCGATCTGGCCAGCGGCGTCATACGCAACGTGAGCACGGGAAAGGAATATCAGGCCACGCCCTATCCTCCTTTTATGCTGGAGATTATTGACGCGGGCGGACTCGTCCCCTATACTCGTGAGGAACTGAACTAGAAGGATATATAGCATGACGGATAGACTGCACGTGGCGTTTCAGGGAGAGCGGGGAGCGTACAGCGAGCAGGCGGCGGTGACCCTGCTGGGGGAGAATATAGAACCACAGCCCTGCGAGACCTTTGATGAGGTATTTGCCAGGGTCGAAGGGGGCACGTGTGAGCGGGGCGTCGTGCCCGTGGAGAACTCGCTGGCGGGGAGCATTCACCGCGTCTACGATCTGCTTTTACAGCACGACCTGTACATCGTAGCGGAGCATAACCAACGCATCTCCCATTGTCTGATCGCCCATCCCGGCGTGGAATTGGAAGAGATCGAGCGCGTATACTCCCACCCGCAGGCCCTGGCCCAGTGCGAATACAGCCTGCGGGCGCTGGACATCCCACAGATAATCGCTTTTGAGGATACGGCGGGAAGTGTCAAAATGATAAAAGAGCAGGGGGTGCGCAACGCCGCCGCCATCGCCAGTGCCAAGGCCGCCGCATTATACGATATGGCCATTTTGCTCCACGAACTTGAGGACGAAAAGACCAATTACACGCGTTTTTTGGCCCTCGCACAGGAGCCCATAGAGCCCCAAGGAGAAGCCAAGACATCCCTGGCTTTTGCCGGACGTAACGAGCCGGGATTGCTCTTTCGCTGCCTGAGCGCCTTTGCCCTGCGCGATATCGACCTCTGCAAAATCGAGTCTCGCCCCCTGCGAGGCGTGCCCTGGGAGTATATCTTTTATCTCGACTTTGCCGGCAGTATGGGCGAGGAAAAGAGCCGACGCGCCATCGATCAACTCAAGGAGATGGCCAATTTCGTGCGTGTGTTCGGCTCCTATCCCCGCGCATCGATGGCGTGGATTACAGACTAGATGAGGGAGTAGTATGGTATGGATTATACAATCGCATTACTGGGTGGTGACGGCATAGGCCCCGAGGTGACAACCGAGGCGAAAAAAGTGCTGGAGGCCGTTGGGAAAGCGTATGGACATACTTTTGCATTTGAAGAGGCAGTCATCGGAGGAGCAGCCATCGATGCGGTGGGGGATCCCCTGCCAGAGGAAACCCTCGACGTATGCCGAGGATCGGACGCTGTGCTCTTTGGCGCCGTGGGCGGTCCAAAATGGGATGACCCGACGGCGGATGTGCGTCCCGAGCAGGGGCTGCTGGGATTGCGAAAAGAACTCGGTTTGTTCGCCAACCTGCGCCCCATCAAGGTTTCTTCCGCCCTCACCGAGGCGTCCACCATCAAACGCGACATCTTGCAGGGAACTGATCTGCTGGTCGTCCGGGAATTGACGGGAGGTATCTATTTTGGCGAACGGGGACGCAGAGATGGGGGCACGACAGCCTATGACACCATGATCTACTCCCAGCACGAGATCGACCGTGTGGTACGTGTGGCCTTTGACCTGGCGCGCAAGCGTCGCCAGCGCGTGACCTCGGTGGACAAGGCCAACGTCCTGGAGGTCTCGCGGCTCTGGCGCGAGACGGCGACGCGGGTCGCGGAGGACTATCCCGACGTCACCTTTGAGAACCTTCTCATCGATGCCTGCGCCATGCATCTCATCCGACGCCCCGCCAGCTTTGACGTGATCGTGACAGGCAATATGTTCGGCGATATCCTCACCGACGAGGCCTCCATGCTGGCCGGTTCCATGGGCATGCTGCCCTCCGCTTCTCTGGCCCACGGCGACTTTGGCCTGTTTGAGCCCATCCATGGCACGGCGCCCGACATCGCTGGCGAAGGTATCGCCAATCCCATCGGGGCCATCTATAGTGCAGCCATGCTCCTGCGTTATTCGCTGGGACTCGACGAGGAAGCGAAGGCCATCGAAAAAGCGGTGGATGCGGTATTGGCCAAAGGGTATCGTACGGCCGATATCGCAGAAGAGGATGCAAAGGTGGTGGGGACGCAGGCCATGGCAGATTTGATCGTCGATTCAGTAAAAGCCTAGATCCGATGGAGATAAAAAGGAGCGTATAATGTCCATGAATGAATCCGAGTTTATATGGTTTGATGGGGATTTTGTGGCCTGGGATGAGGCCAAGGTGCACGTGCTCTCACATGCCCTGCACTATGGATCCAGCGTCTTTGAGGGTATCCGCTGCTACGATACGCCGGACGGCCCGGGTGTCTTTCGGCTGTCGAGCCATCTCAAACGCATGTATAACTCGTGCAAGATCTACCGCATGGAGGTACCCTATTCCTCCGAACGAGTTTCGGAGGCGATTCTGGACACGGTAGTCGAGAACGATTTACGCTCCTGTTACATACGCCCTTTGGTCTTTCGCGGGTACGATCAACTCGGCGTCGAGCCGCGCAATTGTCCCGTACATCTCATCATCGCGGCTTGGGAATGGGGGGCCTATCTGGGAGAGGAAGCGCTGGAGGAGGGCGTTGACGTGGGCGTCTCTTCCTGGCGACGTATGGCCCCCGATACCTATCCCGCCTCGGCCAAGGCAGGGGGACATTACACGAATTCACAACTCATACGGATGGAGGCGGCGGAGAACTCGTATGCGGAGGGTATCGCACTGGATGTCTATGGCTATGTAAGTGAGGGGAGCGGCGAGAACCTCTTCCTCGTGCAGGATGGCGTGTTGTACACACCACCTCTTTCGGCCTCCATTCTGGGTGGGATCACTCGCGATTGTGTGATCACCCTGGCGGAAGAACTGGGGTATGAGGTGCGAGAACAACTGATCTCGCGAGAGATGCTCTACGTGGCCGACGAACTCTTTTTTGCTGGCACGGCCGCCGAGATCACCCCCATTCGCTCCGTGGACCATATCATCGTCGGCCCCGGGCGCAGAGGGCCCATCACCGCCAAACTGCAGTCGGAATTCTTCAATATCGTCTCGGGCAAGGTTTCCGACCGCCATCGCTGGTTGACAATTATAGAATCGGAATAGTCCTTCCCGCATTACAGAGGGCAACGACGCTAACGCCTCCAAAAACGTTGGCATCGTTGCACGTACTTTTTGGGTGGATAGAAGCAAAGTATACGATAAAGGGATGGTTTCAGGAAACCATACAGGGGAGTGTTTGTAAATGGATCTTGCTGATGAGATATGCCGCGCAGTACGCGTCGCTCTGGAAGAAGATATTGGCCCCGGCGACGTGACGAGCACTGCCATCATCTCTGCGTCGGAGCATCTGGCTGGCGAATTCCTGGTCAAGGATTCCGGTATCATCGCCGGTCTGGATGTGGTGGGTAAAGTCTTCACCCAGGTTGATAAAGGGATCGTCTATACCCCTCTGGCGGAAGAAGGCAGCGCCGTCAGCCCCGGCGACGTGGTGGCCCGTGTAGAGGGCGACGGTCCGGGCATCACCATCGGCGAGCGAACGGCCCTCAACTTTTTACAGCGCATGTCGGGTATCGCCACCGCCACCCGGCGCTATGTGGACGCGGTGGCGGGTACCCGGGCACGCATCCTCGATACGCGCAAGACCGCGCCCGGGCTGCGGGCCCTGGACAAACTCGCCGTACGCCGTGGCAGCGGCATCAATCACCGCCACGGGCTGTATGATATGGTCCTCATCAAGGACAACCACATCCTGGCCGCGGGGTCCATCACCGAGGCCGTGGAGCGGGTGCGCGGGGATGTGGGCGACGATCTGCCCATCGAGGTGGAGGTGAAATCCCTGGAACAACTATGGGAGGCGCTCGCCTCAAAGGTCGACCGCGTCATGCTCGACAACATGAATGCGGAACAGATGCGCGAGGCAGTGGAGGTGGCGGCGGGCAGGGTGGAACTGGAGGCCTCTGGGGGCATTACCCTGGGAAACGTGGCCCAGGTCGCAGCCACAGGTGTGGACTATATCTCTGTGGGGGCCTTGACGCATTCCGTCGAGGCCCTGGACGTCAGTCTGGACATCACGCTCGTTCGTTAGCGATGAGAAGTGAGGAGAAAAAGAGATGGATGCAGAACGGTACAAAGATCTGTCCGATGAAGAGGTGATGGAAGCCATCGAGACGACCAGAGAGCATCTGGGCGATACGGTGACCATCCTCGGCCACCATTATCAGCGCGATGAGGTGATCGAATTCGCCGACTATCGAGGCGATTCCCTGGAGCTCTCGCGGCGGGCGGCCCAGGCGGAAAAGACCCACTACATTGTGTTCTGCGGCGTCTATTTCATGGCCGAGACGGCGGCCATCCTATGCAATCCAGAGCAACGGGTGGTGCAACCGGTGATTGAGGCCCTGTGCCCCATGGCGCGAATGACCAGCGCGGCGCAGGCCGCAGAGGCATGGTCAACCTTGACGGATCTGTGGGATGATGATGTGGTACCCATCACCTATCAGAATTCGGTGGGGGAACTGAAAGCCTTTGTAGGAGAAAGAGGTGGATCAGTCTGTACATCCTCCAATGCAGAGCGGCTCCTGGCCTGGGCTTTCGAGCGCAAGAAGCATATCTTGTTCATGCCCGATCAACATTTGGGAACCAATAGCGCGCTGGCCATGGGTATCCCCGAGGAAGAGATCGGCGTGTGGGATCCCGCGAATCCTCCCGATCCCCAGACGTTGGCCCCTTGTCGCGTGGTTGTGTGGAAGGGGCATTGCTATGTACATACTGGCTTTACCGTCGAGGATGTTGAGAGCATACGGGATGACTATCCGGAGGCCCTCGTTGTCGTGCATCCCGAATGTCGCCACGAGGTGGTGGCCGTGTCCGACGCCACCGGTTCCACGGCGGGCATTCTGGAATATGTGGACAAGGCACCAACCGGGTCTACCATCGCTGTGGGCACAGAATGGCACTTTGTCAATCGCCTACAGCACGAATATCGGAACAAGAATGTGATACCCCTTCAACACAGAGAATGTAGGGATATGGCCATGACGCGTATGCGCGATCTCCTTTACACCTTGGAGAGTCTAGAGCGAGGAGAACCCAAGAACGTGCTCTCGGTGGAAGAAGAAACGGCCAGATGGGCCCGCGTGGCGCTGGAGAGGATGTTAGAGGCGAGTTAGGCATAGGAAGAAGGTTCTATTATGAGCGAGTTACCCGAGGTTATAGAGTGCGATGTATTGATCATCGGCTGCGGTATCGCGGGGGCGACGACGGCGCTACAGTTGGCAGAAGATGAAAACTGCCGTATCACCCTGATCACCAAAGCCGATGATGCCCTGGAGTCCAATACATACCACGCACAAGGGGGCATCATCTACAAAGGCGATGAGGACTCGCCGGAGAAACTGGCAAAAGACCTCATCCGCGCGGGCGACGGCCTGAACAATCGACGCGCTGTGGAGATCCTTGCCACAGAGGGGCCCAGACGCGTTCGTGAGCTCCTCATCGACAAGTACGGCGTCCCCTTTGCCGTCGACGAAAAAGATGGGTTGGATCTTACAAGCGAGGCCGCCCACTCTACAAGTCGCATCCTGCACGCGAACGATGCGACTGGGAAAGCGGTTCAGACGGAACTGGCCAAAGCCCTGCACAAACACCCCAATATCCAACTCCTGACGGGCCACGTGGCCGTCGACCTGCTCACACCGAGTCACCACTCACAGAATCGTCTGGCCATCTATGAGCCCCTGTCCTGCGTGGGGGCCTATGTCTTTGATTACGAGGCGGGCTTTGTACGTACCATACTGGCCAAGGCCACCGTCCTGGCTACAGGAGGGATAGGCGAGATCTTTTTACACACCACCAATCCCGAATGCGCCACAGGGGACGGCCTGGCCATGGCCCATCGGGCGGGAGCGCGCATCATCAACGCCGAGTATATGCAGTTTCATCCCACGGCCTTTTACCATCGGGGCCAGGCGCGTTTTCTCGTCAGCGAGTCGCTGCGAGGAGAGGGGGCACATCTCTTGAATATCGATGAGGAACCCTTTATGCACCGCTACGCCCCAGAGTGGAAAGAACTGGCCCCCCGCGACGTGGTGGCACGCGGCATTCACGAGGAGATGTTGCGTACCGGCGCCCCTCACGTCTACCTGGATCTGGCATCCGTTATGGCCCCCGAAAAGGTAGCGGATCGTTTCCCTACCATCTGCCAGAGGTCGAGGGAGTACGGCGTGGATCCGGCCACGGAACTGATTCCCGTGGTGCCCGCGGCGCACTATTTCTGCGGCGGCGTGTGGGTGGATGAGTGGGGGCGCACCGATCTGGAGCATCTGTACGCTGTGGGCGAGGTCTCCTGTACGGGCGCCCATGGCGCCAACCGCCTGGGCAGCGCCTCCATGCTGGAGGGGCTGGTGTGGGGCGTGCGCGCGGCCAAGGATATTCGGCGCAATATCTCCCATTGGGAGAGGATCGACGCCAGAGACATCCCCCATTGGGAAGAAGAGGGCGTGATCGACCATGTGGACCCCGCCCTCATCGAGCACGACATGGTAGATGTCAAACATACCATGTGGTATTACGTGGGGCTGGTGAGGACGCAGCGCCGCCTGGAACGCGCCCTGCGCGATCTGAATAACCTGCGCCAAGACATCGACGCCTTTTATCGCACCACACGCCTCAGCCAGGAGATCATCAGCCTGCGTAATGCCACCCTATCGGCCATCATCGTGGCCGACGCCGCCTGGGAAAACCGGGAACGCCACGGCTGCCATTATCGGGAGGATTAGGAGATTCGTACTAGAGACGCCCCGACGGGGCGTCTCTACGTTTTTCGGTCGCGCGGCCACACGAACGGCGCTACGATGCCAACCGCTTTGCCAACCATTTGGCCAGGGCACAGATCGTCAGGATCGGCGGCATCCCCGGCGCTTTGGGAAGCACGCTGGCATCGCAGACAAATAGGTTCTCCACCTCGGTCTGCAGATCCTCATCCACCACTCTGCCGATGGCGGCGGTACCCCCGGGATGGCCGCCCTGTGGCTTGGAAACGGCGATGGATTCGCTATCCGCTCCCGCTTTGATCAGTATCTCCTTTGCTATCGAGGATCCTTCCCGCAGTCTGCCCCAATCCGCCTCAGTCACCGGCTTGGAGACCGTTCCATCGGGAAAGACACGACCCACGGGATCATCTGCCGTCTTGGTCATGATGCCGATCAACCTGCGCGCAGGATGACGTGCTGCCGGCCCTCCGCCTTCCATAAACCTGACCATCCTGTGATGATTCACAAAAGGAGACAGGATAAATCCCTCATCCTCATAAAACTCGTGATCGACGAGCGCCATCATCGGTTCGTGAATCTGGTTAAGACCTCTCGTTACACCATAGGTATTCACGAGAAGATCGACAAAGAGTCCCGAGCCCGCCCTCTCAATTCCCGATTGCTGCAAGATTACGGGGGTTCCCAGGCCTCCAGCGGCAAGCACGATCACGTCTGACAGGATTTCGACCTGCCCTTGCGATTTCACCCCCACGATGCCCTTGGCCCTCCCGTTCTCTATTAGGACCCGCTGAACGTCGATCTCGTAGAGGATATCGGCGCCGTTTGCTTCGGCCTCGTCCAAATAGTCCAGGGCCGTCCACTTGGCGTCGCTCGCGCAGCCGAATACGCATTGTCCACACTTTTGGCATCTTATCGGATCGAGAAACTTGGGCATGGGCTCCATCTTGTAACCCAACCCTTGAGCCGCCTCCATGATCCTCTCGCTACCCTCCGACAGGAGGCCCTCGGCGAGGGGGGCGACGTGCATCTGCTGCTCCGCCTCTACGAATTCATCGTCCAGGACGATGCCAAAGTCCGCCAGTTCTCCTTCCAGGCATGGCGTCGCGTTTCCACAGGAAACGACGGTAGACCCTCCTGCCATGATCGTCCTCCATAGAATGACGCCTTCCTTTGATTGCCTGGGCATCCTCAATCCAGTCGCGTCATAGAATCGAAGGCTGTCCCGAAAGGTGCCGATTCGCTCGCGCCTTCCTCGTTCTACGACCAGCACCTCCTTATCCCTTTTGCTCAATTCCCTGGCCAAGGTGGCCCCACCTGCCCCCGAGCCAACGATCAGAAATTCATATTCCCTGCCATCCATATTCGCACCCCTTTGACACTGAGAGACCCGAATCTCTTCACAAATGTGCCCTACATCCGATGATTTTGTTTTCTGGCCGCCTGTGCATCGGCTTTACAGGTGGCTGCCCTCACCGCACTCCTTCCAGGCAAAAGTCGGTCAGGAGCACATTCACCTCCTCCGCCCTCTCGATCTGTACCAGATGCCCCGCCTCGTCGACGGTGATCAACTCGGCGTC
Source organism: Anaerolineales bacterium (assembly GCA_046538105.1). GTDB lineage: Bacteria > Chloroflexota > Anaerolineae > UBA1429 > UBA1429 > JAWLEV01. Next base: position 18,851 of record JBKHJO010000017.1, on the reverse strand, counting down.
GGGCAACTCTCGGGCCAGCCGCTGGGCCGAGTCCAGGGTGCGGCGGGCGTCCTCCTCGCCCACTATGATGAGGGTAGGCACGTCGACATCGGGGATGGCCTGGGTCAGGTCTCCATCCTCAGATGCGGTCACCATAGCCAGCAGGGCATCTGCGGTGCCCACAATGTGTGTAGCTTGACCCAGATGACGCCAATGATCGGCATCCAGGAACGAGGAATCGTAAAACTCTTGCCGATGCCTGAGACGCCACAACGGCCCGCCAGCGAGGGTGGCCCACACAGCCATATCCCGTAGGTAAGGGACGCGGTCCACGAGACGCCAGGCGGGACGGGGGATTCCCGGGATCCTTTGCTCATAGACCAGGGGCGAGACGAGGGCGAGCCGATCCACGAACTGCGGTTGATCCACGGCCAGTTGCAGCGCCACCGCGCTCCCCCAGCCCTGCCCGGCGATGGTGGCCTCGCCCACCTGCAGTTCGTCCAAAACATTGGCCAGGAGGCTGGCCTGCTCGCTCGGCGTGTAGGCGGCCAAGGCGTCCCGCGCCGAGTGGCCAAAGCCCCTGAGATCCACATTGATAACCCGCACCCCCCAGCGTCCCAGATCCCTCGCATTGGCGTACCACATTTCGCCACCGGCCACCTCAAAACCATGCACCAGCACCAGGGGAGAACCGTCCTCGGGACCATGGGTGCGATAATAGATGGGTTCCTCGTCGATCCACACCCACTGCCCCTCGTCGACGTCATGGGCCAGTTCCACATTCTCCCACACCTGCGACATGACGACGCCGTATCCCACAAAGAGCAGGAGAGCCACGAGGGCGATGAGCAAAAGGGCCAGGAGTAGGTTCCCCAGGAAACGCAGGACGGTCATGGACGTGGGCCTCCGGGAAGTGAATGGATATCGCTGAAGGCATTCTAGCGAGGGGGAATGGGTCTGTCAATCTCCCACTGTGGAGCCAAGAGCGAACCTTATCCCCACGGGGAAGACGCCATCGACGGCACCTTCCAGAAGAAAGATAGAATCCGCCGTGGCTTGTGCGGGAATCGGGGAATTTATCATGGTAATGGTCGTCAGATCAGGAAACGGAAAAGACTGAGGGGCTATTCGAACGTGCCCGCCATGGCCAGCACGTAGCGATCCTTGGGAAAGTACTTTTTTATTACGCTCTGTATCTGCTCCCTGGTGACGCCCTCTATGAGCCGCGGATAGCGTTGTAAATAGTCCAGCCCCAGATCATACTGTTCCAGACTGAGAAGGAAGATGGCCACACCCTCGTTCGTTTCCAGTTGCAGGGGGAGCGTGCCTGTCAGATAGGAGCGGCAATCCTCCAACTCCTCATCGGATACGGGCTCTGTGCGTAGACGCCCGATCTCGTGCAGGATGGCGTCCACGGCGGCATCGACCTTTTGGGGATGGACACCAGCGCTTACGAACCAGGGATGGGATCCCAGCCCGCTGCGTAGATGACTGTCCACGCTGTAGGCCAACCCTTCATTATCCCTGACCGTCTCGCCCAGGCGCCCCATAAGTCCCAGTTGTCCCAGGATGATGTTGGCCATCATCGCCGGATAGTAGTCGGGGGAGGAACGCGCCATGCCCACGGTGCCCAGGATGAGGTCCACCTGGGCCTTGCCGGGCAGAGGCACGCGCTTTGTGATAGCCCCTTGAGGTATCTGGACCGGAGGCACGCACTCCTCACTGGGAGGACGGTCTATCTTCCATGCCCCCAGCGTCGCCTCCACCCTTTCGATGACGTGCTTCGCCTCCACGGCTCCCACCACGCTCATGATCATCTTTTGCGGATGATAGTAGGCACTGTAAAAGTCCATGAGCTGCTGCCGCGAGAGGGTGGCCAGGGATTGGCGCGTTCCCAGCAGGGGACGCGCATACGGATGCCCTGGCGGATAGAGGGAGGTCATAAAGGCGCGCTGCGCCCGATATTCCGTATCCGTCTCCAGCAGGCGCAGACGGGTGGAAAGTTGACCACAAAGTTTCTGCAGTTCGGATTCCGGAAAAGTGGGCGCCGTCAGCATCTCGGCCAAAAGTTCTATAAGCAGGTCGAAATCGGCGGCCAGAGACTGGCCGCTTAATACGATACTGTCTCTTCCTGCCGAGATTCCCAGCGTGGCTCCCACGTTGTCCAGAGCCGTATAGAGTTCCTGATAAGTATGCTGTTTCGTGCCCCGTCGCAGCATGGATGCCGTGACGGCCGACAGGCCCAGCGCCTCACCCTCCTCATACAGGGTGCCGGCGGCGATATTCCCTTCCAGGCTGAGGGAGGCGCTGGCGGGATTCTCCTTGATCAAAAGGGTGATGCCGTTATCCAGCCGTCGTCGTATAACGCTCTCGGCGCTTATGGTCGGCGGGCGCGTGGGGGAGTAAAACCAGATGTCGTGGTAGCGCGCCACCAGAGGATCGGCCGCTGGCGCGGCGGCTTGTCCTTCTCCCTCCTCCGTCGGCACAAAGTACCCCACAACGCGATTATCTTCCGTCAGATAGGTGCGGGCCACGCGCTGCACATCCTCGGACGTCACTGCGGCCAGTTCGTCCAGGATGCCCTCCATGCGCCGATGATCATCCAGCATCTCCAAAAAGCCCAGCGTCAGGGCCTGCCCCGTCACGCTCTCGCTGCTGTAGGCAAAGTGGGCCTGCGCCTGTCGTATGGCGATCTCCAGATCCTCCTCCTGCACCGGTTCATCCTGCAAACGGGTCGCCTGAGCCAGCAAGGCCTCTTCCACTTCCTGGGCTTTTCGCCCCTCCCGCACGGTGGCTCCCAGGTTGAGGAGATAGGGATCCAGACTGGGATGGTAGTTGCTACCCACTGTGGAGGCCAGTTCCGCCTCTACCAGGGCATGGTAAAGGCGGGCGCTCCGCGTCTGCCGGGTGTCAAAGGCGAACATGGCCTTACCACCCGAGAGGACGGCGTCCAACACCACCAACGGGATATAGTCCTCGTGACGTACCGGGGGCGTGCGGTAGGAGATACGTATCAGGCGGGTAGAACCCGGCAGACGCACGGTGACGCGCCGCTCTCCCCGCAGGGGCGGCTCCTGACGTATCACCTCACGGGGCAGTTTGCCCCGAGGAATGTCCCCCAGCTGTTCCTCGATGGTATCGAGATACGCGTCGGACACATCTCCCACGACCACCAGGACGGCGTTATTGGGCACGTAATGCTGCCGATAAAAGGCGTAGAGTTGATCGCGGGTGACGGTGGCCAGGTCTTCCTTCCAGCCTATAGCCTGATGATGATAGGGATGGAGGCGAAAGGCGGCGGCGGTCACCTCCTCGGCGAGGACAAAGTGGGGCGTATTCTCGGCGCCCTCCCTCTCTGCGATCACCACCTGGCGCTCCCCCTCGAACTCATCCTCGTCAAAGAGTGCCCCCGTCATGCGGTCGGCCTCGATACGCAGGGCCAGTTCCGCCCGATCGGTGGGCAGCGTGGCAAAGTAGGCCGTGAAATCGTGACTGGTCATGGCATTGGCCTGGCCGCCGTTGCGGTCCACCATACGCATGATGGAGCCCTTGGCGAAATCGGGGGACCCCTTGAACATCATATGTTCTATCCAGTGAGCGAGGCCTGTGAGTCCTCCCACCTCGTTGCGGCTCCCCACGCGATACCACAGCCACGTGCTCACCACGGGCGCCAGGTGTACCTCTTTGAGAATGACCTTAAGACCGTTGGAGAGATGGGTTTCGTGGATCGACGCGGGCATATTCCCCCTTTATGACGATGCGTTATCTGCTGCCCGATTCAGTAATCGTCTGTCTATCACTCTTGGGATGCTCCAGGCTTGCAGTCCGAACAATATCGCCAGCAACAGCATGTCGAGTATAAGAAACTGCATGATCAAGCCACATCCACCAACCCCAAAGCCTAAAGGCCAATCGATCATAAGTCGTCGAAAAGTCCCGTGACTCTGGTGATGAGGTTGGTCGCCGCAAGGCCCGACATCGACCACCATCGAGCGGCAGCCGGATCACACATACGATGGAGCGTAATATCAAAGAGGCTCCTCGACTCACCTCAGACCACGTGACCGAAAGTATAGCACACTCGCCAAGGGGCAACAAGCCCTCGCAGCCAATCAACACCAGTCGATATGCGATCACATTACGTTGTAGCTGCGGCAGCGGGAGGCTACCCATCGGGAAGACCCTGGGGATTTTTGACATCTCTTTCACGATATGGTATGGTCTAGCATTCGTCGGAGAAAACAATTTAATACAGTCGCCTAATGTCGGGCCGTGTTCCCGACAGCGGGGGATCCATCTTGAGGGGCGAGTGGGTTTCCCTTGATATTGAGGAAACCTTAGGGCTATTTCCTTTTCGGTCCGAGTCCGAGCAGCTAACCTCGTCGGCGTGAGAAAAGGACACCAGCAGAGTGCATGGTGTCCCCTTTTTTTTGCTTGAGGGGAACGCTGCACCATGGACGAATGCTCGGGCATCTTTTTTTCTCATTCGAGGAGGTTACACACATGAAAACGGACGACGATGGCGACAGTCCCATCCTAGCATCTCAACTGCCCACGGCTGTGGTGAATGTGCTGCAAAGGCACGGCAGCAGCCCGGACAGGGTAACACTGGCCCTCCCCTCCGATCTGGGGCCGGATGGCGAGTTCGGCGAACAGTGGCTGATCATCGATGACGAGAATTTATGGGTCGTCAATCCGGCCAACGAGGAAAAACCCCTACGCTATACCTACGCTCTGGACGAGATCGTGGATGCCAAGGTCGAGCGTTGTGTGGGCAACGCCCTTTTGGAGGTGACCGTACGCGGCGCCTATGGCATGCCCGAACATCCACAGGTCCTGCTCCACTACTCCAGCGAGTTAACGGACAAGTTCGGACACGTAGCCCACTATTTGCGGCGACGGGCCAAAGAGGGAGCGGATACCCCCGTGCCGGACCCCGACGAGGACGCCAACCGCTGCATGGTCTGTGGCCGGCATCTGTCCGGCGGATCGGCCAGCGTCTGCCCCAAATGTATGCAGCGCGGCAAGCTCTTTAAGCGACTTATGCAGGAGGCCCGACCATACTGGGGCAAGCTCGCCGCGGTCGTGGGGCTGCTCCTTGTAGCCACGGGGCTCGATCTGACGCCCCCCTATCTGACCCGTATCCTGATCGACGATGTCCTGCAACCCGGCGGCGATGCGAGCCTGTTACCCTGGTTGGTCCTGGGCTTGCTGGGAATACATATCACGCACACCCTTACCACCGTTTTCACGCGTACCATGCGCATCGACATAAGTGCCCGCTTTACGGCGGGGCTCCGCGAGAAACTTTTTGACCACCTGTCCGAGCTGCCCATCGACTATTTCGACGAGAATCACACGGGCCGCCTGATGACGCGCGTCAACACGGACACGCAAGAACTTCAGGGGCTCTTTCAACAGATCACCGTCTTTGCCCTGAATATCATGAAGGTGCTGGGTATCGGGATCATCCTCTTTGGCATGGCCCCCGAACTGGGGTTGTACGTGCTCATTCCCACGCCCTTGGTGATGCTGGCAGCCTACTTTTACCATCGCTACATGCGGCCGTATTTTGAACGCGTCTGGGTCGCGCGATGGCGGTTGAACTCTATGCTGCATACCTTCCTGTCGGGCGTGCGGGTGGTGCGAGCCTTTGGGCAGGAGGTACGAGAGCGGCAGCGCTATAAGGACCGCAACCAAACCATGTTAGAGAATCGACTCCAGGTCGATCTGGCCTGGGGCAAGTTCTTCCCCCTCATCTCCTTTGCTTTCTCTGCCGGGGGGCTCATCATCTGGTACGCGGGGGGACAGGCCGTCCTGGCCGACCGCATCACGTTGGGCACGCTGATGGCTTTTGTGGGCTATCTGGGTATGTTCTATGGTCCTCTATCGTCCCTCACCGAGATCAGCCAAACCATGAACCGCTTCCTCACCATCTCCCAGCGCATGTTCGAGATGCTGGACGAGGAGCCGCAGCCCAAGTCGGCCCATCCCATAGAAACCGAAGAGTTGGAAGGCAAGATCGTGCTCGATAACGTGACCTTTGGCTACGATCCCTACTATCCCGTGATCCAGGATGTCTCCTTTACCATCGAACCTGGCGAACTGGTGGGTATCGTGGGGCACAGCGGCGCGGGCAAGACCACGCTGATCAACCTCATCTGCCGCTTTTACGACGTGGACGAGGGAGCCATCCGCATCGACGGGGTGGACATCCGCGATCTCTCTATGAAACAGATACGTCAGCAGGTGGGGCTTGTGCTCCAGGACCCCTATCTTTTCCATGGCACGTTGCAGGAGAATATCGCCTACGGACGGCCCGATGCCACGCGCGAGGAGGTCATCGCCGCGGCCAAGGCGGCCAACGCCCACGAGTTTATCAGCATGAGATCCGAAGGATACAACACCATCGTGGGCAAGGGAGGCTCGGGTATATCCGGCGGCGAGCGACAGCGCGTCTCCATCGCTCGGGCCATCCTGAACAATCCCAAGATACTCATCCTGGACGAGGCCACCTCGTCGGTGGACACCAAGACGGAGCGCAAGATCCAGTCTGCCCTGGATGAACTGGTGCAGGGGCGCACCACCATCGCCATCGCCCACCGTCTCTCCACGCTGTACAACGCGGACCGCATCATGGTGTTGAAGCATGGTCGGCTGGCGGAGCACGGTACCCCGCAGGAACTCATGGACAAGCAGGGCATCTTCTATGAACTGGTTCAGATGCAGAGCGAATTCGCGTCCCTCGAGGGCGCCGTCCCGCTCTAGAGGAGGATACGATGGATACAAAAACGCTGGAAGTAGAATATATGGACCCCAAAAAGGTACATTTTCAGCGCAAGGGGGACACGTTGAGCATGACGCTTGGCGACGAATACTTTCCCCGTGTCGAGCTGCGGCGTTGCTTCCCCCTGGCCGAGAGCAGACGGTATCTCTCCGTGCGCGACGCCTCCACAGAGGATCACGAGGAGATCGGCATCCTGTACGACTGGACCGAACTCGACGAGGATGATCGCCAGGCCGTGGACACCGAGTTGCACCTCTTTTACTTTGTACCTCAGATTGAGCGGGTGGAGTCTATCAATAAAGAGTTCGGGTTCCTTTACTGGAAGGTGGAGACGGACAAGGGGGAACTGGATTTCGTGATGCGCGACCGCGTCACCCACTATGCGCGCCAGGTAGGTGAGAATCGCTGGATGTTGATCGACGTGAACAAGGCGCGCTACGAGATCCCCGATCTTACAGCCCTGGACAAACGGAGCCAGCGGCTCGTTGAGAGATTCCTGCGCCTATAGAGTGTGAGCGCCGTGGCGCAATCCGGCAGCAAACGCGGTTTTGACAGACAGGGTCACTTGTTATACAATATCGTTTGCTTAAGAAAAGAGTGCCGAGGTAGCTCAGGTGGTAGAGCACCTGACTGAAAATCAGGGTGTCCCCAGTTCGAGTCTGGGCTTCGGCACCTCACGGCGCCATGAGGGCCGTGTCTATGCGGAAGTGGCTCAGTGGTAGAGCATCTCCTTGCCAAGGAGAGGGTCGCGAGTTCGAATCTCGTCTTCCGCTCCAAGAGTTTACGGTTCCTTCGCCACACGGCAAAGGAACCGTAGCTTTTTCGGCGACGTAGCCAAGTGGTTAAGGCTGGGGTCTGCAAAACCCCCACCGTCGGTTCGAATCCGACCGTCGCCTCCTTTTCTTTTGCCCCCTTGAGGAGAGGGGCACGATCAAATCTCTAGTCTGTTGGAGGAAATGCGTTGCCTAACCTAAAATCTTCCGAAAAGCGGATGCGTCAGAACCAAAAGCGCAGGGCGCATAAGCGTGCCATACGCTCCCGCTTGCGAACTGTGGTCAAGAAAGCGAACACGCTCATAGAAGAGGGAGATCGGGAAGTGGCGGAAAAGGCCGTGCGCGATGCCGTCAGCGAACTGGATAGGGCGGTGAAAAAGGGCATTCTGCACCGCAATAACGCTGACCGTCGCAAGTCGCGCCTCATGAAGCGCCTGAACGCCGTCAAGGAATAGTTCTTCCTTTTCCAAAATATATTTCCAATGCCATCTGGGCATCGCCACGTATTGTTGGTGGTGCCCTTTGCTGTGTACAGACACTGTATCTCCCTATGGGACCCGATAGAGCCTGATATTTCCGGCAACATAGGCAGTCTCCAGAAAGGCATCATAGAAGGCGATATCCTCCTCCCCCAAATCGAACTTTTTTTCCTCATAGGGGCCGACATATAGATAGGTGGCCTCATATTTGTGGAGAAGGCGGACGATCTCCCCCCGATCCTCCGAGGTGTAGACACGTTCCAGATCGGGAAGGCGTTCCTTGATCTGGCTATCGTCCCCCCGCCACTGCCGTTCATGCCCCGGCCAGCCCAGGGGCGTGGGGACGCCCGTCCAGGCGGAGAGGCGATTGCTCTGGGACACATATTCCTCGCCAGGCGCCTCGACGACCACGTCGTCCCCCCGTCCCCGTTCCTGCAGCCACAGATAGGCCCCGTACTCTGCCGGCGCCTCCCGGCGTAAAAACGCCGTGCCATCCAGGGTCGGTTCCCCCGCGTGGGAGCGCATCCGCGTACGGGCGGCCGCCATGGGATAGTAGAAGCAAAGGCCAAGGAGCAGTACGCTGAGGATGAGTGTCCCTCGCTGCCACCTTTTTCCTCTCGCCAGCCGTTGGGCGGCAACGACTGCGCCGACACCCAGCAGCACCCAGGCCTGATAGTAGCACTTGAACACCGTGTTCATGCGCGTGTCAAAGACATCGCGCAGGTAAAAGAACTCTACCCCATAGGTCAGCCCCAGGGCCACGGCGACCATCAGACGCGACAGGAGGCGGGCGTCATCACGGCTGGGAGGAGGATGACTCAGCGCCACCGCGAGATCCAGCAGGACGAGGGTCAGCACACCGCTATGAAAAAGGAGGAGCCAGGGACCTGTGACGACCACGACGATAAGCCCCAGCAGGGTGCGCCCCAATCCTCCGAGCATCAGGGTCAGCATCCACGGCACCAGCAGCAATATCCCCCATAGAATGAGGGCGCGCTGCCATTTTCTTGGCGCGGACCGCCCGACAAAGGCGCCTCCCACGTCGACGGCCAGGGGCAGTAGCCAGGGGCCGAAGCAGAGGAGATACTGTCTCAGGGGCGTCTTGGCATAGTAGACAATCCCGATGCCCTCGGCCTGAGATTGGAGTCCCCAGTAAAAGGGCAGGTAAAGGAAGATGCTGCCCAGACCAAGGTACAGCGCCATAAGAAGGGACTCGCTCAACCAGGAACGCCATGCGACGCGACCCCGCCAGCGCCCCAGAGCGAATGCGCCCAGAACCAGGACCAAAAAGGTGGGCAGATCCCAGCTATTGAGAAATCCCAGGGCTCCCAACAACAGGGCCACTACCGGCCACCTGGGACGCCGCCACCATCCCTCCGGCAGCCCCTCTCGCCCGGCCATGTACAGTTCTCGGATCAGAGCCAGCGCCAGCACTACATAGGGCAGGGCCATCACGTGGGGATGGAGATCGCCCAGGATGAAACTAAAGGCGGGGAACTCGGTGATCACGGTGGCAGGTTTGCCAAAGATGTTGGCGTCCACGATGACGCGGCTGGCGCGCCACCACCAGCTGCCTTCGGGCAGCCAGGTGCCCGTCACGGCAGCGTCCGCCAGGCCGGGCACTCCGATCCAGCGATAGAACCCCTGCGAGCCCAGCCCCAGCGCGCGGCACAGTTCCAACACGCCCTCCAGATTCCCCACCAACACCAGGGCCAGCCCGCCGCCCACGGCGTAGATGATGGGTCGACGGCTATCAACCCCCTTGGCAGGCAAGAGATTGTAAAGTAAGCCACAGACGCCCGTAGCCGTGAGGGAGAGGGTATGAATGAGACTCAGGTTATAGCCCATCCCCGATGGGACGCCGCTCAGCCGGGTCATGAGGGCTGCGGTGAAATAGCCGAAATAATAATAACTGATGGAAAAGCCAGAGAGCCAGGGATCGTGGGGCGGCATGCGTGGGCTGCGCAGGATGCCGTTGAGGAAAGCGAAATCCATGGGCTGTTCCGTGTGGCGGATGGCGGGCCGGTACATCTTGTACGCGCCGTACAGGATGCCGGTGAGAAAAAAGACCCCCTCCACGACGAGGATATAGCGCCATTTTCGACGGACAAAGGGCCCCAATTCCCGATGCCGCCGCCACCAAAAAAAGGCCGCCAGACAGGCCAGGGCTACCACCACGGTCCACAGGGCACCAGCGGTGTTGGACAGGATGCCCGCCATGCCTGACAGCCAGTAGGTATACGAGAGCAGGATGAGGCCAAAGGCACGGGCATAGGCGTATCCCCTTCCCGGGCTGTGGCGGAAGACGGACGCCGCCAGCGGCCAAAAGAGCCAGCCAAGAGCCGTCAGAATGAGCCACCATTTTACAAAAGCGTACAGGGATGGGACCACGCGACCTCCTCTGGTTTTCCCAGCATATCATCGCCCCCCGAGGGCGTCAAACGATCTTCCGACTTGCCGTAAAGACAGGGCAAGAGTAAACTGAAAAATGTGGGGAGGAATAATTCGGAGGCTTGGAGACGATGGACAAACAACCCAGCTCGCGATACTGCTTTCTATGCGGCAGAGAGAATCCCATCGGCCTGAAACTGGTCTTTTTCGACGATGGCGAGGATCGAGTGGTAGCCGATTTCATCCCCCGGGAGGAACATCAGGGCTATCCCGGGACGCTTCACGGAGGCATCACCTGCGCCCTCCTCGATGAGACCATAGGCCGCACCCTGGTGCCCTATGACATCTGGGCCATGACCGCGGAACTGAACGTGCGCTTTCGCAAGCAGATCCCCCTGGGGCAACCTCTCCAGGTCGTGGGCGAACTGGTACGCCTCAGGAGCCGCACGATGGAAGGCAGGGGCGAGATTCGCCTCGCCGACGGCAGCGTGGGCGCCACGGCCGAGGCCAAGTACATCCTCTTACCCGACGAGGAGGTGGAAGCCTTTAAGGAGGAACTCGACTATTGGCGGGTCGTGCCCGAGGAGCGCGACGAGAGTTCATGAACCATCGCCAGATTCCAGGGCCTTGATACAGATCTTATTTACCGTAAAGGGATCTTATTGTAGGAGGTTATCATGGAAGAAAAGAGAACTGATTGGACACTATGGCTTATCCTGACCGTGATCGTCAGCCTGCTCCTGAGTTGCTTTGTGAGCGCCCTGGTGGGAGGGGCGGCGGGCTATCTGGCCGGCAAAAAAGCAGCGCCCCGGGTCGAGAGCCCCACACCGCGGATCGAACGCTTTGCACCCGACGTCGTACCTGAGGAGTTTGACGTTCCCAACATCTTTGGGGCCGTGCTCGTCCTGGAGGTGGAAGAGGGAAGCCCGGCGGATGAGGCGGGCCTGCGGCCGGAGGACATCATCACAAAAATAAACGGTCAACCCCTCGGCAGCGCCCCCCTGCGCAAGAGGCCCTTTGGCCAGATCATCGGTCGCTACCGACCGGGAGCGAAGATAACCCTGACCGTGTACCGAGGCGGGAGAGAACGCGAACTGGAGATTACGTTAGGAAAGCACCCCGAAAGCGGCCGCGACGTCGCCTGGCTGGGTATCGGTTACCGCCAAATGGCACCCGGAGAGATGCGGGAATGGGGGCCACGGAATGACTGAGTCCTCTTTCCCGGCGGATATGGTGGCGTGGACCGCCATGCCCTCCCCCCTGGGAACGCTCTACCTGGCCAGGACCCATGAGGGATTGGCCCAAGTGCGCCTGGCTGAAGGAGAAGGATCCCCTATGGACGACGACCGCCTCCTGGCCGAGGCGAGGCACCAGTTGGAACAGTACTTTGCCGGGAATCGTCGGCACTTTGATCTGCCCCTGGATCTGACCGCTATCTCTGCCACCCCCTTTCAGCGGCGGGTGTGGTCGGCCACACGAGAGATTCCCTACGGCACGGCGCAGAGTTATGGCGAACTCGCAGAGAGTATCGGCTCTCCCCGGGCCGCGCGGGCCGTGGGCCAGGCGCTGGGGCGCAACCCCCTGCTCATCGTCGTGCCCTGTCATCGCGTGGTGCGCTCCGACGGCGGTCTGGGGGGATTCGGCGCCGGCCTGGACAACAAGCGCGCCCTGCTGACCCTGGAGGGGCATTTGCAGGACTGAATATCCGCCACGAACGGGCGGTGCCGGGAGAAAACTGTCATGTTATTCTCCGTATAGTGGGTAATATACCTGCCCCACCATCCCCTCTTTGGGGTGAAAGATGTGGCTATCCATAGGTGCCCGCACTTTGGAAGTGCGGGCACCTATTCTTATCTTGCGTCTATTTGACGAACGCAGATATCGGTACGATAATGAATTGTTCGGGGTTGGCCCTTGCCTTCCCTTTATACGATACCAAGAAGCCAAGCAATTCATAAGAGGAGTGACGATATGATAGCCTTTGGTCCGGTTCCGTCCAGGCGTCTGGGAAAGAGTATGGGGATCAACAATATCCCGCCCAAGATCTGCACCTATTCCTGCGTCTATTGCCAGTTGGGAAGAACCATCAAGGTGCAGATCGATCGACAGGAGTTCTACAAACCAGAAGAGGTCTTCCGCAGCGTCCAGACCAGAGTGCAAAGCGCGAGAGAGGGCGGAGAGGCCATCGACTACCTCACCTTTGTTCCGGACGGGGAACCCACGCTGGACATCAACCTCGGTTATGAGATCGAGTTGCTGCGACCTCTGGGAATCAAAGTCGCCGTGATCAGCAATGGGTCTCTGATCTGGCGTGAGGACGTAAGGGAAGAACTTGCCAAGGCCGACTGGGTTTCGCTAAAGGTCGATGCGGCGTCGGAGGCGGTCTGGCGTCGGGTGGATCGGCCCCATGGGCGGCTGGAATTGGCTGCCATTCAGGAGGGCATGCTGGAATTCGCCCAAGATTATCAGGGCGAGTTGATGACGGAGACGATGCTCGTCGGGGGCATCAACGATAGCGAGGATGACCTCCGCGACGTGGCCGACTTTTTGGCGCGCTTGCAGCCTGATCGGGCCTATCTGTCCATCCCCACCCGGCCGCCGGCCGAGGAATGGGCCCAGGCGCCCGATGAGAAGAGCATCAATCGCGCCTATCAGATATTGAGCGAGAACGTGGATAGGATGGAGTATCTGATCGGCTATGAGGGCAACGCCTTTGCCTTTACGGGGGATGTGGAGGAGGATCTGCTGAGCATCACCGCCGTGCATCCCATGCGGGAGGACGCCGTCGACGCGTTCCTGGCCCGGGCGAATGCGGACTGGCCCGTGGTCCATCGGCTGATCGCCCGGGGACAATTCGTGGAGACGGACTATGGGACGCATCGCTTCTATCTGAGGAAACTCGGAGGGCGCAGGAAAGATTGAAGAAGGGAGCATGATGGAAGAGGTCAGCGCCAAAGAAGCCATGCTGTATGAGAGATTGTCGGAGCAGCGGGTGCGCTGCAACCTGTGTGCACATCGCTGCCTCATCGCCGAGGGCAAAAAGGGCATCTGTCAGGTGCGCGAAAACCGAGAGGGCACCCTCTATACCCTGGTCTATGGGCGGACCATCACCCAGCACGTGGACCCTGTGGAGAAAAAACCCCTCTTCCATTTCTATCCTGGCACCACCGCCTATTCGATGGCCACTGTGGGCTGCAACTTTCGCTGCCGCTGGTGTCAGAACTGGGATATCTCCCAGATGGTTCGCGAGCGCCATCTGATCATGGGGGATGAAGCAAGCCCCCGACAAATAGTCGCCACGGCCCAGCGGGCTCATTGTCGCAGCATCGCCTATACTTACACCGAGCCCACGATCTTTTTCGAGTACGCCTACGACACGGCTCGCCTAGCCCACGAGGCCGGTCTGGCCAACCTTTACGTCACCAACGGGTATATGACCAAGAAGATGCTGGAGACCTTTCAGCCCTATCTGGATGCGGCGAATGTAGATCTGAAAGCCTTCCGCGATGAGACCTACCACAAGTATGTGGGGGCGCGGCTACAGCCGGTGTTGGACACGATGCGAACAATGAAACGGCTGGGCATCTGGCTGGAGGTGACCACGCTTGTCATCCCAGGTATTAACGATGATGAGGAGGAACTAAAAGACGCGGCAGATTTCGTGGCTAACGAACTGGGCATCGAGACGCCCTGGCACATCAGCCGCTTCTTCCCCGCCTACAAGATGGCCGACGTGCCCTCGACGCCCGTAGAGACCCTGGGCCGCGCGCGAGAGATCGGCCTGGAGGCGGGGCTGCGTTACGTTTACGTGGGCAACGTGTCGGATGAGGCCAGCACGGTGTGTCACAAGTGCGGCGAAACGCTGATCCGACGCACCGGCTATGGTATTCTTGAAAACCGTACCCAGCCGGATGGCCGCTGCCCGAACTGTGGCACGCGGGTGGCTGGAGTAGGGATGGGGGCTGACACGATCTGAAGAACCCCTGAGATAGTGGGGAGTCAAAAGCAAGGTATCTTGTCAACCCGCTGCACGTGAATCCCTCCATGTGACACAACGGTTACAGCACGTTTGTCCGCCGCCTTATGGGAGGTGTAAATATCCATTTCCCAGGTGCTGATCACCGACGTCGGGGTGAAGAGCCGCTGGATGGCATCGAGCGGCTGCTGAGATATGGAAAAGGATGAACAAGTTTGGAAGGATGCGATACTATGACAAATAGGAAAATACTCAGTGATAAGAGAATAGGGATATTCGGAAAAGGGGGCGCCGGCAAGAGTACCGTCGTCGTCTTGCTGGCCAAGGCTTTTAGAGATCATGGATATGACGTCTGTGTACTGGATGCAGACTCGACCAATGTCGGACTTTATCGGGCAATGGGGGTTGACGACTCTCCCGCGCCCCTTATGGAATACTATGGGGGAACGGTGTTCAGTGGCGGAGCCGTCAGTTGTCCGGTAGACGATCCCTCATCCTTGCCAAAGGCGGAAATATTCCTGGAGGAACTTTCCCAGAAATACTATGTTAGGAATCCAGAGGGCATATCGTTTCTAGTGGCGGGAAAGATAGGGGGGCAAGGCCCGGGAGCAGGATGTGATGGTCCCATATCCAAGATAGCCAGAGACCTGAAGATACGCCAACGCGGGAAACATCCGCTAACGTTGGTAGATTTCAAAGCGGGCATCGAGGACTCTGCAAGGGGAGTCGTCACCAGCCTGGACTGGGCGGTTGTGGTGGTCGATCCGACCAATGCCTCCATTCAGATGGCGGCGGACATGGGACAGATGGTTGATCAGATAAAGGCCGGAGTGTTGCCTGCGACTGATCATCTGCAGCATCCCGAGCTTGTAGAGATGGCCAAGCGCGTATTCAGAGAAGCGAGCATCAAAGGCGTTTTGTACGTTATGAATAGGGTCAAAGATGAAGAGATGGAAAGCTATATGCGAAGAAGGTTGGAAGAAAAGCAACTGGAGCCCATCGGCGTGATTCACGAGGACGCCTCGACCGCTATTGCCTGGCTAGAAGGGGAACCACTCGATACCACCGCGACGAAGGAAGATATGGAAGGCATTGTGAGAGAACTGGAAAAGGCCGAGGAGGACGTCTCTGATTCATAGCAGTGCAGAAAGGGCGACGACGTGTTGTGCCCTCTGTGGGTTTGAAATCACGACCAGGAGGCTCTGCCTCTCTGGATACAAACGCTCCTTCAGAGGGCGGATAACTTTGACACACTTTGAGGAGCGAAGCGAATGGACATTTCGAATGTTTTCCACTGGTTCTGGCCCGTCCTCTCGGTTCTACTGGCGCTCCTCTGGCTATGGACGTTGCTGCGGCAGCGACGGGCGCAGCCGCCTGTGCAGTCGCCCATATCTGGATCAGCACACGAAAGGATAGAAGCAGAGGATGTACTTAAAGCGGCCTACGTTCAGCAAGAGAAGGAAGGGCACCTCAATGTTAAGGATCTAGCGCGCGCCCTGAAACTCTCCGAGATCCTCGCCCAGCAGGGGATGGAGGCCCTGGTTGCTTTTGGCTGGGTCGAAGAGGACAAAGAGAACATGCATTTGACCGAGGAGGGCGAGGCGCGTGCGCAGGAGCTAATCCGCGCCCATCGCCTTTGGGAACGCTATCTGGTCGATCAAGAGGGGATGCCGCTGGAAGCGGTCCATGCCGAGGCGCACCGCCGCGAGCATAGCACAACGCCGGAGGAACTTGAGAGGTTAGATACCGAGTTGGGACATCCAGCCTGGGACCCGCATGGGCATGTCATCCCGGGTCCCATCTGTCAGGTACCCTCGTCGCCAGGAGAGTCCTTGTCCGATAAGGGAGAACCAGGGGACCGGCTGCGCATCGTCTGTCTGGACGACGAACCGCCCCCGCTCCTCGCTCAGCTGGTGGCGCTTGGGCTCAAGCCCGGGGTGGATGTGGAGATCGTGGATCGGGAGCCCAATCTACTGCGGTTGCAGGTCGATGGTAACACCGTCCCGCTGGCTCCCGCCGCTGCCCGCCACGTCTACGCAGTAGCCGAGCCAACCCTACCTCTGGAACTGGGAAGATTGCCCGTTGGGGCTCGCGCGCGGGTCGTGGAGATCAAAGGGGAAGGGACGCACCAGCGGCGCATGCTGGATATGGGCTTTGTGCCCGGCGCCGAGGTGGCCGTGCTGCGTAAAGCGTCCCTGGGGGATCCCATCGAGTATCGCATCAAGGGCACGGGTATCGCCATGCGCCGCACGGACGCCAACAGCGTCATGGTGGAGGAGGTGGAAGATGGATAACGGGACTATCACCGTAGGTGTTGCCGGCAATCCCAACGTGGGCAAGAGCGTCATCTTTAACGCCCTCACTGGAAGTCGCCAGCACGTCGGCAACTGGCCGGGCAAGACGGTGGAGAGGGCCGAGGGCGTCTTCTACCATGGCGGACAGGAGGTTCGTCTCGTAGATTTGCCCGGCACGTATAGCCTGGCCGCCCAGTCTCCAGAGGAGATCGTTGCCAGGGATTATATCATCTCCAACGCGCCAGATGTGGTGCTGGCTGTCGTGGATGCCACCGCGTTGGAGCGAAACCTTAATCTGGCGTTACAGATCCTGGAACTGACGGACAAGGTTATAATCGCTCTCAATCTCATGGACGAGGTTAAGCGACAGGGACAGGAGATAGATGTGCCCGCCCTGGAGGAGGCCCTTGGAGTACCAGTGGTGCCGACGGTGGCTACGGAAGGAGAGGGACTCCAGGAATTGGTAGAGGCAGTGATGGAGATCGCCAATAGGCGTGTGGACTCCCGGCCGGTCTCGTTGGATTATGGGGTGACCGTCGAAGGATACGTTGAGACCTTACAGGACGACCTGAACGATCTGGGCATTGAGGAACGAAGCCGCTGGGTGGCGCTCAAGCTCTTGGAGGATGACCCAGAGATCGTCGAGGCCTTTAAACAGGGAGACTTGAAGGGGCTGGAACTGGCCGCTCCAGATGTTTCGCCTGACGCCCTGCAGGCTCTCCTGAGGCAAGCCGTGCGTCTGCGCGAGGGGATCCGGCCCGACGCCAAGGTGGAGATCGTCCGCCGCCGCTACGAGTTCGCCCACGACGTGGTGCATGATGTCGTCCATCGCGAGCGGCCGGAGGAGGATAGCCTGACTGAGCGGATCGACCACATCGTCACCCACAGGATCTGGTCATGGCCCCTTACGCTGGCGATATTCGTCGCCACTTTTTGGATTACCATCAAAGGGGGTGAGATCGCGGGCGGATGGCTGGACTCTCTTTTTTCCTGGCTGATCCAAGGTGCCCGGGCGTGGCTGACAAGCGTGCAAGCCCCCTGGTGGGTAAGGGGTCCCCTCGTGGACGGATTTTTGGTGGGCGTGGGGACCGTGATCACTGTCATGCTGCCCCCCATGATCATCCTGTTCACGGCCTTTGCCCTGCTGGAAGACCTTGGCCTTTTGCCCCGTGTGGCTTTCAATCTGGACCGGCCCATGCGGGCCTTGGGATCCCAGGGCAAGCAGACGCTCACGTGGGGCATGTCTTTCGGCTGCAACGTGACCGGCGTGATGGCCTCGCGGATCATCGAGAATAGGAAGGTCCAACTGACAGCCATCCTGACCAGCCCTTTGATCATCTGCAGTGGAGGATACGGGGCGGGCATTGCCTTGGTGATCGCCCTCTTTGGGGGACGGGCATTGCCGGTGATGCTCTCCCTGGTCCTTCTCAGCCTGGGAGCAGCCTCCCTCGCCACCTTGGTTCTGAACAGAACCATCTTTCGTGGAGAACCAGGGGGCTTTGTGCTGGAAATGCCCCACTACCGCAAGCCAAAGTGGGGTCAAGTGGTATGGCGGGCGCTCGTGGACAGGGTGGCACACACCATGTGGCGGGCGATAGAGTTTGCGGGGCCTGCCTCACTCCTCATCTGGTTCCTGGGCAATCTTCCCCGTGGTGCCGCCTTTGAGCAAACGCCCGTGGGCTGGCTGGTGCGAGCGCTGGCGCCGCTTGGTCGCCCCTTTGGACTGACTGGCGAGATGCTTACCGCGCTGCTCTTCACCTTGCCGGCCAAGGAGATCGTCATCCCCGCCCTTGCCATGACCTATGGGCTGCAGGCTACGTTGATAGAATCAGAGCAGATCCTGAACTATTTGCCCGGGGCATGGTCGCCGCTTTCGTCGTACACGTTCGTGGTGTTCTTTATGCTCTATCTCCCCTGTCTGGTCACCGTCTGGGCCATATGGAAGGAGACACGCAGCCTCAAATGGACGCTGATGGGACTCCTGGTGCCATTGGTGACGGCCAGCGCGATCACGTTCCTGGTGTATCAGGGGGGAGTGTTGTTGGGATTCTAGGCGCCTGCCCCGCATTTGACGAAATTCCTCTCCTCGGATGATAATCAATGTGTGAGATCTAGCCCATCGTATCCATCGGATCGGGAGGGAGGCAGATCATGTCCATAGTGTCCATCGTG
>JBKHJO010000126.1:0-2876 GCA_046538105.1 Anaerolineales bacterium | reverse complement strand
TTATCCTAATTTTGTGGATTCTGACTAATATATCTTTCGATGCGTTCGTAGTCGTCGGCGTTGCGAATAACGTGGTCATAATAGCGCGCCTGCCATTCGAAGGCAATACCGTGTTGATAAGCATATTTCGTGACGCCGATTTTGTACCCTCGCACGATAGATGCAAGGTTTCGCGATTGCGGGCCAAACGTGTTAGTCTCCCAATGGTTGACGCCATCAGGTTTGTCGATAGTGATTACGCCGTGGACGTGATTGGGCATAACGACGGACGCGCCTAACACAGCAAAGGGAAAATGGTCCGGGATACGGCACCAACAATCTCTGGCCGCCTGTCCCAACGAGCTGCGGATCATGGCCCCGTCGACAATTCTACCAAAGTATGTGCTCCAGTGTGCGGTGCAGATGGTGATGAAATAGGCGGCGTTACTACCATAGTCCCACGACGGCCAGCGCGCGCTGGGAATCCGGTATTTACCCTTGAATTTGTCCATGATGTCCATCCATGTGGTAGAGACGCAAAATGTTGCGTCTCTACACTGTCAACCGCATCTCTACTACCAATCACGCCCCCCTAGAACAGAATATATCCCCCACACACCGAGATCACCTGCCCCGTCACGTAATCGGACAGGTCGGTGACCAGGAATTCCAGCACCTTGGCACAGTCCTCGGGCATGCCCAGGCGTCCCAGGGCGATCTCGGATTCCAGCCGCTCGCGGGTCTCCTCCTCCGTCCGCCCCTGGGCCACGGCCCGCGAGGAGAGGATCCAGGCTGGCGCCATACAGTTCACGTTTATGTTGTAGGGTCCCAGTTCGGCGGCCAGCAGGCGCGTATAGTGGATGACGCCGGCCTTGGCCACGGAATAGGGGGCGCTCCCCCCGCTGACTCCGGATTTTAGTCCGGCCTGGCTGCCGATGGTGACGATCTTGCCCGATCCCTGGCGTTTCATCATGGGCGCCGCGGCCTGACAGCAGTAGATGGTGCCCATCAAGTTCAGGTCCAGGGTGCGGTGAAAGGCGTCCTCGGTGGCTGTGGCTGCCCAGGGATTGTCCCGCCCAAAAAGGGCACCACCGGCGTTGTTGACCAGAATATCCAGTCGGCCAAAGGTCTCCTTCACCTCGTCGAACATGGCGTTCACGCGCTCTTTGTCCGTCACGTCGGCCTCTATGGCCAGGGCGCGTACGCTCAGATTCTCGATCTCCTCGGCCACGCTCCCCGCCGTGAGTTCCTCGTCGTATTCCTGGTGCACCTCGAAATGAAGGTCGTTGATCACCACGTCGGCACCGAGTTTAGCCAGGTGCAGGGCGTAGGCCCGCCCCAATCCCCGACCGGCGCCCGTGACCAGGGCCACCTTGCCCGTGAGTTTCTTTTCCATCCGTCTTTGCCTCCTTACATACTATAGGTGCGTGGCCCTTCCAAGGGCCACGCACCTCAACTGTTTAACTATCCGCCACCGAACCGTCGTCGCGCAAGGGGGTGTTGGGCTCGATGGGACGCAGCCCGGCGGGGAAATCGTCCAGGGCCTCGTGGTTTAGCTCCACGCCGATGCCCGGGGCGTCCGGCACCATGACGTAACCGTCCTCGAAGTGCAGTCCTCGCTTCAGCAGCCGGTTTCTTGGTGCTTGGTCGTCGCCGCTGTACTCGTGCATGACCCAGTTGGGAATGCAGGCCTCCAACTGCACGCAGGCCGCCGTGCATACGGGGCTCAGGGGGTTGTGGGGGATGATGCCTACCTGATGGCTCTCTGCCATACCCACGATCTTTTTACACTGGGTGAGGCCGCCGGCCAGGCAGACATCGGGGCGGATGATCTTGCAGGCGCCCGTCTCCAACAGTTCGCGGAACTCGAACAGGGTGTGCAGCCGCTCGCCGCTGGTGATGGGCAGGGGGATCTGGGGCGCCACCTGCCCCTTGGTCTGTACACTATCGGGTAGGAGGGGATCCTCGTAAAAGAGGATGCGCAGCGGGGCCAGTTCCTGGGCCAGAGCCACGGCTCCCAGTGGCCCCAGACGCCGATGGATCTCCACGCCGATATCCACCAACGGTCCCACCTCCTCGCGCACGGCGGTCACGCAGGCCACCGCGACCTCGATGAACTCGCTGTGTCCCATCTCCGCATAGCCCGGGGGAAAGGGCATCACCCGCACGGCCTTAAAGCCGGCGTCCACCGCCTCTCGTGCCGCGTCGGCCATCTCCTCTGGTGTATCCCCGCCGATGGGGGTAAAGCAGCGTACCCGATGCCGGCACTTGCCCCCCAAAAGTTGCCAGACCGGGGCCTGGTAGTGCTTGCCCGCGATATCCCAGAGCGCGATGTCGATGCCCCCCAGGGCCCCCGAGATGGCCGCGCCGCGAAAGTGTACGTTGCGGTAGAGGAACTGGTAGTGGTGTTCAATGCGCAGGGGATTCTTGCCCAAGAGATAGGTCTTGCAGTGCTCGATCACCTCCTCGGCGGCGTCCGGATAGCCCCACAGTCCGGCCTCCCCCAGACCGACGAGGCCGTTGTCGGTAGCGATCTCTACGAGAAGAAAGCGATCGCCGACGCGATAGGTGTCGATGGCTTCGATTTTCATCTCTCGTCCTCCATGATGCTCCTCCAATGACGTCATGCGCTCATGCATGTAAGGGCATTATAGGATGTCGAGGTACTTTGGGGCAAGTGCTTTGAGATTGCTGCCGAATTCCTGATCATCCTTCTGGGTGTACGCAAAGTCTGTTAGAATCATCGGGCCTGTCAAAAAGAGGACTCTGATAGGGCGTAAATAACGTAAGCACACCCGTGGGCGCTCCCCAGACGCGTCGACGCAGGTCGACGCCCGGCGTGAAGCGCCTTAGCGCTGGGCTTCAGGCCGAGCATGTTTGGGAGGGACATCTGTGTC
>JBKHJO010000059.1:0-13561 GCA_046538105.1 Anaerolineales bacterium | reverse complement strand
TTGGCTACCGCCTCGCCGAGATCGATCGCCCCCTGCCCCCGCCCACGGTCACGTTTGGCGAGGGACAATCGCCCCTAAAGTAAGTAGCAGATTTGCCAATCGGATTTCACTTGACAAAGTTGCGGACTGTCGTATAATGGACTTAGAAAGTGGTACTTTTTACCTGCTGAAATCGTTTTGGCGTGGGTAATTTATACCATGTATAATAGCGATACTTATGATCTTTCGACCCACATATCGGAGAAGGGAGGGGTAGCGAGAAAGGTTCATCCTACAAAAGTCGAGGGTAATGTAATAAATTAGTAGGTTTGGTTTTTCTATCCTGGAGAAATTCTACAAGCGATATCGAAGGAGATAATTATGGGAGTTACTGCCAAGGAGCAATCCAGGGCCGGAGTATACGAGGCCCTGGGACGCATAATGGGCCAGTCCTCGTCCCGGGTGCGGGAGGGGCTGTGGGGCCTGATCTTTATTTCCCCCTGGATCCTGGGTATCATCATCTTTCTCATGGGCCCCATTCTCGCTTCCCTCTACTGGAGTTTCACCGAGTACAGCGTTTTGGGCAGTCCCAAATGGGTTGGGATCGACAACTATGTCAAGGCTTTTGGCCTGGGGAAGATTTTACCTCCTTTGTCCGATATCACGGCCGATCGTCTCTTCTATAAATCCATGGCCAACACCGCCATCTATGCGGGGATCACCGTCCCCATCGGCACCATCAGTTCCCTATTGCTGGCCATCCTGTTGGATCAGGGCCTGCGGGGCACATATCTCTTTCGCACCATCTTTTATATTCCTAACCTGATTCCCAGCGTGGCCTCGGTCATGCTGTGGAAGTTTCTCATGCATCCTTCAAGTGGCCTTATCAATTCCGGGTTGGGTTCCCTTGGCATCAAGGGGCCCGGCTGGCTGTCCCATCCCAACACGGCCATGATGGCCGTGGTCATCATTGGCCTATGGGGCAGCATCGGAGGCAACCGCATGTTGATCTTTTTGGCCGGTCTACAGGGGGTGCCCGTCGAACTGTACGAGGCCGCCGAACTGGATGGAGCAGGGAGTTGGAACAAGTTCTGGAACGTGACGGTGCCCATGATCTCTCCCACTATCCTTTTCAATCTCATCCTGGGCATCATCGGCGCCCTCCAGGTCTTCACCGTCGCCTTTGTGGGCACGAACGGGGGGCCTTCCTACGCCACCTGGTTCTATGCCCTGCATATCTACCGCCAGGCATTTGAATATTTCCGCATGGGCTATGGCTCGGCCCTGGCATGGATCTTTGCAGTGGTCCTGATCATCTTTACGGCCTTCCAGATGTGGCTTTCTGAGAGATGGGTCTATTACGCGGGAGGGAGTTAAAAGATGACCGTCACTGAAGCAGCACAAATGCAGCCGTCAGAAAACCTGGCCAGTGTGAGCAGGCAGCGCAAGATCACCCATATCCTGCTCTATACTCTCATCTTTTTCCTACTCATAGTATTTGGCTTCCCCCTCTACTATATGCTCATCGTCTCTCTAATGACGCAATATGAGGCCTTTCACTGGCCGCCTTATCTCTATCCCGTTTCTTTTCAGATTTGGAACTATCCGGAGATGTTTGCGCGTGTCCCCCTGTGGCTGTGGCTCCGCAATTCCGTGTTTATAGCCTTTTTTCAGGTGACGGGTGTCGTGCTCTCCTCTGCCATCGTGGGCTATGGATTCGCTCGCTTTCGCTTCCCGCTGCGGAATGTCCTCTTTATCATCACCCTGGGGACCATGATGTTTCCCTCCCAGATCACCCTGATCCCCCAATTCGTGCTCTTCCATCGACTGGGCTGGATCAACTCCTTTTTGCCTCTCATCGTACCCCCCTTCTTTGGCGGCGGGGCCTTTAACATCTTTTTGATTCGCCAGTTCATCATGCAGATACCACGGGACCTGGACGAGGCGGCCCTCATCGATGGCGCCAGTTACCTGCGTACCTTCCTCAGCGTTCTGTTGCCCCTGATCAAACCCGCCCTGGCCACGGTGGCCGTCATCCGCTTTATGGGTAGTTGGCAGTCCTTCCTGCAGCCTCTGATCTATCTGCAATCCAACAAAAAGTTCACCCTGGCTGTGGGCTTGCGCTACTGGGATGCCCAGCCAGCCCTGGGAGAGATCGCCCTGACCCACCTGATGATGGCCATGTGCACGGTCATGGCCATACCGCCCATCATCCTTTTCTTCTCGGCCCAGAGTATCTTTGTGAGGGGTATCGTCACCACGGGGATAAAGGGATAAACCTTATCAGATTAGCGAATAATAGCGGTAGAAAGGAGGTGTTTATAGCGGTCAAACAGAATATGCGCCCCAGTATCCAGAAAAACGGGTAGATGTTTAGTGTCTAGAATATTGAGAGAGGAGACAAGTAATGTCTGGAATGACACGTCGTAGATTATTGCAGTTGGGTCTTGTGGGTGCGGGAGCCATCGCCCTGGCTGCCTGTGCTCCCGAAGTAGCAGAAGAAGAGCCCATTGTCGAGGTTGAGGAACCGGAAGAGGAGGCCCCTGAGCCGGCGGGAGATGCCATCACCCTCCGTTTCCTCACCCGTCAGGGTGACATGGGCATACACCATCGCGAGTTTGCCTCGCGCTACGAGGATTCGACGGACGGTCGGGTAACAGTAGAAAGTGAAGAGGTGCCATGGGACGAGGTGTTAAAGACCCTCATGACCCAATACGTCACCGGCACCATGGTGGATCTGACGTGGGGTGACAACGCCTGGTTCCCCCGTCTGGGCGCTGCCGGCGCCATGCTGGTCATCGAGCCCTATGTCGAGGCCTCCGATATGGACCTCTCCAGGTGGTTCAACCTGGAATGGTTCCGCAAGTGGACCGACGGCGAACTCAGTGGCCTGGGCGGCTGTGCAGGCTGCCACGAAATTGTCACCTTCTATGATAAAGAATGGGTGACCGAGGCCTGGGGCAAGGAGCCCGAAGATGATTGGACGCTTGACGAATGGTGGGAGATGCAGGTAGCCTGTGTCGATTTCAAGGGCGGCCCCGGCAACGGCCATTTTGCCGAGCCCCCCGTCACGGGCGGCGGCCACGGAGCCCATGCCTACTATGCGCGCTGGAACAAGGAGGACGTAGATAAGGGCTTCATAGATAGGGAAGGCAAGACGTCCCTGTTTAACAGCGAGCCGACGCAGGAAGGCATCCAGTTCGTCATAAAGGGACTGCAGGATGGGTACTTTCCCGGGCGAGAGGATCTGCATGAGGAGGGTTGGTTTCCCATGTTCATGGGAGGAATGCTCCCCTCCTTTACCAGCAACCCGGGCGCATCCAGCGGTATGGTCGAGGGCAGTAAAGAAAACGACATCGATCTCGGCGTGGTCCTCGGTCCCTGCGGACCGACGTGCGAACCACCCCACGAAGTCCGTATCCATACTCCCTATACCAACATGTTTGGCATCTACTCTGGTAC
This sequence comes from Anaerolineales bacterium, assembly GCA_046538105.1. GTDB lineage: Bacteria > Chloroflexota > Anaerolineae > UBA1429 > UBA1429 > JAWLEV01. The sequence goes on along the minus strand of JBKHJO010000059.1, from coordinate 10,120 downwards.
GGAGCATCCGGAGGAATCCTTCGAACTCATGCGCATGGTGAGCAGCGAGGAGTCCATGACCTGGCTATGCCTGGAAACGGGCAAGCAGCCGGGGGCCCAACTCGACTCCTGGTACGACGAGCGCATCGTGGAAAAGTTCCCCTGGTTCCCCAAGATAGCCGACCTCATGCTAGAGTCCGAGGAAAAGGGCACTTCCTACTTCCCCATGGCTGCCAACACGCGCTATGGTGAATGGACTGACGTGGGAAATAACGAGATCCCGCCGCTCATCTATGGTGACATCGAATACAATCAGTCCAACATCGATATGATCAATGATCGTCTCCAGGAGATCATCGATCTGCCGATGCCCGAGTCGTCCTAGGACGTATGGCGCGGTTCTTTGGTGCAAGATATCCCCCCCCGAGGTCTCCACGATCTCGGGGGTTTTCCCGTGACAAGATCCTACCACAGCGGCGCATCCCACGCTTTGAAAGGTGAATCGGGACCGCGCACCAGATCCCGCCACGAATGCTGCGGTTCGTAGCCGATCAACGCCTCGGCCCTGCGATTGCTGAGCAAGGTCTCGTCTCCCACGAGGGGATGTTTGCGCGCCTTGACCTCGGGAAAGTGCTTGCGCAAAAGCCGCTCGCTCTCCACGCCAACGATGTTCATGCAGTCGTTGACGTAGACGGCGTGGCTTCCCTGAACATCGGCCGTCAGGGCCAGTTCAAAGGCCAACGCCGCGTCGCGATCATCGATCATGGTCCAAAAGTTGTTGCGCCCAAAGGTGCGCAAAAGGTGAGGATAGTCGCTCATCATCTCCGCCATACGCTTCAATGCTTCTCCGTCTCGATTTAATACCGCTGGCAACCGCAAGCAGACGCTATCTATGCCCTCCCGTCGGTGATAGTAGAGGGCGATCTCTTCCACGATCTGCTTGGAAAAGGAGTAGGAATCAGTGGTGTAGGTAGGATGTTCCTCGTCGATGGGGAAATAAGTGATGGGGAACTGCACTTTTCCAAAGTAGTAACCCAGGGCATTGATGGAACTGGCGGGGATCACGCGCTCGATGCCCACCTTGGCGGCCGCCTGGAAAACGTTAAAGGTGCCCGTACAGTTGACGCGAAATACTTCCTGATCCGGCCCCAGTATGGGCGCGGGAATGGCCGCCAGATGCACGATGGTGTCCTTGCCCTCACAGATAGGAAGCAAGCGATCATAGTCGGTCACGTCGCAGGAGATATACTCTGCCTTCTCCATCTTTATCTCGCTTCGCCCTATGACCGTGACCGAATGTCCCTTTTCCACCAGACGGTCGACAACGGCCTTTCCCACACTCCCCCTGCCACCCGTGACCAGCACACGCATATATCCCTCCTTGAATCATCAAGAACATCCGGCTACCCAGCGTACCCTAGTGTAGAGCGCCAAAAGCCCTTGTCAAGGGGAATATCCAATACCTTCAAAGCGCCGTTTGCCTCTGGCCCCCACATGTCCCATAATGGAAGCACGTATATACCTGCAGAGAGGAGCATACAGGATGGTCACCTTCCCCGAACTCACACCAGAAGAAAGAGAGCGCCTTCTCACGCCGCCACAAGGGCACGCGTCCATCATATTGGACACGGACACCTACAACGAGATCGACGACCAGTTCGCCCTCGTCTACGCCCTGCTGTCGAACAATCTGGAGTTAAAGGGCGTCCACGCAGCCCCCTTTCACAACCTGCGCTCCAGCGGGCCGGCCGATGGTATGGAAAAGAGTTATCAGGAGATCCTGCGCATACTGGACATGATGGGCTGCGAGGACACCGTGCCGGCCCTCAGGGGCTCCACCAGTTACCTGCCCTCGCCCTCCGAGCCCGTGGACAGCCCCGCCGCCGAGAGACTGGTGGAATTGGCCCTCTCCCAGGAGGACGGTCCCCTCTATGTGCTGACCATCGGGGCCATCACCAACGTGGCCTCGGCCCTGCTCATGGCCCCAGAGATCATCGAACATATCGTGATCGTGTGGCTGGGGGGACAGCCGCACTATTGGCCTACGGCCAAAGAGTTCAACCTGAGACAGGATGTGCCCGCCGCCCAGGTCATCTTTGATTCAGGCGTGCCCCTGGTGCACATCCCCTGCAAGAACGTGGCCGAACACCTGCGCACCACCCTGCCCGAGATGCAGGCCCATGTGCGCGGTCAGGGGGCCGTCGGCGACTATCTCTACCAGACATTCGAGGACTATCGCGAGGACCACTTTGCCCACTCAAAGGTCATCTGGGATATCAGCACCGTGGCCTATATGAACGATCCCCAGTGGGTGCCCACGTCGCTGCGCTCCTCCCCCGTCCTTCTCGACGACGTCACCTGGGGAATAGAGGATCCCACGCGCCATCGCATTCGCGCGGCCTATGACGTGGATCGGGACGCGATCTTTGGGGATCTCTTTTGCAAATTGGCCGAACAGGCGGGATAGGCTACAGGATTCCCCGGGCGCGCCCCATAAGCAGGACAAGCCCGAGACAGAAGACAGCGACGATCTCCACGACATCTTGCCGCTGCAGCCCGTCGGAGAGTTCTCGCTGCGCCAATGTCGTGACGCTGTAAAAGACCAGGAACAAAAAGGCACCTCCCACAGAGGGCGAGAGAGAACAGTAGACCAGGGGCAACATGAGTTCCCCCATGATCAGGCCCGTCAGCGCTGCGTACAGCCACACGCGCGCAAGCCGCTGCTCCTGGCGCAGCGGCCTCAGGGCCAGGGCCGTGCCCACGAGAAATGCTCCCGCAGCCGCCAGCACCCCCTGCACATGGGCCCCATAAAGGGCGGAAAAGGCCAGCAACGCCACAATGTACACCACGACGTTGAGCAAAAGGTGACTCAGATCACGGATCCCTGTTTCCGTTTCGATGCCGTACCGCTCCAGAAGGATGACGAGGGCCAGGGCCAGCCCCGTGAGGGCCACCAGGATGAACCGGGAACTCCACCACCTCATCCGGAATAAGAGGGCGAGACTCAAAGCGACAAGGGCGCCGGGCAGGGGCCAGAAGGTTAGCGTGTAGGCCAGGGAGCGCCCCTGCACACGGGGATGGTCCCGCATTACCACGTCTGTCCCCATGCAGGACAAGCCCGCCACCAACGCCGTTAACTGGGACAGGGCGCTAAAGTAGAGTTCGATGTCCGCGCCGAAAGAGGAAAAGACAAAACGCCACTCGGGGAGGGGAATGAGAAAGGCGAGAATCAATCCCAAAAGGACGATGCTGATGGTGATCCCCAAATGATCCCTGTGCGACACCCTACTTCCTACCTCCAATATCGCCAAAGCAAAGGGATTCTAAAAAGGGAGGCGCCTCCTGTCAATTGGCGCCTCCCATACTTGGCCATTGTGCACGCACCCTCAAAGATCCACGTTATTGCGCGAGGTTGCCAGTTCCCTGACTCGCGACACGAAATCGTTGACGGGCAGGGCTCCCAGATCCTCCTCCGTACGCAGGCGCACGGAAACGGTCTCGTTCTCCACCTCGCGGTCCCCGACGATGAGCATATAGGGCACCTTATTGATCTGCGCATTGCGGATCTTGGCCCCCATGCGCTCGCCACTGTCATCCACCTCGGCGCGCAGGCCGGTGGATCTCAATGTCTCCGTCACCTCGCGGCAGTAGGAGACGTGGCGGTCGGCGATGGGAATGAGCCTGACCTGCACGGGTGCCAGCCAGACGGGGAACGCCCCGCCATAGTGCTCGATGAGCACACCGAAAAAGCGCTCCAGGGAGCCCAGCAGGGCACGGTGCACCATGTAGGGACGGTGTTCCACGCCGTCCGCGCCGATATAGATCATATCAAAGCGCTCTGGCTCGTTGAAATCGAACTGGATGGTGGTCATTTGCCACTCGCGGCCCAGAGCGTCCCTGATCTTTAGATCTATCTTGGGTCCATAGAAGGCTCCGCCACCCTCGTCGAGTTCATACGGCAGCCTTTCCACTTCCAGCGCCTTGCGCAGCGAATCGGTGGCCTGTTTCCAGCGTTGCGGCTCGCCCACCGCCTTTTCTGGGCGTGTGGCCAGATAGGCCTCGATCTCCTCGAAACCAAAGGCGCGCCACAGGGACAGGGAGAATTGTAGAACGCCCAGGATCTCATCCTCGATCTGCGCCGGCGTGCAGATGATGTGGGCGTCGTCCTGCGTAAAGCCTCGCACCCGTAGGAGGCCGTGAAGCACGCCACTGCGCTCATAACGATATACGGTGCCCAACTCGGCCCAGCGCAGGGGCAACTCGCGGTAGGAACGGCGTTGCGTCTGATACACCAGGATATGGAAGGGGCAATTCATGGGCTTGATATAATAGTCCTCCCCCTCAATATCCATGGGCGAGTACATCCCCTCGTCATAGAAATCCAGGTGCCCTGAGGTTTCCCACAGTTGGGCGCGCCCGATATGTGGCGTGTAGAGTATCTCGTATCCCGCCTCATAGTGTCGCTGGCGCCAGAAATTCTCCACCACTGTGCGAATACGCCCGCCCTTGGGGTGCCAGTGAATCAGTCCCGCCCCCGCCTCCTGATGGATGCTAAAGAGATCCAGTTCCCGCCCCAGGCGACGATGATCGCGTTCCTCGATTTCCTTCAACCTCTCCTTATAGGCTTCCAGTTCCTCCTCGCTGCGCCATATCGTACCATAGATACGCTGCAGCATGGGTCGCTCCTCATCGCCCCGCCAATAGGCTCCTGCCACGTTGAGCAACGCCAAGGCTTCGGCCTCGAGTTGACCCGTATGGTCCACGTGCGGGCCGCGACAAAGGTCGACAAAGCCGTCATGCCGGTAGATGCTTATGATCTCTTCCTCATCCATCTCCTCGAGCAACTCGAGTTTGTAGGGCTGATCGGCAAATAGTTCGCGCGCCTCCTCCTTTGATATCTCCTGACGGACGAACTTTTTCTCTGCCTCGATGCTCTCCTTCATGCGCTGTTCGATCTCTTCCAGATCCTCGGGCGTCAGGGGCCTGGGCAGATCGAAATCATAGTAGAAACCATCCTCTATGGCCGGCCCGATGGCCAATTTGGCCTCGGGGAACATATCAAGCACCGCCTCGGCCATCACGTGGGACGCCGAATGCCTTAGAACTTCCAGATCATATTTTGCCATGATTTATCCTCCACAGGGACAAGCGCCCTCGCGTCCGCCCCATACACTATGCGTGCCTCGCCTATCCTAAAGTCAGTGCTCAGGGTGACCCCCTGGCGCCACAGGTCAATAACCTCTGCATCCCTCCTGTTCGTGTGAAAATGCAAAAAGCCCCTCGTCCCATGGGACGAGGGGCTGCCCTCACGTGGTTCCACCCAATTTTCCCACGCCACCTTTTGATGGCGCGCGCTCATTATGGCCGATAACGGGGCCAGCGGGGCTCTATACTGGGGAACATCCCGTTCCAGAGCCGGCTCACAGGTGGTCTTTGCCGCCCTTTAATCGAGAAAGGTCTCAATCCATGCCTTCCATTCCCTGTCGCTGTGTGGACGGCTACTTGTCCTGCTCAACGCCTGTCATAACTATTCCCTTTTGTGACACTCACTATAGCACAAAACAGGGCAAGGAGCAATTCCGACAGGGGTGTACGCAAAGTCTGTTAGGCTGATCGCTCCCCACTCTCAGTTAAGGTGATGACACCCCTTCAGACGGAACAGAACTTGGCTAGCGCGTAACCAGACCGATGATGAGCAGCGCGACGACTGCACCAAGGAACGAAATGACGAGCGTGGTGAGGTTAAACCCACTGATACCACCGGGCACATTGAAAAGCGTGCCGGCAAGCCAGCCTCCCAGCAAGGCACCAATAACACCGACCACGATGTTGCCCAACAGGCCAAAACCCGATCCTTTCACGACCTGACCTGCCAACCAACCAGCAATTGCACCGACAATAAGCCACGTTAACAGACCCATCTTGGTTACACCTCCATAATTTGAGCGACGCTTTCGATAGGAAGAACTATCGCTCCCCGGCTATTCACATCAATGCCAAATCAGACTGGGCCGAGCCATCCCTCCTTTCTGCTCCGATTTCGTCCAGTTCCACCATACCATATCACGATGCCAAGGCACAAGATGAACCGCCAACCATCCTGCCCAAACATCCCTCCGTCACAGCGAGACGGGGCAGGCGGTGGATGTCCACCCGGCGAGACCACCCAGGATGACGAATAGATCGCTGTACCCCTGACGCTCCAGAAGGCTGGCAGCCATCATGGAACGCACGCCACTGCCACAAAAGATATATGTGCGCTGACCGCGGGCCACCTCGTCCATCCGCTCGGGCAAATCTACCACCTGGATGTGCTGCGCCATGGGGATCTCGCCCTGCGTTTCCAGTTCCTCGTCGTTGCGCACGTCCAGAATGTGGAATTCCTCGCCCGTGTCCAACCTATCACAAAGATTATGCACGGTGATGGTCCCGATGCTATGGCTTATCTTCCCCGCCTTGTGCCAGGACAACATGCCCCCTCCAAGATAACCCGTCACGTCGTCGTATCCCAGGCGTATCAAGTAACGCATAATCTGTGTGGGATCATCCCTATCGCTCACCAGCAGGATGGGCCGATCATGGGACAGAAACCAGCCGGCGAAACTCGATACTCCATCCTCCCAGATCGATATGGCAGTGGGCACGTGGGCTGCCCCAAATCCCAGTTCCATGCGGGTATCGAGCACCATAGCCTTTTCCGCCCGACGAATAAAGTCTGTGGGGGACAGGGCCTGGGGCGCAAGCAGGCCCTCTGGCAACGAGGTGCCCTCCAGATTACCCTCCTCCATCATGCGAAAATAGGGCGGGCGATCCAGCATCTGGGCCACGTTGGCGACAAAAGTGTCCTTGTCGTCGAACTGTAACTTGGGATTATGTTTTCGCTCCATACCGATGGTGGTCCAGGTCCGGTCGGCGATGGCGCTGCCACACACAGAGCCCGGTCCGTGAGCCGGACAGACAATGACCTCATCACCCAAGGGCAACAGTTTCTCAAAGAGAGTATCGTACATCTCGCCGGCCATCTCCTCCAGCCTGTCCTCGCCGAGAAGGTCCATGCGACCCACATCCCCGGCAAAGAGGGAATCACCGGTAAACACCATCCAAGGGGCATCATTTCTGTCCCGGAGGAGATAACTCATCATGCCCGGCGTGTGCCCGGGAGAGCGGATGGCCTCCACTTGAAAGGGGTCCAGGTCCCACGTCTGGCCATCCTTCACCGGCTGCCCATACTGATAGTCCCACTGCGCATCGGCATGCCAAATCGCCGCCCCGGTGCGCGAAGCCAGGGGCACGGAACCGATCAAATAGTCCTCGTTACGATGGGTCTCTAGAATATGGGTGATACGATGTCCGCTACGCAAGGCCTTATCCACATAGATATTACAATCGCGGCGCGGGTCGATGACCATCGCCTGTCCCTCACTCCCTATGAGATAGGAGTAATGGGCCAATCCCTTTGATTCGATGCGTTCAAATAGCATACGTTTGTTCCTTTCCTACCAGCGTTACACGAGACTAGCGAGGTTCGCTTCCGATCACCGTTGGATTGTCGGGATAGGAACTCCACTCGGTAAAGGAGCCCTCATAGATCCTGACGCGGGGAAACTCCAGATACCAGTTGAGGAGGATGAACTCGTTGGTGGCCTCGCGTCCCGTACCACAGGAACAGATGACGAGCTTGTCGCGCGTCACACCATGCTCCTCCAGGATGGCCCCGATCTCCTCGTCGGACTTGAGGAGGCGCGCGTTGTCGGCGTCCATCAGACGCTTCCAGGGCAGATTGATGGCCCCGGGGATATGGCCCGCCTTGATCCAGGGCCCCTGTCCCGCGTACACGTCCTCGGGGCGCGCATCGAGGAGGACCACGTCCTCATCGTCCTTTATATTCTGAAAGGCCTCATACTCCACATAGAATTCGCTCTGCACCTCTACGTCAAAGCCGGACGGCTCTAACTCGGGAAAGACCTGTGAGAGAGGGCGCTCCTCAGCCTTCCACTTGTCGATGCCGCCGTCCAGGATATACACGTTCTCATGGCCAAAGCGCGCCAGTGTATAAGCCATCATGGTCTGCTCCAGACCATCCCCCCACCCTTTAAAGGGTCCCGTGCCCGTGTACACGACCACGGGGCGATCCGCCTCCACGCCGATACGCCGCAGGTTGTTCTCCATCACCTCAGGATCCACATACTGGGCCGGCAACCCCTCCCGGGGAACCCGCAACAGTCCCTCGTTCATATACACCGCACCAGGAATATGTTCTTTGATATAGTCATGCACGTTCGGTTGACAGTCGAGAATCACGAACTTTTTCTGTTCGACCTGATCCTCTACCCCTTCCGTTAGTTGATCCTCCAGCCATTCCGTCGATATCCACTTTACCGCACCCGTACCATAGGGATATGATCTATCCATCGTACCCCTCCTCTTTAATTTTTTAATTTCTCAACAAATCCACTATATAATATTTGAGGCATTCTGTCAAGAACAGACTCGGTTGCAGTGTGTTGGTGACGTTATTAAGCCTCAACTGATGCTATATATGGGCAAGAGAGGCCGACAATGCCCATTTTCGGTGTACGGGGAATGCAATTCGGTGCACCAACACAAGATGGAACCGAAACCAATTCCGGAACGCGTGCGCCGCCACACGCACAGGAAGGACCCTCCCTGGCATCCCTTACGTCGACTTTGTTATCAGCGCATCCCGGCACCTCTGAACGCACACGCCCCTCCCCGTCGGGATGACCAAAAAAAACAGCCGATCTTTCCTCGGAAGCCTTTTCCAAGAATAGGTCGGCTGCTATCTTTTACAACACTCCCCGATAGCGGCAAGCGCGCGACGAGAGTACGAGGATCTCTTATTCAACTGTTCGCGGCAATTGTAACATGGCCACAAAAACGCCAACGGCATTCTCGCCGATCCGCGCTCCAATGGCTTTATCGGGCCCTCACGCCTCTGTCGGCCCCAGGGTGGTGAAAATGGTTCCGAAATTCATCTTTCGCACCGGTGCGGGTGTCTTTTCCGTCCACGTCTCCCCATCCCAGCGGTGGATGCGATTCGTATGTTGATACTCGCCCTTGCCGGTCTCCTCGTCGATGGTACCCAGATAGTGCCAGAGATACTCGCCGTCCGAACGGGTGCCGCCATGGTGCCAGCGGCCGGGCAGCAGGGGCGCATAGTGCCAGCTGTTAGATTCATAATTGTATATACTATGCAGCCGTTTGACCGGCCCCTTGAAATGGGGAGCCCTCCTGTGGTAGAAGGTGGTATTGGGATTCCAGCCCCCCAAAAAGTGCAGTTCACCCCGCCACACGTCGCCGGAGCCGTCGGTGACCGGGTGGGGACACGGCGCCACCACCTGCCACTCGTCGGTGTGGGGATTATAGCGTTGATTGATCCCCCCCGGATAGTTGCTTCGCGGCCCCCGCGAGGTGTTGCCGGTAGTATAATATAGCCAGCCGTCGTGCAGACTGGGACAGGGAAAAGATTGCGAAAAGGGCGCATCGGCCACGTCTGCATCCCACGTGCCTTCCTCCAAATCGTACCGCCAGTTCCAACTCACGCGGTGAAAGCGTCCCTTGATATTGTCCCCACCAAAGAGAAAAACATAGTGGCCCTCGTAGACGGGATAGAACTTGCCCAACTTGCTGCGGGCGGCGGGCATGGAGGGCAGCACCGTCCACTGATCGTCGGCGATGTCGTAGGCCTGCACATAGGGCACGCACCCGCTGTGAGGCCTGGTCTTGCCACCAAAGCAATAGATCACGCCCTCGTGCAGGGTCCAGCCGGCCCCCTGCACACCGTAGGGCATGGGCGCCAGTTCCCCGCGCGCACTGCTGTACCAGCGATCCTCCTCGATACTGTAAACAGTAGTATCATCAAGGGCATGGGAGATCTCGCGCCTGCCCCGTGCAACGCGCCGCAAGCGACCCGTCGTGCGTCGCCGAGCCACCGCCATGGCTCTTTCCTCGATCTTGCCGCCGATGGCCCACAGAAATCGCCCCTCGGTGGTCTTTACGGGCATGCTTTACCTCCTGTCGCGTGTGGTCTCTTCGGATAGTAGGGTCAGTATAGGATAGGGTATGGAGAGAGCAAGGTACACTTGGAACAGATGGTATCAAATTGAATCTTGAGATCGGT
>JBKHJO010000125.1:0-3018 GCA_046538105.1 Anaerolineales bacterium | reverse complement strand
CCCTGCGTGGCTAGCGGGACGCGCCCTCGCCCTGAGCCACGATCTCTTCGGGGGAAAGTCCCTTGCGCATGCAACAGTGCTTATACTTTTTACCGCTGCCACAGGGGCAGGGATCGTTGCGCCCGATCTTGGTGCGCTCGATGGGCTGCGGCTTTTTCTCCTGAGCCCTGCTCTCGCTGCTACCCACATAACGCCGCTGCTGACGCCTGGCGGGCCGCACCTCCATGCGCACGTTGAGGATCACGTTGGCGATATCTCGACGGATCTCGCCCATCAGGGCTTCAAAGGCGCCAAAGGCCTCCCGCTTGTATTCCACCAGCGGATTCTGCTGTCCAAAGGCCCGCAGGCCGATCCCCTGGCGTAATTCGTCCAGCGCCGTCAGATGGCGCACCCAGCGGTTGTCGATGATGCGCAGCATAACCAGGCGCTCCAACTGGCGCATCCGGTCCGCCCCTATTTCCTCCTCGTGGGCCTCATAGGTGGCCCCGGCGATCTCTATCACCTCCTCAGTGATCTCCCGGTCGCTGGCATTGGCCCAATCTTCCGGCGAGTGATCCCGGGGAAGGTGAATCATGCGATCGATGGTGGCGTGCAGGGCCTCCAGATCGCGGTTTCCGTCATAACTGGCGGTGTGCTCCAGGACGACGTTTTCCAACTCGTCGGCGAGGATGTCCATCACGACGGTTTTCGTATCGGCCTCAGAGAGGATCAGTCGTCGCTGGTCATAGATCACCTGGCGCTGCTGATTGAGCACATCGTCGTACTCTAGCAGGTGCTTGCGAATGTCAAAGTTGTGCCCCTCGACCCGGGTCTGGGCGTTGGCGATGGCGTTGCTGATCATGCCGTGTTCGATGGGCATATCCTCGTCCACGCCCAACTGATCCATCAGCCTGGATACGGCGGGACCGCCAAAACGCTGCATGAGATCGTCCTCCAGGGACACGTAAAAGCGGGAGGTACCCGGATCGCCCTGACGCCCCGCACGACCGCGTAACTGGTTGTCTATGCGGCGGGCCTCGTAGCGCTCGGTGCCCAGCACGTGCAGCCCGCCGGCCTCCAACACGATCTCTCTATCGGCCCCACACTGCTCTTTGGCCTCCTGATAGGCCTCCTCCCACACCTCCGGATCCAGTTCCTGCAGGTCGTATCCCTCTTTGCGCAACGCCTCGCGGGCCAACCCCTCGGGATTACCACCCAAAAGGATGTCCACGCCGCGCCCCGCCATATTTGTGGCGATGGTCACGGCGCCCGGACGCCCCGCCTGGGCGATGATCTGGGCCTCCCGCTCGTGATGCTTGGCGTTCAGTACCTCATGGGGTATGCCCGCACGCTTCAAACGCCTGGAGAGGGCTTCAGAAGTCTCGATGGCCAGGGTCCCCAGCAACACCGGCTGCTGACGGGCGTGGCAATCCTTGATCTCCTCCATCACGGCCCGAAACTTGGCCGCCTGCGTCTTGTAGACCTTGTCGGAATGATCGACGCGAATCATGGGTTCGTGAGTGGGAACCACCACCACGTCGAGATCGTAGATCTGGGCGAATTCCTCGGCCTCTGTGGCGGCCGTGCCCGTCATGCCCGCCAGGCGGCGATACATACGAAAATAGTTCTGAAAGGTAACGGTGGCCAGGGTGAGGCTCTCCCGCTGCACGGGGACGCCCTCCTTGGCCTCTATGGCCTGATGCAGTCCCTCCGAGTAGCGCCGCCCGTGCATAAGCCGACCAGTAAAGGGATCGACGATGATGACCTGCCCATCGCGCACAATATAGTCGCGATCCTCCTTGAAGAGGGCTTTGGCCTTGACGGCGTTCTCCAGATAGGGCGTCAGCTCAAAATGCTCTGGCGCATAAAGGTTCTCTATACCCAATGCCCCCTCAACCTTGCTGATGCCCTCCTCGGTGAGGCTTACGCTGCGTTCCTTCTCATCCACCTCATAGTCCACCTCTTCACGCAGCCGCCGAACCAGTTGAGCGAATTGCTGATAGCGGCTGGTCGATTCCTCTGCTGGCCCCGAGATGATCAGGGGTGTCCGCGCCTCATCGATGAGGATGTTATCGATCTCGTCCACGATGGCATAGTGTAACTCGTGCTGCACGCACTGCCCCAGATCCGTCACCATGTTATCGCGCAGGAAATCGAACCCGAACTCGTTGTTGGTACCGTAAGTGATATCCGCCTGATACGCCTCCTCCCGGGAACAGGGACGCAGATGCTGATAGCGATCATCGGCCGAGACATGGTCCGGATCGAAGAGGAAAGAACTCATCTCCGGATCCTCGCCCATGGATTGGATCACGCCAACCTGAACACCTAAAAAGTGATAGATGGGGCCCATCCACTGGGCTCCCCGCTTGGAGAGGTAATCGTTGGGCGTGATCAGGTGTGCACCCCGCCCCGTAAGGGCATTCAGATAGAGGGGAAGGGTGGCCACCAGGGTCTTGCCCTCGCCCGTCTTCATCTCGGCGATACGGTTTTCATGGAGCACGATGCCGCCCATGAGTTGCTCGTCGAAATGGCGCAGGCCGATGGTCCGCACACTCGCCTCGCGCACCAGGGCAAAAGCCTGCGGCAGCATCTCGTCCAATATCTCGGCCTCCACCTCGTCCAACTCGCCTTTTAGGCGCTCGATCTCTCGCTCCAAAAAGCGCCGCTGCTCCTCATCCTGCTCGCGGAGAAGTTCGTCCTCCCGCTCGTGAATCTCCTCCTTGTATCCACCCGTGGCCCGCTCCAGACGATCCCGAAAATCCTTCGTGAACTGCTGCAGTTCCTCGTCGGAACGCTGCTGCATCTCTGGTTCCAGCGCGTTAATCTCCTCCACGCGGGGCGCCAATCGCTGCAACTCTCGTTCGTTTGGATCGCCAAAGATGGTGTTAAGTAATTTCTTAAACATACGATGATATTCTCCCAGCCTTTACGCTGTGTAATGATTTCCAAATACAGTGGGCGATGAGCGCCCAAGATTAAGTCAAGTCTATTATAACACAAGATGCCCAAATTACCAGGGTGCCAAATCTGTTAGCA
>JBKHJO010000016.1:0-48970 GCA_046538105.1 Anaerolineales bacterium | reverse complement strand
GGAACTATCTCCAAAAGATAACTATATATCTCCTCATCAGGACATTATTATACCACATCGTTCGCATGAAACAAAACTTACTTTATCCTTTTTCCAAACAATACCGCTTTTCACCGCGTTTGTGAAAAAGAAGATGTGAGGATGTCCCAATTTATTGATTATATCCAAGGGATATCTACAAGGCAAAAAGGGCCGCATACGTCTGGCGCAAAGTCAGTCCTAGATGTATCACTCGAGTCGTTTTCCCTTCAGTCTCTTTGTTCTGGAACACAGGACTTTGAGAAGGGGTTGACGATACGTACATCCTCAACCTCAAATCCATCCTGCATGTCCTCGGAGTAGAGCACATCTACCCCGGCGAGAATAGAACTGGCCACGATCAAGCTATCCCAAAAGGAAAAACAGTATTCTTCACGCACTTCAGAAGCCCTGAGCAACGTCGCTTGATCCAGTGGGACGACCGTGTACCGTCGATAGAACGATGCCACCAGCGAGCGGATATGACCCTCGGCTACATCTGCCCTCTTGAGCAGGTTGACACAGACCTCATTGATCACCTGCGTACTGACCGTGATATCCTTCACTTGCACAAGGGATCGGGCTTGAGATGATTTGTGCGCATCCTCCCCCCTCACATTCAATAAAAGCATACAGCCAGACGTTGGAGTCAATGAAGCAATGAGGCTCAGGATCGCGCATGGGCCTCCTCACGCGTCAGTGGAGTGAAATCAGAGACGTGGAGAGGATGCTCCATCAGGGTAGCAATCATATCCTCTTTTCCTCCCTCCACCACCTCCTCCTCTGCCAGCAATATGACCTTTACATTGTCCTTAAAGTACTGACGATATTTCTCCGGTATCTCGATCACGCCTTCCCTTATCTTGGTCACAAATTCTGCAGCATACATCGTGCGTTTCCCCCCTCATCTACTATTCCCCGCCCATCTCTTGGGAGATGAACGCCTTTGACGACACCGGTTTATTGGATGTCACACTATCCACTATATTGGGAAGAATCCATATATCGGCAGGATATAACCTAATCTTAGTCCAGGCATTGTCACTTGACAAGCGCATGGTCCGAACTATTTGTACGCGTGTTCTACCATCTGAAATCTAACCGTGGTACTTTTCTAAAGGCCTGGAATATGGCCTGGGCGTTCTCTAGCGGCACGTCGGGGGCCAGTTCCCCGCGCTCGATATAGCCACCGTCGTACGCGCCTAGGGCCTTGACAACCTTTTTCACATAGCCCTCGATCTCCTGTGGGGTACCAAAGGGAAGGAGTCGCTGCCGGTCCACGTCGCCCAGGAAACGGACCTTGCCCCCATATTCTCGCCCCAGCATCTCCATTCCCACCAGGGGTACCTGGGGATTGATCATGTCCACGCCGATCTCTATCATGTCGGGAATGATAGAAGTGATGGCCCCATCGCTGTGGAACCAGAGGTGCCTGCCGGCGCCGTGGACCAGATCGCAGATCTCCCGGTAGGCCGGTTTTGAAGAATTCTCGCTACAGCGCGGGGTTTATCATCAGCGTCTCCTGTGTTCCCCGGTCGTCACGCACCTGAAAGGCGTCGATCTCCAGTTCCAGCCAGATGCGCATGCGCTTTACCATGAACTCCAGGATCGTATCGCGCAGGGCTGCAGGTTTGTCCCACCTGGCCGCTGAACTCTCCCTCTCCCGTGGCGCCGAGGTTGATGCAGTCGCTGGGATATTCCTGGTACAGACGGTGGAGCGCCTCGCCATGGCGACGAAAGGCGCCGGTTAGCGTGGTGTGCGAGATGGACACCCTGTCCGGTCCTGTCATCTCGATGGCCCGTATCACGCGCTCGCGGCTCTTCATCTTTGTACTCCTCCTGTCTGGGATCGCGTTTTGCTTTTGAATGTACGTGGATCGAAAAGTCGCTCCAGTCAGGGGCGGAGCAGACGCCCCACCCTACCGTTACGTCAGCACCTCCACACCGTCCTCTGTGACGCGCATGGTGTGCTCCCACTGGGCCGAGAGGGAGCCGTCCACGGTCACCGCCGTCCAGTCATCGTCCAGCACTTTGATCTCCGGTCCCCCCGCATTGATCATGGGCTCGATGGTAAAGACCATATTGGGCTCCAGCACGTCGCCGGTGTTGGGATCCCCGTAATGATAGACGTTCGGGGGCTCGTGAAAATCGATGCCTGTGCCATGTCCCACGAACTCTCGCACCACAGCATAGCTGTGGGCCTCGGCGTGCTGTTGGATGGCGTGGCCGATATCTCCCAGCCGGTTTCCTGGTCTCACCTGTTCGATGCCGAGATGGAGGCACTCTCGCGTGACCTCTACCAGGCTCCGCGCCTCGGAGGAGACGTCGCCGATGAGGAACATGCGGCTGGCATCGCCATAGTATCCCTCCAATATGCAGGTGACGTCCACGTTGAGGATGTCGCCATCGCGCAGCACCCGCTCGTCGCTGGGAATTCCGTGGCAGACCACCTCGTTGAGGCTGGTACAGACGCTCTTGGGAAAGCCGTGATAGTGCAGGGGGGCGGGCTTGGCCCCATGCTCCACCGTGTACGTGTGCACCCAGCGGTCGATCTGGCCCGTGGTGACGCCCGCCTCTATCCGTTCCTCCAGCATATCCAGGATGTCGTGGGTCAACTGGCTGCTCTTGCCGATGCCCGCGATCTCCTCCTCGGTCTTGATGATGATGCCATTTCCGGTTTTGCGTCTCCTGTCTCGTTCTCTGAACAGCCTTATCATGGTTTCTATGTCCTTGTCTTCAATAACGGTGTCGATGCCGATTTCTTCACTGTGTCATTCTTTCACCTGGATCGTCTGTTCCAGCAGGATGCGTCCCTCTTGAAGGGGCCTGCCATCCGCCTCCGTCATCGGAAGACGCTCGCCGCTGGTGCTGTCGTACATGCCGATGGCCATGCGATGGGGGCCCGGCGTGGCATCCTCGTCAACGGACAGTTCGTAGGGGTCGACGATCACCTCATCGGCGACCCATCCCGTCGTGGGCCGCTGACCTCCCACGGGAACACTGTCCTGCTGACCGCGTATGTTCCCTTCTGCATCGAGGAGATGAACAAAAGCCGTGTAGGAGACGTCCATGGGACGCAACGTCCGCCAGTAGAGGGTCACGCTCAACGTCTGGCCCGGTCTGACGGTGGCTCCCTCCAGGCCATAGCCCAGGAATTCGATCTGCTGGCCCAACGTGACCTGCATGGGATGCTCGATCTCTGGCACCTCAAAGAGGCGCTCCTGATGTTCCACATCTATCTCTGTGATTGGCAGCCCCTTGGAGATGAGCGGCGTATCGCTGTCAGCCTCGTGAAAATTTACATAGAGTTGGTACGTGCCGCTGGCGGCGTCGGCGTCGATGGGCAGCGATTGGGGATAGCGCAGTATCTCCCCAGGGACCCATCGATCTGTAGGATGATAGTCTCCAACTGGCTGCGCCCGCGCCGACCCCACGGTCTCACCTTCCCCCTGCAGGCGCAGGCTCAGGTCGTACTGCGCATCCATCTCGGCCAGACAACGCCAAAAGAGGACGATCTCGACCTCCTCTCCCGACCGCAGGATCTCGTCGGGCAGAGTATAGCCCAGAATCTGGGCCTCCTCGCCGAGGCGCAGGTCTACATGCTGTTGGATCGGCAACTCTTTGGTGTCGGGGGGCACGCTGGGTGTGACCACCTGCACGGGCCCCAGTTTGTACGTGGTGCCGTGTCGCTGTCCCTCCTGATCGATGACCTCCAGGTGGGATAGATCGTCCAGGCGGTAGATGCCCAGGGCTACCCAATACGGGCCTGGGGGGGTACCCGCCTCCAGGGGGATGGAATAGTTGCACAGGTGCTCGCTGTCTTGCGGCCAGGCGCCGGTGGCCATCCCCTGGGTGTCCCGCAGCCTCTCGTCCCGCTGTCCCCACCCGTGTCCCTCCTCATCCACCAGACGTATAGAGAGATGATAATTTTCCTCCGGGGGACGTAGCGCGCGCCATAGCAGTCCCAATCCCAGTTCCTGGCGATACTGTACGCTGCTGGCCGAGAGGCCGTACTTTTCCAGGCGCAGACGTTGATCGTAATCGATATCGACTTCCAACGAGGCGGGCACCTGACGAAAGTGGGTATTCTCGGCCAGTTGGTGGCAGGAGATGGTGCCGTAGGCAAAGGGTTCTTCCCAGAGAAAGAGGGTGTTCTGCGCCAGTTGCCTGCGGATGTAAGTGTGGGGATTCTCGCTGTTTTCATAGTGCACGTAAAAGATCTTTGTTTCTCCCGTGGCGCTTTCCATGGCGCGGCCAAGTTGCTCGGCCACCTCAGCCTCGTCGCCTTTTTCTACGACGTGGCAGGCCAGGTCGCCACCATAGTGCTGCTCAAAGATCGATGGAGCATTGAGGACGACGATATCGCCCGTCTCCCCCACTTTCTGCAGGCGCTCCTCCAGGTCGATGTGATGCGTGTTGGGATAGAGCCAGGCATATTCCACACCGTTCACTCGTGCCACAAACTCTGGCTCTTGCTGGCCGTGGAATTGCTGCACCAGCGGAGTCGGGGGCTGAACGTCTCCCACATAGAAAAGCGTATAATCGGCCAGGGGAATATTTTCCTGGGTAGGCTTGATGAGACGCCCGGGAAAGGTGGGCGCCACTCCGGCCACGGCCCAGGTGGCGACGGTGATCTCCTTGGCATCGGGCTTTTGCGTCAAATAGTTCGCCGCCTGTTCGACGCCCTCGCCCCAACCCACGGGGATGGTCTGCACCGCTTCCTGCGCGCCGCCGGCCCAGGGATTGTAATAGGCCAGATAGTGGGCGGGATAGAGGGGGGCCAGGAGCAGATACCCCTGTATTGTCACCAAAAGGAGGGTGATGCCTGCAGCGGCTCCCCGTCGGGGCAAGACGTCTCCCTTGTCAGGCAGCCCCACCAGACGCAACAGCGTCTCCAGTGCGCCCGTCACGCCCAGGGCAGCCACGACGTCGCCGGCCAAAAAGAGGGGCAGCGTGTAGCGGTCGAATTTCTTGCTGCTGAGGTTTATGAGAAGGAAATAGATCCCGGCGTAGACCAGCAGGCCCGAGATGACGCGTTGCCGCGTCTTGGATTCCTCTCCCCCCATCAGGTACACCACCAGGGTCAGGGCGGTGCCTACGAGAACGAGGGGAGTGGCGCGGAAAAAGATATTCATCAGATAGAAGGAGGCTCCCAGATCGCTGGTCACCTGGCCCCGGAAAAAACTGGCCGTGGCATCGCCCGGATCGGTGGCATACTCCAGCGAGAACTGGGCCATCTGTTTCAGGGTTTGTATGGGGGAGACCCACATGGCCGGCCACAGCAGGAAAAATATCAGGGCCACCACGCCGCCCCACAGGGCGATATCACAAAGGGAATGGAGCATCCCGCCCTCTTTTCCGGTCCCGTGCGCCCCCTTTCTCCCGCGTGGCAGCGCGTCCCGCAGATGGGCGATGAGCAGAAAGAGGAGCACACAGGGGGCGACGAACGCGCCGTAGGATTTGGTCAGGGTCGCCAATCCGGTGGCTATCCCCGCGTATACGAGATGCCGCCTGGTTCCTCGGGAAATGTAGATGAGGCTGCTGATCACGGCCAGCAGCATAAAGCCCGACGTCAACGCATCGATGTGCAGCACCCGCGAGAGGGCCAGGTAATAGGGATCGAGCAGGAGAAAGGCGACCGCTGCCAGGGCGTAGGGGCGATCCAGGAGATGCTTGAGCAGCCAATACAGGGCCAGGGCGGTGAGGATGTGGGCCACCAAGATGCCTCCCTTGGCCAGGGGCAGGAGGGCCGCCAGTTGGCGGATGACCTGGGGATCGTGGACCTCGAGGGAGGGGAGGGCGTCGATGGCTGCCAGTTGGGACCAACTCACGGCTCCGGTGACTAGACGATGCCAGGTCAGGCTCAGGGCGCCGCTCCACATGGTCACCACCCCGGGATGCCCCGTCAGAAGTGTGTCGGTCCAGGCACCCCGCGAGAGGGCCGACAGAAACTTGATCGAGCGGTAGACCCACGCGGGCTCGTCCCACGTTACAAAAGTGTTGGAGGCCGTGGCGCGGCTGATCCACATGCCGGCGCAGATGGCCACGCTGACGACGGTGTCGAGGATGACGGCCAACCGTCTCTTCATCGGGGCATAACCCCTTCCATGAATCGTGGGGAGTGGCGGGGTATTCTGTGCAGCCGCGCGTCCACCCGGGCGATCACCTGTTCAGCATCACCTCTCGGAACCATGCATCCTCCCGTTGCAGTCCCTCTTCCAGGGAGACGCGGGGACGAAAGCCCAGCGCTTTCTCGGCAGCTGTGGTGTCGGCCCAGGTGTGGCGCACATCGCCGGGTTTGCTTTCCACATGTACAGTATGCAGTTCGCGCCCCGTGACGCGCTGCAGCAGTTCCAGGCAGCGATTGAGGGTGACCCGCGATCCGCCGCCAATGTTAAAATAGTCCCCTGGCTCTCCATGATCCATGCTCAGTACGTTGGCTTGTACGGCGTCGGAGACAAAGGTGAAATCCCGCGTCTGCTCACCATCCCCGTATATCTCGATGGTCTCCCCGGCATAGATGGCACGCAGGAATTTGTGAAAAGCCATGTCGGGCCGCTGGCGGGGGCCGTAGACGGTAAAATAGCGCAGAGAAATAGTGGGCAGGTCAAAGTTCTTGGCATAGAGGCGGACCAGATGCTCGCCAGCGAGTTTGGATACGCCATAGGGCGAGATCGGCTTCAGCAGGCTGTTCTCGCGTAGGGGCAAGTCCTCACTGTCGCCGTAGACCGAGGAGGAGGAGGCATAGACGAACTTCCGCAATGCCTTGGCCCGACGGGCGGCCTCCAACAACTTTTGCGTGGTCAGGATGTTGAGATCGGTATAGATGGCAAAGCTCTGTCCCCAACTCGCGCGGACTCCTGCCTGGGCGGCCTGGTGAAAGACGTAGGAGACGCCCTCCAGCAGGGTATCCAGATCCATCTCGCCGAGATGGGCTTCGACGAACTCAAAGGCAGGCGCGCGGTGTACGGAGGCTAGGTTGTGCTCCTTGATCTCCCGCGCATAGTAATCGGTAAAACAGTCCACGCCGACGACGCGATATCCCTCGTCGATGAGGTGCTCGGCCAGGTGCGAGCCGATAAAGCCAGCCACACCGGTGACCAGGCAGATCTCTCCTTCTGTCACGTTCATCATCAACTCCTTCTATAAACCCCACTGCACATAATTTGGATCGGTCGTCGACACAGACCCTTTGATCTCCCTATTCGTGTATCTCTACATCGGTGATAAAGGCCCGGTCACCCTTTAGGTTACCCTCAGAGTCGCTGGGGGGCAAACGCTGCCCCGTCGTGGGATCGTAGAGTCCCACAAAGAGGCGGTATGATCCGGGGGCGGTGTCCTCTTCCACGTCCAGGAGATGCTCGTCCACCAGATTCTCCCCCACACCCCAGAAGGAGGTCGGGTAGTCATTATCCAGTGGTGGGGCATCTCCCTGTCCCACGATGCGCTCCTGATCGTCCACGAGATGCGCAAAGACGGTGTAATCCCGCTCCAGTTCGCCCATGACGTGCCAGTGGAGTGTAAGGGGCATGGAAGTACCCGAGCGGGTGGATCTGGTTTCCAGATCATAGCCCACCAGGCGCACGCGTTCGTCGAACGTCACGTCTAGGGGCTCCTCCGGTGCGGTGGGCGGTGTCGGAACATGCACCTTGATGCGTCCGATGATGGGTCTGCCCACCCTGTTCTCCTGTGGATCGAACGCGGGCAGGGGATCCATGGTGGCAAGGCGGTAAAGTCCTACCTCGATCTCGGCAGCCACCGGCCCAACGGGGTCGGACCTTACAGGTACAAGGAAGGTGTCTGGGGCGACCTCCCCCGGCGACCACTGGCTGGAGGGATAGTTTCCCCCGCCGTGGTAACTGTCACGCTGTCCCAGAAACTGCCCATCCCGTCCAGAGAGGTAGATATAGATGGACAGGTTCTCCTCCATCGGTGCCAGGGCCTTCCAGTACAGGGTTACGGGAAATGACTCCCCCGGGCGCACCTCCTGAGCCTCCATATCATAGGCCACGAGTTCCATCGCCTCTTCATAGGTGACGTGGTAGGGGGAGGCCGAGGAGGGGATCTCTTTCTCCGTTATGACCGGCGGGCGCGCATAGGCGGGGCGGATGCCCGTAAAAGGGGCACTGATGGTCAAAGCACCCAGCAGGACGGCCAGCCCCCCCAGGGCATGGTGCCGGGCGCGTCCACGAAACCAGCCGAGGAATCCCAGACTCAAAAGGAGGCAGATGGCGGAGATGGCGGGAAAGATCAGGCGCCCTTGTGAGGCTTTGGTCATCATGGTCCAGCGGAGTAGAGAGATGGCGATCATGACGATCCAGATGGCGAGGAGGATGATCTCTCGCCAGACGTCGGGCAGCCGCCGTGTCCGCCAGATCCGTATCCCCCGGCGCAGGAGGCCCAGCAGACAAAAGAGGCCAAAGATGTCAAGCACCTGATAAACCCAGAGGGGACGCAGCAGCACGTTGAATATACCGAAAAGCCCCCAAAAACTGATACGAAAACCCTTGAATTCCCTCCAGGCCCCTTCCAGCGTGGGAGAATAGGAGCGCCGCCCAAAGATGGCCAGCATACGCTCCAGCCCGAGAGGTTCTCCGTAAAACCGCCAGTTTCGCAGATACCACCAGCCGGCCACGAGAAGGGCGGGGATGCAGATGAGGATACACTGTCCCAGCCAGCGACGCACGATTTGCCACCTTCCTTTTTCTCTTAGGGAGGCTGCTTCTTTTGGTATCTGATGCAGCGCCAGGGCCAGCAGGGCCAGGGGAAGCAGGGCCATCCCGCTGAGCTTGGAGAGGCAGGCCAGGCCGATGATGGCTCCCAGCGCCAGTAACTGGCGGTTGTTCGCGCCCCGTTGCACAATCTGTACCAGCATCAGGAGCACGATGGAGGAAAGCAGGGTGACGAGGTTGTCGTTGTTTATGGACCCACTGATAAAGGCGAACATGGGGAGCAGGGCGTTGAGGAGCATGGCCCCGAGGGCTATGGTAGGGCGATGGGGAAAGATGGTGCGCCCCAATCGGTACGTGCACCATACAGTGGCCATTCCCAAAAGCACGGAAAAGAAACGGATCAGATGCACGGCCAGGATCGTTCCCTGCCAGGGCATCGCCTCGCGGCGGGGATCGTGGATCACCATGTTCTTGTTGTCCTCGGCCAGGGGCACGCCGATGCGCGCGTGGGGATTCAGTTGCCTTACCTGGGGCAGGTCGTCAGTATCGATCCAGAAGGTCAGGACGGCACCCAGGGCATAATAGAGGGGGGGCTGACTGCCCTCCTGCTTCCATAGGGTTTCCTGCTCCGGATGCTGGATTGGCAGTCCCCTGCCGTCCGCGAGATGCTTGATATAAGGGTAGTGGTACACTTCATCTGGTGCCTCGAATATGGGATTCGTCACGCTATACGTCAGGCTCAGGAGGACGAACAACCCCAGAATCACCAGAGCGATCCGCCGTGAATGATGCGCAGTCATGTTCTCGATGCCCCGACTTGGGAAGTGTTGGCGCGCGATGAAGGTATTTCAAAAGGGGTATGTACGCCCTCATGATCCATGTGGCAGAAGACGTTTGCTCCCCGCCATGAGCGGGACCATTCCCTCTGAAAGAAAGAATCTCTATTTATATACGGGCTGAAAATTAACATAAAGATTATAAGCGCGGAGTGTATGAATTCTCATCTGTTTGATGGCAGAGGGACGCAAAAAGATTTCCCCTCATGAACCTACATCCAATGATCATTATCCTTGTCCATGGGGATGGCGTCAAACGAGTCCAAACGAGAGTCCGGAGCGGTGAGGTATCTCATGCCCTCACGCGCGTTGTGACAATCCGATGGTTATACTTCCTTTTTGACGGAAAGGGAAAGCCTCCGTCACTACATTTCTTTTGACATATCTCGAGAAAATCCGTATGATAGTTATCAGCATAGTTCAGAGGGAGAAAGGTTTATGAACGATCGACTTTCACGTGGTCTCGTCTTAATTGCTATATTCCAGTTCGTTCCTCCCCTGATCCTCCCTCCCAGCACCTTTGCGAATGTCAGTTTTCTCGTGTGGCTGTTCGTCATTCTCCTCTTTGCTCTGTTGGGGATCAATCTGGCGCGAGGGCGGGCCTGGAGCCGCCTGGCCACCGTTTTTGTCCAGGGATTCAATATCATCGTTCGGCTGCTGGTGCTGATCGGCAATGCCGTGACCATGCGAGACGGAGATCCCGTCCTGGACGTCTGGATGGTGACCACCTCGTTGCTCTCCATCATCCTCTCGGCAGTTGTGCTGCATTATATTGATCGTCCAGAGGTGCAGATCGTAATGCAGTAGGCGAGGGACGTGTGAAAACAGAGATACGTATCAGAGTATAAAGGCCGACTCCTCAGAGGAGTCGGCCTTTGCATACTTTTCCTTTCCGTGATGAGGAAAGGGTTGTGGCCACCTAGTTGTGAGAGCAGATGTTCGCGCGGCGCAGCAGGTTGGCGTTGGTGACCACGGTGATGGAACTGAAGGCCATGGCAGCCTCGGCCAGGACCGGGTGCATCAATCCTAACACGGCCAGGGGAATCATGATCAGGTTATAGAAAAAGGCCCAGAAGAGGTTCTGCTCGATCTTGCGAAAGGTCGCCCGGGCCAGTTTGACGGCGCTGACCACGCCCCACAGATCCCCACGCACCAGGGTGATATCCGCTGCCTCGATGGCAATGTCGGTTCCCGTACCGATGGCCAGACCGATGTCAGCCTGGGTCAGGGCGGGAGCGTCGTTGATGCCATCTCCGATCAATGGCCACCAGCCCACGTGCCCCCTTTGTCAAATGGGAAAATCTGGTTGAGGAGCGTCGTATGCTCAGGCTTGCAGACGCTCCCGGATGGCCTCAAAGTCTTGTTCTGTGATCTCTCCCATGGCCAGTCGCAGCCTTGCGAGCTCCAGGGGATCGCTCTCTGCATTCTCATATAAAGGTCTGTTTCCACCCCGGCCGAGTCCCCGCATCACCAGCATGAGGGTCAGCCCCAGCAGGGTCAGCACATTCAGGAAAAAGACCAAATTCAGGATCGCTGAAGCGATCCCATCGCTCCCTTTGTACAGATCGTCAGTATACCATCTCATATTCCTGCCTCCTCCTGCACATTTCGTACGATTCTACACAGGTCGCGAGATCTCATATCCGCATGGATATCGTACCTTCATTTTAGTATAATGATATGTTCAATTATTTAATAAGTCAAGAATGGGATACCGGCTTTTGCAACTATGGGGCGTTATGAAATGCAGGTGCTTCAGCATCGGATTCGTCCCGTGGTATGGGGGATAAAGCGCTCTCAATACTGCAGTGTACGCCATTGGCTGGAGCGCTTACAAAGATATGAAAGATGATCAAGAGCGACATCCATCTCTTGGATGTCGCTCTTGATAGTTCACAAATTATACCGTCTGCACGGTGTTAGAGGAGGCTTTTAATGAGTCCGCCATCGGCCTGGATGGTCGTCCCGGTGATATAAGAGGCCCTTTCCGAGGCCAGGAAAGTGATGAGAGCGGCCAGTTCCTCTGGATTGCCCAGACGCCCAGCTGGGATTCGCGACTCCAAGTCGGCCAGGATCTCTTTTGTTTCCGTCCCCTCTTGTTGGGCCGTAGAAGCCGCCAGGTTGCGTACCCGATCCGTCAGGATGTATCCCGGGCATACGTTGTTCACCGTGATTCCCGCGTCGGCCACCTGGCCGGCCAGGGTCTTGGCCATGGCCGCGACGCCGGCCCGCGCCGTGTTGGAGAGGATAATGTCGGGGATGGGCTGCTTGACAGAGAAGGAGGTGATATTGACGATCCGGCCCCACCGACGGGCGTGCATGCCCGGCAGCACGAGGCGCGTCAGGCGAATGGTGCTCATGAGGTTCAGGTTGATGGCCCCCAGCCAGTCCTCGTCGGACATGTCGGTGAAGGTACCGGGCTTGGGGCCGCCCGCGTTGTTAACCAGGATATCGACCTGCCCAAATTCGCCTTCAGCCGCTTTGACCAAAGATTCGATATCTTTTTTAACGGTGACATCTGCCTGCACGGGCAGGACGCGACCACCCGTCTCTTGGCGAATCTCTTTCGCTGCGGCTTCCAGGGTCGATTTGTGCCGTGCCGATATGACCACGTCGGCGCCCTCCCTTGAGAGTTCCCGTGCGGCCGCTTTGCCCAATCCACGGCTTGACGCCGCTACCAGCGCAACTTTTCCTTCGAGTCCGAAATTCATACCCTTCCTCCAGATACAAGATAACGCATTCTTATCCATATAGTCACAGGTTCCCGCCAGTGTAGCATGTCACGTCCATCCTGTCACATCGATACGGGACAAGGGGGGACGTGTTTCGGCGTAACCTGCGTCGGTATAGCGCCGCGATTTCTTTTGAGTGTGTGGTGTTTGTAGGTATAATGATTAGGCCAACATTATATCTAGAAACGGAGAAAGATGCCCCGCACGTATGTGGCCCTTGATTTGGAGCTCACCGGTCTCGATCCCCAGCACGATGCCATCACAGAGATAGGCATGGTCAAGTTCAAGGGGGACGAGGTTCTGGACACCTTTTCCAGTCTGGTCAACCCCCATCGGTCCATTCCCTTCAAGATCGAGCAACTCGTCGGCATCTCAGAGTCTGACGTGGCAGATGCCCCTTCCATGGGGTCCCTCAAAGGGGAGATACTCTCCTTTGCCAGAAACTATCCCCTCATCGGTCACAGCGTGGAGACGGACCTGGAGTTCATCAATCAGCACGGACTTTTTTTGGACAACCTGGCCATTGATACCTTTGAGTTGGCCACGATTCTCCTGCCAGAGGTCAATCGCTACAGTCTGGGAAACCTGTCGGACTTTTTGGATATCGAGTTGTCCAGGCAGCATCGCGCCCTGGCCGATGCCATGGCCACCAAGGACCTCTTTTTAGCCCTCATTGAAGAGATGTCCCAATGGGATACGGCCACCCTGCGAGAGATCACTCGCCTTTCGCGGAACAGCGATTGGTCCTTGCTACGGGTTTTTAACGACGTTCTGGCTGAACACCGTGAACAAGATCGGGAGCGCATGCCCAGGCGGGGACATCCATCGGCCCCACTCAATCTGTCACTGCACCCCTCCGAGGTGCAGGAGATGCCTCCGTTGGAGCCCACCTCTACCATCACGCCCGTCAATGAGGAGCCGCTTGTGGGGCTTATCTCTCCTGAGGGGGACTTTGCCCGCGCATTCCCCGACTATGAGCATCGGGCCGAGCAGATCGAGATGCTCCGGGGCGTGACCCAGGCATTCAATACTCCCAATCATTTGCTGGTGGAGGCGGGAGCGGGGACGGGCAAGTCCATAGCCTATCTACTGCCCGCCATCCATTTCGCCGTCCAGAACGGCCGGCGCGTGGTCATCTCGTCCAATACTATAAATCTGCAGGATCAGTTGTTTAACAAAGACATACCTGACCTGCAGCAGATCCTGCCTACGCCCTTTCGGGCGGCCATCCTCAAGGGGCGAGGGAACTATATCTGTCTGCGACGCCTGAATGCGTTTCGCCGTTCGCGGCAGCTTTCCGTGGATGAGGCGCGTGTCCTGGCCAAGGTGCTCGCCTGGCTACCCAAGACACAGGCGGGCGATCGCGCCGAACTCCTGTTGATCAACGAGGAGTGGAAGATCTGGCAGGATATACAGGCGTCGTCGGAGACGTGTCTCCGTGATCGCTGCCCCTTTCGGCATTCTGGACAGTGTTTTTTCTACCGCGCCCGTGAAAAGGCCGAACGTGCCCACCTGGTTATCGTCAATCACGCCCTGCTGCTGACGGATCTGGCCCTGGAGAGCCAGATATTGCCCGAGTACGATCACGTCGTCGTCGATGAGGCTCACCATCTCGAGGAACGGGCCACCTCGCAGTTCAGTTTTCACGCTGGGCACCGCGATGTGCGTAATTTCCTTTCTGGTATCTCTTACGAGACGAACGAGGCCCCCGGCGGCGCGCTGGCCGATGTGCCCGTACTGTTTGGGGATACCTCCGTCGAGGATCCCAAACGGAAAGCCATCACCTCTCTTATCGAGACCCTGCGTTCTCGGGTGCGGGAGGCCGGACAAACTCTGCATGCTCTGTTCGATACCGTTGCCGAGTTTCTGGAGAATCACACAGAGGACGCCGGTTCCGGCCGCTACGACCAGCGGGAGCGCATCGCCTCGGGGTTCCGATTCCAACCTGGCTGGACCAAGATAGAGATCGCCTGGGAGAACTTTGCCTCGCCCTTTATGGAGATTCTCAATGGATTGGAGCAGCTTATCGAGCGTATAGAGCGTGGGGGGCTGGGAGACGAAGAGGAGCGCGATGAGGTACTGCAGTCGCTTCGAGCATATTCGCAGCGCGGCACAGAGATTTGGGAGGGCCTGTATCAGATATTGATGGAGCCGGAGGACAATGGTATCTATTGGGTCTCGCGCTCCAGGTATGACGGCGAGATCGTGTTGCACAGCGCTCCGCTTCACGTGGGCGTGTTGTTGAGGGATAAATTGTTCACGGAAAAAGAGTGCGTGATCCTGACCTCGGCTACCCTGCGCACGGCGCGAAGGTTTGACTTTATCGAGGATCGGCTGGGACTGGAGGATCCTGTCACGATGGCTCTGGAATCTCCCTTTGATTTCGAAAAGTCCCTCCTCCTTTATGTGCCCAAGGATATTCCCGAGCCCAATCAGCCCTATTATCAAAAGCATGTGGAAAAGGCGCTGATCAATCTCTGTCGGGCCACGGAGGGAAGGACATTGGTCCTGTTTACCTCCAGTAGTCACTTGCGCAGAACCTATCGGGCCATTCGTGGGCCACTGGAGGAGGACGAGATCGTCCTCTTTGGACAGTATATCGACGGTTCGCGTCGTCAACTCTTGTCCCGCTTTCGCAACACGCCCAAGTCGGTGCTCATGGGTACAAGGAGCTTTTGGGAGGGCATCGATGTGGTGGGACAGGCCTTGAGTTGTCTGGTCATCGTTCGGCTGCCCTTTTCGGTGCCCACCGATCCGATACTGGCGGCCCGTGCGGAGACGTTCGACAATCCCTTTAACGAATACTATTTACCCGAGGCCATCCTCAGCTTTCGACAGGGGTTTGGGCGGTTGATTCGCAGTCGGGAGGACTATGGCATCGTTGTGGTGTTGGATAAGCGCATACTGACCAAATCCTACAGCCCCATGTTCCTGAGTTCTCTGCCCAACTGTACCGCCCGGCAGGGCCCCCTTTCCTCTCTGCCCAAGTTAGCGCGGCGCTGGCTTGATCCCCGTCTTCGAGAGTAGGTGGCTGTTGGACCTTTGACTTGATCATCGATGGCGAGACCGTTATTATAGCCTCAGCAAGGATATATGGGAGGTGATACATGTCTAGATCGATAAGGTTTGTGGCTGGTTTGTGGGTAGGGGCAATTGTAGTGGCCTCTCTCGCTGCTTTTGATATCCTCTATCTGATGACGGGAAAGTTGCTGGTGCCTGAAGAGAGCGGCGTGCGGCTTATCACAACGGAAGAGGCCGTCGACGGACTGGAGACTCTGATCGAGGAAATAGGGGAGGGTGAAGATGAATAGATCTTTCAGGCGCGGACTGTTGGCGGGTATCCTGGCACCCTTGTTTTTCCTGGCAGGCATCGCCTTTTGGGTTTACCAGGCGACGGGCAAGATCCCGTGTCCCACGCAACGCCTGGAGGAGGGGGGGATCTCCCTCCGTCTGGTGGAACCCAACCGTGTCCTCGGATATTGGGAGAAATGGCAGGAGGAACTGTTACCCGTCTTGGATAGGCTCTGTATCCTTATCGAGGCGGTCAAAGGGAGTCCCCTCCACGGCTAAGGGGGGAGATGTGCTTGGGGGCCCCGGCCCCCAAGCACGAGAAGGCGCTTCTAGGCGCGACCCCACTTTTCGTAGGCATCCTCAAAGGACATGCCCGCGGCCATGTCTTCGCGCATGCCCTGTTCCCTCTCCTCGATCTCTTCGGCCTTGATGAGGGCCTCCATGGAGATCTCTTGGGGGACGACGATGACGCCATCGGGTCCGCCCACGATCCAGTCTCCCGGATTCACCGTCACCTGGCTGGTGAGGGTGCCCGGCAGGGCGATGGTTGTATTCGTTTCCTGGATGCGCCAGCGCTTGTACGATTCCACAGGGGACGTGCCGCGGGCGCACACGGTATAGTCGGGAATCACTTCCAGGCCTAGACGATCACGAATCATCCCGTCTATGACGAGGCCTTTGGCCCCCTTTTGTTTAATGTTCCAACTCGTCATCTCTCCGAACTTGCCCGTCCAGGGTTCTCCCCCACCGTCAACCACTATGACGGCTCCCGGGAATATCATGTCGCTGAGAGAAGTAAAACTCTCTGTTCCCTTTTCCTCGGCGTCCTCTTCGATCTCCTCGCGGGTGCGAGGGTCGCGCGCCCCGCGAACGGGTATCGCCTTGCCGGCCAGATGCTGCTTGGGGAATAGGGGGCGGATGTCCAGATCCAGGCATTGGTTACTATAGCCCATCTTGTCCAGCGTATCGTACAGGTTGGCGATACGGATCCTATCCCAACGGGCCTGTAGTTCAATAACCGAAAATTCCTCTTTTTTTTTCTCTGCCATGCTTCCTCCTGATGCGATTCTACCGACGTATGCTTTTCATCACCGATCCTGTGACGAAAGAAGAATGAAATATGGCTTCCTATTGTATCGGAGAGTCCCTATCTCCGCAAGTGCTGGACATCGATTGCTCTGCGCTCCCTTTTCGGCTACAATGTTCTTGTTGGCTCCCCTGGGGAGTGTTGAACTTTTGGATGGTTACCGCTTTTTTCCAGGATCTGCAAGAGATTGTGAGCGTGCGTTATCCGTGTCGGGCGCCTTTTGCTCTTTTCAGTGGATCTATCATGTACATCCCGTGCTGTAGACATAAAGAATGGAGGAAACGATGAGTGAAACATTGGACAAACTGCAGGAGGCGAATCCCACGCTGGATATACGTGCGGTAAGCGATGCCTCTTTTGCCCGCTATGGGCGCCTGCTCAAGGGCTACGAGCCCGACGACGTCATCTTGCGGGCCAGGGGCATTCTCCCCCAGTCGGAGGCCGTGGTGTATGAGCCCTCTGTGCCCACGTTGGAGGAGCCAGCGGATTTCAACACCGTCATCGAACAGAGAGTCTTTGGCGGCATGCCCGTTCAGGTGGGGTGGTGCTATGGGCAGAACCTGCATATGGGGGCGCTGGAGTATCACAAGGGAAGTGAGGTGAATGTGTGCCTGACGGATGTCCTGCTCCTCGTAGGACATGTGCAGGATATATCTTTTGATCGGGAGATAACCTATGACGCGGGCAAAGTGAAGGCCTTTTACGCCCCCGAGGGCAGTGTGGTCGAGCTCTCCCCGTGGAACCTGCACTTTGCGCCCATCCATGTGTGGGAGGGGGAACACTTTGCTACCCTGGTCTATCTTCCCCTGCTCACGAACGATCCGCTACCCTTTGCGGTGGACAAGGTTGGCGAGAGCCGCCTGCTATTTGCCGTCAATAAATGGTTGCTCGCCCATCCCGATGCCAAAGCGCTCATTGAGCAGGGGGCGTATCCGGGCATCGCTGGCGAGGATATAGAGGTGACGCCCATATCAAAATAGCGCAGCACGGGCGTGGATTGTGTCGGATTATCAGTGACGCAGGGTGGCCAGAAGCCGTTTTGGCTTTAGCAGCAGATCCAGCGCCTCGTCGATGGAGGCGGTGATCACGTCAGCGTGGGTGAACGCTTTGGTGGAGGTTCCTTCCGGTCCTATGACGACGACGCCCACCCTGGCCGCGGCGAGCATGAGGGCATCGTTGTGGCCGTTACCCACGGCCACTATATGTTGAGCGCCGTATGATTCGACATATCCTTTCTTCTGCTCGGCCTCTCGGCCGCGTTCTAGTCTGAGGCAGTCCACGTCCAACTCGTCGGCGATCTCCTGGGCTGTGCCCCTGGTATCCGCGGTGACCAGATGCACGGAGAGTTGGCGGGATAGTGCGCTTACCCGTTCGCCCACTCCTTCTAGCAGCGCGCCATCGACGGTCAGGGTGCCGTTGAGATCCAACAGCAAGTGCTTCAATTGCACCCTGCCCATGCCAGGCATTTGCATGGTGATCATGTGGTATCCTCCGGTACGTGATCATGCATAACTCCACGGGAGATTCTATACGTTTCATCCCCTGTCGCAAGTCTGTGTCGAGCGTCCTTGCTTGCGCAGATTGGCATTGACTCTATGTCTCTACGTTCCTAACACTTGCCCATGAATCGTCCCTATGCTATACTCGGCTCGTCCGGGGGATACTCGGACCCCTGCCCACGATTTTTGGAGGATGTGTGCATGACCCTGCTGCGAACGCTTCGCAAGTTGCAGGACGTTGATCAGGAGTGGGATGAAAAGGCCAAAGCATACAAGTCGGTGAGGCAAGGCCTTACGGATCGATCAGAGTTGGAGGATAGACGCGAGACGCTACATCAGCGTGAAGAGGAATTGACATCGTTACGCACTAGACTGCGCAATACCGAACTGGAGTACGGCAGTCTGGAAGAAAAGATCGCGGGCGTGAAGGAGGAACTGTACGGAGGACGTGTTACCTCTTCCAAAGAACTGAGCAGTCTGCAGGAAGAGGTAGAGTATCTACAGAGACGCTTCTCGGAACTCGAAGAGCGGATTCTGGAAGGGATGACCACCGTGGATGACCTGGAGGAGAGCATCGCCTCCGGTCGCCAGGCACTGAAGATCTTTGAAAAGGATTGGCAGGAGGAACGTGAATCCCTGCACACCAGTTATAGTACCTTGCGAGCCCGTTTGGAGGCACTCAAGAAAAGACGCGAGACGCTCCGCAACCAGCTCGATGTGGGGGTGCTGGCTCTGTATGATGAGTTGCGTAGAAAGAAAAAGGGGCAGGCATTGGCCCCTGTCAGCGACAGAGTGTGTCAGGTATGTCGCGTTCGCGTCCCCTCTCACAAGGTACAGGCGATTCGATCGGATGAACGCGTCGTTGTGTGTGATGGCTGTGGCCGTATTCTGTATCCCGCTTGATCTACTGATCTCATTTTGCTGAGCGGGGAGACCTCATCTTGAAAAACCCCTACGTAACGGACCGTCCCCTGACCTCAGAGGATTTCTTTGCAAACCAAGAGACCTCCTTTCGCCGTTTTCGAGAGAACCTTGGGGCGGGTCGAAGGCTCTTTCTCCTGTATGGTCGTCGTGGCATAGGAAAAACCTCCTTTGTAAACCATCTTTCCATGCATCTGGGGGCGAACTATCGACTGCATCGCGCGACGTGGGCGCCTCCGGCAGAGGCGGATCTGCTATGGGAGAGCATGCTCGCCATGGCTCGGACATACAAGTGTGAGGCACCCGATGAGGGAGACTATGCTCAGGACCCCATAACCTATGCACAACGTTATTTCGCGGCCTGTCTGGCGGCAGTGGAGGAGGGAGCGTCGCAAAAGGGTTCCGATGTCACACATCTGATCTGTCTCGATGCTCTATCTGCCGCCCGGTCCCAGCGTGGATGGGAGGAGACCC
Organism: Anaerolineales bacterium; assembly: GCA_046538105.1. Classification (GTDB taxonomy): domain Bacteria; phylum Chloroflexota; class Anaerolineae; order UBA1429; family UBA1429; genus JAWLEV01. Next base: position 29,440 of record JBKHJO010000016.1, on the reverse strand, counting down.
TCGGCATTTTTCTGACCATCCTGGAGCGCGTGGAGAATCTGGCCCTCCTATTTGTCATCGAGCAACCCAGAGAAGTGGATGTCGATCTTGACGAGGTCGTCTCCCTGGTGCTGGGCCCTCTGGATCGAGACGATATCTATGAACTTCTCATGACGCCGGTGCGAGGGACCATGACTTATGATTATGCAGCCATACGTCGCATACATAGGCTATCCGGAGGGGAACCATTCCTGGCCCAACTTTTTGGTAAGAGCCTTTTTGAAAAGCGCGCCTCGGCAGGATGGGCCAGCCTGCCAGAAGTGGAACAATGCATGGACAAGGTCATGGCCGAGGCAAGTCCTCTGTTCGAGGCCCGGTGGCAGGAGTGCAGCCCCCTGGCTCGCCTGATGCTTTGCTCTTTTGCCCAGATGCTGGGCCATCATGGGGTGGGATCGGCGGCGGACGTGGCGCTGCACCTTTCGCGGTTCGGCTTTCAGATCCCAGAGGAGGATGTTGCGTCGGGTCTGGAGGAATTGCTGTCCCTCGCCCTTCTGAATCGTATGGGCGGCGATATCTATCGTTTCGAGAATGATCTCTTTCGGCGCTGGCTGAAGCAGAACAGGGATGTTGTGCAGGTGGCGCGGGATCTAAAGGGCTATCGACGGAGGCGGGTGCGGCGGGGCTTTGCTCTACGTGAGGAGCGTGTGGATTGGGTGGCCCTTTTGCTTTGGGGGGTGGCGGGGGTGCTCGTCTTTCTCATCGCCTTTCTGTGGCGCTCGAGGCAAAAGCACGCCTTTTGGACGGGAGAGCCCACCCCTACCGGCGTCGCCGCGGTTGCTGCGGACACCCCCACCGCCCCGCTTCCCACGCCAGAAAAGGGCGTGGCGCTGGGCAATATCGTCTATATGGCCAAAGAGAAGCCGGAGGATACGTGGGATATTTATCGTATGCGCAGCGATGGGTCGGATCCCGTACGCTTGACGGACAGTAGTGTGGATGACACGGCCCCCGTGTGGTCGCCCGATGGGCGTCGCATCGCCTTTGTCTCGCGTCGCGATGGAAACCGTGAAATATATGTCATGAACGCCGATGGCAACGAGCAGTTGAATCTGACCCGTAATGCGACCGCCGATTGGACGCCTGCCTGGTCACCCGATGGTGAGCAACTGGCCTTTGCCTCCTTTCGCGATGGCAATTGGGAGATCTATGTCATGGATGCGAATGGAGAGAACCAGCGACGTCTTACGTACAATGGCGCTGCCGACTATAGTCCTACGTGGTCACCCGATGGCGAGAGGTTGGCCTACGTCTCCGACCGTGACGGAAGTCTCAATATCTATGTCATGAACGTCGATGGAAGCGAGCAGAGAGGGCTAGCCCAGCACAAGGCCACCGATCAATCGCCCGCCTGGTCTCCTCGGGGCGATCGAATACTTTGGGAAAGCTATCGCGACGGGGATATGGAGATATACGTCGTCAACGTGGATGGCACAGAGGCCCAAAGTGTAAGCAATGACAGTTATGCGAACGATCATGGCCCGGCCTGGTCGCCCGCAGGAGAACGCATCGCCTATTACTCCAATCGGGATGGAGGGTGGGATATCTACACACTGGACCTGGAATCGGGCCAGCGGACCAACATAACCCAGAGCGACATGTTGGAGCAGGCGCCCCACTGGGGACCCTAACTCGTGGGGTACAAGGTTCGGGCATCTGGCCGCTGGTGCTTATGCAATGTCGGGTGTGTTTAGAGGACCCTGGCCTCCGACTTTTGATCGAGCGCCGCCATGGCGCAGAAAGGAACGAAAGAGATGACAGCCACCTTCCTTCCCTCCAAGTATGTCCCCGCCGGATTCGAGATGCTCATCAAGAATCACGAGGTCAAGTCGTGGGGGCTGTGGTGGAACATCTATCTGAACGACGATCCCGCACAATGGGACGGCGAGGTATGTGGGCTGAACGACATGCAGGAGCAACTGGGCGATCTTTCTGAGAATCAGCGGCTCGTCCGCGCCCACATGGCGGAGTTCTGCCGGCGGCAGCCCCTCTTCCCCGAGAGCATGGCCATTCTCTGCCGCGAGGTGGGCCAGGGAGCTCTGGAGAACGCGTTCCCTTCTGGGCCAGCTCTTTTGGGTTGCGAGGGACGGGGGTTACTCCAGAGTCTTGGCCATCATGCTTCGCAGGATCTGGCTGAGGAGTGGAGGGACTCCCTGAAGAGCTACCGCCATGCTCTCGCTGCCTGGCACGAGGGAACACCCCCGGTCACGCCGATGCAGAAGCGGGTGAGTGCTTTCCTTGGGCCACAGAACCCCGAGATCGCAGCGCGCCTGCAAGGGGTCGTGGGAGCGCTGGAAGATGAGACCATCACCCGCATCGCTCTCCGGGCTACCTGTCGACAGGGGTGTATCGGGCTCCGCGGCCCCAGACTGCTGGAAGGAGCTCCACATCCCTTCTACTGCGTGGATTGCGACGATTGGGCTACCGACGTCCCGAGCTGCGGATGTGCCCCGGCCCGGCTATTGGACGCCGCTCTCCTCGCCGCCGGACCGTGGGACGAGCGAGAGGAGATGAGCGGTCTCTTTCAGCATTTCATCCAGGAGTACGTCCTCGCCTATGCTCTGGCCATAAACGCCTGGCTGGAGGACAAAGCGTGGGACGGGGAAGTATGGCCCGTCGAGGTACGCTTTGTGTCCCGCGATGAGGCGGCCACTATCGCCAAAGACCTCTGCTCATGGCTGGGCGACAGGGATCGCGCCACGGAATGGTTGGCCGGCTGCCTGCTGAAGACTGTCAGTGATAACCAGCGTTGGCGCGAGGGCCGCGAGTTGATCGACGACGTTCCCCAGGCCACCAGCTGGCTGCGGTCGTAGAAGGTTTGCGGGGCGCGCTCTGTAGTGAGCACGCGTTGGTGAAGTGGACGCTTCACCTTACGTAGCGACGAAGCGTTTGCTTCGTCGTAGGTCTCACATAGCGTCGATGGGCGAAGCAGACGCCCCCGCCCTACGTGGCGACAAAGCGTCTGCTTTCGTGGGTCTTGGGCGACGATATGGGCGAAGCAAACGCTTCGCCCCTACATTAACAGGGCAGGATGGAGAGCAGAACAGTCCTCATTATCCCGATCAGGATGAGTCCAAGCATGGGAGAGATATCGAGGCCGCCGAATGAGGGAACTGCGCGCCGGATGGGTCCCAGGATCGGCTCGGTGATCTCGTAAATCACGCGCGCGAGTTGGTTGCTCCTGCCAGGGGATATCCAGGACAGGAGAACGCGGATCAATATCGCGATATTGAGAACGCGAGCCAGAATGATGACGAAAAAACAGAGTACTTGCATTTCGCTTATGTGTCTCCCAAATCTTTTGCCTTCTGATAGGCGGCCAGGACGGCCTCGCTGACCACGCTTCGCAGACCCCCCTTTTCGAATCGATAAAGCGCTTCCGCCGTCGTGCCACCGGGAGAGGTCACCATGTTGCGCAGGACGGCCACGTGCTCTCCCGTCTCCTGGGCATAGATGGCGGCGCCCCGTACGGTCTGCAGGGTCAGTTCACCGGCGATATCGCGCGAGAAACCCATCTGTACGCCAGCATCGATGAGGGCCTCTATAAAGAGAAAGACGTATGCCGGTCCGGACCCGCTCAGGGCCGTGGCCATGTCCAAATGGTCCTCGTTCTCCACGTATATTTCCCTGCCCAGGGCGCCGATGATTGCCCGGGCCTGCTCACGCTGGATCTCGGAGGTCTCTGGCGTGGCCGTCCACACCGAGATACCCTCGCCGATCTGCCCGGGCGTGTTGGGCATGATGCGTACCATGGAGGCGACGTTCAGGGCCTGGCGGATGGGCGCGATGGGGGCACCGGCCACGATGCTGAGCACCACCGTTTCTCGCGCCACCTGTCCCTCGAGTCCGCTCAATACCTTGCTCAGCACCTGGGGCTTGATCGCTAGGACGACGATATCCGCATCGGTCACCGCATCGGCATTCGATGCCTCTGTGGCGATTCCCAGTTCCTGCATCAAATAGTCCCTGCGCGCCTCCAGCGGGTCGCTGGCCGTCACGGCGTTTGCGGGGACCAGATCTCTGGCCAACAGGCCACGGATAAAGGCCTCTGCCATGGTGCCTCCGCCCACAAAGGTGATATTTCTGTCATCGAGGGGATTTGTCACGACCCCTCCTGCCAAAAGTATTCCGCGGGCCCAAAGATGGCGCGGCCGATACGCACGATGGTGGCCCCTTCTTCCACGGCCACCTGGTAGTCGTTGGTCATGCCCATGGATAGTTCGTCCCAGGAACAGAACGGTGCCTTCTCTCGTAGCATGGCGCGGACGTCTCGCATCTTACAAAACACGGACCGCACCGTTTCCGGATCCTCCACATAGGGGGCCATGGTCATCAGCCCACGTACCTCTAGATGTTCCTTGTCGGCCAGGATCTGCACCCTTTCCACCAGCCTTTCGCGGGTTTCCTCGTCCCAGGCGGGCCAGCCGTACTTGGATTCCTCCCCCGAGACGTTGACCTCGATCAGGATGGGAAAGGGGAGTGTATTTGATACTTTGTGTGTCTGCGACGAGGTTTGATCACACAGAGTATCAAACTTTGATGCTTTGTGTGTCTGCGATAAAGTTTGATCACACAAAGTATCAAACTTTTCGGCGGCAAAGCGGTTCAGGCGGCGGATGAGGCGGGGCGATTCCACCGAATGGATGATGTCCGAGCAGTTCAGGGCCCGGTCGGCCTTGCGGCTCTGTACGTGGCCCACCATATGCCAGGTGGCCGGGTCCTCGGCAAAGGCCTCACGCAACTTTGGCACCTTTTCCTCGGCCTCTTCTATGCGGTTTTCGCCAAAATGACGCACGCCACAGGCGTAGGCGGCCCTGATCTCCTCCATGGAGCGCGTCTTGGTCACCGCCACCACCGTCACCTCGTCCGGGTCGCGGTTCGCGCGAGCACAGGCCTCGGCGATATTTGCTCTCACTCTTTTCAGATTACCCTCTATGTCGACCGTCTCTTGATTTGACATAATATAACAACCTCCCAAAGTGATCTCCACTTTGTGTATTCGTCATCTGTGTCACACGTTTCCCTGTCATTTCACCAGACCGATGAGAGCGGCCAGGCGTCCCGTATGTCCCTCCTCGCCGCGATGGGAATAGAATTCGTCGCGGAGACAACAGGTGCATATCCCTGCCGTCTCGATCTGGTCCACGCCGACCCCCTGCAGTTGCAGCACATTGGCGCGCCACAGGTCGAGATAAGCCCTGCCCTGGTTGGGCGATGGTGTGAGCAACTCATCTGCCTGTGTGCCAAAGGCCTTCCGAACCTGAACCACGACCTCGGTCCCCACCTCGTAGCAACAGGGACCGATGGAGGGGCCTAACCCCGCCATCATCTCCTCGGGCCGGCAGCCAAAGGCGGATACCATGGCCTCCGCCGCCCTGGCGGCAACGCCCTCCATGGTGCCACGCCACCCCGCATGGACCAGCCCCACGGCGGGAGGTCGCGGCGCATAAAAGAAGATGGGGACGCAGTCGGCCACGCGCATCATGAGCGTCAGGCCGGGCGTCTTGCAGATGAGGGCGTCCGTCTTTTTCAGAGTCCTCCCTCCGTCGCCCGACGCGGCGACGGTGACGCGTGCGCCGTGCACCTGTTGGGCATTGACCACGTCCCCGGCTTCTATGTCCAACGCGGAATGGATCGCCCGGTGATTGGCCGCCACACGCTGGAGATCGTCTCCCACGCTGTATCCCACGTTCAGGCTGGCAAAGGCCCCCCGGCTGCAGCCGCCACGGCGGTTGAACAGGCCATGGGTCAGGCCCTCTCGCGGAAAGGAGTCAAAGACGTAACGCTGAAGCCCTTTCTCTTGCAGGCGGATCACGCTGTCTCCTCACGGACGTGGACGTTACAGCAGGGCATCGTTTCCAACATCTCCCGGCTTTTGCGATATTCGGCTTGTAAAAGCCCCGGCGAGGTCCCCGCATCTATGAAATCCCAGGGCAGGGCCTCGTCCTCACCGCGCTCCCGCAAATACATCTGCCAGTCCAATCCCTGTTCCCGTAATGCGTCTGCCCATCGCCCGGGCGTGGGGGTCTCCATGGCCATGAGTGCTTTCCCAATACGCTGGTCGCCCCGGGCCAGCGTGGCCTGTGTGTGGGCTTCCAGTACCCCTCCAGCCCGTATCTCGGTCCGTCGGCTGTGAAGTTCCCTCTCGATGCGCTCCTGTCGCGCCTGCAATATGTCCCGCGGGCAGACGGCCACACGTTGGAATGGCGTGTGCGCCTTGGGAACAAAGGGGGTTACGTTGACCACGATGTGCTGAGAAAAGCGTCCCGCGATCTCCTCGACCATCTGAATGAGGGCGGCGATGTCCTGATCCGTCTCCCCGGGAAGGCCGGTCATAAAGTAGAGTTTGAGGGTGCGAAAATCGTGGGCCGCCACCAGTTCCGTGGCCTCCATGATGTCGTCGTGGGTTATCCCCTTGCGGATGACCTGTCGCAGCCGCTCCGAGCCCGCTTCGGGAGCCAGGGTGATGGACTGTGCTCCACTCTCTGCCAGAGCACGCACCAGGATGGGGGGCAGGGGTTTGACCCGCAGCGACGATACAGAGATCTTGGCCCCCATGTCACACAGTCCGGTCATCAATCCCTCTATCTCCCCATAGTCGGAGACGGCCGAGGCGACCAGGCCGATCTTGTCCCGGTATTTGAGCCCTCTTTTCGCCTGGTGCAGGATCTGCCCCAGGCTCCGCTGCCGGGGCGGACGATACCAATAGCCGGCCAGACAGAAGCGGCATCCCCAGCCACAACCCCGGGCGATCTCTATCAGGTACATGTCGCCGAACTCGGCCTCTGGTGCGATGATGCTCGTGGCGGTGGGATAGGCGTCCAGATCCTCTAGTATTTGTCGCTGGACCCTCTCTCCCTCGTGGAGGGTGGGCACATAGACGCCGGGCACCTGAGATATCTCGGCCAGGGCTTTTTCGCGCCTTTGTCCTGCCGATCGGGGGAAGCAGTTCACCAGATCGTTCGCGATGGCTTCCAGTTCTCCTACCACGATGGCGTCGGCCGCCGGAGCCAGGGGGGCAGGATTGGCCGACACCGCCGGCCCGCCAAAGATGACGAGGGGATCGTAGCGTCCCCGCTCCTCTGCATGCACCGGGATCTGGGCGCGGCGCAGCATCTGGATGATGTTAAAATAGTCCATCTCAAAGGAGATGGAAAAGGCGAGAATGGCTACGTCGCGCACGGGCCTCTGGGTTTCCAGGGTGAGTAGGGGAGCATCAGGAGCGGGGCGACCGCTCAGCGAGGCAAAGGCCCGCTCGCACAGGACGCCGGGCATGTCGTTGAAGAGGCGATAGAGAGCGTGAATCGCCAGGCTGGACATACCCACGGCGTAGGTATTGGGATAGGCCAGGGCCAGGGGAATCTGTCCTCCCCAGTCCCTGACGATGGCTCCTGTCTCGCTCGCCAACATGCGGCGTGCCGCCTCGATATGGCGCCACTCCATACGCCTCTTTCCCCCTGAATCTGCAGAATGCAAGTTGATGATAGTCCAGGCATGGGGGTGTGTCAAAACGGACGCCGGGTACGTCGTTAGGTGTCGCGTTTTTGACGGGAGCGGCGGAGCATATAATCTGTCAGTGAGTTCATATTCTTTACGACGGCGGATGAAGGGGGTCATCTATCTCCTCCCACGGAAACGGGATCGGAAAGTTGAACGAGAGCTCGTTGCATTTCGCCCTCAAGCGGTGGTATGCACGCCCTGGGGACAGGCTCGAGGCGTACGTGCCCCCCTTTTTCGTGGATATCGTGCACGATGACCTGCTGATAGAGATACAGACGGGGAGTTTCTCTTCTGTTCGGGACAAGTTGCGCCGTCTGGCGAAAAGGCAGCGCGTCCTGCTTGTGTATCCCATCGCCCGGGAAAAGTACATCGTAAAACTTAACGCTGCAAGGGACGAGGTCATCAGCCGGCGCAGGTCGCCAAAGAAAGGACGTGTGACGGATCTGTTTGATGAACTGGTGCGCATGCCCACTCTCATCCAGCATCCCAACTTTTCTCTGGAGGTGGTCATCGTCCGCGAGGAGGAGATTCGCTGCGACGACGGCGAGGGCAGTTGGCGGCGAAAGGGCGTCAGTATACTGAACCAGATACTGACCGAGGTTCTACGCACGGAGCGTTTTGAGCGGGGAGAGGATTTCTTGGCCCTGTTGCCCCCGGATATGGACACCCCCTTTACCAACAGGGAAGTCGCCGAGGGCACGGGCATGCGCATCCGCACCGCCCGGCGCATGACCTACTGCCTGCGCAAGATGGGCGTCATCGAAAAGGTGGGCACCCGGGGCAGGGCCTACCTTTTCGATGTGGCCACGGAGACTCAGGGCAACAAAGCGTCTGAGCGACGTCAAAGACAGGAACGATGGGGCTGATTGCCGATGCCTTAGGCCGCGTGATGAGGTTGCCCGCGGCGGGTGTGCGATAGTTTGCCCACCACCATCATCACGGCCACCAACACCACCGCCACCCACGTCGCGGGGGCCACGATGGGCGTCCCAGCGTGTTTCAGGGCGATTCCTACAAAGGCCCAGATGATGACTAACATGTAGGCGATGTCCCCCCGTGTAAAACTCATCGCCGAGGCGATGACCGTAGCGGCCAGCAGCATGATCACCGTCCATACTTCCGGGCTGATACCCCATCCGCCCCATTCGATATAGTCCAGGAACGAGGTCACGTTGGCGATGGTGGCCACGGTGATCCAGCCCAGGTAGAGGCTAAAGGGCACGTCCACAAGCCACTTCTCCGTCGTGGAGACGGCGGCCCGCCCGATATCCAGGCGCAGATATACGGTGATGAGGATGATGAGGAGGGCGAACATGACCACGAGACTCAGGGCAAACAACTCATAGTGCCAGACAAAGAGCCAGGCCGCGTTCGCCAGGCAACTGAAGACGAACAGGTATCCTATGCGAGCGAGGCGTGGGTTCTCTCGCTGCGAGGGCAGAACCTGATAGACGGCAAAAAGGATGAGGGCCACGTAGATCAGCCCCCAGATGGAAAAGACGTAAGCGGCGGGGACAAAGTAGACGTCAAAGCGGTCGGAAATATCTCCCGTCGTGAGCCCGTTAAAGGGTAGGGCGTTGGCCAGCCCGTTGACGACGAGCATGGCGATGAGCGCCAGGACATTCAACCATCGGATCAAGTTGCTCCTCTTCATGTGGCACCTCCTGTAGATCGATCTCTTGGAGCATAGGGTGGGATCCCCTGCTCGCCCCCATTATAGCAGATGGCATAGGGAAGCAAAAGGAAATTCGCTCGTGAAAAAAAGACGAGGTGCGCTCGAGATTGTGAACGGGCGGCGATTCATATAGACTACAGATTGCGTATTATAAACGGAAGGAGATCTGCCGTGGAATATCGAAGGATTGGACGCAGCGGATTAAAAGTGTCGGAGATCTGTCTGGGCACCATGAGTTTTGGCACGCAGATAAGCGAGGCCGAGGCCAAACCCATCGTGGATCTGGCCTTTGACGCAGGGATCAACTTTTTTGACTGTGCCGATGGCTATGGGAATGGCGCGGCGGAAGAGATTCTGGGCAAGCACCTCCTGGGCCGCCGTCGCAGGGCCGTGGTCGCCACCAAGTTCTTTAACCCCATGGGCCCGGGGCCCAACGATTCCGGGATGTCGCGGGTGCATATCATGAACGCCATCGAGGATAGCCTGCGACGTCTGCAGACGGATTATGTGGACATCTACTATATCCATCACACGGATGTGGAGACGCCCCTGGAGGAGATGCTCCGTGCCCTGGACGATCTTGTCCATCAGGGTAAGGTGCGCTACATCGCGTGTAGTAACTATGCGGCCTGGCGCCTGTGCGAGGCCATGGGCACCAGCGAGCGCCACGATCTGGCGCGCTTTGAGTGTTACCAGCCCCAGTACAGCCTGGTGGTGCGCGATATCGAACAGGAACTGGTACCTCTCTGTCAGCACAAGGGATTGGGCATCGTGGCCTGGGGACCACTGGGCAGCGGCTTTCTGACCGGCAAGTACCAGCCGGGCCAGCGCGAGGTTCCGGGTACCCGTTCCGAAAGTGGCTGGGCCTGGCACGAGCGCTTTTTCGCGGACAACGCTGATGAGACCCTGGCTGTGTTGCTGGAGGTCGCCGAAGAATTGCGGCGTACCCCGGCGCAGGTGGCGCTGCGCTGGGTGTTGGAGCAACCCGCCGTCTCTTCCGTCATCACCGGCGTGCGAACCCCCGAGCACCTGCGCGACAACGTGGGGGCCAGCGGCTGGCGGCTGGAGGGGGAGCCCCTTGAGCGTCTCAACCGCGTCTCGAAATTGCCGGATCGCTACCCCAAATCCTTTGAAAAGAATATGGCCCAGCGGCGTGCCCAGGGCATGGATATGCCCTCGCTGGAAGGATGATGCGGTACGTCTGTCTTGTCATATTTTACGCTTGACAAAAGTGGAGGCTCTTTTTACCATGCCTCCACGCTCGTGATCATTGAGGATGTGGTGTATGCGCGCCTGGTTGTTTCTGCTCATCGTCGCTGTCGGCGGCATCCTTTTGGGTGCCGCCCACCTGCTCCTCTCCGTAGAGCGGTGCTCCAGAGCCCATGGGCAGGGCATAAGTGATGAGCCGCACGAATCCACATTCCGGCGGCGCATTCTTGTGTGGTTCTGTCTCCTGCCTCTGGTGGTCTATCTGCTTCTGTGGGCTTCTGTAAGCGCGTCGCTTTCCTGGGTCGGCCTTTTGGTGGGTGGCGCGTTGCTGGCTATCGTGGCCGCTGTGCTTATCTGTGTGGGCGTGCGAAAGAAAAAAGGTGGTTGTTCTGATGTCTCCTAGAAACGCGTGCTCTCTGATATGTCTCTGATATCGGTTCTTTTGCAATTCTTTGCGGCGGCTGTCGTCCTCTATGTCGTCTATGCCTATCTGCTGCGCTTTGAGCGCCAGATCATAGCCGATCTCGGGCTCCGCGGAAACGAGCGTTGGGGTATCCTCTGGCCTCTGGTGGACGTGGCCCGGGCTCTGGGCAAGGGGGGGAGCACGCTGTCCCCCTTGCCCTCGTTTTTGTGTCTGGGAGCACCCCTGCTCGCCCTGGGGGCCCGCCTGGCCGCTCTGGCCATCATCCCCCTGGGAATCCTCGTGATCGGGGGACAGGAGGTCGCTCTGGGGATCGGTGATCTGCCCCTCAGCCTGTGTCTCCCTTTTGTGCTGGACTGGATCGCGCTACTCGGCCCCCTCTGGAGTGCATATTGTTCTCCCTCGTCTTATCTGCGTCGAGAGGGCGCGGATATGGTCTCCCAGGCTCTTTTATTCAGCGTGTCCTCTCTCCTGTCCCTGGGCGGCGTGGTTATCCTCTCGGGGTCCCTCAATTTTCAGGATATCGTCATCTCCCAGAGCCAGGGGCTGCCCTATGCCCTGTATCAGCCCCTGGGGTTGCTTGTCTTTATCCTCTCCGCCCTTTTTGGGGGGCGCCGCCTGCCCTATCGCCTCCCACAGGATCGGAATCCCGTCCTGGGCGCGTTTCACATCCAGCACGCCGGAAGCGTGGAGGCCATCTATCATCTGACCCAGTATCTCTATCTGCTGCTTATAGGCGCCCTCATCTCCGGAGTCTATCTGTCGGGTCTATTGCATCCCTGGCACGTGGCCCCCCACTGGTTTGTGCCCAAGGCAGTTGTGGTGACGGCTGGGCTCTTATGGATGCGACATCGCCTGCTGCCCCACCTTCGTGAGCGATGGGGCGAGGGAATATGGCGTCTTTGTATCCTGGTGGCGCTATTAAATATCCTGCTCACCGGCTTTCTCGTCGTCTGGAGGGGTTCCTGATGGCGATCTGGCTCCCCCTTTTGGCCGTCGTAGCAATGGCGTCGGCGCTGATGATGGTACGGGGACGCCATCACCTGACGGTCGATGTGGCCTTGGGTGTCCACGAGTTGAGCGTCTTCCTCATGCTGGTCACCCTGTCCATGCCCCTCCTGGCCCTGATGGGGGCAGCGCTAGGGGTGGGAACGATCCTGGTGCGCGTGCTCAGCCGACACGAGCGAGCGGATGCGCCCGCTTTATCTTTCGCCCTCTGGCCCCTGGCGCGAGAGGGTGGCCTGCTGTGCCTCGTGCTCTTGTCCTGGTGGTTGTTGAGGAGGCCCACATTCATAGAGGGGCTCGTCGAGGTGGAGGCGAGGGCTCCAGCGACGGCCACAGAGGTTCTGACGCTTCTGTACACGCGCTATGCCGGCGCCGTGTTGGGCGTGGGCTTGATGCTCCTGGCCGCTGTCATTGGTGTCGTGGGGCAGAGGAGGGACGCATGATGGGCGCTCGTGTCTTTGGAGCCACGGGCATCATCTTCTTTTTTATCGGGCTCGGGGGCTTTTTGTGGCCCCGGCGGGAAGCGCGGCGTCCCCTGGGCGTTCTGCTGATGGTGAATGGCGTGGCTTTGTGTGTGGCGGGTGCCCTGCCCGGGGGGGGCGGCGATGGCCGGGCCGCTGCGCTCTTGATGTTGGGGCTGCTGCCCGTATTATATCTGATGGCCGCCTCGCTCTGGCATAAAGGGGGGCAGTGATGGATCCCGCCGTACCCGTCCTTAGTGTGCTGGCCTGTGCGGTGCTTGGCTTTATGGTGTGGGAGCGCTTGGTGCCTTCTACATTTGAGACATGGGGCGTCTATGTGGCCCTCGTCGTCCTGACCTCGGTCTTTGTGCTGTCTCCCCATCTCCTCCTTTTTGCTTCCGGGCTGGGGGAGGCGCGTACCCCTGTCCGGCTGGAGTATATTGCGGGGGGGAGTTTTCTGGGATTGGTGGTCCTCTCCCTCCTTTGCGACGAGATGTGGCATTCGCAAAGGGGTCCCGATGTGCCCCTTTCCCTCGTGGCGACCTGTGGGGGGCTGCTGGCTCTTTGGAGCCCCAACCTGCTAGGGCTCGGCGTGGGTGTCGCTTTGTATGGTGTGGCCCGGTTGGTGAAACAGAAAGGAAAAGGGATTACACAGGATATCGCCAGGGCTGGGCTGGCGCTCCTGGGCATCCTCTTGGGAGCGGCGTTTCTTTATGGCGAGACCGCGACCTTCGAGATGGCCGCGTTGGATCGCTTTTTGTGGCAGCACGGCGGTCCCCACTCCTTTGACCTTCATGTTGGCCTGGGCCTGCTCATGGGCGGTGTCGCCCTTTGTACGGGCCTTCTGCCACCTTTTGGAACGTTTGACGGCCAGGGAGACAGTCCCATCTCCCACCTTCTGGGACTGATGGTGCTCCTGCGCCTGGGGCTGTATCTGGGTGCCGTGGCCCGGGAATGCTTTTGGCTCTGTCTGTTCCTCTCTCTGATCTGTTTTGTCTGGGGATGGGGTACCGTCATCATCCATGCGCGACGCGAACCTCTGCAGAGTCTCGGGGGCCTGTTGGCTGCTCAAAGGGGCTTTTTGCTGCTGGCGCTGGCTTTCGTCTTTCGCGGACAGGCCATTACTCTTCTTGTCACCGTGGCTGCGGGCTATGTGTTGACGCAGGGGGTGATCCGTCTCTCCCTGCGCTGGCTCTCTTTCGTTGGAGACATCCCGCCCGGACAATTGCTTTCCCGCGTGGTGATGAGTGCACCCCTGGTAGGGGTGCCCCTTGGTATCGGTCTGCTCTCCCTGACGGGCCTGCCTCCTACCCTGGGCTTTATCGTCTGCCTTGAGATGATCAGGCTGGTGTACCTGCTCGATTTGACCTGGCTGGTGCCCTGGGTGATGGCTATGAGCATCCTCTGTCTATGGAGCCTCGCTCCCCTGGTGTTGCCCCTCTTCCGGGGGGAGCGAGGGGGCATCGATTCGTCTCCTCCCTGGCCGTTGCGCATTGCCCTCGTCCTGGCCGCTATCGCCCTTGTCTTTCTGGGACTCTTTTCCCTGCCCCTGGTGGGCCTGACCCACTGGCTGGTGGGCGCTTGAGCCCGTCTTCAGTGCCGCCCTGGGTAACATGCCCGGATTGAAAGTGAACCCAGGGGATATTCATCCTTCTTTGGACGTCGCCTCTGGCCTTGGCTATAATGGATCTATGAGATGTGCCGGTGGAACGTGTGAGGCCGAAATAGATCGGACATCCTTGGCAACGCATCTGCTGCGCTGCCTCGGCGTGGCCCTGGCCTGTCTCCTCTTGGTGGGCTGTCGGATGGCTTCGGGCGCGCCCACGGTGGGGGTGCGCGAGACCTCTCCTGCCCCCTGCCAGGCCTCAGTGCGTGTGGTCTCCACGCCCTCGGATGCTAAGGTCTTTTTCGATGGGGAAGAACGGGGACGAACTCCCCTCACCCTGCGCACCACGGCCCAGCAGGCTACCCTGCGTTTGGAAAAAGAGGGGTTCGTGATCGACGTGATCATCATCTCCCCCCAATGTGCCCGGGAACTCGTCGTCTCCAGGACGCTGCGTGAGGTCTCCCCGCCCCAGGTTCTCTTGGAGGCCATGCCGACAATCTTGCAGATAGGGGATGATCTCGAGGTCGTGGCCGAGGTTCGGGATGACGACGATGTGGTTGAGATGAGCCTGCGTCTGAATGGGGAGTTGTTGTACGAGGTGGAGGATGCCTCCCTGCGTTATGTGATGGATACGTCGCACCTGGAGGAAGGGGAGCATGACCTCGTCGTCGAGGCCGTGGATGCGACGGGTGATGTGGGCACTGCGCGGGCTACATTTCGGCTGCAGTCCGCCCCGACCGAGGAGCCACGTGCGACGGTCACGCCCACATCCGTTCCCTCGTCCCCGCCGACCCCCACGCCTTCTCCAGAACCCACGGCCACGCCGACGCCCGAGCCCACCGTCTCGGTGTACTGGGATGAACTGACTATCGACACCTATGCTTACGAGGAAGCCCTTTATACGGCGCCGGAGGAGGCGGGGCATCCCTACCCTCTGCTGGACAGGGATAGCGTGGGTCCCCCCAGACCCCGTACCTATCGAGTGTTGATCATGCGCAACGAGTATCTGCAACTCACCCTGCTGCCCGATCTGGGGGGGCGGGTTTATCAGTGTCGCTTTTTGCCCACAGGACAGGACCTGTTCTACAATAATCCCGTTATCAAGCCCACACACTGGGGACCGCTGGATCAGGGCTGGTGGTTGGCTGTTGGCGGCATGGAGTTCTGTCTTCCCGTGGATGAACATGGCTATGTGACGGCCGAGCCGTGGGAACCCGAGATCGCGCGCCATGCGGATGGTACCGCGGAGGCGACCATGCATATCCAGGAGCAGAGCCGTGGCATCGGGGTGCGGGTGAGCATCAGACTGCATCCTCAGAGGGCTGCTTTTACCGTGCATTCCGCCTTGCGAAACACGAGCGCGTCGGAGCAGGCGTTCCAGTACTGGATCAATGCCATGCTGGCGCCGGGGGCAGACAGCGTGCGGCCCAGTCTGCGTTTCTGCTACCCGACGTCCCAGGTGATCGTACATGGCACGGCGGATGCTACGTTGCCGGGCCTGGGAGAATCCCTGCCCTGGCCCGTCTACCGGGGGCGTGACCTGAGTCACTATGCCCAGTGGGGGGATTGGTTGGGTTTTTTCGCCCCTGACGTCGAGACGCCGTTCACGGCAGTCTATGAGCCGACGACGCAGTTGGGTATGGTGCGCGTTTTTCCACCCCAGATCGCACGGGGTAGCAAACTGTTTGGGTTTGGCCCTCAGCAGAAATATTCGGGGACCTATACGGACGATGATTCGGGCTATGTGGAGATGTGGGGCGGCCTCACGCCCACCTTTGACGACTATGCCATGCTGGAACCCGGCGGGGAAGTGGCCTATGAGGAGACGTGGTATCCCGTGGCCCGATGTGATGGCGTCTCCTATGCCGACGAGGAAGTGACATTATATGCCGTGCGCGAGGAGGAGGATGTAAGGGTGTGCGTCTTTTCGCCCGTCGAGCGCGCAGCGACACTGCAGATTCTCCAGGATCAACAGGAGGTCGCTGTACAATCTTTTTCGGTGCATCCCGACGCTCCCTTTGAGGGAAGATTTGCTGTCGTGGGGAACATAGAAGCCCCTTTGTCCGTCCATATTAGAGACGAACGGAACACGCTACTGGCGGCTCATAGGTTCTAATGGTGGGAGGAAGTTAAGATGATCTGTCCCCAATGTGGTCATCAGGTTGTGGGCAAGGCTCTCTTTTGCCCCAACTGTGGTCACAAACTAGAAGAAACCAACAAAGAGGAGTCGACGGAGGTCCCCCAGACAGAGAACCGGCGAGAGGGCTGTGGCCGGACTATGCTCGTGCTGGGCATTGCCCTTTTGGTCGTGTTGATCATCCTGGGGCTCGGTGCCGCCGGCGTATATTATGGCCTGCAGGATCGTGCCAGGACGGAGCGACGCGCTGCCATGCAGCATTATAACAAGGGATTGACTCATCTGGAGGAGGGAAACCTGGAACTCGCCGTGGCCGAACTCGAACATGCCGTGGCTCTGGATCCAGAAAACGAGGAGATGACGAGCAAACTGGCGGAGGCGCGTCAACAGATGCAAAAAGTGCCCACCGCCACGCCGCGTCTACAGCAGGAGACCAAAGCGGCTTACTTTGAGGAGTTTGAGGCCGCCTATGACCAGGAGGATTGGCGGCAGGCGCTTGAGGCGGCAGATCAACTTCTGACTCTGGATCCCGCCTATCGACAGGAAAAAGTGGAGCGGATGCTGTTCACTGTTCTATACCGGCATGGTTTGGAACTTGTGGAGCAGGATCGCTTACAGGAGGCGGTGCGTCTGTTCGATCGGGCTCTGGAATTACAGCCCGACGACGCCCGGGTGTCCCATGCCCGAAATCTGGCCAATCTCTATACGACGGCCATGAGTTATTGGGGCGCCGATTGGGCCAGGGTCATCGAAAACCTTTCCGCGCTATATGATCTGGATCCTCAATACAAGGACGTGGAGCAGCGTCTATTCGAGGCCTATATGAATCACGGGGACGTGCTGGCAGAGGAGGAAGCATGGTGTCAGGCAGCGGAAGAGTATGCCGAGGCGTTGGAGATCGGGGACGATGCCCAGGTGGAGGACGCGCTGGAACAGGCCGCGATGCACTGTGAAAAAGACCCCATCGTGTCCGACGAGGGGACGGTGGAGCCTTCAGCGCCCTCGGGCACCTTTGTGGGGCGCTTTGTGGAGCGCCGGGCCATCGATAGGGAGAGTATCTTTATCCGTGGAAAGGTGCTGGACGAGGATGAGCGGGGGGTTTCCGGCGTGCAGATCAGAATTCAGGCCTGGGACTGGTCGGCGACCGCGCTAACCGATGGGGAAGGACAGTATTCCTTTGACGGGCTGAGTAATCCCGTTACCTATACATTAAGCCTGGTCGATCTTTCTTCACAGCCCGTGGACGTCATGGGCGAACGTGGCAAGATAACGTGGGTAAATTTCAAAGAGGTGCCATAGAGATGGAAAATGGGAGGAGGAACAATTTGGCGAGATCAGCACACCCGAAAAAGGGTGGCAGCCCGGGCTTTTTCCATTAGGAGGTATCATGGTGCATGAACTGGAGCCTATCATCGAACGTATACGGGATCGACTCACGAAAAAGAATGAGGTACGCGATCTGACTCTCGCCAGATCACGCTCGCTTATCCGTCATTGCGCGAACAGCATCCGCGCCACGCATCGGCACGAGTATTCCTCAGCGCGAGATCTGTTGGCTCAGGCCCGCGAGGCCGCCGAAACCATGTGCCACGATGCGGCTGCTTATGCCGACATCTATCACGCGGGATACGTTCAGGACGCTCTCAAAGAGATGGCCGAAGCGGCCATCACCCTGTCCCTCGTCACGCGAAAAGCCCTTCCAGATCCCGACGAGATGGATATTCCCTATGCGTCTTATCTGAATGGCCTGGGAGAGGCCATGGGCGAGATGCGACGTTTCGCTCTGGAAAGCATACGTCGGGGCGATACGGAGGAGGCCGAGACGCTGTTGGAGGTGATGGACGAGGTATATGGGCAGTTGGTGACCATCGATTTCCCCGATGCGTTGACGGGAGGATTGCGTCGCACCACGGACATGGTACGCGGTGTGACGGAGCGCACCCGTGGAGATCTGACTACCGCCGTGCGCCAGGAAAAGTTGCAGGAGGCCCTGTGGCACCTGGAGAGAAAACTGAAAGGATGACGTTGGCGGCAGAAGTGCACTTTGCACGGCTTTGCGAGGGTTGCCAGACCGTGCTATAATGGACGCCAGTTATTTTTGCATAATATACCCTTTATCATTTCCTACAGGGGGTTAGTCCTTGAGTTTATACTTGAATATCATCCAGATCCTTGTCTCCATCGCTCTGATCACACTGACTGCTGTTCAGAGTAGGGGCAGCAGCGCCAGTGTATTCGGCGGCGAGAGTTCCATTCAACATAAACGTCGGGGCACCGAGAAGACCCTTTTTAACCTCACCATCGTCCTCGCTGTGGTCTTTTGCCTCACCTCGATAGCCAGTGTGTTAGTCTAGTTCTGACGACGAGGATCCCTTTTATGGGACGTATACGACTTCAAGTCGTCGTGGCACTGCTGACCATCGCCCTCCTGCTTGTCGTAACGGGTTATGCGGCGTTTAGCGTCACGACGGTCAGGGTCCCCAAGAACGGTGGTACCTATGTGGAGGGCATCGCCGGAAATCCCCATGCTATTAATCCCATCCTTTGCCAGCCCAATCCTGTGGATGCTGATCTGGCGTCTCTGATCTTTACGGGATTGACAAAAGTCAACAAAAAGGGGGAGATCGTCCCCGATCTGGCCCGGGAGTGGGAGATAGCCCGTGGTGGGACGGCATATACGTTTCATCTGCGGGAAGACGTGAGGTGGCACGATGGAGCCCCATTCACCGCCGACGACGTGGTCTTTACCGTGAATACCATCAAGGATCCGGATTTTCACGGCGCCCCCTCTTTGTCCGAGATGTGGCGCACCGTCGTGGTCGAAAAGGTCGATACCTACACCGTGCGTTTCGTTCTACGAGAGCCCTTTGCCCCCTTTGTCGATTATACGACGGTGGGGATCCTGCCTGCGCATATCCTGGGGAATGTCTCTGTGGAAGCCCTGGCAGAGAGCAAGTTTAACGCCACCCCCGTTGGCACAGGTCCCTTCAAGATCGGTGAGGTCGGTGCGCAGCGTATGCTCCTCGTGGTCAACGAGGATTTCTATCACCCTCGACCTTATCTGGAGCGTCTGGAGTTCGTCTTTTATCCCAATGCTTCCGCGGTCTTTGAGGCGCGGGGGCGTGGCGAGATTGATGGCATCGCTCGCGTCCTTCCCCAACATCTGGAGCCCATTCGCCAGGATGATACCCTCAATCTCTATTCGGCACCCCTCTCGGGGTATAATATGGTCTTTTTGAATCTGGACCGGGCCATCTTTCAGGAGCGTGCTGTGCGACAGGCCATGATGTGGGCCCTGGATCGCCAGGCGCTGGTGGATGATGTACTCAAGGGACAGGGGGTCGTGCTTCACAGCCCCATCCTGCCTCGTTCCTGGGCCTATGATGATAAAGTACCAAGATATGAACGCGATCCCAAAAAGGCTGTCGCCATCCTTGAGGAGGATCACTGGTTCGATGACGACGATGATGGCGTCCGGGAGCGGGGGGACTTGAAACTGGAGTTCGAAATCGTCACCAATGAGGACGACCCCACCCGCGTGGCCCTTAGCGAGGCCATCAGCGAGCAGTTGGCCGATGTGGGCATTCGCGCCATCCCCACAACGATGAGTTGGGAGGATTTGGTGGGACAGGCGCTGCGGTTGCGGAGGTTCGACACCGCCTTGAGCGGCTGGCAGAACCTGCCCCCCGACCCCGACCCTTACCCCTATTGGCATTCGAGCCAGGTCGACGAGGATGGGCTAAACTTTGCTCGCTATATGAGCGAGGAGGCCGATGCGATCCTGGCACAGGCCCGCGCCGCGACGGACAAGGAAGAGCGCGCGGCGTTGTATCGCGAGTTCCAGGAACTTTTCGCCCGCGACGTGCCCTCACTGCTGCTTTATCAACCTGTATATAGCTATGCCGTGGATGCCCGGGTTAAGGACGTACAGGTGGGCCCCATGTTCGAGCTCAGTGACCGTTTTCGCACCATCGATCGCTGGTACATCGAGACGGAACGCATGCTTTACAGCGAGGCGCGCGAGAAGGGTCTCCTGGAGTGATGACGAGAAGGGCTTGAACTGTCATGTATCGTGCCTGTGCGTGGCTCGTCTGGACGGCTAGCGCTGCCGTCGCCGCGTTGTTGACCCATAATCCCCTCTATCTGACCCTCATCGCCCTCGCGTCCTGGCTGATTCACGTGACGACGCGCTACAATACCGACATGACCCAGAGTTGGCACACCCTGCTCACGTGGGGGCTCTTTATATGGCTTATCACCGTGCCCTTTAATGCTTTGATGGTGCATCGGGGAGATCACGTTCTCTTTGTGCTGCCCGGGCACTGGCCCCTGATAGGGGGCAGGATCACCCTGGAGGCCGTGGTCTGTGGCTTGGTCTCTGGCTTTTCCCTGTGGGTGCTTTTGCTTATCTTGAGTACATTTCATCTCGCCGTCGATGCCTCGCAACTGCTTCGTCTGACGCCCGCCTTTTTCTATCAGGCCGGGGTGGTAGCCTGCATCGCTCTCACCTTTATTCCTCAGATGGTGGCCAGTGCCAAGGAGATACGGGAGGCCCAGCGCATTCGTGGCCATCGCTTTCGTGGCTGGCGGGATATCTTACCCCTTTTGGTCCCCCTGTTGACAACCGCCCTCGAACGGGCCATCGGACTGGCCGAGGCCATGGAGTCGCGGGGTTTTGGAGGACAACTCACAACCATGACCGCGAGGGAGAGGAACGGACTGCGCGTTATGACCTTATTGTCCCTGGTATTGTTGATAGGAGGTTTTTTTGTACGGCGCTATCTATCCCGATTCGCCTCTTGGGGATTGCCTCTCTCGATTGTTGCCCTTTTGATCATCTTTTACGTGTTTCACGTATTGGGAAGCCGCGTGGAGCGCAGCCATTATCGGCGTGCCCGATGGCAGAGGCAGGATACAGCCATCGTCCTCTCTAGTCTGGGCGCGTTGGCCGGCTTCCTGTTCGTGCGTATGGTGGACAAGATGGCCCTCGTCTATCATCCTTATCCGCCCTATTCCCTGGTGCCTCCCTTTGACGGTTGGATCGGCCTCCTCCTGACCCTGCTGGCTATACCCGCTCTTATCGTGCTGTTTGGTAACCGGGAGGGGACGTCCGGATCGACGGTCAAGGGGCCCGTCCTGGGAGGGGCACCATGATCACCTTTGACGGCGTCACGTATACCTATCCTGAGGCTCGTGCCCCCGTGCTCGACAATCTGCATCTGGAGATACGGGAGGGCGATTTCGTCCTCAGCGTGGGTCCCTCAGGGTCGGGAAAGTCGACTCTGCTGCGCTGTCTGAATGGCCTGATTCCCCATTTTTATGGGGGAGAGATCGGGGGCACCATCCGCATTGCAGGACGGGACCCCATCCGCTCCCAGCCGCGTCAGATGAGTTCTGTCGTCGGTTTTGTCTTCCAGGACCCCGAAACCCAGTTCGTTATGGATACGGTGGAGAACGAATTGGCCTTTGGCATGGAGAATCACAATCTGCCACAGACGTTGATGCGTAAGCGTCTGGAGGAGGTTCTCGATCAACTGAATATTGCCGATCTGCGCGATCGGCGTATCAGCACCCTCTCGGGGGGGGAGAAGCAGCGTGTGGCCATCGCCTCCGTGCTGACTCTGCAACCCCGGGTCCTCGTCCTGGACGAACCCACGTCCCAACTTGATCCCCAGGCGGCGGAGGAGGTGCTCACCGCGCTCCGCCGCCTGAACCTGGATCTGGGACTGACCATCGTCCTCTCGGAGCACCGTCTGGAACGCGTCGTCCAGTATGCGGACAGGATGGTGTATCTGCCAGCCCCTGGAGAGGCGCCTATCCAGGGGCCCCCAGAGGAGGTGCTCCGTCGGATGGATCTGGTGCCCCCTCTGGTGGCCCTGGGCAAGGCGTTGGGCTGGTCGCCCCTGCCCTTTACCATCAAGGAGGCCCGGCCAAAGGCGCGCGACCTGGCGTTGGAGCCTCCCCCTGCGGTGGACGAGGAGACCACGGTGCCCGACGCTCCCCTTGACGTGGCTGTGCGCGATCTCTGGTTCGCCTATGATGGGCAGATGGTGCTCAGGGGATTGGATCTGGAGATACATCGGGGCGAGTGCGTGGCTATCATGGGGCGCAACGGGTCGGGCAAGACCACTCTGCTCAAGCATCTGGTTGGTTTGCTGAAGCCCGGGCGGGGATCGGTGCGCGTGCGCGATATGGACACCGCCAGTACGCCTCTGGAGGAGATCATCCGGGTAGTGGGTTATGTGCCCCAGAATCCGGATACCCTCCTCTTTGCCGATACGGTGGAGGAGGAGGTGACTTTTACGCGGCAGAATCACGATCTGCCTGCAGAGGGATCGCAGGAATTGTTACAAGAGTTGGGGTTGGCCGGGGCGGCCCGGCGCTATCCCCGCGACCTGAGTGTGGGAGAGAGGCAGCGGGTGGCGCTGGCCTCCATCCTCGCTGCCGAACCCGACATCATCCTGCTGGACGAGCCGACGCGGGGCCTTGATTATATACAAAAGGGGGCTCTGGTCGATTACCTGTGGCGGGAGCGGGCCGCGGGCCATACGGTGCTTCTCTCCACCCACGACGTAGAGTTGGTGGCCTCTGCCGTGGATCGGGTGATCATCCTCGGAGAAGGGGAGGTGATCATCGACGGTGGCACACGAGAGGTGATGTCCCAGTCCATGGTCTTTTCCTCCCAGATCAACAAACTGTTGCGCGACGAGCGCTATCTCACGGTGGAGGACGTGTTGAGGAGTCTCCCGTGAAGATCGGACGCCTGCTGGACGACCTCGTCCTGCTCGTGGCAAGCCTGGTGGGACTGGCTGCCCTGTTGTATCCCTTTTTCAGCACGGCTCTCCCCCAATCTCCTGTGGCTAGCGATGTCCACGCTCAGGACAGTCCCCTCATCTCCCTCCTGCTCGTCGCTCTCTGTTTGGGGATCGTGCTGATCACCCTGCAGAGCGGGGAGATGAACGCCAAGATCGTGGCCGTGCTGGGTGTGCTTACGGCTACCAACGCTGCTCTGCGGGCCGTGCCCGGGCCGGCGGGGTTTGCCGCTGTCTTTGTGCTCCCCATTCTCTGCGGTTACATCTATGGCGCCACTTTTGGTTTCCTGCTGGGAGCCCTCTCCCTGATGGTTTCGGCCATCATCGGCGCGGGGATAGGTCCCTGGCTCCCCTACCAGATGTTTGCCACGGGATGGGTGGGGCTGACGTCGGCCTGGCTGCCCGATCTGCGTCATCTGGATCGCCTAGAAGTGCTTGTATTGGGGTTATGGGGCCTGATTTGGGGGTTGCTCTTTGGCGTGCTGATGAATGTCTGGTTCTGGCCTTATGTCTTTCAACCTCAACAGGCCGAGATGTACTGGCAGCCGGGTATGGGTCTGATGGAGACCCTTAAGCGCTATGCCGTCTTTTATGGGCTGACCTCCTTTTGGTGGGATTTGGGCCGGGCTGTGGGGAACGCCCTTCTCCTGTGGTTCTTTGGTGCACCGCTGCTAAAACTGCTCAGACGTTTTCAAAAGCGCTTTCACTTTGTGGTTCGAAATCCTTAATTTGATCCCGCTATGGGGAGGTCATAAAGGCGATACGTGCGATCGATCTCGCCGAATATGGTTTCCAGAGTGCGGATGATACGATAGTTGTCTTCCAGGATCCAGGACATCTCCACCCATTCATAATCCTTTTTCAGGCTTTCCCGGTATGCCTCGTGGAACATGAGTCCCTCTATCCCCTTGAGGCGATGCTCCTTCAGGACGCCCATGACCAGCACCCGTATCCCCTCGATCTTGTGTTTGTACCACAGGAACTTTAGCCAGCCAAAGGGAAGGAGGCGCCCGTTCAGATGTTTCAGCACCTGATGGTAGTCGGCCAGGGTGATCATGACGCCCACCGGCTCGTCATTGAGAAAGGCCAGGATCGTCAGGTCCGGATCGACCACCACTTTTAGCGCCTCTGCCAGGTAATCGAACTCCTCATCGGTCATGGGCAGCGCGCCCCAGTTCTCCGACCACGCCTGCCGATAGACTGGCTTTATCAGTTCCACCTCTCGTTCCAGATGCTCCATCTGCGCGGGCCGCACGGTGACATTATATCGCTCCTCGGCGATGCGTGCTCCCCGCTCGATGCTCTCTGGAAGACCGTCTCTATAGCGCGCGATATCCGTCCTGTAGGCGTACAGATCCTTGGCCTTTTGAAAGCCATAGCGCTCTACAAACGCCTTATAGTAAGGAGGGTTGTAGGGCATCATAATGGCGGGGGAGCCATCGTATCCCTCGATAAGCAGGCCGATCTCGTCGTTGATGTTCAGATTGAGCGGGCCACGCATGATCTCGCGGCCACGGGAGGCGAGCCACTCCTGAGCAGCGGAAAAGAGCCTGGCCGCCACCTCATAATCCTCGATGACCTCGAACACCCCCCAAAAACCAACAGGTTCGTTCCATACTTTGGGATGTAGTTCGTCGTCGATGGCCGCGATGGTACCCACCGTCTCGTTCCCCCGCAGGGCGCGAAAGAACTGGGCCTCGGCATGCTCGAAAAAGGGATTACGCTCTGGGTCATAGTGAGCCATCCTCTCCCTGATCAGCGGGGGCACCCAGTAGGGATCGTCACGGTACAGATCAAAGGGGAACTTGATCAGATCCCTCAGTTCTCGACGGGTTTTCACAGGTTCGATGTGTATGTCTCTGGTGGACACCTTTCCCTCCTCGACAAGGAAACGCGTAGGAACAAACTCTCGTCAATCTTTGGCCCGTGGATTAACAACACCAAGGGATACAAAAGGATACAGATGTATCAGGCACGTGGATCGATCTCGGGTGTCTCTTCAAAGGATCGAACATAGGAGGCGAGTCCAACGAGGCGGTCTCGCACTTTGGAAGATGGCCACATGCCGAGGGCCAGGGGACTGACCTCGACGCTGATGGCCCCCACAAAGTCGTCCACCGCTATCCGCCGCATCAGATCATCTAGGGGCAGGTCGCCCTGTCCGGGCATCCGATGGCGAGTCAGCAGACCCTGCAGCAGAGGATGGGGAAGCCTGGGCGAGGAAAAAGAGAGATCGCTGAGGTGGACATTCACCAGGAGCCCCTTTACCAGTTCATAGGTGGCTATTAGATCCTCCGTTCCCACGTGACAGGTATCCAGGGTGATGGCCAGATCGTATCGTTCTGCAAAAGAGAGCAGGTCGGGTATCTGCTGTAACGGGCTGCGCTGGCCCTCCGTGTAGATGCCCTGATTCTCCAATGATAATCGCGTACCGCTGCCCTCAAGGCGCTCTCGACAGGTCTTGATGGTCTCCAACCAGCGTTGAGCTCTGGGTTCCTCCCAACCTTTGGCCCACGTGGTATGGGCCACCACACAGCGGGCGCCCAACGCCAGTGCCGTGTCCACGGCATCCACGATGCGTCCCGCCCCGCCGCCGCGGGGGCTGGTGGGCAGCAGGGTCTGATGCACGCTGTAGACCGTCAGCCCGTGTCGGCGGGACGCTTCCGTCACAAGATCCGCGCCCCGCAGCCAGACCTCGGGGCACATGACCAATTCGACTCCGTCAAAGCCCGCGTCGGCTACCAGACGGAATGTGGTGCGTAATGGGAGATGATAGAAGCAGGCGGTAGAAAAACTACACAGCATAGGTATACCCCGCTCACTTTTTGTTAGAAGGACTGGGCTGTCCGGATATCTGGTATGTCGGCACGCCCTTTCTCAGGGCGGCCAGTGTGTATGGATATACGCTTCCACAGGAGCGGGAACCTGATATTTGATGGGGAGACCCCCCTCCAACCGGGATCGCAGATCCGTGGAGGAGATGCCGATCTGCAGCGTGTCGATGATATCCGTGGCTTCCGATATGCCGGGTAGATCCTCCTCCAGGGCTTGCAGATTCAGGTTGGCTCCGGGACGGCTGATGGCGACGATGCGCGCCATGCGAATGATGTCCCGCGGGCGATACCAGGAATTAAGCGTTTTCAGGGCATCTGCGCCCATGATAAAAAAGAGTTGGACCTCGTCACAGAGTTCGCGGCGTATGGTGCCCAGGGTGTCCACTGTGTAGGACGGCCCCTCCCGCCGCAATTCTACGCTCGACACGTCAAAGAGAGGGTTATCCTCGATGGCCAATTCCACCATACGCAGCCGTTCGGCGGGAGAAAAGAGGGTGCCTTCGGGTTTCAGGGGCGACACACCCGCCGGCACAAAGAGCACACGATCCAGATTCAGGTGTGCTCTGGCCTCCTCGGCCACGATGAGATGTCCTATATGAATGGGATCAAAGCTTCCGCCAAAGACGCCAAGTCGTCCGGTGTCCTTGGACACCAGCCGATCCAGATGCGAGCCCGGGGAGGATATACCTAATGCCATTCCAGTTCGATGTCACCTATTAGCACCGTGTCTCCAACCTGGACGCCAGCCTCTTGTAATTGCGATGAGATGCCCCGCGCCCTCATGATGCGCTCAAAGCGTTCCATAGCCTGGCGATTGTTCCAGTCGGTCATGACAGCCAGGCGTTCGATCTCCTCTCCCGAAAGGCGATACACGCCCGGCCCCAATTTATGAACCCGTACAGTCTTGTCCTCGCCTTCCTCGTGGGGCCGGAAGACGAGCATCTCTTTCTCCTCTTCCGGCTCTTTTTTCGGTATCTGTTCCAGACGCTCGGCGACGGCGCGCATCAATTCTTGCACTCCCTCTGTGGTGACCGCCGATATGGCATACAGTTTCTCCACGGGGAGTTCCCTTTCCAGCCGGGGATGCTTTTCGCGGGCTTGGGGCAGGTCCATCTTGTTCAGGACGACGATCTGTTCCTTCTCTGCCAGATCCTGACTATAAAGTTCTATCTCTCGCTGGATCTCTTTGTAATCCTCCACCGGATCCGGGCTGGCGCCATCGAGGAGATGGATAAGGAGGCGCGTGCGCTCCACATGGCGCAGGAACTCCAGGCCCAGACCCACACCCTGGTGAGCGCCCTCAATGAGGCCGGGTATGTCGGCCATGACAAAAGTGCGGGTATCGACCTCCACCACGCCGAGAAGGGGGCTCAGGGTGGTAAAGGGATAGGCGGCGATCTTGGGCTTGGCCGCACTCACGCTGGCCAGGAGGGTCGACTTGCCCGCATTGGGCTTGCCCAACAGGCCCACGTCGGCGATGAGTTTCAATTCTAATTTGAGGGTGCGTTCCTCGCCGGGCTCTCCAAGTTCGGCGAATCCCGGACTTTGGCGCGTGGAGGACTTGAAGACGCTGTTTCCCCGCCCGCCGCGCCCTCCCTCAGCCACTTTGAAGGTCTCTTCTGGCTCGGTCATGTCACGGCGCACTTCCCCCGTGGCCGCATCGCGCACCACGGTGCCGGGAGGTACATCTACATAGATATCCTCTCCGTTGTGTCCGTTTTTGTTGCGTCCCTTGCCGTGTCCTCCGTCGCCCGCCACAAAGTGCCGCTGCCGACTGAAATAGGTCAGGGTGTTGATGCCCTCATTGACGCGAAGATAGACATCTCCCCCCTTGCCGCCGCTGCCCCCATCGGGCCCGCCGTGTGGTTCGTACTTTTCGCGCCTGAAACTCACACATCCATTTCCGCCGTCGCCGCTGCGAACGACGATGGTTGCCTCATCGATGAACAAAAGTGTACCTCACCTCAACTAGCATAATGTGGAAATGACTGCACGATTCCGTGTGCGACGCTCGACCCTACTCCCTATCTCATAAAGAATACTTTGAACATCTGGACGTGTCAAAGCCAGTCACCATCTCGTCGTTGGTTTATGGTTGCTCTGTGGGAATCTCGGAGGTCGCCTGAACCGGCGCATCCGCCGGTGATGGGGTGTATGTGGGGGTGGGAGTCCACGTCGGGATGGCGTATGTGGGTTGCGGTGTGGGCTGCGGTCTCTTGGGAGGTGCCAGGGTGGCCACCAGGCTGCAAACCATGCTGAGGGCAACGATGACACTCAGCACCCAGAACAAAATACGCCGTCTCTGTGCAAAAGAGCGTTTCATCTTTTATTCCGTCCCTTTGGATCGTATAATATACGTTCTTTGTTCTACTGACAATAGCGGAGTCCCTCCTGGGCTACGGAAGACTGGGAGTTGATCTTGAGGGCTTCCTCGAACCAGGGGATGCCCTCGTCACACTGATCCACGTAAGCGTAGGAGAATCCCAGCACGTAGCAGTGATCCTCGGAACGAGCGCCGAGATCGATGGCTTTTTCAAGATTTGGAATTGCCTCTTCATAGTTGCGTCGCATATAGTAGGTCATCCCCAGGTGCCCGTACGCAGGGGCATATTCTGGATCGACCTCTACGGCCTTTTCCAGTTCGGTGATCGCCATCTCATAAATTCCTTGGGAAGAATACGTCCATCCCAACTGGTCGTAGCCGTGGGGATCTTTGGGGTCGGCCTGTGTGACCTTTTCGAACTGATGGGCAGCCTCTTCCATATCGCCCAGAGCGCGATAATTGCGCCCCAGATCGAGATAGATGAAGGCGTGATTGGGATTCAGTTCTATGGCCGCCTCATACTCCCCGATGGCCTCCTCGTAACGGCCCATCAGTTCATAAGTATATCCCAGATTGCGCCGTACAAAGAGATCGTCGGCATCCAGTTCGACAGCCTTTTTTGCCATCTCGTGGGCATCTTGCACCCGGCCAAAGTCCCCGTAAGCCTCGGCCAAGTATGCATAGCCCAGAGCATAGGTGTCATCCAGTTTGGTCGCTTTGAGACAGGCGGCGATGGCTTCACCCGTCTGATTGTTCCAATCCAGGACCATGCCCAGGAGAGCCTGATTCTCTGCCGATTCGGCGTCGATCTCCACGGCGCGCTGTGCTGTGTGCACGGCCTCGTCGCCCCTGTGGCGCAGGGCGAGGATGCGTCCCCACCGGGCATAGGCCACTGCCAGGGAAGGATCCAACTCTGTGGACCGCTTATATGCGGCCATGGCCTCGTCATACTGTCCCTTACGAAATAGATCATCCCCCTTGGATACATATTCCCGCGCGCTGATCTCTGTCGGCGTGGGCGTCGGCAGAGGACCACGTACGGCTTCTATCACCGTCGTCTGTTTCGTATACACATACCAGGCGGCGCCCATGGCAACGATGACCGAAAGTATCCAGGGCCATATGGAACGCGATCGCCGACGCTCTCTTTGTTCCAGGTACATCTTTTTTCCTCGTTATCGACGCGCTTTTGCAGACTGACGGGGGGAGAATTGGAATTTGATTATAGCATGGTAGTATACTGGGACAAACTTTTGTACATACATCGGCAGAACGTGTTATAGGGGGGAACGCATCGGAGGCAGGCGGACGGAGAGAAAGAACGCTTTGTCAGAGCCAGGGGATATGATAGAGGTTTTGGCAGAGATCTATGATCGTTATGCAGAGGATTTACGCTCCCATTCTGCGTCGCGTGGACGAGG